>CAZSVR010000038.1:0-10864 GCA_964610295.1 uncultured Anaerolineaceae bacterium
CGTGACGGCTTCGACGACAATTCCTGCCGCGGCCGCCGCGGGACTCGGGATCCCACCGCGCTATATCACGAATGTAGTGGGAGTCACCAAAGCGTATACTACGCGCGTCGGCGCAGGACCGTTGCCCACGGAAATTCACGATACATCCAGCGAAGTGTATCAACAATTCGCCGAAGTCGCGGCGACGACAGGACGCATCCGGCGAGTCGGCTGGCTTGACCTGGAGATCGTGCGGACCGCCGTCGAATTGAGCGGCGTGACAGAATTATGTTTGACAAAGTTGGATGTTCTCAGCGGATTGGATGAAATCCAGGTCTGCATGGGATATAAGTTGAACGGCAAAGCTATTCGCTACGCAGATGTAGACGCGTATGGATTGGCTGAAGTGGAATTGGTTTACAAGAAGGCAAGGGGCTGGCAGGAAGATATCAGCAAGGCCAGGAGTTTTGATCAGTTGCCGCAGAATGCTCAGGGTTATGTAAAGCTGATCGAAGAGTCAGCTGGCGCGCCGGTGAAGTGGATCGGTGTCGGGCCTGAACGGGAATCGACGATCAGGAGATAGAGAGTAGAAAGTAGTGAATAGTGAGTAGAGAATAGCAGAGGGTATAATTAACGTAAGAGGTGAGCTATGACTACTTTTGAACAAATTCTCCTCCGTGAAGTTTCCAGCTTGCCAGAGGCACGCCGCGCAGACGTGCTGGCATTTGTACGTTTTCTCAAAATCAGTTTATTGGACGATGACGAATTAGAACGCCAATTCGATGAAGCCATTTTAGATGCCCGTGCTACTGCCAAAAAATACAATATCACCCAGGAAGATATTGACGCTGAAATCCGCGCAGTGCGCGACGGGAAATAATGCGGGCCGTACTCGATACCAACATTTTCGTTTCAATAGAATCGAAATCAGAAAGGAACGCAATATGACAATCTTCTTGGAAATACCCGATTCAGTTGCCCGCGCAATGCGATTGCCGCCTGCAGAACAACATCGTCAATTGAAAGTTGAATTGGCGCTTAGCCTGTATGCGCAAGGTATCCTATCGTTTGGGAAAGCGCGAGAATTTGTTGAGATGACCAAATTAGAATTTGGCCTGCTATTAGGCAAGCGTAACCTTCCACGTCATTACGAACAAGACGATCTACAGGAAGACCTCGCATATGGCAGTGGTCAGTAACACTTCGCCGATTCTGGCTTTAGCCGCAATAGATCATCTGCAACTTGCACGTGAGCAATTTGGGGAAATTTTGATTCCAGACGCAGTGCAAGCTGAATTAAAAATCGAAACTGATTTTCGCGGCGCAAAAGCAATACGCGAGGCATTGACCGAAGGCTGGCTAAAAGTTCAATCGGTGCAAAACACCCACCTCATTCAAGCGCTCGCAATGGAACTGGATTATGGGGAAGCTGAAGCCATTGCACTCGCATTAGAAACAATATCCCAAATTATTCTTCTTGACGAACATGATGGACGCGCCAAGGCCCGCGCGATGGGACTCCAACCTATTGGAGTTTTGGGTATTCTTTTACGCGCAAAGAAAGATCGTAAAATCAATTCACTAAAATTAACAATAAAATCTTTACAAACTGAAGTGGGATTCTTTGTTTCAGAAGATCTAATTCAAGAAATTTTGAAGCGGGCGGGAGAAACAGAGTGACTTCCATGGATGTAAAAATCTCAGCACACTTTCAGGAATTGCTCCTGCGATACTCACAGGAAACAGAACCAGAGAAACGCAAACAGCTGGAGGACATCATCTGGAAGGAATATGGCGCCGAGCGTACAGTCTTCGTATTGGATATGTCCGGATTCTCGCTTCTCACGCGCAGGTACGGCATCGTGCATTACATGTCGATGGTCCGCAGGATGCAATTAACCGTCGAACCCATCGTAAAAAAGTATAAGGGCACCTTTGTCAAATTCGAAGCGGATAATTGTTTTGCGGTTTTTCCCGATACATATTCCGCCATCCAGGCAGCCATCTCGATGCAGCGTGCCTTCGATGAGTCCAACCTGATCACGGATGACGAGCTGGATATCCATATCTCCTGCGGGATCGACTATGGAAAGATCCTGATGATCGGAGCGGAAGACTGTTTTGGGGACGCGATCAACCGCGCCTGTAAAATGGGCGAGGATCTGACATCCGCTGGTGAAATTTTCGTGGGTGCAGATGCTATCGAACGCCTCGCCCCCAACTCCGGGATCATCAGCCACCCGATCACTGTTTCGATCTCAGGGGTCGCTTTCCCTGCTTTTTCGATCGAATACAAAACGAACAGTTAAAAGGATTTCCTGCATGTCTGTATATCAAACCTATAAACAACAAGTCGTCGCGACCTGTCATACCCTCTTGCAACGCGGCTACCTGAAAGCAACAGAGGGTAACATCTCGGCGCGCGTTAAAGGACAAGATCTCTTTGCGATCATGCCCTCAAATTACGATTACGCAAAAATGCAGGCCGAGGACTTTTGCATTCTTGAGATTGGCATGAATCGGCTCGAAGGGGCAATGAGACCTTCCATTGAAAAGAGAAAAGCCCGAGAAAGCCTTCGCGCGCTTTAGTAAATTATCAGGAAATTTCATGCCACCAACCCTGAATGACATCCGCGCAGCCGCGCAACGGATCAAACCCTATGCACACCGCACGCCTGTCTTGACAAACGATGGCCTGAGTCGAAAAGTAGACGCGCAGGTATTTCTCAAATGCGAGAATTTGCAAAAGGTGGGCGCGTTCAAATTTCGCGGGGCGTGTAACGCGGTGTTTTCATTAACTGATCAGGAAGCCGCTGGCGGCGTATCCACACATTCCTCAGGGAATCATGCCCAGGCCCTGGCACTATCGGCGAAGTTACGCGGGATCCCTGCCTATATCGTCATGCCGGACAATGCACCCGCGGTAAAGAAAGCCGCGGTCGCTGGCTATGGCGGACAAATCACTTTTTGCGAACCGACTCTTGAAGCGCGCGAGTCCACGCTTGCAAAAGTGACGCAAGAGACAGGCGCAAGCATTGTTCATCCGTATGATGATGAACGTGTGATCGCCGGTCAAGGGACAGCGGCGTTGGAACTGCTGGAGGATGTCCCTGATTTGGATGTGATCATCACGCCTGTAGGCGGCGGTGGATTATTAAGTGGAACATGCCTCGCGGCGACAGAATTAAGGAAAGGAATCCGCGTCATTGGTGGCGAACCTGAAATGGCAGACGACGCATTTCGTTCGATGAAGGCAGGTGAGATCATTCCTTCAACAAATCCAAAAACGATTGCAGATGGCTTATTGACCTCCCTTGGCAAGTTGACCTTTCCCATAATTCAACAACTAGTCGAGCAAATTGTCACCGTCAGCGAAGCGGGTATCATCGAATCCATGAAATATGTTTGGGAACGAACGAAGATCATTATCGAACCTTCATCCGCTGTGGCGATTGGTGTATTATGGGAAGGGAGAATTGATCTGAGCGGGCTTAAAATTGGTGTGATCTTAAGCGGAGGCAATGTGGATCTGGAAAAGCTTCCGTGGCAGCGATAGAAATAACCTACTCTTTAATAGTGAGACAAAAAAAATGACCGACGACCTACCCATCGAAGATAGATTACCCTATCCCACACAGCCCCTGGTTCTTGCAAACGGAACCAGCGTCGAGGAGTTCATCATTCCCGACGAAGATAGGGATCTTGTCCTCGAACACTTATATCCATTTTCACCCGTTCCAAAACTAACCGACGTGTTCTTCGATCTGCATGCGGATAAAACGTTCATCGTCAGGGAATTCCGTGTAACCTGGGAACATGGCATGAATTATTTGGTCAGTCCGTACTATCCCGAGAGCGGAGGAAACGTCATTGATTGGGCAGACCAAGACTGGGCAACTGGAGGAGACGACGATCCTTTTTATGACGATTCTGATGACGCAGAGTCAGATTAGACCGAAACAGACGATGACGAATCGCCATTTTAGATCGCTGGAAATATTATGACGGGACCCATCATGCTCTTCGTAGACCTGGGCACATCGAGCATCAAGGTCGCGCTCATCACCATCAGAGGCAAAGTGCGTGGATGGGAAGCGGAACCCCTTCGACTCATCCTCATGCTGGATGACCGCGGAACAAGCCCCTGATGAGTGGTGAGGCAGATGAGCAATCTTGCTCACCGCAAGCAAATCACCTTCCCATGCTGGGATTGCTTCGGCGGAAGAACACAGCCTCGCAATGACGGAATAAAATAAGGAGCCTTTAATGCGCCTGACCAACATGATCACTGCTGTTGACCTGCATGCTTGCGGCGAACCCGGCCGCGTCATTACCGGCGGAGTTCTCGACGTGCCGGGCAAGACCATGTTCGAGAAGATGAAATATTTTGAGAAGAATCACGATGATATTCGTTTGAGAATGTTGCGTGAACCGCGCGGGTATCCTGCTCTGTGCTGCAATTTGATTCTCCCAGCGACAGATCCTGAAGCAGACGCGGGCTTTATCATCATGGAGCAGATGGAATATCCGCCCATGTCCGGGACGAATGCCATTTGTGTGGCGACGACGCTTTTAGAAACGGGCATGCTTCCAATGAAAGAACCCGTTACTGAATTTATCCTTGAAGCGCCTGCAGGGTTGGTTGGCATCCGCGCAGAATGCAAAGATGGAAAAGTAACACAGGTCACGTTCAAGAATGTCCCTGCCTTCGGAGTTCATCTTGACGTGAAAGTCGAGGTCCCCCATCTTGGCACGGCGACTGTGGATGTGGCCTGGGGCGGCATGTTCTACGTCATCGCCGACGCGGCACAGTTTGGACTCAAACTCACACCCGACGAGGGCCGCGATATCACGCGCATCAGTGAAATGGTCAAAGCCGCGACGCAGGAACAATATCCCGTGGTGCATCCGGAAAACCCGGAGATCACAGGTCCCACCATCGCGCAACTTTCCGCGCCGCCCACGGACCGAAAGGCACATCGCAAAAACGTGGTCACTGTTTCAACAGGCAAACTCGATTGGGACAAACCATCCACATGGTCAGGCGTGATCGACCGCTCCCCTTGCGGCACCGGCACATGTGCAAAAATGGCAACGCTGTACGCGCGCGGCCAGCTCGGTCTCGATCAGGATTTTTATCACGAAGGCATTCTTGGCACAATATTCACAGGCCGCCTCATCGAAGAGACGCAAGTAGGCCCATACAAAGCTGTGGTGCCCACCATTGGCGGCACCGCGTGGATTACTGCGATCAACCAATTCGTCGTTGATCCAAGCGACCCATTCCCAAACGGGTTTACGGTTGGAGATATTTGGTAACATAAGGGTGCCTCGGACCTCAGCGGTTGTATCATTCTGATTAAACAGAAGAATCCGCTCGATTTGATTCTCCTCATTTAGTTAGGTGCGACGCACTCCACAAGGAATTCACATGCTCATCCTCACCCGCGAAGAAATCGAAAAACTGCTCGACCCGCAAGAACTCCTCCTAGAACTTGAAAAAGGATTCAAATCACTCAGCACGGGAGAGATGAATGTGCCGCCGCGCAACCAGGTCTCCGCGCCCCAAGGCATTCTGCTCGGCATGCCCGCGTATTTGCCGGATCATCACATATCTGTAAAACTCGTTTCTGTCTTTCACGAAAATCACAAACTCAATCTCCCGGGTCATCAAGCCATTATTACTCTCTTCGACTCCGAAACGGGCACGCCGATCGCTATCATGGATGGAGAATATATCACCGCGTTAAGGACCGCAGCAGGCGCGATCCTTTCGATCAATCTTCTTGCGCGTAAAGAATTAAGATCGATCGCGATCATTGGCGCAGGCGTGCAAGGTCAGGCTCATTTAAGAATGATCGGGACTCTGACGGGCGTCCAGGAAATCCGGATCGCTTCGAGGGATATTGTCCACGCCCGGACTTTAGTCCCCCGTGACTCACGCGCCTTTGCAGCTGATTCAATACAACAGGCCGTGATCAACGCTGACGCCGTGTGTCTGTGCACATCATCGCCTGAGCCAGTTATCCAGGCGGATTGGTTAAAAGAGGGAGTCCATATTTCATCTGTAGGCTATCGTCCCCCCGGCGGAGAAATCCCGCGGGATATTATCGAAAATAGCAATCTCTTCGTGGAAACAAGGTACGCCTTTGAAGCTCCGCCGGTTGGAAGCGCGGAGCTGCAAGGATTAAGTCCAGAGTTTGGGACAGAGCTCGGGGAAGTTTTACTGAAACACAAACCCGCAAGAAAGTCTGATAAAGAGACGACGGTATACAAGTCCATGGGACACGCCATGCAAGATCTCGTGGCTGCGAATTTGGTGTATGAGAAAGCGATTGCGCAAGGGGTTGGGAAGAGGGTCGAGTTGTAGATTTGCTCGGATGAGCGCTAAGCCCTCAAGCGAACCTGATTGATTATTTATCAAAATGTAAAACTGCCATATTGCCGTCAAAGGTCTTTACGAGTTGTTCGGGTAAATGACCCAAAGTATCGGCTACTCGTTTACGGGAACCGAAGCCCGGCAAAACAACCAAACTGCTCACGGCTTCATGTTCCAATTTTTCCGGTCTAAGATGACCTGCAAGCATTTCCAGTTCAATCGGATGATCAGACACGGTTGCTGCAAGCAAGGCTTCAAAGGTCTGGAGATAGCTTGAATCTGCGCGGACGATCAGATTCACGTTCAATGCCTTTGCAAGCGTAAGATTCGCTTCAAGCATACGGCGCAGAATAATTGGCGGGACAGTTTTCGCCGGGACCATAAATACGACCCGTTGCATACTGTTTAACGGCAGGGGAAGTTTTCCCACCATCACAGGTGTATCTGAACCCCAAATGACTTCATCGAGAACGGAGCCAAGCACGTTCTCCCGCAAAGTACTTTTCCCGCGCCAACCCATGAGGATCAGTGATGCGTTCTTTTCGTATGCGGTCTGCAGGATGCCCTGCGCATGCGAGGAGGCCAGGCGCGGGATCAGTTCAATTTCGGTCTCGGGGTCATTCAACAATTCGGGGATCCGTCGAAGCAATTCTTTGTGGATTGTGAAACTGCTATCTCTGTTCAGACCCACACCCTGTGCAACGCTTACACATAACACTTTTCCCCTGGATGCACGCGCCAGCAAGCTCGCCAGCAAGATGAGTCCTTCAGAATCTTTCGATTCGGCGACAGGCACCAGAATCCGCCCGAAGAGGAGTAGCGGTTTGTCTTCTGCCTCAGCAGTTTGCAGGTTTGGAGCGAAGCGCTGGACGAGCAGAGGAGAGCTGATCGAGGTGAGCAGGATCATCAAGATGGCTGCATTGAAAAGTGTGGAGTCAAAAAGTCCGGTTTTCAAACCAATCACCAAAGTTGGGATCGTGACCGCGGCTTGTGCGTGGGAAAGTCCATAAACCGTCCAGAATTCAGATTTGGTGTATTTGTAGATCCGTGCGGTGATCCACGCCGCGATAAATTTGGAAACATAGGCCACAATGGTGACGCCGATCGCGACCATGATCGTTTGCGGACTCTTGAGAAAAGAAAGTGGATCGGTGATCAGGCCACTGTAAAGCAGAAAGATAGGAATAAAAAAAGATTCGCCAATGAAAAGTACATGGCCTGTGACAGGGCTGTGGCGCGGGAGCGTGGAGTTAATGGCGAGACCCGCGAGGAACGCGCCGACCACTTCATGCACGCCAATGAGCTCAGCGGTGAACGCAGCCACAAAAAGTGCGACGATCACGAATTGAAATTCAACCGCGCGGCCACTAAGTTTTTGAAAGATAATTTTGCCGAGCCGAGGTAATCCGAAGATGATCGCAGCCGTGAAGATCGCAAGCAGAACAAGGAGTTGCACAAAGTATCCAACGCTGACACCCCCGCCGGATCGCGCGCCAAGCACAACTGCGAGGACAATGAACGCACCGATATCCGTCAGCACGGTGGCGCCTGTGGTGACCGCGACGGCTTCGTTGCGCGCCACTCCTAATTTTGTCAGAATGGGAAATGCAAGCAGGGTGTGAGAAGCAAACGCGGAACCAAGCAGGATCATGCCGAGCCAATCCAGGCCGAGAATATAACCAAGCCCGGTACCCATCAGTTGGGGAAATATAAATGTGATCAGGCCGAAAACCAGTGCGCGGGAACGCACGCGCATGAACTGGTTGATATCCACTTCGAGGCCGGCGCTGAACATGAGATAGACGAGACCAATCGTCGAAAGAAACTGAATTCGATCGCCGTCCGGCATGAGGCCAAATCCATGCGGGCCGATCAGCATACCACCAATGATGATACCGATTATGCCGGGTAATCTCACGCGCTCTGAGAGAAGAGGCGTGATCAAGATGATGGTCATAATAAGCAGGAAGAAACCAACCGGTTTATCGAAGAGTTCAGCAAGCATGAATGATTGATCCTTTATTGGCAAATATCACTAATTTGTACAAAGCGAAAGAGTCGATTTTAGCTGCTTAATATGGGCTGGGGTAGTGCCGCAACATCCCCCGACAATTTTTGCAGGCCAATGGACCGCGTGGCTACAATATGCTTTTGGATCCTCTGAATCCGTGTTGACCCAACCAACTTCATCGTCCGCATAACCAATATTGCCATAAGCAATCAACGGGAAATCCTCGCCACACGCAATTTGTAATTGTTCAAGAGGTATTGCGAGGTCCGGAGTCGGTGCGCAGTTCACACCGATGGCGGCAACTCCAAGGGGGAGCAATTCACCCGCCGCTTCCGTGACAGATTCCCCTGAGAGGAGTCTTCCAGTTTTGTTGCATACAAAACTAACGACAACAGGTGTGCCAGTAATGGAGGCAAGTTTTGCAATGACGACGGCCTCTCGAATGGTGTTGATGGTTTCGATCAGGATCAAATCCACATTACATTCAACAAGGTGATGAATTCTTTCAGAATGCTCTGCGCGTAGTTCATCATCGGGCGGGACTAAATCCGGGCGATAACAATCTTCGAGTGTGGAGATCGAGCCAGCCACAAATTTTGGGGATTCAGATTTCACATTTGCAATTGCGTCGCGGGCAATATCGACGGCGCGCCGCGTGAATTCAAGAGCACGATCCGCGTTGCCGCTTGGGATCAGCGCTCGGCGATGGGTGCGGAAGGTGTTCGTGGTGATGATATCCGCACCTGCGCGCAAATAATCGATGTGGATCTGTTTTAGGATTTGCGAGTCTCTCCCATTGAGGAGTGCGTTCGCGGACCAAAGAGGCAGGCCCGTCTCCACCCCGCGACGATTGAGTTCCGTACCGGTGGCGCCGTCGAGGAAGAGTTGGTGAGGTTGTGAGAGCGAAGAAAGAAACATGGTAATTGGTAATTAGAAATTAAGGTTAGAGATTAGGCCGGCGGGTCAAACTTTTCCATCCAGCCAGATGGATCATTGAGCTCCGTAAAACCAAATTGACCATAAAGCCCATGCGCATCGCGTGTGACAAGGCACCAGCGGCGCAGTCCCTGCAATTCGGGGTGAGACATCATGGATTTCATCATCCATTTGCCGAGCGCACGGCCTCGATAATCTTCGTGGATGAAGACATCACACACGTATGCAAAAACTGCGTAATCTGTAACGACGCGCGCAAAGCCAATTTGCTTTTCACCGTCATATACACCAAAATTCAATGAGTGTTTAATGGATCGTTCGATTGTTTGCCTCTTGCGCTGGCTCGCCCAATAAGCCCGCGAGAGAAAATCACAGATCGCAGTCAAATCGAGGCGGGAAGCATCGTCAGAGATCACGAAACCATCGCGTTTGAATTCCATTTTAGATCAATACCACTTCCACAACTTCGCCCGCGCTTAAACCTGTTGCGTCGGGTGAAATTCGCAAAAGGCCGTCTGCAGCTACGAGAGTGAAGATCAAATTGCTTTTGCCGAAGATGGGTTCGGCTTTGACCTCACCCCAGCCCCCTCTCCTGGAAGGAGAGGGGGGCACGAGGCGAACCGGCCACCAATCTTCACGGCCGGCCTGAGAAGGTAGATTGATCGTCAGTTTGGCCCGGATCGTAGCCTTCGGCTTTGGTAATGCACCCAATAATTTCTCGATCACTGGGATGACGAACAAATACCCATTCACCAAGGCGCTGACCGGGTTGCCCGGTAAGCCGATCACGGCTTTGCCAGCGCATACTCCCAAAATCGTTGGCTTGCCGGGTCGTGTGTTGATCCCATGCACCAGCACACCCGGTTCGCCCAATGTGCGGATCACTTCGGCGGTCATATCGCGCGTGGATGCGGACGAGCCTGCGGTGATGATCACCACGTCACATTCGGAGAGCGCTTTCGCGGCCGCTTCCTTTAGGATCTCGGACCTGTCGCCAAATATCCCATAGCGAATCGCGATGCCCCCCGTTTTTTCGACGAGCGCGCCGAGTGTGTATGAATTGACATCGCGCACCTGGCCGGGTCCGGGCAATCGCGAAGGATCGATCACTTCATCGCCGGTTGAAATGATGCCCACCCAAGGTTTTCTGGCTACGCGCAAAGATAAAATGCCCAAGGCCATCAACCCGCCGATCTCGGCAGGACGAATCACACTCCCTGCGGGCAGGATCAATTGTCCCTGAGCCACATCCTCCCCAACGTGGATGACGTTCTCGCCATCCGCAACAGATTTGAAGATTTCGATTTCCTTAACTCTGTTCTCTTCGGGGCTCAGCCTCGAAGAAGCGATGGCTTGTGTGTATTCCAACATAACAACCGCGTCCGCACCTTTCGGCAGCATGCCGCCAGTGTGGGTCAACGCGCATTGACCCACCCCGAGATCAAAAGCAGGTGATTCTCCCATTGGCACTTCGCCGACGAATGTCAGATACGCGGGCAGGGAGTCACTCGCACCGAAGGTATCTTTTGCACGGACGGCGTAACCGTCCACAGTGGTGC
>CAZSVR010000038.1:10874-36592 GCA_964610295.1 uncultured Anaerolineaceae bacterium
TGGGAATTCAGGTAATGGGTGTGGCGCGAAACTGTCAAACGCGGTAATGCGGCCTAAAGCGTGGAGGACGTTCAATGATTCAGAGTCGGCTAGAGGTCCCGCGAGATGAGAGAGCAAAAGTTCACGCGCGTCGTCCGGAGGCAGGAGTGTCAAAAATTCAGGCATGCGTGGGTGTCAGGTGTTGAGTTTACCTAAGCCAGAAGGTGAGGGTCAAGAAATAAGTTGTGAGTCCAAAGACTGAAAGGGCAGTTGAGGTGAGGAGAGGCCAATGCGGAGGGTTGCCTTGAGTGATGGCACGCAGTTGAATGATCTGAAAGATCGCAAAGGGAAGCGTGAGAAAGGCCGGCCAGAGCAGGCGGAATGAAAAACCAAAAAGTGGCGCGGCCGCGAACAGGATATAAGCAAAAATAAGCAGACTGTGATGCAATGGCACGGCGCGCTCCCAAGTGAGACGGCGAAGAAGTGTGTTGCGTTGATATTTTTGGTCAGAGGCGAAAGAGGGAAAGTTCAGGATCAGGAAATATGCGAGCGCAAGCACAGTGAGTGGAATGACGATGACAGTGAGTAGTAGATGATTTTCACCCGCGCGCAGGAGAAAGCCGATCGATGGAATCACATAAGCGATATGGGCGGCGAGAGTCAGTTCGCCCAAGCCACGATTCAGCAGGCGCACAGGAGGGGTGGAGTAAGCCAGAATGAGAATAAGCGAAAGGAGTAGAAAGTAGAATGCGGAGAGAGTTAAATTGCGATCGAGATAGAGCATGAACCCGATCACTGTGAAAACAGTTAGCGCCGCGAGCGAAATATAAAGTGCGCTATTATGAACGAACCGTCTTTGTTGCCGCGTTTCGTTTTCGAGAATGGGTTCATTTTCAGGTCGAAAGACTTCGGCCAGCAAAGACATGCTCAACTGCGCGAGAAGCACCCAGGCAAGCCCGAGCCAGAAAGTACTGTTATCGAATGATTTACCGAGATATGCAGGAATGCTCGCGCCAAGCACATAAGTCAGCGCGGCGAGAAGAAGGTGGAGAGGGCGGGAGAGGCGCAGGATGTGACGGAACATTTCTGTTTACCACAAAGGTTAAAATTTCTTCAAATACTCTTCAAGTCTTTGAACGGCTTGCGGGAGATTCTTCCTTCCCAAGCCAAGTCTAAAATGATTTCGAGAATCATCATACATCGAGCCTGGCAGGAGCAAAACGCCCGCTTTTTTCACGAGGTTATCGCAGAAGTCTCGGATGTCGCCATTGAGTAAACGCGGAAAGCACATAGAGCCTGCTTGTGGACGAATCCACGAAAATAGATCGGCATGGCGAGCAAAGAGATCGTCAATGACAGTTAAGTTGCTCTTTATGATATTCAAGTTTCGTTCCACCAGCTTTTCGCGATGACGCATGGCAACTTCGGCCAGAAATTCACTCGGTGCGGAGTTGCAGATGGTGGTGTAATCTTTGAGCCCGGCGATACTGTCATAAACTTTTCTATTCTTCGTAGCGACCCATCCGATACGCAGACCTGCGAGTCCATAGGTTTTGGAGGTAACGCCAAGCGAAACAGCATGTTCGCCCCAATCACATGCGGCCGGGAGACGAGTCGCGGGGTCATATTCAGATTCGCGACAGACTTCATCAGAAAACAGGAGCAGATTTTCCTCCTGTGCCAATTTATTCACGGCTTCAAAATCCGCGCGGGACATAAGATAGCCTGTCGGGTTATGCGGCGTATTGATGATGATTGCTTTTGTAGAAGAGCGCATCAGATGACGCAGTTCAACCAGGTCCAATGCCCAGCCGTCTTGCTCACGTGCGATCCACGGACTGACCTGGCAGCCGATCCCTTTTGCGACCTCGCTCAGGGATTGATAACTTGGGCTATGCACGATGATATGATCGTCTTCTTTCAATATCGCATGCATGAACAGATAGATCGCCTCTCCCGCCCCGGAGTGAACGAGAATTTCTTCGGGTTGGGTATCCACGTAGATTTTTGAGATCTCTTTTCGCAAGGCAGGGCTTCCCTGCGATTCGGTGTATCCGAGCCAGGCTTCCTGAAATTTCTCGGCGGCGCCGGTTTCAAAAGCGAGCAAATCCGCAATGGACATGGCTTCACAGTCCGAGGAGCACAACAGGAATTCGGTGTTGAATTCATATTTGGCGAAGTAACGTTCGAGTTTGAAGGGAGCTAGCTGCATATTAATCCTTTTTAACCACCAAGGACACACCGTTCGTGCCGCGAAGCCGGGCGGCACGCCGGCCGTCTCGCCCCGGCGGACGCCGGGTCTCCCGGCCCGAACGGGGTGCGAGACGGCAAAGGTCACTAAGGTTTGTTGACTTACTCAATGAGAAGACTCTTTTTGGCTTTTCCTTTGTGTACGTCGTGTCCTTTGTGTTTAATTCTTTAAAGCTTTTTTCATATCCCGGTAATGGATCTGGTTATGGATATACAACATCTTTATCATTTCGCGGATGACAGTTTCGCCCAAAAATGGATGACGGCCTTGGATCTCGAGCTCCTCATCTTTTAAACCCGCGACCCATGCAATGGAAGTTGCACGAACGGTTTTGTACTGTTCAAGCAAGTCGGCGGGAGTCAATTCCTTGGTCTTTTCCTGCTGCGCGGCGTTGTACCGGTCAATCGAGAAATCGTCCGCTGCGCCCGATCCGCCCAAACGGATCTGCTCAAAGAGTTTGACGAGCCCGCGCTCGGAGGTCATGAAATGCGAAAGCACATTTCGCACACTCCAGGTTGTGCCTTCGGTGTAGACTTCATTTTGCCATTGCGCGTTACTCAATTCGGAAAAGAATTGCACAAAGCGCTCCCCTTCGATTTTGAGTTTCTCGGCAAGTTCGGCAATTTCGGACATTGCTAGTCTCCAGTCAAAATTGAATGATAAAGGACGACGGACAATAAACCCTAGACCGCGGTCAATGATCCGTGGTCTATGGTTCGGGATAACCCGCGTAATTGATCGCTTTCTTTCCTGTTGTGAACCAATAATAATTTTTCATATTTGAGATCTGTTCCACCAGGCGTTCGCTGTCTTCAAAATCAGAACGCACATAAAAATAATTCGTATCATACGGGCTGTCACCAAAAACAGCAGCCAGAACATAACCGTTTTCTTCGGCATAAGTTTTCAATGTAATGGTCATGCCAAACCATCTCTGCGCCAGGTTGGCTTCTGTCAATTTCGGCGGAACAAGCGGCGAGTAATAATCATGGAACATGATGATTTCTGGTTTTTGTTGATCAAGATATTCTGTAGTGAGGCTGCCATGATGCGCGATGAATTGATCGTTCAAGCCCCAGGTATCGATGGCGATCCAGCCCGAATAATAAGGGACCAGTCCCGCTTCCGTCGTGGCGATGACATAACCCTTATCACGATACTCCGCGAGCAGCTTGCCCATCTGATAACGTCCATCACGCTCATAGGGAGATGCACACGTCCGTTGGAAGGATGTGAGAAAGCAATTTTGGAACCATGAATAATAGACCAGACTCGCGCACAAACCTATCAATGCGATGACGTACACGTTTCTTGCCTGACGATCGACCTGCTCAGACCACGATGGGTCTCGATACAGCCTGGGAGAATCGTCCAACCCCACTCGACCAACGCCACGCACGAGTGGAGTCCACGCCATGAGCACGATGGGCACAAGAGCGTATTGAAAGCGCGCACCAAAATTCATTTCGTCCGAGATCAGCACAAACGCGGACGCAAACCCGAGAATGGGAATGAGATAGGCAATCGTTTGCTTCATCGTTTCGCGCGAACGAAAACCAAGAATGAACGCAAGTGCAAAAGGCAGGCACAATCGCAATGTGTTCAAATGGGAATTATTGAACGAGTCCCAATGCAATCCGCTATCCCCTTTTTTGTAGAACGGATTAGGTAATGGATAGCCGAAGTAATTCCATCTCCACAGGAAATACGCGCCGCCAAGTACAAGAAAGACAACGCCAAAGATGACGATGATCGAACCTGAATTCTTGAGTCCGCGCATAACGATCACAGCAAGCAGGATCAATGAAGCGAGAATGACTCCTTCAGGGCGTATGAGCCCGGCCACGAGTCCGCTCAAAGCGAAGGCGAGGGAAAGCCAGAAGGGCGGGCTCTCTTTTTTGATGAGGAGCATGCCCAGGGCCCAGGTGGAAGCGGCGGCAAGGGCAAAGAAAGGCGTCCCGAAGTACGCGGCTACATAAGAGAGTCCAGTGCCCACAGCGAGATAGAGTCCGCTAAATAATGAAAAGGGAATATTCGAATGGTGCAGGCGGCGATTCGTCCAATAGACGATAAGTACGGTAAGGAGATGCGAAGCAAAACCCAGCCCACGAATGACGCGCCCAACGGACAAGCCCAATTTGATGAAGGCCGCGGAAACCACCATGAAGAGAAAATCAGTCGCGCCATCTACGGGATGCTCGCCGATGTTCCACACAACCCCATGACCACCCGCGAGATGCTGCGCGTAGCGCATGAGCATGGCCGCGTCTTCAAACGGTGGAATAGAAAAATCCACATAGCGCCACGCATAGAAAAGCGTGAACGCAATCAGCAGGAGGCTGAAGAGCATATCGGTGAGGAAAGTGCGATTACGAATCATAGAGATTTATTTTTCAATCCTGTTTCAGTGTGTCACGCTGAGGAAGCGTAGCGACCGAAGAGCCTTGGCTGTTAGACTTGGAGATTCTTCGCTGCCGTTGGTCGCTCACCTGTGCCTGCGGCAATGGTGCAGGCAGAATGACACAATATGTTTTATATTAAGGAATAACCACCATCTACAACAATGGTCTGGCCAGTAATATACTCGTTTTTGATGAGAAATTCGAGAGCGGACGTGATCTCTTCAAGAGTAGCGGCACGTTTAAGCGGCAGGCGTTCTACAAGTTTATGCCATTGCTCTTTTGTAACGACATCCGATGGAAGCACAAGGCCAGGCGCGATCGCGTTGACTCGGATCTTCGGCGCGAGGGCACGCGCAAGCAATTTCGTCAGCGACTCCAGCGCGGACTTGCTGACTGTATAAGATGGATACCGACTCCAGGCTTTTTGCGCGCCGATATCCGTGATGTTGACGATCAGTCCGCCTTCCGTCATTCGTTTCGCGGCTTCTTGTGCCAGCAGGAATGGCGCGCGCAGGTTAAGATCCAAGGCGCTGTCCCAAGCCTGCAATGAAAGTTCACGCGGATTCCCAACAGGCATGATCGCGGCAGAATTTACAAGCAGGTTGAAGTTCGAAGGTCGAAGGTCGGAATCGATATTTGAGAGTAAAGCTCGGATTTGGTCGGGTTGGGTTAAGTCGGCCTTGAAAAGATGTACTTTCACGCCGATGGACTCAATTTCACTTTTTGTTTGTTGCGCCTGTTCCTCGGCGGAGTGATAATGCAGAAGTAGATCATATCCCGTGCGTGCGAGGGATAAGGCAAAAGCCTTGCCGAGCCGATGTGCGCCGCCGGTGACCAGGGCGAGAGGTTGGGCCATAAGGAAATTGTAAACTGAAATGGGAAATTTTATGCAAATGCGAGATATCCGATGTAAAATGCATTATGGGCACCTAGTTCTTTAAAGGACCTGGCGATGCGATCATGGCGGCTCAGCCATCTGACCCAATTCGAGAGGCCTTTCTGCCTCTTATTGAATCTCCCGGTAACATAGCAGACATGCCCATCCTCACTCGACACGATTCAGAAGGCCGCCTGCACTGCGAGGTTTTCGTTTATTTTTCTCCTGCTGCGGCTGAGATTGCACAAGCCTTCGAGGCAAAACCATGTGAAAGGCCGTTGAGACGCTGCCTGGATTTGCTTGTCGGCGATAAAAGTTGTTGATCTGTGCTCTTTCCTCAAAGTGAATAATGAAAATTATTATGAGCATACTCAATCTCTCAAGCGCTGCGATCCGCGTTCAGTGGATAGATCAGGGCTTTCTCCCTGCTAAATTGGGCTTATACTACGCCCAGGCATTGTCCCGTTCGCCCAGTTAGCAGCATCCGAACTATAGTTTCAAGGAGGATGATATGAACCGCAATACCGCAGTTGTGTTCGCAATTACCTTGGTTCTTGCCCTGAGCGTCGTGGCATGTGGAGCTGACCGAGCTGCTACTCCATCGCCGCTAGTGACTCCCCTTCCAACAACGATTGTTCCATCAACAATTCCTTCAACGGCAATTGCAACCAGTGTTTGGGAGGCCTTGTTGAGCGCGGCACCATCTGCCTATGATTTTCCGTTGGCAGAGCCGATTCAAAGTTCAATTGACGGGATCTATGGGAAAGTAGATCAGTCTGCGCCACAGTGGTGGGCGTGTTTCCGCTGCGCAGATTACCGTCCTGCTGGAGGAATATGGAAACTTCAATTTGATA
Organism: uncultured Anaerolineaceae bacterium; assembly: GCA_964610295.1. Classification (GTDB taxonomy): domain Bacteria; phylum Chloroflexota; class Anaerolineae; order Anaerolineales; family Villigracilaceae; genus Villigracilis. The sequence continues at coordinate 17,238 of CAZSVR010000038.1, forward strand.
GGGGCGTGGCACGGATTTATTATGAGATCACGAATTGGAAAAGCATCGCCTCGTTCACGATATCCGCTAACCGGCTACAGATCTTCAACGATCCTATTTGCCCGCATGAACTCGGAGAATATGAATGGAAGTTGGAAAACGGATCCCTGCGGTTGGGTTTAATACAGGACAGTTGTGCTTTTGAATTAAGAGGAAAGAATTTAACTACTCAATCCTGGCTTGCATGCAATGCAGAGGGACAAGAAACATCGGCATGCCAGGAAATCCCAACTGCTCCACCCGGGCAAACGCCATGGCAATCCTCGGTCACTGTTACTGAGTATGGCGGCGACAGCTATTATTTTGCGATACCGCCCGATAAATTTGCGGCTCCCAACAGCGCAAATGTGCCGTCGCCGGAAGGAGTTCAGATCGCTTACCACGATGATAGCATTGGATATGGCACTTATCGCATTTTGTGGTGGAGCGGTGACTGGATTGAAGCCACAACGGAACTTCCATTTACTTCAATCGGAGTACAGTTTTGGGAGGCTCGGCAAGGGGGCTGGGCGCGCATACTATTTGATGGTACGGAGGTTTGGCGCGGACTCACTTCAGCGCTAGGATCAAAAAACCAGTACTATGGGGGGTACATCGAAATTTCCGATTTCAAGCCCGGGAAGCATACGCTTCGAGTCGAAGGTTTGGGGTTTGATTACCATCCCGTTACCGTTGCTGCGTTTGGGTTTGGTCATCATGTCGTGCAGAAGTAAAACAGACATGAATCGGATTATCAAGCAGACCTCTTGATTTTACAAAATACTAAAACGAGCGCACCCATGTATCAAACCAACATATGCGAAGGCTTGCTGCCGGAGACCGTTATGATGACCGGCGCGAATGGTGACACGATCAACGCTTATCTCGCGCGCCCGCTGGGACCCGGTCCATATCCTGCAATGGTGCTGGCACATCACATGCCGGGCTGGGATCAATGGTATCGCGAGACGACTCAAGTTCGCGCGGCATGGACACGTAACCATCTCGCCCAATTTATATTTCCGCGCAGGACATGGCACGCCCGACGACTCGCAAGCCGGTCGGATGATGCCAAAGATTTCTAATCGGCAGTTCGTCACAGGCATCGCGGTAACGAGCTAAGACTCTTGAGCATCCAAAGCACTGCGCCGAAAATCATTCAGTTCCTCAATCTTCCGCTACCAACCAAGCTGCTCAACGGCTTCGGCCTAACCATGTATCGCTTTACGGGCGGACTGGCCTTTTTGCCGGCTAAACCCCACGGCGTTTCCGTGCTCGTGCCGACTACAACAGGACGCAAAACGGGAAAGCAGCGCCATAGCGGGATGATCTTTATGCGGGACGGACATAACTTGGTGGTAAACGCGACTGGCATCGCCAAAACCAATCATCCGGCCTGGTATCTAAATCTGAAAAGTAACCCGCGCGCAACCGCCCAAATCGGGTGGCGTAAGATCGAGGTTGTTGCAGACGAAGCGAGTCCATCAGAGCGCGTCCGACTCATTCCGCGCTTTCGGAGGGCTAAGCGATTTCAGGCCATGCTCGCACGCGAGATTCCGGTGATGATTCTTCGGCCTGCCGGACGTTCACAAGAGAAGGCTTGAAAGTGGAAAACGTGAAGGGACAGAGAGCCTGTCATCACGCTCACATCGCAGCCCAACACCGGCTGCAAATCGAGGACCAAACGGCGCGCACACTCGAGAACATTAAAGCCATTCTCGCGGCAGGTGGAGCAACGCTGGCAGATGTGGTCAAGGTCAGCGCGCACTTAAGTGATTTGTTTCGCTTTGACAGATACAACAAAGTTTACGCCGGCTACTTTCCAGACCCCAAGCCGGCGCGTACCACGGTAAGCAGTCAGTTGAAGGGCATCCTGGTTGAGATCGATGCCACTACCCACGGTGGCGAGGAGTAATCCCTCATGCATGTTGATGAACTGGAGACCCCGGTACCGGTTGTCGATCTTGACCGGCTTGAAGCCAATATTTCAAGATTACAAGCCTATCTCGACGAACACAAAATTGCCAATCGCCCGCATATCAAGACCCATAAGATCCCGGCCATCGCGAAAATGCAAATGGACGCGGGGGCCGTGGGGATCACCTGTCAGAAAATCAGCGAAGCGGAGGTCATGGCGGATGCCGGCTTCAAAGATATTTTCATCCCCTATAACATTATCGGCGAAAGCAAGCTCGCAAAGCTCATGGCGCTTGCGAAACGAATTACCGTCAGCGTTACAGCGGATTCAGATTTTGTTGTGAGCGGCCTTTCCGATGCCGCAGAGCGTGAGCGATTGATACTGACTGTCCTGGTTGAATGTGACACCGGCGCGGGACGTTGTGGCGTTCAATCACCTCCACAAGCCGCGCAGCTGGCGCGTTTGATCGCACAGCTGCCCGGCCTTCATTTCGGAGGACTGATGACCTATCCTACCGAGAAAAATTTGGATACCTTTGTAAGCGAGACGCGCTTGATGTTGGAGAACGACCACATCAAGGTCGAACGCGTCAGTGGCGGCGGAACGCCCAACTTGTGGGATGCACACAGGCATCCTGAATTGACCGAACACAGGGCAGGTATCTATGTTTATGGCGATCGGCTAACGCTCCGCTCCGGCGCGGTAACAATGGACACCTGCGCGCTGCGCGTCTTTACAACCGTCGTCAGCCGGCCAACAGTGGACCGTGGTATCGTTGACGCAGGCAGTAAATCATTATCAATGGACTTGCATGGCCTGGATGGATATGGCTATATCTGCGAATACCCTGAAGCAAAGATTTACGCGTTGACTGAGGAGCACGGGCATGTCGATTTTTCGGCAGGCGAGCATAAGCCTGAGATCGGCGAACGCCTGACCATTATTCCCAACCATTGTTGCACAGTAACAAACTTGTTCGATGAAGTCGTTGGCGTGCGCGGCGATCAGGTGGAGGTCACCTGGAAGGTCGCGGCACGCGGCACGGTGAGATAGACAATGAGTATTGAAAAGCAGAACTGGAGACCCTCGGCCGTGGAAGTGCTGCGCTATTCTGTTAACCACAGAATGAATGGGGCATAAGAGTATATCCACGAAAACAACCGATATATGCGACGAATATGGAGATCAGGTGCAGGTTGCCGACCTGATCGGGCTCAAACATTTCGGGCGAAAAATGAGCTTTTTTGGCAAGATCGAAACAGTTAAATGTTACGAGAACAATAGTTTCTTACGCGACGAGAAGCATGGCAATGGCAAGGTTTTGGTCGTGGATGGCGGCGGTTCATTACGATGCGCACTGCTTGGCGACAACATCGCCGCGCTCGCTCATAAAAATCAATGGAATGGCATCCTGATTCATGGAGGTATTCGTGATTCCGCTCTGGTTTCCAGCATTGAAATAGGCATCGTTGGTCTCGGAACAAATCCCAGAAAGAGTGCAAAGAGGAATACAGGCATTGCCCATATGAGGGTACATTTTGCGGGAATAGACTTTATCCCGGGGAATCTTATTTATAATGACCAGGATGGGATCGTCACCAGCGAAAGGGAGGTCACTCTGTAAAAATAACGAAAGGGATAAGTTTTTGCTAACATTAATCGGCGGGCGCCTACTTGCAGAACCGCCAGCATTAAAAGAGATCGCGTGACATTTCTACCAGCACAGAATGAGTCACTAAATGAAAAAAGATTAAAAAGGTTAGAATTGAAGAGAAGGAAAAGTCAGGATTTGATGACGGCCTTCGGATTCAGCAATTGGCAGGAGATTCGATATGACCAAAGTGCCCAGCGCGCGCAATGTATTAATAGCCTCTCTGATATTATTATCTATTTCCGTGTTATCCGGGTGCAGTTGGTCCGTGGAGGAAGTTGCGGATGAATTCGATCCAACAACCTTGTATCTCTCAGAGGCAGGCAATGACGCAAACTCCTGCTCTTCTCAGAGAACTGCCTGTAGAACCCTGGGGGCTGCGTTATTGCGAGTTCGAGCCGGTCGTGGCCCCCGCGCGGGCGACCCACGTGGTTTTCCTGTTTATAGGGCTGAGACAATAATACAAATCTCTCCCGGGGTGTATCCGGCCAGTGGAGAAGACTTCGATGGCCCGATCAGAATCGAATTCAAAAAAATTCGTGTTGTGGGAAGCGGTCCTGCGGAGACAATCATTGAGTATTCACGCGAAGATCAATCCTACGAGTTGTTCGGATCTGTAATTTCCCTTGAAAATCTACAAATTCGCGATATGGTCCCGCCTGACGCCCGATATGTCCATTTCAGCACCGACCTTGGCCCTCACCCTAGTTTTCCGATTCAATCAACTATGAACTTAAACAACGTCGTTTTTCAGACGAACGGCACCCACCTTGGGCTTAATATCAACGGCAGAGTTATTATAGACGACAGCAGCTTCGAAATAAATGATTCGAGCATGGCAGTACAGACATGGCATTATTTAGAAATCAACAATAGCATCTTTCATATTAATGGAGATGGTATTGGAATAAGGCATATCGTCCCCAATGCTGAGACCCGGATTTCAGATAGTGTATTTCAGGGCAACGGGAATGGACTTGGTATCATCAGTCACTATACTTATGGTTATTTTGAGAACGCAGTGTTTAACAATCTTCATACTGGGCTTCTATTAGAAGATCCACAGGATGGTCACTGTACGTCCTGTGTCTTCTCAAACAATATAGTAGGAATCGAATTAAGCGGGTCTGGACATTTCACAATTAGAAATTCCGAATTCATCAACAACACAGGTCCAACAGGTTCAGCAATAAAGGGGTCACCAGGAGGTGAAAGAGAAAGCGAGTACGGACTTGGAATAATAAATACTACATTTCGCAATAATCGCGTTACTGGCAGGGGAGGCGCGGTAATCGCAATGGATGGTTCCCAAGGTATCGCTATTGGCAACAGTACCTTTGTTGATAATGAAGTGGGTGAAACAGGGGCGGTAATCATGACCCGATCAGATAGCGAATTAGCCTATGTAACCATTGCTCGTAATCAGGGAAATGGGCTGTGGATTCGCGGAGGTCGGTTCACAATTGGCCGTAGCATCATTGCGGAGAATAGTGGTTCGCAATGTTATGGCTCCTCCTCCGCAGGTTTTATTTACATGGATGCCCCATCCTTGATTGGAGATGAAACATGTGGTCCTGCTCCCTATAAAATCATTGAGGAAACAGCTCTGTTCTCAGATTTTGACGACCATGGCGGGATCACATTGCCTAGCGGTAATGCTCCTTATACGCTTGGATTGGCTTACGGAAGTCCTGCGATTGATGTAATAGAATGTAATATTGATACCGACGGTCTTCCTTCTTTTTTTAGTCCCGACGTTGATTTTCTAGATGAAACCGGTTTTTCTCGCTCTGATGGATTATGTGATCTGGGAGCATACGAATTTCGTCTTCTTCTTCCAGCTGTGCAACTTCCTCTAGATCCAATTATACCCTCCCTCATAATTACTCTCATCCCGAGTGATGCGGTACCTGTCGGCTTGGCACGTGTAAGCACTCTGTGTTGGGAAGGCCCCGGAGATCAATACAACGTGGTTAGCTCAGTGCAAACCGGTACAAAATTGAAACTGCTTGGCATAGGCGAAATATCAGGTTGGTTTATCGTTGACAATCCTATTTACCCTGGTGTCAATTGCTGGCTGGGATCGAACACCGTTCAGATTGATCCTGATGTGAACCTGAGCACGCTAAAAATCTATCCTGCTCCACCTTTGCTGATCCCAACAAGTACTGCCATCCCGCTTGAGCCTACTGCAGTGCCACTCAAACCACCTGGTAGTCCGGGAAAATTCAATATCACCAACCAGGTTTGCAGTGATACTGCTTATACGGTACTTTTATATTGGGCAGACAGTCAAGGTGAAACGGGTTACAGATTGTACAGGGACGGCAGCCTTATTTCCACCTTAAACGCGAACACAACGCAGTACTCTGATACACCTCCTTATGGTGGACCGTACACCTACACGCTCCAAGCATACAACAACGCCGGAAGTTCGCCAGCTGTTTCAGTTCAAGAGGCAGGCTGCATATTCTAGATTTGGCAATATGGATTAGAAAAAATAATATTCCATCATGAATCAAAAACGCAGTGAACTTACAAAATAGAGTTCGCTGAGTTTGACAAGGTCTTACGCTTTGAAGAAATTCGTAATAAAGAACCAGATATTTGCGGGTCGCTCTGCGAGGCGACGCATAACGTATTGATACCAATGTGTCCCAAAGGGTATATACACGCGCACGGGATATCCATCTTTTGCAAGTTGGTCCTGCAAATCCCGGCGAATCCCGTAAAGCATTTGGAATTCGAGTCCTTCCTTCGCCAGGCCAATTTTATCCGCGTATTGTCTGGCGAAGGCAATCCGCTTCTCGTCGTGGGAGGCGATCGCGGGGATCGGCGGGATTCGGCCGTCTTTTGATAATCTCGATTGATTTGCAAGCGAGGTGTCGATCATGATCTTGGAAAGCAGATCATAATTCGCATCCACATCCGCCTTGCGGGGGAAGGCTTTATCGGGTGGTTCGTTGTAAGCGCCTTTCACCAAGCGGACGTGGATCTGGTCTTGCAGCAAGTTGCGCATGTCCACTTCGGCGCGGAAGAGGTAGGCCTGCACGGCCATGCCCACATTGTCATATCCTTTTTGACGCATGGCGTAATACAAGTTAGTGGTCTTATCGGTGTAGGGCGTATCTTCAATATCAACGCGGATGAAGGAATTATTCTGCCGGGCTCGGGCCAGGATTCTCTCCAGGTTTTGCGCGCACAGGCTTTCGTCCAGACCCAGACCGATCTGGGTCAACTTTATGGAAACGTTGGCGCGGGCATTCGCGTCTGCTCCGATGGCGTCGAGAGTCGCAAAGATATCATCGGTTGCCTGTTGCGCGTCTTGCGGTGTATTCGTGTGCTCGCCAAGATGGTTAAGAGTCGCATTGATCCCTCTTGCGTTCAATCCGTGCACGACCCGCATCGCATCGACAAGATTCGTCCCGGCTACAAAACGGGATGAGCTACGCCGGGCAAAACTCCAACGCGTAACCAGGTTTCGTGCCCAGGCTGCTTTTGAGAGATAGATGAGGAAGGAGCGGATCATACCCAACCTTTGAGGACCTGATATGCCAGCGCGCTGGCGGGGGTATTCTAGCATAACCGGCCCTTTTTGGTGTGTTATACTTTTTTCGTGATTTTTATGATCTCTTTGGAGGTAGATTGAGAAACCGTAATGCCAATACCATCCTTCGGGGTGTCTCAATTTTATTCCTGAGCGCGACCATCGTGCTCGCGATTGTCTCCCTGATTGGCTATAGCCGTCAACGAAATAACTACCCTGCTGGCATGGCCATTGCAGGTGTGCCAGTCGGTGGATTAACTCCGGGTGAGGCATCCCAGAGGCTCCTCGAAGTTTACACTTCCCCGATCGAAGTCACCTACAACAGCGCCCTCATACATATTGACCCCGGAGTGATCGGTTTTCAAACTGATGTTGAAACGATGCTCGCCGCGGCTGATCTCACTCGCACAGGCGGTCCATTTTGGGGCGGATTCTGGGAATATTTGTGGAATCAGAATCCACAAGTAACCGAAATTCCATTAAGCTCGAAGATCGCTGAAGACCGATTGAGAGAATATCTTCAAAATGAGATCGCCGCCCGTTACGACCAGCCCGCTTCCCCGGCACAACCGATTCCAGGCGGGACCTCGTTCCTGCCGGGCCAACCCGGTCAATCCCTGGACCTCGACCGCGCGGTGCAACTCATCAGCGACGCGCTTCGTTCTTCAACAGATCGCAGTGTTGCGCTTTCATTCACGCGCAGTACCGCTGCGCGACCGACCATCGAAAATCTTGAGATCCTGCTAAAGCAAATCGTGACGGTATCCAATTTTGACGGCCTGATCGGCCTTTATATGGTAGACCTGCAAACCGGGCAGGAGATCCACTTTGCAATGGATAACAAACAGGAAATTCTGGCTGAACCGGATATAGCATTTAGCGCCTCCAGTACGATCAAGGTTCCTATTGTCACCTCATATTTGATCAACCGCGGAAGCCTTCTTGACACCGCTACGGAAAATATCATTTCCAGGGTGCTTGGAAAATCAGATAATTCCTCCACTGACCTCGTTCTCGAAGCGATTGACCCCAACATCGGCCCGCTCATCGTCACACAAAATATGAAAACGCTTGGCTTAAACAGCACTTTCCTTAATGGGTTCTTTTATCTCGGCGCACCGCCTCTCTCCCCCCAGCCCGCGACTCCCGGCAACTCCCGCGCGGATGTCTTCACCGACCCGGACCCTTATTCACAAACAACAACGGCCGAAATGGGCACACTTCTAACGGACATTTATCAGTGTGCACAAAATGGTGGCGGTGCCTTGATCGCGGCCTTCCAGGATAAGATCCGCTCAGATACCTGTCAACTGCTGATTGACTTCATGGCCCAGGACAAGCTGGGCGCTCTGATCCAGGGCGGTGTACCGGATGGAACACTCGTGCCTCATAAACACGGATATGTGCCCGCCTCGGATGGAACGGTCCACGACATTAGCGATGCCGGCATTGTTTATTCCCCCGGCGGCAATTTCGTTCTCTCCATTTATACCTATCATCCCTTGAATAATATTTGGGATACGACCAACCCGTTGGTCGGCGATCTCACAAAGGCTGTCTACAATTACTTCAATGTTACAGTTCAATAATCACGTGACCCATTGTTGCACTCGCAGTTGAACTGCAAGTGCAACGTGAAAACGGGTCATTTTTTCACTCTTCGTATATAATTCAAATCATGAGTGCCTCACTCGGACTTTACCGCCTGCAACAAGTGGACCGCCAAATTGACCGCGCTCATGTACAGCTAGATTCGATCCGCAAATCACTTGAAAACGATGCGGAATTGCGCGACGCACTTGAATATGCGAAAACGGCCCAGACAAAATATCATCTGGCAAAACATGAACTGAAGAACACCGAAGCAGAAACACACAGCCAGAAGCTCAAGATCGAACAAACAGAATCAAGCCTATACGGCGGCAAAGTCCAAAACCCAAAAGAGTTGCAAGACCTGCAAAAAGAGGCCGCCTCGCTCAAGAAATATCTCGTCATACTCGAGGAACGCGAACTCGAATCCATGCTCAATGCAGAAAAAGCCGAGAATATATTGAAAGACGCCAAAGTCCAATTGGAAATGATCCAATCACGCCTGGGAAACGAACATAAAAAACTGCTCGAAGACCGGTCTAAATGCCTGAAAGACCTCGAGCGCTTAAGCGAAGAACGCGACGCCTCGGTTACTCCTCTTGAACATGGCCTGCTTGGAACCTATGAAAACCTTCGCAAACAAAAACGAGGGGTGGCGATCACCGATTTCAATGACAACGCCTGTGCTGCATGCGGCTCAACGCTGAATGCCTCCGTGCAGCAGAACGCAAAATCCTCCAGCCAATTGGCTTATTGCCCGTCGTGCGGGCGAATTCTTTACGCGAGTTGACCCATGTTCAATTTCGCGCTTGAACCTTTTTCATTTATCGTTGGCTTCCTGACAGCCTCCTTGTTCTGGTTTCTCGCCAGCCGCGCCCGCCCGTTATGGGATGAAATGCGCAGTGGGCTTAGGGAACAGCGCGAGGTCGCCCAAACTCGCAAGTCCACAACTGTGGAGGAAAACCACCGTCGCAACACCCTGCGACGCGCCCAGGGCATGCATCTGGCCGCGCCGTTATTTGCATTGGATGAAATTATCCAGGAACCGCTGCTGCTCACACCTCCTCCTGCGGTGGAACCGGGCACATCACCTAAATTTGAAGATGCTGTTTCACAAACCATTCCCTATCTGCCCACCTGGCCTGAAATTGCCGCAGTTTATCTTCCGCAAACACTAACCGTCGCGGAGGCATTATCCGGCAATTCAAATATCGTCATAATCGGCCAACCCGGCGTCGGAAAAACTGTCGCGCTCGCGCACCTCGCCTCACTTGCAGCGAACAGAAGTGAAAAGCTTGGTGATTTGCAAAACTCAGTTCCATATCTTGTACATGTGGCCGACCTCAATCTTCCGATCTCTGACAACAAAGACCCACTCAAGCCGATCATCGATGTCGCCTCCGAAAATGCGCGCGTGTTTGACCTGGGTCGAATTCCCGGATTCATTCAAAATACTTTCAAGAATGGTCAGGCCATACTGCTAGTTGATGGCTATGATGAAATCCCGCCCGCCGAGCAGCAGATGGTTGCCGAATATATTAAGTCGGTTATGCAAAGTTATCCAAAAGCCCGCTTCGTCGTTGCGGGTGCCCCGGAATATCTCGACGGCCTGATCGGGCTGGGATTCACGCCTCTCTCCCTAATGACCTGGTCCCCTCTCCGCGTGGATCAATTTATGAATCGATGGGGCAAGCTTTGGAGTCAAACCGTTGCTTTGGAAGCCTGGTCACAAACTGGACCTGAACAAGTGGATTCGATCTTACTGAACGATTGGTTGAGTGGTGAAAACGCGCATTTAACTCCCCTTGAAATTACTCTCCAAACATGGGGTGCCTACGCGGGTGACAGCCTTGGACCTCATGTGCTTGAAGCGATCGCTACACATATCAGGCGGATCGCTCCGGCGAACACACCTTTCGCGGCACTTGAAACCCTCGCCATGCAGGTGATCCTCAATTCCCAGCCTCTTTTCGATCCCAGAAAGGCCCGCGACTGGGTTAAATCATTTGAACCAGCAGAAGATAAATCGGAAAATACGTCTGCGGATCCATCCGCTGAGGGAACACTGGAGGAAGGCAAACCCAAAAAAGCGAAAAGAGGCGAAAAGATTGTTTCAACACCCTCTTCAGGCCTGCTTGGAAAAATGACTTCCAGCGGGTTATTACAGAGTTATCCAAATAACAAGATGCGATTTATTCATCCCGTATTTGCAGGTTACCTTGCAGGTCGCGGCATGACGAATTACGCCGCCGAGGAGATCATTCTCAACCAACCGGATTGGTCCGGAAAATATCTCGCCATGCGGTATTTCGCTGCCCATGGTGATGCCAGCAAAATTGTCCAGTCGCTCATGGAATTTTCCCGTTTGCCGATGCACCGTCCATTATTGGCCGCGGCCCGCTGGTTGCGCGATTCACCCAAAAACGCTCCCTGGCGCGGAAAACTTTTCGGCACACTTGCTGCCATTTTACAAACCGAGGGGATCCCGCTTAGCTTGCGCGGACAGGCGATGGCCGCCTTTGCCGTCAGCAACGATCCAAGCGCGGCCACATTATTTCGGCAATTTGCGACCACAAATTCATTTGAACTCGTCCATCTTGCTGTGCTGGCTACTGGTGTCATGAAAGACGTTAAGGCAATTCAGGTTCTGGAACGCGCGCTGGGGGCCCCAAGCCTGTCTGTTCGACGGGCCTCGTGCCTGGCATTGGTTGCCATTGGCACCAACGATGCATTGGAAGTCGTTGCGCGTACGCTTCTGAGCGGCGATGAAGAAGTGCGGCGCGCTGCGGCTGAAGCGCTTGCGAATGACCCGGGCGAAGGTCACGCCATGCTGCGTGACGGTGTGACACATGCAGACATCCTGTTGCGCCGCTCAGCAGCTTATGGCCTTGGCCGGATGGACGAGCCCTGGGCAATCGAGGCCTTGCAAAAGATCCAGGTGGATGACGATCAATGGGTTGTACGAAACGCCGCCACTGAAGTATTGGATGCCAGAACGAACATCGCGGATCGCGCGCCCCACAAACTGAAAGCTCCATCTGAGTGCCCCTGGCTCATCGAGTTTGCCGGCAAGCAGGGAGTCGGCATCTCCCCGGGTGCACAGGCAACCGATATTCTCCTGCTGGCACTTAAGAGCGATGACGCGGAAGCGCGCCTGGCATCCCTGCCTTATCTAAAATTCACCCCTTCCGAAGGCGTGATCGCACAACTGTATAGTGCAATGTACAAAGATGACCCCGAATTACGCGAAGGTGCATTCAACATCATTTGGGAGCTCGGCACCTCAGGGTTTAAACTCCCGCATCCCAGTCAATACGGATTCGGTTAATCATGCTAATTACGAATGCAAATGTCATCACCTGGGATTCCCCAAACCGCATTCTTCAAAACCATGCGATCTATATTGAAGCGGATCACATCAAGGAAATCGGCCCCACCAAATCCCTCACTGCGAAATATCCGCGCGCCAGGTCGATGGATGCAAACGGACAATACGTTATGCCCGGCAGCATCTGCGCGCATACCCATTTCTACGGCGCATTCGCACGTGGCATGGCCATCCCCGGTTCCGCGCCGGCGGACTTCCCCGAGATCCTGCAAAAATTGTGGTGGCCGCTTGATCGCTCACTGGACGCGGAAGCGATCCGTTACTCTGCTTTGGTGTGCCTTGTGGACGCGATCAAGCACGGCACAACAACTCTGATCGATCATCATGCCTCCCCCAATTATATTGACGGCTCACTTGATCTGATCGCAGATGCAGTCGATAGGAGCGGCCTGCGCGGAGTGCTTTGTTACGAAGTAACGGATCGGGATGGACTCGAAAAAGCAAACGCGGGGATCAACGAGAACATCCGCTTCTTAAAACGACTGGCCGCAAACCCGCATCCGCGGCTTGCGGGGACCTTCGGCCTGCACGCCAGCCTGACGCTCTCCGGCGTCACCTTACAGGCTTGTGCGGCCGCGGTACCCGAAGGGACCGGCTTTCACATCCACACCGCGGAACACGAGTCCGATGAATACGACAGTTTGAATAGAAGCGAAATGCGTGTGATCGAACGATTGCAAAAGCATGGCATCCTCGGACCCAACACCATCTGCGCACACGGGGTCCACCTGGATGTGCGGGAAATGGAAATTCTCAAAGAAACCGGCACCTGGCTCACGCACCAGCCACGTTCGAATATGAATAACGGCGTGGGCGTCGCGCAGGTTGAGTCCATGATGGGAATGGGGATAAAAGTCTGTTTGGGAAATGACGGTTTCTCCAACGCAATGTGGGAGGAATGGAAGACTGCCTACCTCCTGCACAAAGCTCATCATCGCGACCCGCGCCGCATGAGCGGATATGATGTAGCTCAAATGGCGGTCTATAACAATGCTGAGCTCGCCAACTTGTTCTTTTCGGCCCGACCCATTGGAAAGATCACGCCTGGGGCGGCTGCAGACTTAATTTTTGTGGAATACTATCCGTATACACCACTCACAGACGGCAACCTGCCGTGGCATATCATCTTCGGTTTTCAACAAAGCATGGTGACAACAACCATCGTCGCGGGAAAAGTATTGATGAAAGACCGTAAATTGCTCACGCTTGACGAAGAAGAGATCGCCGCCCGCGCAAAAGCGATCGCCCCACGCATTTGGGAAAGATATGAGGAAGAGGTCTCCAAGGTGTCCTAGGGTCAAATGTGTCATCCTTCTCACGAGGAATAATGGCTCTGATCAAGAAGTTTGAAGACATGATCGCATGACAAGACGCGCGTAAACTCAAGCAGATGATATATAAGATTGCAAGCACAGGTGATTTCAGCAAGGATTTTGGCCTGCGAGATCAGATAAGAAGAGCCTGTGTTTCTGTAATGACAAATGTTGCGGAAGGTAATTCTGGCAAGATTTTTGCACTTTCAGCACATTTATACTTTGACACTTTTGGAGATCTTATGAGCGATTCATCACTATTGCTAAGTATTGCAGTTCTGGGTGGGACCGGGAAGGAGGGCAAAGGACTGGCCTATCGTTGGGCAAAAGCTGGCTATCATGTTCACATCGGTTCACGAAACGTGGATAAAGCCATCGCCGCCGCGAATGAGATCAGGGAAATGCTCGGGGAAGGCATCTCCGTCAAAGGGCTGAGCAACCCCGAGGCGGCGCGTGATGCGGATATTGTCGTGTTGACCGTTCCCTATGCGGCGCATCGCGATACGTTGGAATCCGTCAAAAGTGAACTCAAAGGCAAGATCCTGGTGGATGTGACCGTGCCATTGATCCCGCCGAAAGTTGCAACAGTGCAAATGCCTGCGGCTGGTTCCGCCGCGCAGGAAGCCAAACAGATCGTTGGCGATGATGTGCAGGTCTGCGCCGCGTTCCAGAATCTTTCACACGAACATCTCCTGGATAACGCGGACGTCGAATGTGACGTGCTCGTCGCCGGTACTTCCAAAGAGGCTCGAGGCGAAGTGCTGAAGCTTGTCGAAGCCGCGGGATTACGCGGCTGGGATGCGGGTCCGATCGAAAATTCCGTGGTTATCGAAGGGCTAACCAGCGTTTTGATCGGCATTAATAAAAAATACGGATCTACTTATGCAGGCATAAAAATTACAGGCGTTCCCCGTTAGCGCGTTGATACGTTCTAACGTTCGAACGCTTTAACGCGCGACGTATGACTCTCACAATTACTTCACTCAAGAATATCCCTCTGATCCGCCGAGATGACAATTTGGCGGATATTATTCTTAATTCGCTTTTGAATACAGATATTCAATTACAAAACAACGACATTCTCGTTCTCGCACAGAAGATCGTGAGCAAGGCCGAAGGGCGTGTGGTCAACCTTGCAGATATAACACCCACCCCGCGCGCAATCGAACTCGCGACACAAACAGAGAAAGACCCGCGCGTGGTGGAACTCATGCTTCAGGAAAGCATTGAAGTCCTGCGCACGCGGCCCAACACGATCATCGTCGAACACAAACTCGGATTCATCTGCGCCAATGCAGGTATTGATCACTCCAATGTGGCGGGTGCAGGGGATCATAACGAAGAATATGTTTTATTGCTGCCCGAAGACCCTGATCGTTCGGCGAAACAGATCAGAGATCAAATAAAGGAAAAGACAAACGTCGATCCTGGCATTGCGATCATTGACTCACACGGCCGCGCCTGGAGAAATGGAACCGTCGGTCTTTGTATCGGCCTGAGCGGCCTCCCCGCGCTAATCGACGAACGCGGCTGGAAGGACCTGTTCGGTTATAAACTGCGCGTCACGATTGTTGGGGTGGCAGACGAACTGGCCGCCGCCGCGTCCCTCGTGATGGGGCAGGCTGCCGAAGGGACTCCGGCCGTACATGTACGCGGCTTCCCCTATCCATTGAAGGAGGGTTCGCTCAAAGAACTCCTTCGTCCAAAAGAACTGGATATGTTCCGCTAATATGATTCCAATACACAGATGTTATCTTTGCAAATGAGGTCAACATGAAAATTTTTCCTAAAGAATATCTCGATCTTCTCAAAGACGAAACCAAGGCCTATCTCTTTCTCGCGACGACCATGCCCGATGGTTCGCCACAGGTCACGCCGATCTGGTTTGACAGCGACGACGAACACATTCTGATCAATACCAACGAGGGCCGCGTAAAAGACAGGAACATGAAGGCACGCCCCAAAGTCGCCCTTGTCATTCAAGACCCAAAGGATGTTTACCGCTATATTGGCATTCGCGGCGAAGTAGCTGAATACGTACGGGAGGGCGCAGATGAACATATCAATCAGCTTGCGCTTAAATATGACGGCGAGCCATGGAAATACCGCGAAGGCCAAAAGCGGATCATCTACAAAATTAAACCGACTCACATTGACCCCCATTGATCTTCAAACCTTCCTGCGGACGCGCCGCTCGATCCGCCGCTTCAAACCTGACCCGGTGCCTGATTACGTTTTAAAAGAGATTCTCCAGACCGCTACTTTCGCACCCTCCGCACATAACCGCCAGCCTTGGCGTTTTGTCGTAATCAAAGATCCCGCTATCAAAAAACATCTTTCAGATGCGATGGCAGAGGAATTTGAGCGCGATCTCGAAAAAGATAAACTAGCAGCAAGTGAGATTGAAAAACGTGTGACCAAGTCGCGCGAACGGATCACGAAGGCGCCCGTCGTCATTATTTTGTGCGTGGATATGAGCGAAATGGACAACTATCCTGATGAGCGCCGCAAAAAAGCAGAATACATGATTGCCACACAATCAGCGACCAACGCCGGGATGCAGCTTTTGCTCGCTGCGCACGCGGAGGGCTTGGGCGGCGTTTGGGTATGCAGTCCCATGTTCGCTCAAGAGACCGTGCAAAGCGCATTGAACATCTCTGAAACATGGGAACCACAAGCCATGTTCCTGCTCGGATATCCTGCGGATATTCCAGAACTCAGAGCGAGAAAACCAATTGAGGACATTGTAAAAACGTTCTAATCAAGTTATGAAAATTGTTCAGAATGCTCAGTGCGCCGTCCGCGGCGCACAATGATCTCAATCGCCGCCGCGGACGGCGGCTGGAGCAATCAAAATTGAAAATTGCTGCCTTAGCTGGTGGAGTCGGTGGTGCGAAACTCGCGCACGGACTCGCCCAAATCCTGGGACCTGAAGACCTCACGGTCATCGTCAACACTGGCGATGATTTTGAACATTTGGGTTTATACATTTGTCCTGATCTGGATACAGTTTGTTACACCCTCGCAGGGTTAGCCAACTTTGAAACAGGTTGGGGACGTGCGAACGAATCCTGGAATACGATCACGAATGTGGAAAAACTAGGCGGGCCGGGTTGGTTCCGTTTGGGCGATCAGGATATCGCGACCCATCTCGAGCGTACGCGGCGACTCAAAAAAGGAATGTCTCTTTCGCAAATTACCCGCGAGTTTTGTAAGGCTTGGGGAATTAAGCATACTATCTTGCCCATGTCAGATTCAACTGTGCGAACGATCGTAGACACTGAAGAAGGTGAACTGGCCTTTCAGGAATATTTCGTTCACAGACATTGCGAGCCGAAGATCAAAGGCTTTCGGTTTGACGGGGCCGATTCCGCTGAACCAGCACCCGGGACGCGTGAAGCAATCGATTCGGCAGACGCGGTGGTCATTTGCCCGTCAAATCCCTGGGTAAGCATCGATCCCATTTTGCGGGTCATCCCAAAAATAAAAAAGCCGGTGATCGCAGTCTCACCCATCCTTGGCGGAAAGACCGTAAAAGGACCTGCCGCAAAAATGTACGCCGAGATGGGGATTGAACCTTCGAGCCTCGCGGTGGCTGAACACTATCGCGGCTTATTGACCGGTTTTGTGTTAGACAAGGTGGACGAAAAATTTGCAAAACGGATAAATGTCAGAACGCTGGTAACTGATACAGTGATGAGAAACCTTGCAGATCGCGTTCGATTGGCAGAGGATGTGCTACACTTTATGCGGAGTTTGTAAACTTGACACTTTGGGCGATCGTCCCTGTAAAACCGTTGCGACGCGGAAAGTCGCGTTTGGCCGGAATGCTTTCAGAAGATGAAAGAACGTTTTTAAATCAAGAATTATTGGAGCGTACTCTTAAGACGCTCTCCACTTTGAAAGAGCTGGATCAGGTTTTGGTCGTCAGTCGCGACCCGCATGCTTTGACGATCGCGCGCAACTACGGTGCGAAGACGGTACAAGAGGATGGTCAGCCTCAACTGAACACCGCGCTGGCGCGCGCAACTGTTGTAGCGCAAGTACATGCCACGCAGGGTGTTTTGGTCCTGCCTGCGGACCTCCCTTTCCTGGCTCCTGAAGATGTGCTCACTTTGATTGACCGGGCAGCGAAACCGCCCGTTGTTGTGATCGCCCCCGACAGACACGGTAAAGGGACGAACGCGTTGTTGATGGTCCCGGCCGGGTTGATCGAGTACGACTTCGGCGAAAATTCCTTTCAGCGACATTGTGAGCGGGTGAAAAAATCCGGTGCGAGGTTGGAGATCGTTGAACTTGCCTCACTCGGGTTGGATTTGGACCTGCCCGAAGATCTGGAATTGGTGCGAAAGATGGAAGCAATCAAAGTATAGAGTCACAATTTGCCACAGAGCCTGCAAACTCTATGGCAATCTCTTTAGATTCCCACCTCCAAGGAGAATGCAATGGCCAAACAGCGCGTTGCCCTTTATTTACAAGATTCGCACGATCTGCGTGATGGATTGGAATATGCCAAATACGCCGAAGAGAAAGGTTTTGAAGCCGTATGGCAGGCCGAGTCGCGTTTGGTGCGCGACGCGATCGTGCCGATGGCCGCTTACGCGGCAGTCACGAATAAGATCAAAGTCGGTTCAGGTGTAATTAATAACTGGACACGTAATATCGGGTTGCTGGCCGCCACATTCTTAACTTTGGATGACCTTGCCCCAAATCGCATCATCTGCGGCATCGGCGCCTGGTGGGACCCGCTGGCAAAAAATGTGGGCATTGACCGCAGGAAGCCCCTGCTCGCCATGCGCGAAACGATTGAGGTCATGCGCCGCTTGTTGAACATGGAACGCGTCACCTTCCATGGTGAATTCCACCATGTAGACGACATCGAACTGGATGTGGTACATGGTCGCCGCGAGCCGCGCAACGTTCCCATCATGATCGGTGCGACCGGTGACTTGATGATGGAAATGACCGGCGAAATTGCGGATGGCTGTGTGATGAACTATTGCGTCCCGCCTGAATACAATGACAACGCGCTTCAACTGCTTGAAAAAGGTGCAAAGAAAGCAGGGCGAAAACTCGAAGATATTGACCGACCCCAGTTGATCGTCTGTTCAGTGGATCACGATCACGATCAAGCGATCGAATACACCAAAGAGTTGTTATGCCAATATCTCGCCCAACAGCCGCACATTGCAAAGGCTTCCGGCGTTTCGCAGGAAGTCATTGATCAGATCCAGTCCATTCTGGGTTGGCCCGCTACGAAGGAACAGATCAACAAAGCCAAGCATCTTGTCCCCGATGCGTTGGTTCACAAGATCACGGCGTCAGGCACCCCGGCAGAAGCCCGTACCAAGGTGGAAGAATATAAGAAGCGTGGATGTACCTGTCCGATCTTATATCCCGTTGGTGGGAATTTCAAGTTATTAATTGATACATTTGCACAGAGTTAGTCTGATTGGTCTAAGTAGTCTTATTGGTCAAGTGGTCTGATTGGTCTAAGTAGTCTTATTGGTCAAGTGGTCTGATTAGTCTAAGTGGTCGAGGGATCATGGCAACTGTGAAAAGGTTTGAAGATTTGCACGTCTGGCAAAAGACGCGCGAGTTCGTTCGATTGATCTACAGTTTCAGCAGGCAGGAAAAATTTGCAGGGGATTTCGCGCTCAAAGATCAAATTCGCCGCGCGGCAAGTTCCATTATGCATAACATCGCAGAGGGATTTGGAGCCGGGTCAGATTCCGAGTTCATCCGCTTCCTGGGTTACGCGCGTCGCTCGACAACAGAAACACAATCCCAACTGTACATTGCGCTGGACGAGCAATACATTACCCAATCTCAATTTGATCAAACGTATGAGGATGCGTTACAGATCCTGAAACAAATCAATGGCCTGATTGGCTTTCTCGACCGATCTCGAAAAAATAAGTACAAAACAG
>CAZSVR010000038.1:36666-37360 GCA_964610295.1 uncultured Anaerolineaceae bacterium
ATCCATGATGATCAACAGGCTGGACGATTTGGACCAGCCAGACCAATCCGACTAATCCGACTAATCAGACGATTCTGCCCGATAGACCTCTGGGTTCACACAGTTCTGTAATCGTTCCCCTTTTACGCCCGCGACCAGGTTCTGCGCGGCCAGCAGCGACATCTTATCGCGCGTCTTTTTGCTGGCACTTCCAAGATGTGGCACGAGGATGCAATTCTCCAACTCAAGCAATGGACTATCCATCGGCAAGGGCTCAGGGTCGGTTACATCCAGCGCGGCGGCAAATATTTTATTTTCTCTTAAGGCATTATATAAAGCAGTTTGATCGAGCACGCCCCCGCGCGCGGTGTTGACCAAAATCGCGTTCGGCTTCATTTTCGCTAGAAATTCTGCATTGACCAAATGCTTTGTTTCAGGCTTAAGCGGGACATGGATCGAAACAAAGTCGGATTCGTGTAACAAAGTAGAGAGAGCCACAGGCTGCGCGCCGGAAGCAGGTTTTGCATTCGGGCTATGATATAGCACGCGCATGTCAAACCCCCGTGCTCGCCTGGCGACCGCCTGGCCGATGCGACCAAAGCCAATAATTCCCAGAGTTGCACCTGTGAGATCCGCGCCGAGCAAGAGACTCGGATGCCAGGTGATCCACTTCCCTGCCCGCAGGAATTTATCCGCTTCCACAATGCGACGCGCA
>CAZSVR010000039.1:0-35754 GCA_964610295.1 uncultured Anaerolineaceae bacterium
ATTCTATTTCATCAAGAGGGATTTTGTGGAATTATGTTTTGGTTCTCGTACCCTTTTTATATTGCAAGTGTTTTCAAAACATACCATTCAAAGGAGCCTTCCGTATCGGAAGGGAGGAGGATGTGTATCACTAATATTATGTTTGCTCTACGTAAGTTCGGTTTCTGAATGTCAGATAAATAAAAATAAACACAAGGAGAATTACGAAAATGGCTGATAAAAGTATGGAGCACGATAAGAAAGTATTGCATAATTTGGGGTATGCGCAGGAACTATCCCGTCGTATGGGCGGGTTCTCGAATTTCGCAATTTCATTCTCGATCATTAATATCCTGGCAGGCGGTATATCCGCGTTCTATGCCGCCTTCAATTCCACGGGCGGAGGCGGCGCCTTCATCGGCTGGCTAGTCGGTGGTTTTTTTGCTTTGTTAGTGTCTCTCAGTATGGGACAGATCGCTTCTTCCTACCCGACGGCTGGCGGCTTGTATCACTGGAGCTCGATCCTCGGCGGTAAGTTCTGGGGCTGGATGACTGCCTGGTTTAACCTGCTCGGCCTGCTGTTCGTTGTGTCCTCGGTAGATGTCTTCCTGTATCAGGTCTTTTTCAAGGGATTGCTGGTAGACACCGTGCTCGGAGGGCATTTCCTGGGAATGGACTCCTCCACTTGGAACATTAATACCCAGCATATCTTTGTGATCCTCGCTTTGGTCTCCCAGGCACTTTTCAACCATTACGGAATCAACGTTACAACGAAGCTCACTGACTTCAGCGGCTACCTGATCTTTGCCGTGACAATTATCTTCGTCATCGCGCTGTTTGCCTTCTCACCCGTTGCCCTGGATTTCTCACGCCTCGTGACCTTCACCAACTACACCGGTGAGCTGGGCGGTAACGTAATTCCGAACGCTGTGTCCAGCCTGTTCATAGCCTTCTTCTTCGGGCTGATCTACGTGATGTACACCATCACAGGCTTTGATGCCTCAGGTCATACCTCCGAAGAAACGCATGACGCGCAGGTAAACGTCCCCAAGGGCATGTGGACCTCCGTATTCTATTCCTGGACATTTGGACTGGTCATGGTGGCGGCGTTTGTATTAACCATGCCCAGTCTCGATGAAGGCGCGGCCGCGGGCTTCAACTCGTTCTTCTATATGTGGAGCTCATCACGGATGCCTTTTGCCCTGAGCCTGATACTCGCTGTGGGCATTGTGATCACGAACTATATCTGCGCTCTGGCTGGTCTTACATCCACATCGCGCATGATGTTCGCCTTTGCCCGCGATGGCGGCTTGCCTGCCTCCGGTTTCCTCTCTCATATTAGCACTGCATATCGCACACCCACTTACGCCATCTGGACTGGCGCGGTGCTGGCATTCGTCACATCGCTGACGGGTATCATTGGCGCTGCACTTGGCTTGCAGGGTGTGGACATCTTCCTCGTCCTCGCCACAGGCTGTGCAGTCTTCCTGTATATCTCCTATGCCATGCCCGTCGTGGCGGGGATCCTTGCAGAGGGCAAGACCTGGAAAGAAAAGGGTCCGTTCAACTTCGGTGGGTTGTCTAAGCCTATCGCTATCGTAGCATCTGCTGGTGTAATTCTTCTTGCTACGACTGGTTTCTTCCCTCCAAATACTCCAGTTTTCTATCTGACTGTGGGCATGTTAGTGGTCTTACCCATCCTTTGGTTCGCCGGGATAAACAAGAGATTCGAAGGCGTGCCCATGGGCGAGAAAATCAAAGACCGTCAGAAAATGATTGCCGAAATCGAGAAGAAATACGCAGACTAACATCGACAATTCGTTCGTTCTGTACTATAAAAGCGGTATCTCGCAAGAGGTGCCGCTTTTATTCTTCGACAAACCTGACAGGTCTTCTTGATAAGTTCGTTTTCAAAAATAACTATTAAGACCTGTCAGGCTTCATTAGAGGAGACTTTATGAAATACCTGCTTGGTATTGATCAAGGCACGACGCAAACGACCGCGGTGATCGTGGATGAACGCGGTGAGCTGCTGGAAAAGAATTCGGCGCAATTGCCGGCGCGCTTTCCTCAGGCAGGCTGGGTGGAGCAGGAACCAGCAGACATAGTTCGCACTGTCAAAGAGGCCTGTGCGCCTTTGCTTGGTAGGTACGATATTTCCGCGGTTGGATTCGACAACCAGGGCGAGACCTTTGTAGTTTGGGATAAGGATACGGGCGAACCTGTGACTCCCGCCATCGTCTGGCAGGATACGCGCGGCGAATCTGTCTGTAAAGCACTCGCCTCACGCGTGGACCCGAACCTGCTTCGACAAAAGACCGGTTTACTGCTCGATAGTTATTTTTCCGCACCCAAACTCAAGTGGGTGTTTGAAAACAATCCAGAAATCCGCAAAAAAGCACATGCAGGCGCGTTAAAATTCGGTACCACAGAGACCTGGGTACTCTGGTCTTTGACGAACGGCAAATTACATATCACGGACCCGTCCACGGCTTCGCGGACGCTCTTATTTGATATGAATCGCTTTGATTGGGACGATGATCTGTTATCTCTGTTCGATGTCCCACGAAGCATGTTGCCCGAGGTGAAACCATCCGCAGGACATATCGCCGATATTGATTTTGGCAATGCAAAACCCCTGCCTTTACACGCCTTGCTCGTTGACCAGCAAGCCGCTTTGTTTGGCCAGGCCTGCTTCAAAGCGGGGGAGATGAAATGCTCGTTTGGTACTGGCAGTTTCCTTTTGATGAATATCGGCGACAAGCCACGGCTTTCCAATAACGGATTGCTCACGACAGTCGGTTGGAATTTCAATGGCCATACCGCCTATGCGTTCGATGGCGGGATCTTCGTCACGGGCTCGGCGGTGCAATGGCTTCGGGATAACCTTAAGTTGATTCCCGATTCGCCCGCCAGTGCAGATGCGGCGAAGCGCTCCACGGATTGGAGTGTAGTCGTTGTGCCAGCCTTGCAGGGACTGGCCGCGCCGCACTGGCGTACCGACGTGCGCGGCGCGATGTTCGGTCTGAATCGCAGCACCCGCGCAGAGGATATCGTGCGTGCCACACTGGATGGCATCGCCTGTCGCGTATACGAAGTGGTAACAGCGATGTCGCAAGATGCGGGCCAAGCGCCGCCACATTTGAAGGTGGATGGTGGTCCTTCAGGGAATCCATATCTGATGCAAATGATCGCGGATCTGTTGGATCTCGAAGTGCGCGTTTCTGCCGCGTTGGAAGCCACCGCGATCGGTATCGCAAATCTCGCAGGGGTTTCGGCAT
This sequence comes from uncultured Anaerolineaceae bacterium, assembly GCA_964610295.1. Lineage (GTDB taxonomy): Bacteria > Chloroflexota > Anaerolineae > Anaerolineales > Villigracilaceae > Villigracilis. Next base: position 3,261 of record CAZSVR010000039.1, read on the forward strand.
TGGGCACCTCCTTTGACGAACTTGCTGCGAATTGGAAAGCAGAGACTGTCTATTTGCCGAAGATGGACAAATCAGAAAGGGAACGTAAACTTGCACTTTGGAATAAGGCGCTTGAGGCGGTCAAGGGGTTTCATGCATAATGTCACACCTGCACTTGCGGCAGGCCGTCTCGCCCCGACGGGCTCGCGGCCCGAACGGGGTGCAAGTGTTGCGAGCGAAGCGAAGCAATCTCCAACAAACGAGATGGGATTGCTCACCTGCGAGCCTCAAACGGCGAGTACAACAAACGCAGTGCGGCGCACGTGTCGTCGGGAAGAGCTGCCTGCTCGCAATGACGGGCGCATATTTGACGTTGCCGTCATCGGCGCAGGTGTGATCGGGAGCGCGATTGCGCGGGAACTGTCGCGTTATCAACTAAAGATCGCTCTCCTGGATGCGAATCCCGATGTCGGAATGGGGATATCGAAAGCGAGCACTGCCATCTGGCACACAGGCTTCGACGCAAAGCCCGGCTCGCTGGAGGCGCGTCTCATGCGGCGGAGTTACGCGCTGATGGATAAGTTCATGCCCGAAGCAAACATTGCGCATGAAAGGTTGGGAGGTATCTTGATCGCGTGGAACCAAGAGCAGTTTGACGCATTACCTGGGTTACAAAAGAAAGCATATGAAAACGGAGTGATGGATGTTGAGACCATCGCGGTGGAGGAAATTTATCGCTTTGAACCGCATATCAATAAATGTGCGCTGGGTGGGCTGCTCGTGCCAGGGGAGGGGATCTTGTGCACGTTCACAGTCCCTCTCGCTTGTGCGACACAAGCTGTCTTGAATGGAACCGAATTATTTTTGAATCACCCCGTACGAAGTGCGCGAAAGGAAAATGATGCGTGGATATTGGAGGGGGAGGGCGGCGCCGTTTGTACGCGATTCGTTGTCAACGCAGCGGGGATCGGCCTGGATGAAGTGGACGGCCTGTTTGGCCATACTGGTTTCAAAGTCACGCCGCGACGCGGGCAGCTGATCGTCTACGACAAGATGGCGCGGACTTTGGTTAATCATGTTCTGCTTTCTGTGCCTACAGCCAAAACAAAAGGTGTTTTGATCAGCCCAACGGTCTATGGAAATATTTTACTCGGGCCTACCGCGGAGGACCTGGACGATAAGACCGCAACGCAAACGACTTCTGATGGTTTGAAGATACTGATGGATAAGGGACGCGAGGTATTGCCACAATTGCTGGACGAAGAAGTTACCGCAACCTATGCCGGCTTGCGCGCCGCGACCGATCAGGGTGATTATCAGATCGAAATGCATGTGGAAGAAAAATATTTATGTGCAGGCGGGATACGGTCCACGGGGATTTCCTCCGCGCTGGGAGTTGCGGAGTATGCGCTTGAGCTCTTGAATGGAGCGGGGCTGAATTTGATTATGAACGATGAATTCAAACCCGTGAAAATGCCAACCATTGGGCAGGCAGAAGTGAGACCGTATCAGAACGCGAAGATGATCGCGGCAAACCCACTGTATGCAGAGATCGTCTGTCATTGTGAAAAAGTTTCGCGGGCTGAGTTAATCGATGCATTACATTCGACCATTCCCGCGCCGAATCTGGATGGTCTCCGAAGAAGGACGCGCGCTTTGCAGGGACGCTGCCAGGGATTTAATTGCCACGCAGGGTTGGTGAAAAGTTTAGAGAAGGGTAGTAACGACTTCAGTCGTTTTACAGGCGTGGCTGAAAAAGCGACTGAAGTCGCTGCTACGGCGTGTGATGTTTTGATCGTTGGCGGAGGACCTGCCGGGCTTTCTACCGCGATCGAATTGAAGAAGCTGGGCCTCAGGGATATTTTGGTCGTTGAGCGTGAACCAGAAGCGGGTGGGATGCCGCGTCTGTGTCACCATACGGGTTTTGGCCGTGCCGATCTGTATCGGATGTACTCGGGCCCGCGATATGCCAGGTACTATCGTGAGTTGGCGGAAAAGGCAGATGTGGAGGTTCGTACATCTACGACCATTACTGGCTGGAAGGACCCATCGAAATTAAGTTTTACTTCGCCCAGTGGATTAGGCGATATTGAAGCGAAAGCGGTTTTGCTTGCCACAGGTGTCCGTGAGAGACCGCGTTCAGCGCGGCTGATCCCAGGGACGCGCCCTCCAGGAGTTTACACAACCGGCTCATTGCAACGCTTTGTCTATCAGGAGCATTTGCCCGTGGGAAAACGCGCGGTCATTGTCGGCGCGGAGTTGGTGAGTCTTTCAGCTTTGCTTACGCTTATGCATGCGGGTGTCAAGTGTCAAATGATGCTGACGGAGCAGCCAGAACACCAGATCTACTTTCCGTATCTGCCCATGAAATGGGTGTTGGCAGATATCATCACGCGAACACCGATAATAAAATATGCCTTAGTTTCAAATATTTTTGGGCAAAAACGCGTCGAAGGTATTGAAATTACGCACAGAAATGGTCAAAAACAGATCGTGGAATGCGACACGGTCATTTTCACCGGGGATTGGATCCCTGAACATGAGATCGCTCGTCTTGGCGGCCTGTTGATTAACCCAGGCACGCGTGGTCCTCAAGTGGATTCTGATTTTCGCTCGTCGGTCAAGGGTGTGTTTGCAGGGGGGAATTTATTACGCGGGGTGGCCACCGCCGACTATTGTGCGATCGAAGGTCGGCGCGCGGCGTGGTCTATTATTCGCTACTTGAAAAATACCCAATGGCCTACTGGCAGGCTAGAGGTTAAAGTTGAAACGCCCCTGGAGTGGGTATGTCCGAATGTCATTGGAGAGTCCGAATCCACCGGCCCGCTGAAGTTTCAGTCGTTGGAATTCAAAAAAAATGTTTTATTGCAGGTAACGCAAGGGCATAAAGTTTTGCATTCACAAAAGTTCAAGCGACTGGTTGTGAATGAAATTATGGAGTTTCGTGGCGAATGGAAGGCGCAGGTGGATCTAAATGGTCAACCGATCCAATTAAGCCTGATCAACCATTGAGCTGAGTATCCCAACAGCCGGGTAAAATATACTGATGAAACCACTGACGTATAAGATTGCGCAAACAGAGGACGAATTTGAGCAGATCTTCAGACTAAATTACAAGACTTTTGTAGAGGAAATTCCTCAAAATGCGGTCAACGCCGAGAAGCGCCTGGTGGATAAATTCCATGCAGAGAATACCTATTTGATCTGCATGGAGGGCGACCACCTGGTTGCGATGCTGGCGATGCGTGATCAACGTCCGTTCTCATTGGACACAAAGTTGGAAAATCTGGATTCGTATTTGCCGGCATACAGATCGATCTGCGAGATCCGTTTACTGGCAATCGAACCTGATAAGCGCACTCCTCGCATTTTTGGGGGCCTTGCCTTATATTTAGCCCAGTATTGTGATAAGCACAATTACGATCTGGCGATCATGTCTGGCACGACACGGCAATTAAAGTTATATCAACACTTTGGGTTTACTGCTTTTGGACCTCTGGTTGGGAAGGGGGATACGCTCTTTCAACCCATGTATATTACCCTGGACACCTACCGAAAATTGATAGCCACAACCAAATTTTTTACCGACCCATTTACGAAAGCGCTGTTGAATAAATAAGGATTCCTGAATGTCCAATTTTGCGTCGGGGGATGTTTGATTCCTCGATCAATAAGAAACTGGGCGAAGGGAGCATCATGCCCTCCATTAAGCAGCCGCATAATACGTGCCCGTTCGTTTAGTGTTGGCCCGTAGACCTGGCAGGACTTGATCGCCAATCAGCCATAAACCAGCCGGTTGGGGTAGAGGTGTGTGCGGCGCGGTATGAGCGAACAAACCATCCTCCACCAGTCACTCATCAAGTGACTGTCGGATGTGGGGCAGGGGAGGTAACTCATCCGCGTGGAAACAGCCACATTAATTTCAACCCGCCTCAAGTTTGCGCGTCAAGCTCATCTTCTTTTATTGTCCATCGCCTCCTGTTTATCATCCGCATTTCGAGAAGTGGGGGAGCTTTGAGGGCGAAAAATCGCCACCATCACAACGAAATATAATTATGTTTTCGATAAGTAAAACGGACATAAACTTAGAGTTTAGATTTCACTTCCGCCCGATCAAAACATTTCCCCCGCCTTCCGAAGCCGTTATTAGCACCGATCAGGTGGTCGTCGCGTCAAGTGAGCCGCACGATCGCGACATCCCCGCATCTTTCGAGGGGCCGGTCCCTGCGCTCGTAAAGCGCAGGACGGCGCCGAAGAGCGGAGAGCGGTCGTGGAGCGCCGCTCCGCTTGATGTGGCGTCTGGCGGAGCTAGGCTTCGGTCGGAGGGCGGGGGAGAAAATCTTACACTTGAATTTGGTCATCTACGGTCAATCATGTATGTGTTGCACAAATCACCAGCAGATCTATTTCCAGCAAACAGAATTACTGCCAAATGTTCAAAGTGTTTGCAGATGATTTCACGTGGTGATGGGTATCGTCATAATCGAGTTGGTGAAAAGAAAATTTACTGCGCAGATTGTCATATAAAAATGGGATTGCCATTGCGTGATGTCACGAGCGAGCTAGCGAAGTGACGCCCGAACGAGCTAGTGAGGGCAGTGGCGCTTCTATTAGGGGCTTGTCTAGTACTTATATAAAAAGGGTATATAAATGGCGATGAACATGAACCTAATATTATTGGTGTGGGTTGGAGGTATTGTGGTCATTTTCGTGACTATGCTTGCGATAAGTATTATGTTTTCGATAAGTAAAATTATCGCAAACATTGACAAAACTAAAAAACTTCGTATAATGACCCCTATGGAAAAGCAAACTGATGCTCCTGTGATGATCACAGACGTGATGGCGAAGTATATTGATATGGTGAAACTATCTCGCAGTGTGCATACAGCGCGTGCGTATAAGAATGCGCTCCAAATTTTCCGCGATGTGCTTAGGGAAAAATGGATGGAACCCGACTCCACCCCTATTGAAAAACTCACAGAAGATTTGATCTCTCCGCTGGCTGGATATCTCAAGGTCTTTGCGCCTGCCACTGAGAAATTGTATTTGCAGGCTGTGAAAGGCTTCTACCAGTATGTTGACTCGGAACGTCTGGCAGACATCAATCAATCCCGCGTGACTGTGCTTATAAGACAACGTTCGCGCCGTCCAGGAATACGTTTTCCACAGTTCCCAGCGGAAGATATTGAAAGCCTTTTGGCTAAAGTGGAGAACGTGGAGAATCTAATTGTCACTGCAGGAGACGAGGAACTTGCTAACGCTAAACTACGCGCATATCGAGACCGTGCCTTTTTGCTCACTTTGGCGGATACGGGCTTCCGCGTTCATGAAGCCTGCAATCTCAGGCGCGGCGATATTGATTGGAACGAACAACGCGCCATCATCATTGGTAAAGGCGATAAGCAAGCTGTTATCCGCTTTACTTCACGCTCGCTTCAAGCCATCAAGGATTATCTATCACATCGAGCTGCTCTTGATGGAAATTCGGGAAAACAATTGAGCTCCCTGCCTGTCTTTGCCCGTCACGACAAAGGCGCAGGAAAAAAAATTAAACCAATGACACCTACTACGGGACGCAACATCGTCAAGGAACGCGTGGCGCAGTTTTTGGGTAAAGAAATGGTCGGCAAGATCACCCCGCATTCCTTTCGTCATTATTTTGTCACTTCTGTATTGCGTGGTACGGGAAACCTCAGATACGCGCAGGAACTTGCACGACATAAGAACATTGAAGTCACGCAAAGATACACCCACCTGTCAAACGATGAATTGGACAAAGCTTATTACGATGTATTTGAGAAGAGGTCAAAATGATCGAATTGGATTTCCTGCAATTTCATGAACAACAGTACCGTGAAAAAAGATATGAGCTATATGTTCGCAAAAATGGACTTGGCGATATTTTATATATTGGAATTTCAAAAAGTAATATTTGGGAGAGATGGTTTGGTTGGGGCGGACATATGACTTGGGATGGAAAGGTCATCTATGGCGAATCGCCCATCGGTGTAAAAATTGAAAATCACCTGCCCGAATCATTGAATTGGAAAATTCAACTGTGGACCCTTGACGATTGTGTGTCCTTTTGCAACGACATGCTTCCAACAAGGTTGAACTTTACGATTCAATTTCTGGAATCTTTTATGATTCAGAAGCTTACCCCTATTCTGAATGTGACTTATAACCTAAATCCTGGCAAAGACCGTATGTCAAAAAGTGAAAGGGAGAAAAAGCGCGAGGATGAACTGGATAAAATCTACAAGGCGGTATTTGAGAATAAGTCGAAAAAATCAATGGGCTGACGACTTTTTGACCAGCAAACTAAAACAACTACGCGACTATCCTCTCGCTTCTTTCCTGGACATAAGCTTGATACGCTTTCAATAAGGTTTTTGTCCACTTCCCCACCTTCCCCTCCCCCACTGACCTCAGGTCAATTGAAACGATCGGCACCACGCCGCGTGAACTGGATGTAAGAAATGCTTCGTCAAATTTCTCATCCAGGCGCGGTGCGCGATACTCCATGGACATACCCTGCCCTCTCGCAAGCCCCAGTATGACCTTGCGTGTTACGCCCAGCAAAATGCCTCGTTGTGCAGTGACCAGCGATTTTTCCTCAATTCCATAGAAATTTGAGGTCATTCCTTCCAAGATTTTGTCATTTTTGGTCAATAAAACCTCAAAAACGTTGCGTCCTAGTTGACTGCGCTGAAACAGGCTGGTTGAGATAAACCCAGTATCTTTCAGGCGTGGTGCTTCTCTCGCTAATTCAGTTGTAATTACCTGTATGCCTTTGGAATAAATTATTTCAGGCAGAGGCTCGAAGTATTGGATTCCAATATAAATTGCGCCAAGGTCTTTTGTCAGGATCAAACGGACGCGCGATTCTTTAGGCAGGTTATCGTTTACTAGGGCGGCGATCCTTGCGCGCAATGTCAATTCGTCCACAGCAGGATTTAGCCCCATCTGCCGTGCGGGGACATACAGTCTCTGGAAATGCGCGCGCAGACCAAGCACTTTCGTCCCTTGTGAAAGCGTACTGAAGGTTGTATAAAACCCCTGTGGCAGTTCGCGCGTCATTTCGTCCAGTGTGGACGCATTTGAGTTGAAGCGCAAGGTTTCTTTTTGTGTGATTTGGAAAGCTTTTATGGACATGTGGTTATTATAAACTCACCAGCGCTATAATAAGCTTCAGGTGGCAGGCATTTCAAAAGTGCCTGCCATTCATTTGCCCGGAGGAAACTTGTTGAATAAAATTTTCGACCTCTATCGCGACCGTGAATATTTTAGCAACGTGTTCAAGATCGCCTGGCCGATCATGCTGCCACAACTGGCATTTGCCGGGTTGAACATGCTTGGCGTGGTATTCGTTGGGCAAAAAGGCGAAACATCAGTAGCAGCCGTGGGGCTGGCGGGACAATTGGCGTTTTTATTGAATCTCCTCCATTTTGGGATCATCAGCGGCGCGGCCATGTTTACCGCCCAATTTTGGGGCAGGCAGGACATCCCGAATTTGCGGCGCGTGCTTGGGATGTGCTTATTGTTGGCGACCACGGCGAGTTTGATCTTTCTCGCGCTCTCCCAATTCTTTCCTGAGGCAATTCTGCGGATCTATTCGAAGGACGAGGCAGTCATCGCCCTGGGCATGCGCTCCACGGGTGATGTGAAAACACCGGCTTATGTCGGTGTCAGTGCGCTGTTGATCAGCACTTTTTTTTCGTACTCCTTGATCTTTGGAAGATTTGGCTTTCCCGAATTGGGGGCTCGCGGCGCCGCCGTCGCGGCAGTGATCGCGCGTGCCTTGGAGTGCGCCGGGTTGATGACCGTGATCTACACGCGAAAATCTCCTGTGGCCGCATCGATCCACGAACTATTTGATTTTGATCTGACATTCGCAGGCAAGGTGATCACCCCGATTTTGCCCGTGATCATGAATGAATTGTTCTGGTCGCTCGGCGTTACAACCTACAATATCATTTATGGACGCATGGGAACGGAGTCCATCGCGACCATTAGTATCGTGAGCTCCGTCGAGCAAGTGGCTTTCGTGATTTTTATCGGCCTTTCAAATGCCACATCTGTTCTGGTCGGTAACAAGATCGGTGCCGGGGAAGAGGATGAGGCATTTTTGTATGCCGGCCGCACGCTGGGGCTGGGCCTGGTTGGAGGCATATTCATGGGGCTTCTGTTGCAGATGCTGAAAGGGCCGATCCTTTCCCTGTATAAAGTTTCACCCGATGTGCTGCAAGACGCGGGCTATGTAATGAATGTGGTCAGTATCTTCTTGTGGATGCGGGTGAACAATATGATCGTTGTCATTGGTGTCCTGCGCGCCGGTGGTGATACGAAATACTCCATGTTTTTGGATGGCTTTATTATCTGGCTGGTGGGTGTGCCGCTGGCTGCGATGGGTGCGTTCGTATTCCACCTACCCGTCTATTTTGTATACCTGTGCGCGATGAGCAAAGAGGCGACCAAGTGGTTCCTGGGTCTCAATCGCTGGCGTTCACGCAAGTGGATCAATAATTTGGCACAATCGGTCTAGATGATCTTGGGGGGAAGTTTATCGTGTCGATCAATTACGGGAGCTGGCGAAGCGCCTTCTTTTACGGCGGCGCGCGAGCGATAGTTCCACTTAGCGGGTTTATTTTATTCGCAATTTGAAAGGCTCACTGGACTGCGATCTTCAACGTCAATAATTCCTCAAGAAAATCCTTGACACATTTTCTCTTGTGGGTGTAAACTCGCATCACTGAAAGAAAATCCCAAGGAAAGGAGCGCACTTAAAATGTTTATCACCTTGATCTTTGTTACACCTAATGCCGTTGGCGATTTATTGCCTTCTCGAAGTGCGCCTGCAGACCGTACCTAGGTCTCCTGCTGTCCCCTTATTATTTGGGCTGTGGCGTACTCGCCACAGCCTTTTTGTTTAATCCATCCTCCGGAAGGACACACCTGCACTGCAACAAACGCACGAAGTCCCTTGCGCACGCCGCAAAGCGGCAGTCCCGAGCGCAGCGAGTGGGCCTAGCGCATCGGAGTGGGAGTGCGGCGCAGTCGAAGGATGAATTGGAGAATGTGTACCATGCCCACATTACAACAGACCCATGAACCTTCCATAACCTTCGATTTCCGCAACTCCCTGGATGCGAATCGTCTAAAGGGGCTGTGGAAGATGATGAAGGATTATCGTCTTTCCTATATGACGGCCACCGTCGCACTGGCTTTGTCTGCACTCGCGAAGACTTGCACCTACCTGCTTTTGCGCATCTTCGCGGACGATGTTTTGATGCAGCGAAAATTCATCGGGGACACTTTCACATCCTCCCTGATTTGGATCGCTCTCGGATTTGTGGGACTCGCGGCCTTCGAAGGCGGCTTTTCGTTCCTGTCTGGACGATTGGCTGCATATACCGCCGAGGGGATCACGCGTCGGCTGCGCGATTTCCTCTTCGACCATATTCAGAGACTCAGTTTCTCGTATCATGCCACGACCCCGACTGGAGATCTGATCGAGCGGGTCACTTCCGATGTGGAGGCGCTCCGTCGATTCTTTAGCGAGCAGGCCATCGGCGTGGGACGCATTGTTTTACTATTTGTCATCAATTTTGCGGCGATCTTAAATCTAAATGTAGAGCTTGGGTTGGTTTCGGTCGTAACGATCCCATTGATGTTGGTCGTTTCCCTTTGGTTCTTCAAGAAGGTCACCAAAGCCTATGAGGAATATCAGGCGCAGGAAGCCGTGCTCTCCACCACCCTGCAGGAAAATCTCACAGGCGTGCGCGTGGTCAAAGCCTTTGCACGTCAGGATTACGAAAGGACCAAATTCGAGAAGGACAATTGGGCAAAGTTCTTGAAGGGCAAAATATTGATTTTGATGCACTCCATGTTCTGGCCCCTCTCTGATATTGTGCTTGGTTTTCAGATGTTATTCGGTTTTGTGTATGGCGCGTTGATGGCGATCAATGGCGAGATCACACTTGGCACCTACATCGCATACATGGGACTTGTGGTCTGGCTGATCTGGCCGATACGCAATTTAGGACGCATTATCGTATCCACTTCGACGGGCATGGTCTCGTACGCGCGCCTGATGGAGGTGGTCAAACAACAGCGTGAGCCTTTGCACGACGGACAGGTCCAGGTGCACGATCCGGCCCGAGGCGATCTCGTCTTTGAGAATGTCTCTTTTATGTACTCGGACGGAAAATCGGATGTCCTGAAGAACGTCTCGTTCCACGCATTGCCGGGGCAGGCGATCGCGCTACTCGGGTCCACGGGCTCGGGGAAAACATCCCTGGTAAACCTGCTGCCGCGCTTTCATGAGTACACCAGCGGACGGATTTTGCTCGACGGCGTGGAATTAAAGGATTATCCGCGCGCGTATTTGCGCAGGCAGATCGGCATTGTGGAACAGGAGTCGTTTTTGTTCAGCCGCTCGATCCGTGAAAATATCGCTTATGGCGTGGGCCGCGACGTTTCGCAGGAGGAGGTGGAGCTCGCCGCGAAAGCCGCTGCCGTCCATGAAGTGATCTTGTCATTTCCGGACGGCTACAACACACTCGTTGGCGAAAAAGGCGTAACCCTCTCCGGTGGACAGAAACAACGCGTGGCGATCGCACGCACGCTGCTGAAGAATCCACGTATCTTGATCCTGGATGACTCAACTTCCTCCGTGGATACCGAAACCGAGGCTGAGATTCGTTCTGCGCTGGACGAATTGATGAAGAACCGTACCACGTTCATCATCGCCCATCGCATTCAGTCTGTGATGATCGCGCATGCCATTCTCGTTTTGGATCAAGGCGAGGTCGTTCAAATGGGAACACACACCGAGCTGTTGAAGGATCAGAAAGGCATCTACCGCAGGATCTACGATATCCAGACAATGATCGATGAAGAATTGGAACGCGAGATCTCACGCGTAAATTAAAGAGCATGGATTGTCCGTCCTTCATATTTCACCCCTTTTTCTTTTGGAGAATTACTCATGTCAGACGAACTTTTTGAACTTGAAGAAGAGGAATATACGTCCCAGATCACCGCGCCTGTCTTTCGGAGGATCTTGGGATTGCTCCTGCCGCATTGGAAATGGGTGGTGGGCTTTTTCGTCACGATCGCGATCACTTCCGCAGGCGACGCCTATTTCACGTACGTGAACAAGCAATTCATCGATCAGGGAATTGTGCTAAAAGACAGCGCGCGTATCCTGTATCTTGCCAGGATCTATGGCGGGCTCATCCTCGTGCAATCTGTTGCGGTCTTCACATTCATTTATTTGGCCGGCGTCCTGGGTGAGCGGATTCAATACGACCTGCGCAAAACGCTTTTCAATCATCTGCAGGACCTTTCACTCTCGTATTATGCGCAGAATGCAGTCGGTCGACTCATCGCGCGCGTCACCTCGGATACGGGGCGCGTCTCAGATCTGCTCACCTGGGGCATCGTGGATAGTACCTGGGCCGTGATGAATATCATGTCGTCCACGATCTTCATGGCGGTCATCAATTGGCGCTTGGCGTTGATCGTGCTTACCATCCTCCCGGTCATGATCTTCATTGCAATCGAATTCCGTAAGAAGATATTGGCGGAGTTCCGTGTCTCGCGCCGCGCCAACAGCAAGATCACCGGCGCGTTCAATGAAAACTTTCAGGGTGTGCGCGTCGTGAAAGCCCTTGGTCGCGAAGATGAAAACACGCACGAGTTTGAAATTCTTACCACCCGTATGTATCAAGCCTCCTATCGCGCCGCCTGGCTTTCCGCGCTCTTCCTCCCCACTGTCCAGATCATCGCCGCGGTTGCGCTTGGTCTGATCATTGGCTACGGTGGCACACAAATTGAGATCGGTCTGATGACGATCGGTGGTATTCAGGCTTTTGTTTCGTATCTCACCTTCATGATGTGGCCGATCCAGGATCTTGCACGCGTCTATGCTGAAATGCAACACTCGATTGCGTCAGCTGAGAGAATATTCCGGTTGGCGGATACCCCACCCGAAGTCCATGATAGACGCGATGCGGTCGAGGCGAAGACCTTGCTGGGCGAGATCGAATTCGATCATGTGGATTTCTATTACGAGGACCGCAAATTAGTCCTGACCGATTTTACATTGAAGGTAAATCCGGGCGAAATGATCGCTCTCGTTGGACCTACAGGTGGCGGCAAATCCACGATCGTCAATCTACTCTGCCGCTTTTATGAACCGCGCAACGGTCTGATCCGCATGAATGGGCACGATTACATGGACTATACCTTGGAGTCCATTCACTCGCGGATCGGCATGGTGTTGCAAACGCCCCATTTATTCTCTGGGACAGTGCGCGAGAACATCCGATACGGGCGTTTGGAAGCGACGGATGAGCAAGTGCAGGAGGCTGCCAGGATCGCGGGCGCCCATGATTTCATTGTGACGCTTGAAAAGGGTTATGAGCAGAACGTCGGCGAAAGCGGCAACCTGCTGTCTGTTGGTCAGAAGCAGTTGATCAGCCTTGCCCGAGCTGTGCTTGCCCGGCCCGAATTGTTCGTCATGGACGAGGCCACCTCCAGCGTGGATACGCTTACAGAAGCGCTCATCCAGCGCGGCATGGGGGCTTTGATGGAGGGCCGTACATCGTTCGTCATCGCACATCGCCTGTCCACCATTCGACGCGCCAACCGGATCCTGGTGATTGAGAACGGAAAAATTGCCGAGCAAGGCACGCACGCCGAACTTCTGCACCAGCGTGGACATTATTATCGCCTCTACACCCAACAGTTTCGCCATCAGTTGGAAGTTCATTATGGCGTATCGGAGGAACTGGCCGGTGATGATCGCTCAGCGGTGACAGCAGATTCCATCATGATGAGACAGGAGAAGCCAAGCGAAGAGTCTGTCGCAGCAGATTAAATGACAGACCCCTGAGCTCGTTAAGAACTCGGGGGTCTTGGTAAATATGCAATTGTATAATTACGGCGGCAAATAGCCATACGGGGTTGAATCTAATATCTCCACAACCCCATCGCCGTCTGTATCTGTCCATCCCATCATCAGGGTTGGCAAATAATTTTGGTCGCACTGGTCGTAAGGATCAGGCACACTGCCGTCACCGCAGATCCATTCATGTACACCCGTCTTACCGATGGGATAGCCCATGTCATGCAGTAACTCATGCCCAAGTGTCGAACGCAGACGCGCGTCGCTGCCTTCATACAACTGGTCTTTGGCGGTCAAGCCGATCCACATGTGAACGTCCAAGGGTGGATACCCGCATCCGCCCCATGCGAAGCCGAAACTTTCAAAGTTCGCGGCGGTAGCGTATGTGTTGTTCGCGTCCAGGTCAATTTGCGTGAGGATGTCAAACTGCGAAACGTCATAGCCCGTGGTTGCCCGCACAATGTCAGGCGTGAGTAAATGATAAGGATTCAGAGTCGGTGAAAGGAGATACGCGCCTGTCGCCTGGATTTGCAAAATGGGCGATTCCACACCCACTGCACGCGAGGCCACAGCGTATTTCCCGTTGATTTGGGTCACTGCCTGTGACAACGCGTCCATTGCCGCTTGTTGCGTAGTGCCCAGATTTTGATAATCCACGAAGATAGCCAGCATTTTTATCGTCCCAGTGGGTCGGCACATGTGAGTAAAAGCTGATTTATCACTCGGGTTAATAAAATTGGGTTGTGCGTTCGGGTCTGCATGGTTGACCGGATAAGCTGTCACCGCCTCGCTTCCATCTGTGTAAAGCGAGATGCTGATGAACCAATCCCCATAATAAACGGCAGATGTCCACGGGTCAGTGGTCACACCTGAGCGAGACTTGCGGCCAACCGGCGGCGCGGTCATGTTGAGACCGTAATGATCTTTGAGGATTTCGATAACACGCTGGCGTGCCGAATCCAGGCCTGGGTCTGGAATCTGTGTGATCGGCTCACCAGGGTTCGGGTCCGATAAAGAAACGCCGATTGTGACATCAACTGACGCGGAGTAAACATTTTTTTCTACGGTCACCACCTGGACCGTGAGATTGTGCGCGCCAACAACAGGATTACTCCACTCGATATAGCCAGAAATTTCGCGTTCTCGAGAATTCATTGGAATCGTAGTGACTGGCTGACCGTCAACCTGAAGATCAACCTCCAAAAAAGGCCCGCCGTTTGCAATATAGGATATTTGCACAGACTGTCCTACCGCAAGCTGAGAATCGTTTGCAGGCGATGTAATTTGCGCACCAGGACCTGTCAGCGGAGTTATGTTTTCAGCTGACGGCAGTGGTTGTGCAGCCCCGCCTGAGGCGGGCATATTGCAGGCAAGGACAATCAACAAAATAGTTGAAAGAAAAATAATGCGTGGTTTTTTCATATTCACCTCTGTCGCGATTTGAACCGCAAGCCTGCCTGCCTAAACCCATGTAGCAGGATATTCAATTGGATTTTCACGGATAAATAGGCTTATAATCATTGCATGTCTACCGACACCTTAGGGAATAAAAAAGGAGCAATCAAAGAGACCTTTTATGGCCTGGCCTCGCTGATTGCGGCGTTCATTTCCATCTTTTTTTTGGCCGGCTCCTTCGTGATCACCGTGATGGACATTTCTCCGGCTACATTTGTCAACATGAATATTCTGTCGTATCTTGTCTACTGCAGCTCCGCCCCGCTCGCCGTCGGTTTGGGTGTTTGGGGTATTACAAGAAAGCATGACTCTAGGATCCTCTCCGTGACCGCGATCGGGTTGACCGTTGTTCCCTTTTTGGTGCTATTCTGGCAGTTTGTTACCTCGCTTATTCGATATAACTGAGGTCTTTGCCGGTCCCTCCACGATATAAGGTTTATCCTTCGCTCTGCTGGCATGGCTAATAATTGTTTACGGTTGCAGGAGAATCTTCAACACACCCGGCCGTGCGGCATGCTCGAAGGCTTTGATAGATTCTTCCAACCTATATTCAGCCGTGATCAAAACAGTGGGGTCTACCTCGCGATTTTCGAGCAGGCGTAGGGCGGGTTCAAATGGGCCACAGCGGGAACCAAGGACTGTGATCTCATCCACAACAATCGATGAGAAGTTTACATTAATCTCCCCTTTGTATGTTGATTTCATGATCAGCGTCCCACGCGGACGAATGGCGCGCCTGGAGAGTAAAAATCCATCGGGCGACCCTGTAGCCTCCACTGCAATATCCCATTTTCGCGGCTGAATTTCATCTTCCTGGATCAAACGGATCCCACGCTCGCTCAAGAGCTCCTGTTGATTTTGGTGGCGCGCCAGCACATGCAGGTCACAGCCAGTGAGAGCCAGCGTTTGAGCGATCAACTGACCCAGCCGGCCGGCGCCGATCAAGAGCACGCGGTCCGTTGGTCGGATCTGTATTTGTTGCTGGATTTCCAACGCAGCAGCCAATGGTTCTGTAAAGACCGCGGCTTCATCTGGGACAGAATCTGGAACACGATGTAAATTTGCCAGTGGCAATGTTGTGTATTCCGCAAAGACACCGTCGCGATTGAAAATTCCAAGGACAGTTCGATTCTCGCAATGCGTAGATCGGCCCGCACGACAGGCTTCGCAAACACCACAGACTGCATTGATCTCTCCCACTACGCGCTGACCGATCCATAAAGGCTCTGGCGCATCTACGACCTCGCCAACGAATTCATGTCCGAGAATTCCGCTGTAAGGATAATATCCCTTTACCAGTTCAAGATCGGTGCTGCAAATCCCCACTCTGCGGATCCGAATTAATGCCTCGCCAGGTATTTTCGGCTGTTGAATATCACGAAGAGTGATCTTTTGGTCTTCAAGCCATAATGCCCGCACTGGATCTCCGTCCTCTTTATTACGCCCTTTGCCTGATCGCTTCAAATGTTATCAATGCCATCGCGATAGAAACATTCAACGAGTTGACTTTTCCCATCATCGGGATTTTCACTCTTACATCGGCATTCGACATCCAAAAATCTGTCAATCCATTATCTTCGGTGCCGACCGCAATGGCGACCGGCTCACGCAAGTTGACACCTGTATACAAGGTATCGGCAGACGGCGTGGCTGTCAACAGCCGCAGCTTTGCGGACCGCAACCATGCGAGCGCATCCGGGTTCTTCGCTTCGAGGATGGGTACTGTGAATACGGCTCCGCGACTTGCGCGCACTACATTTGGATTCCACGGATCCACGCGCGGATCACAGACGATGACCGCGTCGACGTGCGCCGCGTCCGCTGTGCGTAAGATCGCTCCGAGGTTGCCCGGCTTTTCGATCGATTCTGCGACGATCACCAGGGGGATCTCAGAGAGATTAATATTCTCCATGGAATATTGTGGAATGGGAAAGATGGCAAGCCAGCCATCCGGGTGATCGCGGTAGGAGATCTTCTCGAAGACTGCGCGGCTGACAGAGGTAATGTCAGTGTGGGTCATGTCGATGGTTCGTGTCGCAAGCTCGGGGGCGGTTAGAAGCGATTGCGGCCTGAGTCCAGAGCCCAGGGCGAGGGTTAATTCATCGTAGCCTTCCACGAGCATGAAGCCATCAAGTTGGCGTTGGCGTTTATCCTCCCTTAATTTGACAATGTATTTTACCGTTGGGTTCTGCAGGCTGGTGATATCCATTTAGTTCCTCAGGTGCAGGCAAGCCGCTTGATGTGTTTTGCTGAGCTTAACGAACGCCGGATCACTATCTTTGCAAGGAGATAGTGGCACCGGGCGACGCGGGTGGAACTGGCAGCCAGTCGGCAAGTCGATGGGATTCGGGGTTTCACCTTGCAGAATGATCCGGTCGCGCCGCAAGCGGGGCTTTGGTACGGGGATGATGGAGAGCAGGATGTGGACCTCTGAAGGCTTCAGGCCGGAATCTTCCATGGTTTTTATCACACGTTCGTCGCGCTCGGCTTTATTTTTCTCAAGGCCATGAACATTAAGGGCTCCAGAGTAATCTCCTCAAAGGTTTGGGTGGGCTTGTGACACTCATAGCGATTTTGAAAGACCATTTGGATCTTGCGACGCAAGGCGGTTGCTTTTCGTTATGAATCAATAGCGAGACGGTGCTTCAAATGCATCAGGGGAATATCCCCTGGACCGGAATTTTACTGTAAATTTGGATTTCGGGAAAGTCGGGATTGTTGGTTAAATCCCAATAAGGAATGTATTCATGGAAAATCCGATCAAACTCACTGAAAAATACGAACGGAATGGCTGGCCTTCCATCTAACTAACGACCTGATTTAAAACCTCGAGATGGATGGAATCTCTCGCTTCTCACATCCCTCGAGCGGATTCGTTCTCACGCGCTTTCGTCTCAGGGTGATTCGAATCTGGTCAGTTCATGGGCGCCATGCGAAAAACGTTAGCGGCTTCATACTGAAATATTTCTTGGTCATCCTTCTGCGAATCTTGGCATCTCTCGAAACGGCTTCCCCATCATTGAATCCAAGAACGTGCAAAAGCCTGTATTGATCCTGTATGGCTTGTTGGATACGGTTGTGCTACCGGAGGCATTCGACGCGTATGAGTGTATGGAAAGGTCTTAGGATTGGTCCTTGCTCTCTTTTTGATTTATGGTAAGGTATTGATGATTGAAAATAAGAGTGATAAATTGGCTACACGCAAATCAAAGTATTTTAGATTTGATGATCTACCCTGGGATGCCATCGCGGATTTAACGCGCGATACGCCTCTTATTCTGCCTCTCGGTGCAGGGTATGACCTAAACCTGCTTGCTGACCAATTGAGTCGTCCATCCCGGATCGGACTCCTGCCGGCCTTCCCGCTTGGCTGGCGCGGCAGTGGGCTTGAGCTCTCAGATCAGATCTTTGCCCGATATGTATCCAACCTGCTGGATAGCTTACGCGATGACGGCTTCTCGCGCGTTTATTGTCTCGCGCCTCAGGCATTTGATCCTCAATCGTTTTTTGTCGAGAGTCTTTCCTCATCCTGTTTGCGACTTCCATCCCCTACACATTACGAGCCGATGACCCTTCTGCCCCCGGAGAGCGAACGCGGTAAAGTGATCTTGATCCCAATTGGGCATACCGAACAGCATGGATTCCACCTGCCCCTCTCTGTTGATACTATTATTATTGATGCAATAGCACAGGGCACGGTTACTAAAGTGCCTACACGCAGTTGGACTTTGCCTGTGATGCCGTATGGAGTCAGTACACATCGTTCATCCTTCGCGGCGACCATGAACGCGGGCGGCCGCGCCTTTGAAGATTTCTGGGTGGCCGTCATTGACCTGCTGGTCTCACGTGGATTTGACCGCTTTTATTTCATGAGCGGGCACGGCGGCAACATGTCATTTTTGGTCAACATCGTGAAATACGCAGGTGAACGTCACCGCCGCATCTTTTGTGCAACTGCCTTTTTACATACATCGGGAAGAATTGGCGCGGCCGCGCTGGAGAAATATCGCACTTCGCCGATCGGAGGAATGGGACACGCGTGTGAATTAGAAACTTCGTATCTACTACATCTGCGCCCGGACCTGTGTAAGATGGAACGCGTTGTAGACGAAACGGATTTCGTCGCTACCCCTGATTATTATATGGATTGGATCGAAGGAGGCTCGCTTGTCGCGAATCCACCCTGGGATGACGACACAAAGACAGGTGCTTATGGTGCCGGGAGTCACGGAACCGCTGAAAAAGGCAGGTTATGGCTGGAAGCGGCGATCGAAGAGAAGGCCGATCACGTGCAGCAAATCCACGAACAGCACGAAATACGCGAGAAGAGAAGAAATGATAGATATGGATTATGGGGCAAATCTATTTAACTTCAAATGTATATTTCATACGACAAAATTTTGTATTGCCAACTTTCAAAGACCAGACTGTGTTGTATGTTCCTGGAAATTTTGGAGCGGTGAGTTGTATTTTGACTGAAATTGACCCCCCCGGTGCCACCGTCGAACGCAAATCCTGGATGGGTCTCTCATCGCTTCGAAAGCCTCCTGTGTAGACGAAATCGATGGTGTTGCTAGTCCAGGTCTTGGTTCCTGTATTTAATATTGTCCAAGACACAAAAAATCTCTCTTTACGGTCAACACTCGTACCCTTCGGTGGGAATTTTCCTGTAATCGTACAATTCCATTCCTTTGGGATCTTTGGAAAACGCGTAGCGGTTCCATCGCCGACATCCACGGTATTATCGTTTGATGAGAGGGGTCCCTCTAGGGGTGGGGAAGTTTTTGTTGCTTGTGTCGGCGTAATTTGTGTCAACGTTACAGAGGCAGGAATAAATGTAGGGGTAAAAGCTGTAGAAGTTGGAACAACGGCTGATTTGGTGGGAAAGAAAGTTGGAGTTGGCGTAAAAGTAAACGTTGAAGAAGGCAAAAGTGCAATGGTCTGAGATTGGGCTGCGGCGGCAGTCTTTGCCACAATGGTACCCAACAGCCCAGGAACCTGAGTTTTTATCGCCTCAGTGGAACTGGGTGCGACCAAAGACGGTGAAATGCAGGCAAGCAAAAGCAAAGCCGTAGCCGACCAGTTTCGCATGTGGCGAATGCGTTTTCGTGTCATCACAAATACTCTTTCTTCATCCACAAGTATTTTTCCGGATCAGGGAACGCGGACTTTTGCCTGGAGATCAATTCCGAGATCTTTCGAGAGCCTGGATTATTAAAGCTGAGGAATATGTGAAAAGCAAAATCCTTTGGATATTCGATTCAATCACGCTTCTCTCGATAATTATCTTAAGTATAACATGCGTCAAACTCATGCTTTTTGATATATTCATCGGCCTTGCCAATAAACTCATCGGGATCGACGAGCGTGGGCACGGAAGCCAAGATCCCCTGGCTATTCTCAGATAGCACCAATCTCGCCGGATTTCCAAAGACCGACGTTATGATTAATCGGCTATCCTTTCTTGATTTTAGGCGAATTGGACGTAGTGGTCAAAGTCGGAGAGGTAAAAACAAAGATGGGAGCGAAGGATGACCTTTTTTCGCAAACACGCGTGACGTCCCGCGCGAATAGCCGGTACGGGTTCTTGTTGACATTGGGCGATACCACTTGCGGAAAATCGATCAGGGTGATATCCCCTGCCCAGTACAGGATGTTGTAGGCCGAGAGATTGCCATGCACGCGTTCGTGAGATAAGAGGATATCGAGGTTGCGTAGAACTCAGTCAAAGATTGTTCTGGCTTCGGATCGTTCAAGACCCACTTCGCTCAGGGCCGGTGCGGCAGACTTCTGATCCCCTACAATGCCCAGCAGGATGGCATTGCTTGCCATCGTATACGGCTCAGGGACATCCGCACCCGCAGCATGAAGCACTTGCAGGGACGTGAACTCGTAGGCGATCCACGAATGATGCGATAGCTGGCGACCATATTCGGTCCTCTTCTGCATCGCATGCGGCTGACCGTCATCATTGATCAGACGGCCTGCCTCATCCAAATCCGCACACCCCTGACGATATATGCCATCATTGCGCAGATTCCGCAACGAGCGCGGACGATAGACTTTTGCGGCGGACAATTGACCCCGGATCGCCGCCCCTGCCCGGCATTGGTAAACAGAGGCCTCCTTGCCGGCCTTTATGCGCCGCAAAACATCTGTAATCCAGTGATGCTCGCAAAGATCGCCGAGGGATTTAAGCAGCCAGCACGCCTCAAATCGTGCCGCCTGGTATGTAAATTTGAAATTCCCGCGTGAGTCATCCTGGGCATTCACAAATTGCGCGTTCTAATTGCGCACAATCTTGAAATGCTCTTCAGGAAATCGTTTGCGACGTTTGTCGTTGTTTATGAAATTGTCAACTTGCTCATGGTCGTCCAGTTGATCGCATCAATTTTGAGAATTTATCCATGTTGTAACATAAATAAAAAACCGCAGGGCGAAACGCACCTGCGGTTGATAGCACAAAACGAATTGGCTATGTGTTAACAGCATCTTCAGGAGGCGCGCTTAATACAAACAGAGCTTGTGCTGAGATGACTTTCATGAATGCGTGCCTGCTCTCCCTGGAAAATGATACTCAGATTTTGTTCCACCCCCGTCTGACCGTCCAGGTCCATTTACCCTTTTGGGCGACCTAAAGCTAACCCTGATATTCAACCCCGTGCTCTAAAACAAAATCCACTTTCATCCATGCACCAAGCGTGGATATTTGCTCCTCCTTCAAACCCAATTTCTGCGCAAAGGGATGGCTGTCCAGATGGTTGATGGTTAATCTGTAGGGTCCCGAAAACGGACCGCCTTCATGAAATACCTCGATCCGCAAGTGAGCTTCGACGACCGCTTTATAACTGACCTTCCTGGGATTGGCGGCGTGACGGAACTGTTTGAGAAATACAAGTGGGACGTTGTCGATGATGGCACGCGACGCGAATTCCACAATACCGCTCGCCAGATCGGGGCGAATATTCTTCAGAAGTTCGCCTGCAAATTCACTCTTGGCCGAATTCCAATCCTTCCATTTGCTTTGAGATGTTTCAGCAGAGGATGGCTTTAATTCCAGCAGACGTTCTTTCCGCGCAACAGCAATTGGGGCGAATTGTTTGAATCCAAGCACATCAGCATTGAATTGGGGCGATCGAATCTTCTGTGGTTTCTCGAATTCGGCGGCCTGCTTATTGAATCCATAGACTTCACGGCCTGTGGCGATGCTATTGCCTTCATCCACAAGAAGATATGGGAGGTACCATGCGAGATGATGGGGAGTATGCCCATCAGATGTCTTTTGCATGGCGATGGTCAACACCCAGAAACTAACTTCGGTCTCCGGGATAAACCCGATCTGCGAGTCGCGCTCATCCAGCGAGGAGACAAGCATATCGGCATAGACCAGCAAAACGTTCGGTACAAGCGGGATGTACTTGAAAGGAGAAGATTCGACGGTGTTCAAGGTTTGGTCGCAGAGCGCCGTCAACCTGACAATATCCGCGTGATATAAGAACGAGGCGAGCTGTGTGTCTTTTTGCAGATATGGACCCCGAAAGACGGGTACGCCGATTTCGCCATCTTCATAATCAGGGAGTTCGTCGCTGGGTGGAACGGGCTTCGCGCGATCGGTTAGGCCAAAAAAATACGAAATCGCGGCAATACCCAGCGCGCCGCCCGTCAACTTGAAAAAATCCCTGCGACCGCTACTCGGTGTGTTGTCTTTCATGATTCCTTCTATTTTACATACTTATCAAAGAATTGCCCGGAACGCTCCATAAATGCGAACCACTGGTCGTAGAGCAGGGAATGTCCTTCGCCTTCGTGACCGAAGAGGCGTGCGTTTTTATCGGCTTCGAGAAAGGCCGCGTACATTTTCTTCGACCATTCCGGCGGCGTGCCGGCAGAGGTCTTGCCGTCGTCGGTACCATATGTGATCTGGACAGGAGCAGTGACGAAATCCAGATAAGGGATCGGAGAGACAAGCTCCAGCATGACGGGATCGGTCACCGAGTCAAAATAAGCGGCAATCAAATCCGGCGGGGAATCTATGGGCAGGATATCCGATGAGTTGCATCCAAAAGTAACTTCGCCTGCAAAGACGTCGCCGAGGCAACCTGGCCCCCATCGCTCGATGATGTCACCAAAATCCGCACTGACAGCAGAATATAACACCGCGGCCTTTGCACGCGAATCAATCGTCAGCACTTTGAAGGTCACTCCGCCGCCCATGCTGTGACCCCACATGCCGATTCGATCAGGATCCGCTTGAGGAATGGATGGAAGCGCGTTCATCAAATTGATCACATCGATGGCGAGGCCAGAGTAAAAGAGACTGACATCGGTATCCGAATCACCCCAAGTCCGATAATCGGACGATACCGTAAGATAGCCGCGGCGGTTCAGGAACTCCGCGGCACGGTCTGTACCATCTCCGGAAGAATATACAGTACGTGAGATGAAACCATGATTCATCACGATGACGGGATACGGCGGTTTACCGCTGGTTGGGACCTGCAGAATTCCCGTAATAGTCAAGCCGTCACTTGGATATTCAATGAGAAAACGCGTAAAATTTTTCGTTTCGAGGAGTGTTTCTCGAACATGGATCTCGCCGCTTTGAAATTCATGTTTCCGCAAACCTTCAATCGTATAGGGATAGATCGCACTCGCTGTTGTGCGCGTGGCAGTTGGGAGCGGCGTAACCGTTGACGTGGAGGCAGGTGGAACCACAGTAACGATTGGAGCCGGCAAAGTTGCAGTTGGCGACGCAAACATTGAGGAACATGCCGCAAGAAAAATAAAAAAGAGCGGATAAAGACGTTGCTTCATGGAAGGATTGTATCAAATAATTTTTTCGAACTAGAGACTTTGAAAGTTTTGTGTGCCTTCGATCATCCCCGTCTCTGACATTTCCTCTGCTTCACGCAACAATTGGACAGCCACATCTTCCGCTACTACAGCATCCCCGCATTTAGGGCAAACCCAGGCCGGCACATTATTTATCGTCATCCTAATCTCGCCGTGTGGAAGTGATACAGATTCAATGCTTTCAACAAGTTCTGCCTGCCTGCAAATAAGACATTTCACTAAAATAAATCCTTTTCACCACGAAGAACCCAAAGGCGCACACCGTTCGTCCGCAGGATTGCTCACCTGCGAGCCTCAAACGGCGAGTACAACGAACGCAGTGCGGCGCAAGTGTCGCTTATGCGAGACGGCAAAGGTTTTCCCTTCGACACGGCTTCGCCAGTCTGGGAATCGCCTTCGTGTTACTTCGTGACCCTTGTGGTTAATGCTGTTGGCCTTGACTTTCACTTCCGCCTCTTGAAATCTTTTGTCCATTTATCAGGGTCTGGGATATAAACAGTAATCACAGTGATTTGATTTGCCAGTGAACTTTCCGAAGTCACCACATGGAATGGACGTCTCCCCTGAAATCCCAGGATCAAACGACCCGGTTCAGGCAGTTCAGCAGAATAACCTTCAATGGTTTCACCAGATTCCAAAGCCTGGCGTACTTTCTTCGCAGAAATTTCACGCTCAAACATACGTTGCACGGCATGGACGCGAAAGAAAAGTTCGCGATTATTCATGGAACATCATTCTTGAAACCCAGTCTTATACAACTCGTCATAGGCGCCTCGTTTTGCGAGCAATTCAGCATGTGTCCCCTGTTCGACTATCTTGCCGCCCTCGATAACCACGATCTTATCCGCATTCGTGACCTTGGACAAACGATGTGCGATCACTCGCGTACGTCCTCGATACAACGCGAGATCAGCTGACCCGATTGCGCGTGATCATGAAAGGTAAAGGGAAAGTATTGGATATGGTTGTACATTCGATTCCGCAAATCATAGCCGACGCGAGCCGCGATCCACTCAGAGCTGTAACGGTTTCCCAGACCGAGAGCCGCAGAACCAGGACCAAGTCCGAAGAAAAGACCGGCAGAGCGGGCCAGATTAGCCGCGTCCGCGCGCAAGAGGCCATTATCGATCACTGTCTTGATCCCGCGCGGCATGATCAAATTAAGTGCCGTGAGCGTGAGCAACATCAAAAGCGTGGCGATCACCTGCCAACGGTAAGGCTTAAGAAAAGCGGAAGCACGGATTAAATATTTCATAGCGGGGTTTTCAAGGATACCACAAGCAATCATATTCGACTCTTCCACGCAAGAGCTTCAATGTGCAAGCCTCCAGATATAATTAGCAGTTCAATCTTAGGCGGGCAATATTTCTTTTTTATATGGAGGAAGAGCGCGAAAGATTAATCGTACGACCAAAGATAGCCCGAGGACGATCACCCAGTCAATGACAAAGATACTGCGCGGAAAGTTCTTGATCCAATTGGCGGTATACCCTGAGTAAACCAGCGCGGAAACAACAACCGAGCCAATCGTCAGCGGGGTCAACAGGGAGCGGATCATTTGCATGAATGAAAGATGAAGATTTACCGGATTTAAAGTGTTAAACACAAGAGAGATGGATGTCCGAAATAAAAATGCGGACCAGAACATTATCAAAGCAGTGGTTCTATATGAGTAAAATTCGCGCCCATCGCCAAAACGGAGGCGTAAAGAAAAGTAAACCGAAACAGCAAAGATCGCCAGGTCCAGGACAAGAAGCGGCATGCTGACGCGTTTCAAAGTATTCTTCATCCAATTACGTACTGGAGGATCGACATAGAAGTAGGCGATCAAACCGACACTGATCATCAAGGGCAGATAGGTGATGCTTAATACGAACTCAGGATTGCTTATATTTGAAGAGAACAATATCCGCTCGTATATCCAGATCACGGGCACATGAAGAATATACAATGCAAATGCCGTTTCGCCGAGAATGACAAGCCAGCGATGACCGAGGATCGATGAAAGCCTGGTTCTATCGAGCGCAAGCGTAACGATGAATAAGATGAACAGGGGTGAAAGCAGACCGGCCATGGGTTGCAGATCGTGGGGAAATTCAGGATAGGCATTGCTTAATATTGCATAACCCGAGATCAGTGCAAGACTCCCAAGAATAAGGGAAAAATTAAGACTTTGATTTACCCCTTTCTGCGGCACCGTGTGCAGGAACCAGATACCTCCCACGACGCCCAGAATGAAAGAACTCAAATGAAAGATCGGGTTATAGACTATGAAGAATTCCCAGGCGGGGAAATAGCCGATCCAGAGGATGAAATAAATTACCTGGGTGATCAGCCACAAGAAGAGAGAAGTCCAGATTAATTTCTTCAGGGGCTGTCGATACGCCCACATGGTAAAAAATGGAAAGACCGCATAAAAGAAAAATTCAACGGTGATCGACCACGAAGCGTAATTGAACGATTGTGCATAAGGCGGCCACCAGGCCTGTAACACAAAAATATTTGCAAGAATTTTTTGGGGTTTGATCCGTGCAATGATATCAAGGTAATAATAACAAACAAGCAGGAAGGAAATGATGTATAGCGGATAGATGCGCACAAAACGGGCCGTCCAATAACTGCGGACATCGAATTTTTCCTTCGGGCGGTAATAAACGAGCGACATGACAAACCCGGAGAGCACATAGAGATAACTTACGGCCGTTGGGGCAGAGAATAGAATCGCCGAGAAGGGAAATTTGTTGATCCATTGGATGTAGACTCCTCCAGCCCCATGATAAAAAAGAACAAGCAGCAAAGCCCAGAATCTGGTGAATGTCAATTGGTCTAATCGCTTCATGCAATCCTCGTCGAAAGTCCTCACTATTCTACTAGAAAAAATCGGGCCGGCGCTATGACCAACCCGATTTGGTTAAGAATGAAGACCAAATTGATATTAAGTGGGCTCTTTCTGCCCCAGCCAGGCACCCAGACCTGCTGCCAGCAACGCAACAATAATAATCCCGCCGACGATGATTCCCCCATTTTGACGGGACTGCGGAGCGGTTGGTAACGGTGTTGATGTAAAAGTGACAGTCGGCGTCACTGGCCGCGTGGCAGTGGATGTTGGAATTCCCAAAGTAACGGTGATGGTTGGTTCAAGTGTTGAGGTATTCAATTCAAGTTTGCTGATGAGCAATTTCTGCCCAATATAAATATCATCGCTGGAAAGCCGATTGAGTTTTTTTAGCTCTTCCACCGTGAGATGGTAAGCAAGTGCAATGCTCCAGAGTGCCTCGTTCGGTCGTACGACATGATAGACCGTGCCGTCTTCGAGAGGTGTGCTTGCGACCACAGGTGCGGATTGCGTACCTAACGTGGATGTAAATATTACAGCGGGTGAAGAGGGCGTATTCAAGGGTTCGCCAGTGGACGCACCGGCATCAAGCACATAATAGGTCATGCCATCAACAACCGCAACCCCGGCGCCGATATCCTTGAGGTCTGGTGAGATCATCGTGTTGAGATGAAGTGAATCTCCCTGCCATTTGACAACCACCTCGGAAGGCGACAAATCCGCGCCCGCATCAATATTCTCTGACAAGAACCCACCCAGGGAGAGGTCGCCGGCAACTGAATATCCGGCGGCCAGAGCCCGCTGATGTGGACGCGAGCCATCTTCACCAAAGTGCGTAATTACCCCGCTCCTCCCCATGTATTCCGCATGAGCCTGCGCGATCGTCATCAGGATCGAATTGACTTGATAAGGCGGAAGGTCATTCGCAGCGCGCAATGAATTCACCTCGGCAATCACATCGTAGGCAGTGAGATTTGGGGAAAACCGTTCAGGCTGAACGCCCACTCCTTTGGGCGGGATCAGGCCCAGGGCCTGTACCGAACCAGGTCGAAGTGTCAATGCAAGCAGCGTAAATAGTATCCAGGCTCGTTTCATCCCAAAAATTATACCTTTATAATCTGATCGAGCTCAGCATTTTGTAGGTCGCGCCGTTTTCCCACTTCAAGATCTCCCAATTTAATATTCCCGATCACAACGCGAAATAACCGCAAGGTCAACAACCCGACTGACGCAGTCATGTGGCGGATCTGCCGCTTTCTGCCCTCGCGCAGTTTGATCTCCAGACAGGCAGTTGGCCCATGTGGAGTCATTGGCCTGGGTCGCGGTGGCAGAGCTGGGTCAGGGATCAGGCGGGCGAATGCGGGACGAGTGAAAAGATCCTTGGGCTGGATCCGGTTCGAGAGTTGAGCCAATTTCTCCCCGGTCGGATCGCCTTCCACCAAAACATAATAGGTCTTTTCGATGTGCTGCCGCGGATCCGTCAGTCGTTTAATGAGCGACCCATCACCTGTCAACAGCAATAAACCTTCACTATCGCGGTCGAGACGTCCCGCGGCATACACATTTGGTATATCAAGATACTGCTTGAGCGTGGGATGACCGATACCTTCGTCTGTAAATTGCGAAAGCACGCCATCTGGTTTATTGAAGATGATATAGCGCAGAATGTTATGGGTATAATCATACCTGATGAGCATTGCTTTTGAAATTCGTATGTGTGCGAGCTGCGGACTGCGCTACCCGCTTACAGAGGGACAAACTTTCGGAGTACGATGTCCACATTGTTTGGGTGAGACGAGCGTGGTTGTCAAACGCGATCCAAAGATCGAAAACAGGATGATCACAAAAGATACCCGGCAGGTTTCGAATGAAAAAGGGGATCTGACGGTGTTATTGGATAACATCCGATCAGGATGGAACACGGGTTCGATCCTACGCAGCGCGGATGGATTTGGGTTCAGCCATGCGTATCTTTGCGGGATCACGCCCACGCCCGAGGTGGAAGCCGTGACAAAGACATCTCTCGGCGCCGAGGAAACTGTAACCTGGTCCCATCACAAGGACGCCGTGAAATTGGTGAAAGGACTGAAAAAAGATGGATATCAGATTTGGGCCCTGGAAGAGGCAGAGCGCGCAGTATCAATTCTATCGTCTCACAAATTGAGAGTTTCGAAGGTTGTGCTTATCGTGGGAAATGAAGTGACGGGTGTGGATCCCGATCTATTGGATCTATGCGACACGATCCTTTACATTCCGATGCGCGGAGAAAAACGCTCATTCAATGTTGCGATCGCGTTTGGTGTGGCAGCCTACCAAATCAGTTCTTAAACTGTTTCATGATATCGAGCAAGTTGGCCTAACCGGTACTACTTACAAACCCACTTTCAGAAGAGTCAGTTAGATCTTCCCCAAAGCCAATTCGAGGTCGGTGAGAATATCTTCCACTGAATATTTGGAGGACAAACCCGCACCCCTGGATCCGCCCGCCACGGTTCGTCCACAGGATCGCTCACCTGCACTGCAACGAACGCAGTGCGGCGCAAGTGTCGCTGATGCGCGACGGCAGGGCAGGTGTGCAACCAACGCACGAAGTCCCCCTCGCGCACGCCGCAAAGCGGCAGTCCCGAACGCAGCGAGTGGGCCTAGCGCAGCGGAGTGGGAGTGCGGAGCAAGTGTCGGGATGAAGGTACCCGTGTCAAAACCAGCTTGCGCGGTGATATAATTTGGTTCATAAATGGTTTGGTTATGGTCTTCACCCCCATTCCGATTCGTGTGAAGACCTTAAAAATTTCACCCTAAGGACCACGACCATGATCCTTGGAAAGGAGAACCAATTGGCAAACAAGGAACAGGGGAAAAACAAGGAAAAAAAGAAAAAAAAGAAAGAGAAGCCGAAGAAGAAGTAAAATTACATTCCCCAAATCAATTGATTTGGGGAATGTGTTTAATGCGATGATAAGGTCCAGGCTGCGGACACCGCGCCCGTCGAGCATTCCTCACGAAGCATCCTGGAGGGGCGACAGCGGGCGGGGACTCGATGCTCGGCACGACCGGTGTAGCATCCCTCGCGCAGCATCCCATAGGGGCGAAGGGGACAAAACGTTCTCGTATGGTCATCGTCTCGGCCAATACATGATGACAAATACGCCAATCAGCGCAATAAACCCGCCGATCAGATCGAACCTATCGGGCGCTTTTTTGTCAATTCCCCAACCCCATAATATGGATAAGACGATGAATATACCACCATAAGCTGCATACACTCGACCAAAGTTGGCTGTTTGAAAAGTTGGAATAATGCCGTAAAAGATAAGGACAACCACGCCGAAGACAGCGTACCAGATGCTCCTCCCTTCACGCAGCCATAACCAAATCAGATACCCGCCACCGATTTCACACAATCCTGCTAGCACGAAGTAGAAGAGGGATTTAGTGATTTCCATTTTCAAAACAAAGGCCCCCCTTGCGGAGCCTCAAATGAATCGCATTCAGGTTATTTGGCTGGCGCCATGAATTGGAAATAGGCAAATCCAAGCGCGAGCAGAAAATAAATAGCGAACGCTGACCAGCCCGCTGAATTCATCACCCCGTTGAATGTTCCCAGGAGAGCAAAGATAGCGCCAACGGCATCCCCGATCAGGCTTCCGGTGATGAGGGGGCCTGCGTTCGCGCGGGTGTAATCTTTTTCCAGCCAGCTGATCACACCCAACACCAGCAATTCAACACCGAAGAAGCGCGCGAGCAGTATTTCGGACGGACGGGTCCCAAAGCCATATGTTGAGTTCATAAACGCTGGCATCAGGATCAGGCCAAGGCCATAGCCCAGAGCGAGAATAGCCGCAATGATGAGAAATGTGCGAAGGTTCATTGGATACTCCTTTTTTGAAAAAGATCGGACTGACCATTTACAACCCCATTGCTTAAGGAGTGGTTCGAAGGCCTGCCGCGCCGCTGACAATGCCAAAATGCACAAGAGTCGATGGAAGCGCCCCTTGATTCGCCAGCCCCATGGCTGCAACCGAAATTTCCCCTTTTTGCCCCACCAAAATTACGCCCACCAACTTCAACGCAGAGAACATGAATTGCTGTGCAATAATAGGCGTGGCAAGATTGTAAATATTGCGAAAGTATTCAGGGTCGTTATAAAATGGAATTAACTTCCTTAGCACAGCATCTCCAGTCCTATGACGGTCGCCCAATTATAGCGTAAGCAACACCCACAACCCTTCGTCTAATTGACGCCCGCCATTGCGCAGCGGACAGCCCCCCGCCAAACGGGAGGCGTCCCAAATTCAAAGGAGATTTTATGCGACGACTTTTGATTTTAACTTTGCTGATACTAACCGCCTGCGCGCCTGGCATCGCAGATGTAGAATCGCCTCCCACGCCGCCGACAGTTACATCCGCGGCAACGAACATTCCCTCCCTCCAAACGGACCCTGCCAGCTCCGCCGCTGAATCCGTCCCAGACCTGTTGGCCAACCTGCCCGAGGCAAATTGCGCCTCGGGCGTGACTCCTGAAAACCAGGAAGGGCCGTATTACAAAGCCGACTCACCCGAACAGACGTCGCTATTTGAAGAGAACATGCCAGGGAAAAGACTCGTCCTCGCAGGCTACGTGCTCAACGCAGATTGTTTCCCGATCCCGCACGCCTGGCTGGATTTTTGGCAGGCAAACGCAGACGGCGAATATGACAACGCGGGCTACACCCTGCGCGGTCATCAATTTACGGACAACAAGGGCAGGTATTATCTGGAAACGATCATGCCGGGCTTTTATCCCGAAAGACCCATTGAACACATCCACGTGAAGGTGCAAATACCGGGCGGGGAGACGTTCACCACGCAGCTATATTTCCCCAAACAACCGATTGAGGGATTAACTATCCAATTGGAAGATAAAGGCGAATATTTGATTGGCTATTTTAATTTTGTGGTGAAGTGAATAACAAGGATGAGGAGAAGGGATGAAGGATTAAAAAATCATTTGCAAACAAAAGGATTAATAATCCCACTCCGCCTGCCGCGCGGACTTGTGAGCATCAAATGGCAGGTGCGCGCGATGCTCACCAGGATGACTGCATGGACCGATAGTTGACGATTTGTTATGGTAATTTCGCATTCGGCCCAAGCAGGCTCACAACCAAACTTGCAACCAGCGGAGACAGGGTAACGATGCCTGTTCTAAGATTTTGAGCGAGCCCGATATTGGTTTCCAGCCATTCATCCAGCGCATTTCTCTTTTTTAGATTATCTTCCAATAAGGTCAAGTTATCAATTGGACATAGCTTATCTCGCAATTTTCGGCTTGTTTCGACAATAATGAGGTGTGCAGGCGCATAAAAAGTAATCAAGAGTGCGGTATAGAATAAACCGTAAACTGCCATCAGGCTCGTCGGATAATTATTATCATTAGCCTGCTCCAAAACCATCAGGATGGATCTCAAGGCAGCGGTCGCGACTGGCAAGATGCTCACAATAACTCCTAAAGCCAATAATGACGTCTGCAGGATATGGCGATATTCAAGCAACTTGTGTGCAATTTCAAACAGTTTGGTTTCATCCTTTGCGTATTCGATTTCGCCGGCTTTGGCGTGAACATCGACATATATTAATAACATTCCCAAGACGTTTGGCAGGGCGGTTATCGCAGCATAAAGGGTGAGGAACTGTATGCGCCAGCTGTGACCTTCGGGAAAATTGAACGGGGTGCCCGCCCTCATTGAATTGATGGCAACATTTACCGCTCCCATGAATAAAAGGAAAAAGACAGTTGCCAGGAATAGCATGGTTACTATTTCCATCCGTTGCTTGTTTTCTTTCGCCAAAAGATATTTTTGGAGCAAATCTATGAATTGCATCCAGCTGGGTACGATGATTACTGTGTAGAACATAGCCTGTGTGCCAAGCAGAAAAATCCATACCCAAAACTGAGGCGTGGCTGCAAATTTCTGGCCGATCAGATCGGGGTGAGGATAAAACCATACATACAGACACAATACGATTGCAAATCCGATCAGGCTTGTCGCAAGTACATATAAGGGTTGAACGATGTTCCAGAAACTGGAATTTTTCATGTGATTAGCTCCTAAACTAATTTATCGATAAACGCAGATTCCGAGCGTTAAACGGAGAGATTCGAATGCCCCTTGCCGGATAACCGCCGACCCCCGCCTGCCCACCACTCCGCTTCGCTTCGGGTCCGATGTCCCCCAAATCCGAAAGCCAACATTGGGGTGGCACGAAAAAATATCCATCACGGAATTGGGGGCACTTAGAGTGTGCTTCCCGAAGGTGCCCG
Organism: uncultured Anaerolineaceae bacterium; assembly: GCA_964610295.1. Lineage (GTDB taxonomy): Bacteria > Chloroflexota > Anaerolineae > Anaerolineales > Villigracilaceae > Villigracilis. Next base: position 35,601 of record CAZSVR010000039.1, read on the forward strand.
CTAGGTCGGAGGGGGTCAAGCATTGAACGCCTCAAGCAACCCTTCGACGAAGCTCAGGCCAAGCAAACTCTGAAACAACTCATCCCCAGCCGCGGGGGACGTGTATCCCCCTCTCCCTGAGGGAGAGGGTTAAGGTGAGGGAGAAATCACTGGC
>CAZSVR010000040.1:0-32120 GCA_964610295.1 uncultured Anaerolineaceae bacterium
CACGCTTGAGTTAGGCATGGATAAGTGCGAGTATTGCGGGCAGGTGATCCTTTCGTAATTACAAGTTATCTCAAAAATGTCGTGCTGAGCGAAAGCGAAGGGTCTCTGCCCTAAAACTACGAGACTCTTCGGTCGCTTCGCTGCCTCAGAGAGACACAAAAGGCATTTTTCCGATAGGTTGTAGTTAAGGGTAGGAAAATAATTAAGGGCGCCCACAAACGAAGGTGCCTCTTATCATTGGTTACGGCGTACACATCCCACCCGGATTCGCGTTCTGTGGACATGGCACTGTACAGATAGGCTGAAGATTAGGATCGTAAACATAACAACCCAGGATCACCGGCTCAGGCGTCGGCGGACCCTGGACTACTGGCACATTGCCCAGGTTTCCATTGGCATTACCGGTGACAGCAGAAATCCAACATTTCTCTCCGGAAGGCAGTTTCACCAACCACCAGGTTTCATCTTCATTCTTGCCTTCGATTGGCAAAGCACCGCCAGCCAAGGCTGAATCTACCGCTTCAAAGACCTGGCTTGGCCCGAAACGACAATTTGCATTCTGAATTAGGATCAAAGTCGGAACAGATTGAGTTGCAGGGGGTCCCGCCTCAGTTGCCTCCGGCGTTAATGGCACATCGCCTTGCACAAAAACCCGCACCTCTGCGTACTCGCTCCAAACGCCGCCGGAATTAATTCCGCGGGCTTGGATCAGATATTCTCCCGGCTCTGAAGGGGTCCAGGGCTGCGTCGCGTTAAAGAGGGCGCCCGATCCAGGGGCCGTTCCGATGACCGAGCCGTTGATACTAATCTCAATCTGAGAGATGCCCGTCGGATCACTTGCATGAGCGATGATATCGTAAGGAGCGAGTGGCAAGACCATGCCATCCAGCGGCGCGTCGATCCATGCCTGAGGAATGCTCTGATATCCCAGGTTGAGATTGCAGGCGGTCAACCCGACCAGTATGATTAATGCGAATATCCAACGAACGAAGTAATTCATTTTCACGCCTCGGTTGTGATAATCGGGCTATTTTGAGGTTTCAAAATAGGTAACATTCAGAACAAACGTGTCGTAGCGCGACCAGCACTTATCCAGTCTGTCGATTGACGCTGGGAAACTCTCGTCCCTTCCGATGAACAAGAATCCCAGATTACGCGTGCCCGACACCCAATCCCGAACCGCTTCTGTAACATCCACCGAGTGAATGGTCCCGGAATAACCATACTTAGGCAGGAAACGATACGGATCAAATGCGGTAATCCCTGAAGTGGAAAGCTCGGTGGCAATGTTCAGCGTGTCTGCACAGGATTGTCCTTTTTCAGAAAACCCATCGGGGTCATTTGCGACCGTTCTTCCCTGGAAGTATTTCAGTACGGCCTTGGAAACTGGACCCTCGACTTTTTTCAGATCAAACAATATGCTGCCACGATAATAAGCATCATCCACTTCAAAGCAGCCATCCTTATAGACATGATAAAACCCCACGACGATCGAGCTGGAATCCACGTCACGCAGCACATCCGACGCCGTCCCGGAATCACCAGGACCGCAATCCTCCACCAATTTTCTTGTCTCATCCGAGAAATAGGAAAGCGCGTTTTCGGACTGGGGCACTGGCGAGATGGTCAGCGTCACCAGGCCGCTGGCCGTGCCACCCATGGTATAGTGATTACTGTCCGCGGACTCGAGTGTGTCGGCAAATGCGCGCACGAAATAGGTGTATGGGTATGGGAGAGAAATCTTCGGCGCTGGCATGCCATGGGCTTTCTGCTCCGGATTAGTGATCGTCTTGATCAGCGTCGGCTTGTCACCAGGATAGTACCGATACAAGTGATATCCATCGATCTCGGTCAACCAACTGATCGTTGGATCGTCAGGCGGGAAGAGCGGTGCGAGCCAGTCCCAAACGAGAATATCATCGGAATAGTACTTCCCCTTTTCCGAGGCCACCTCGATCGCGAACTTGCAAAATAGGGCCGGCATACCATGATCGCTACACACAGTCAGATTGTTCGTGTTAGTCAATCCCTGTGGGGGCGGGATAATAAGTGTTGGGCCGCGGATCTCGCCGGAGCCGGGGATCACGATCAAGTCTACATCCAAAACGAAATAGTCGCCGCGTATTTGAATAGCTTTCGACGCTGGGGAGACCAAATCGGTCTTCCCTGAACCGAGCGGGACGAGGGCTGCCCCGCTCCAGCCCCAGCATTCCAGGGCTAGCAAGCCGCCCGTAGGTGGAATAGGGAGTGTGCGAAAATAGCCCGTCAGATCCAACTGGCTGCTCAGCGGATCTGCAAAGGATCCCGGACTGGCAGGCAGGCGCGTCCAATAATTTTCACCAAATGAGTAGTAGCAATACACTTTATCCACCGCCAGATCGACGGTCATTGTGGCCTTGTCCACGATCGAAGGGGAGCCGCTTGATCCACCGCCGGCCGGCTCAGCCAAAGATGGATCCGCAGGAATATTGATAGGGATATCGCCCGGCAATACCGCAATCGGTTCAATCCCCGGGTTGTCGGCCGCCACCAGCAAGGGCGGAAGGCCAAATTTATGTGCGACCGACTCCAGTGTGTCGCCCGCTTGCGGGAGATACGTGCCGGCAGTTTGAGGCGCAGCCGTCAGGTCTGTCACCATCACTTTGATAACCTCAGAACAGACCGTCCACTCGGCGCCCTGTGACTGGTCGCCAGACATGCACGCAGACAAAGCGTGCAAGCCTGGCTGTGCTGGGATCCACAACGTGCGCATCTCGAGCAAGCCACAGAACGCGGGATTGTCAGATAGGCATTTGGCCACCCCCTGGCCTGAATAGGGCTGAGCAACTACATCCAAAACGTACTTGGCCCCATCCACATATAACTCAGGGCCCGCGAGATTATGATGGGAGAGCATGAAACTCGCCTCAACGTAGACCGCGTCGCCGGCGAATACGACATCGCCATTCAACGGCGAAGTGATCAAGCCATACGAAGCATCCGACGTTTGTCCCCCCACCCCTGGAAGCCTGGAAAACCAGAGCCCTGCCGCGAGTAGGCCTAGTAGAATGATGAGAACCAGTATAAGTATGACCCATCTTGTCTTCATAATCGCCTCTCGGGTTTGCAGGTAGGAAATCAATTATGCTATAAGAGATAAAAAATGACACAGTACTCTATGAATACTATAGCACCTTTTCTATGAAATACGAGCAGGAATTCCAGCCTGTGAAAGTTGGGATCGATTAGCCGCGCTGCGAATCAACTTCATTTAAAGACCAGCCAAATTGCAGCGTCCCATGCAAAGGGGCGATACCTTAACCCCTGTTCTGCCCAGTTTTTTGTAATCCACGCGGACCTCCTCTTTTCCACCCAGGTCATAAAACAATAAAAGGCGGCCACCAAAATTAGTGGCCGCCTGGTTTTTCTTCTGGCAAACTATTGAACTGTAAACTCCGCGGTGCTGCTCAAAGCACCGTTGAAATAAATTTCAACCTTATAGAGACCTGCAGGCCATTGACCATCAAGGGGTGGTGGGAAATAAAAGTAAATCGTTCCGTTGAAGGAATCTTCTTCGATCGGGATTTCTACTTCATCGAGCAGCAAGTTTGGCTCGGTGTCTGCCACCGCGACTGCGTACCACTTCGAACTGACGACATTTCCCGTCGCCCCATTGGACAAGTCACTGACCACATAAATGATGTCTGTTGTGCTGAACACAGAAGTTACCTGTGTGCCATCCTGGTCTTTTGCCGTGCGGACATTGCTCAGGGTAGGCTGACCAAGTGCGCATGCCAGGGTTGAAATAATAAGCGCAAGCGCGGCGAGCAAGATCGAAAAATTCTTATTCATAACATTCTCCTTTTGATAAATCGGGTGCTTTATCAGCATTGGAATAGATTAGACAACACGGCCGACACAACTCGTTCGAACCTAATTTTTTTTTCAAAACATTATTCGATTTCGATGTAAATTCGCTTGTTGATGGCGCCCTTGCTTTTGTAATCCACCACCTTGATCCGGCCAACTTCGGACGTATTCGCCACGTGAGTACCTCCATCAGCTTGCAAGTCCAGCCCGACGATCTCAACAGTCCGTACCTGGGTAATACCTTCAGGCAGAAGGTTGAGCTTTGTACGGATTAGGTCTGGAATTCGGAATGCTTCATCACGCGGCAGAATCTTAACCCTGATCTCGCGTCCTTGCTCGACCTCCTGGTTGACCGCGGCTTCAATATCGCGAACCAACTCCCCGCGCATGCTCTCAAATTCAAAGTCCATGCGGCCCTTGAGCGGTTCCATATCTCCACCGGTAACCTGCGCGCCATAATCGCGAAACACTGATCCGCACAATATATGCAGCGCGGTATGGGTACGCATCAGTTGGTATCGCCGCGACCAATCCAAAGTCCCGCGTGCAACGTCCGCGTAGGGGGAAGCGGAGTTGACCCCCGACAGGGGCGAAGTCCCCCCGAGAAAATGCAAAACATCCGCGCCCACCTTCTTCACTTTTTCCACCGGGTATGCCATACCCGCGACCCGCAGAGTTCCAAAATCGCAGGGTTGACCGCCTCCTCCAGGATAAAACGCGGAACGGTCAAGAACAACTGCACGCGATTCCGGATCCACAGAGGTCATGGTAGCCTCAAAATCTTTTAGAAATGCGTCCGTCTGATAAAGCAGGTCGGTCATATCGCTATTATAGCCGAGTCCCATATGAGATTAGGGTTTGATTAGAGATTTAGTACCTGCTTGACTTTGCCTCCCGGGATATTGTATAGTAATCAACGGTAACAAAACCAGGCACAGCCCACAGACCAGCAGGCCGTGCCTTTAATTTGCCAGCTACCCATATTTTAATAAGCCAATTTGCAAGGAGAGGCAATGATCAAAGTCAGTGGGCTTACCAAGGACTACGGCGCGCGCCGCGCCATTAGCAATGTGAGCTTCGACGCTCAACAGGGTGAAATCGTGGGCTTTCTCGGCCCCAACGGAGCAGGGAAAACCACGACCATGCGCATCCTGACCGGTTACATGCCGCCAACGGAGGGCGAGGCGATCGTGGCCGGCTACGATGTGGTTGAGGAATCTCTTGAAGTTCGCAAGCGGGTGGGGTATCTGCCCGAGACTGTTCCACTTTATTCAGATATGGTTGTTTTTGATTACCTAAAGTTCATGGGCGAACTTCGTAATCTCCCCGATGTGGAGGACCGCGTTGACGAAGTCCTGGATTTGGTCGCTATGACTGACCGTGCCAATGGATACATAGGCGCCCTTTCAAAAGGCATGCGCCAAAGAGTGGGACTTGCACAGGCGCTTTTACACCGGCCTGAGGTGCTAATCCTGGACGAACCAACCATCGGGCTCGATCCCGCGCAGGTCGTAGAAGTCCGCGCCTTGATCCGCGCGATCGGGAAGGAACGCACGGTATTACTCTCCACGCACCTGCTTCATGAAGCCCAGAACATTTGCGACCGCGTGTTGATCATCAACAAAGGCAAGATTGTCGCAGAAGATACGACGGAAAACCTGCAGGCCCGCCTCGTCGGCGCGGAACGCGTGATCGTCCGAGTGCGCGGCGAAGCTGATAAAGAGCTCGCCTCGACCATCAAGGAGATCAAGGGCGTACGCGGCGTCGAATTGAAGGACGATGGCGCAGTGGAATTTGAATTCGCTTCCGGTAAAGACCTGCGCCCGGAAGTTGCCAAACAGGTGATCAAAGCCGGCTACGACCTGCTCGAACTACGTCCGCTCGGCATGAGCCTCGAGGAAATCTTCCTCGAACTCACCGGACCGGATTCCAAACGCAAGTAACGAGGCAACCATGAAAACCATTTGGACCATCGCAAAAAGAGAATACGATACTTATTTCAATACCCCGTTGGCGTACGTGGTGGCATTGTCCATTTTCCTGCCAATCGGGATCTACTTTTCCATCATTATGTGGGTCAGTTCGCAACAATCCATTTACGGTGGCGGTTCAGCCCCGGATAGCTCACCGATCAACTGGCTCTTTGTCTTCCTGTTGATCTTTTTAGCCCCGGCGCTCACCATGCGCCTGATATCCGATGAAGCGCGCATGGGCACACTTGAGCTACTGCTTACTGCTCCCGTGCGGGATTTTGAGCTTATTGCGGGAAAATGGCTCGGAGCGTTCCTGTTCGTGCTCACACTTTCCGCTTTCACGTTGATATTCCCGATCATCATAAATAACTATGTTGATCCCGGCATTGACTTGAAGACAATGCTTGCCTCCTATCTTGGTGTGATCCTTGTGAGTGCCGCATTGCTCTCATTGGGCGTGGGAATATCAGCTGTTTTTACCAACCAGTTTGCGGCCTTCTTTGTGACACTGGGAATATTCTTTTTCCTGTGGTTCATGGTGAGTTTGCCGGCCAGCTACCTCCAGCAAGGAGGGGATGTGTTCAATTACTTCAGCCTTTCAAATCATTTCTCCCAAACCATGAACAACGGCACGATCAACCTTGGAGATATCGTTTACTACTTGAGTCTAACCGCGTTGGGTCTGTTCATCGGCACCACCGCGATTGAAATTCGGAGATGGCGCTAATGGCTAGAAAAAAGAAAAACCCCGCGGCACGCTATGCCTTTATTGGCCTGATCGTTGCTGTGCTTGCCAGTATCTCTGCAGCCTTGATCGGTGTGGCCAAAGGTATGATCGGCCTGGAAATGTTCCAGTTTGAGAATACGGATGCACTTAACCTTGCCCTTCAGATCAGCATAGCGCTCATCGTTGTCGGACTTGCGGCTTATGCATTGATGACCCCGGACACAGTGCGCCACTTCCTTACAGGTCGACAGGCACGCTATGGTTCAAATTCATTGATCATGACCCTGGGATTTATCGGGATCATCGTCGTAGTAAACGTACTGGCCTATCAAAACCCAACCTTCCTCGGAGCCCCATGGGACCTGACACAGGACAAGTCAAACACGCTTGCTCCTGAAACCCTGCAAGCACTTGCCACGCTGCCTGAAAAGGTAATTGCGACCGCGTTCTACTCAACCTCCCTGGATAAACGCAGTGCGGATGAGTTATTACTGAAATTTAGAACGAACAGCCACGGCAATTTCGACTATAAGTTCAGCAACCCGGATACAGACCCTGTCACCGCTCGGCAGGCCGGAATTACCGGCGACGGCAAGATCCTGCTCCAGATGGGTGAGAGGAAAGAAATTGCCTCCTACGCATCGGAGACCGAATTCACCCGCACACTGATTCGCTTGATCAGCCCGGAAGCGCGCGCGGTTTATTTCCTACAGGGGCATGGTGAACCATCGTTGGAATCCTCCGGTGACATCAGTTTCTCGGTGGCAAAAAGCACACTGGAATCAAAGAATTACACAGTCAGACCGTTGAACCTGTTATCCACCAACAAGATCCCTGAGGATGCACTTTCGATCATCATCGCCGGACCTACAAAACCGATCACCCGGGACGAGGTGAGGTTATTGAAGGAATATGTAAATAAAGGTGGCTCACTGGTGGTAATGGAAGATCCAACCTTTTTCACGGAGTTCGGCGATTCACCTGATCCCCTCGCTCAATATCTCAGCGCCGACTGGGGTATCACGCTGGACAATGACATCGTGATCGACCTGGTCAACACACAAAATCCATACCAGGCGGTTTCCTCCCAGTATAACGAGCATCCGATCACGCAGAACCTGACTGAAAAATACATTGTCATTCTTCCTCAGGCGCGCAGCGTTGGCATCACCGGCGAAAAGGAAAACATCACCCAAACCGCGATCATTTCAACGACCGAACGCTCCTGGGGTGAGACACAAGTGGATTCGACCGGAACGCCTGCTTTTGATCCGGCAATTGATATTCCAGGTCCATTGAACCTGGAAGTGGCCGGTGAAAATACCAAAACAACCGGCCGAGTCGTGGTCTTTGGAAACTCGCTTTTTGCCTCGGATGGTAACTTTGACATATACGGGAACGGTAATATTTTTATGAATTCAGTGGACTGGGCTGCAGAACAGGAAGACCTGTTAAACATCACTCCGCGTAATCCAATCCCGCGAACGTTCCTGCCGATCGGCAATATACAGTTCATCATCATCATTATCCTGTCCATTTTCGTATTGCCCGGCGCGATCGTTTTCATGGGAATTTCCTCGTGGATCGCCCGCCGAAGGAGAGGCTAAGCATGATCCGGAAACAAACGTGGATAGTACTGTTGGCTCTGGGGGCGCTGATCGGTTATGCCTTCTATTTGAATAATCAGAAGAAAGCATCTGCATCTGAGGCGACACCCGCTGCCGAAACCGTCTTCGTAATTAATTCGATTGAAGGACTTCCTTCGGGCATCGAGGTGAAATCTACAGACGGCAAAGCCGTCAAATTGGTGCATGTAGAGAATGCCTGGGCGATGGAATTGCCTGTCAAAGCAGAAGCAAACCAGGGATTGGCGGAAGCAGCCGCGACGCAAATTACATCCCTGAGAGTGATCGACGAAGTGACCGGCGACCCCGGGATCTTCGGTGTCGACAGCCCCGCCTATGTAATCACAATTGAACTCAGTGTTGGCAAAAAGCATGTTCTCGAAGTCGGCGATAACACGCCCACGAATAGCGGGTATTACGTCCGCCTGGATGGGGACAAGATCGTGATCGTGGGATTGAGCGGAATCGACTCCCTGACCGGCCTCTTGACTGCCCCGCCTTATCTGAACACCGCCACCCCTGCGCCTCTGCCCTCGACCGAAACACCTCTACCGCCCACCGAGGCAGGCGCGACCGTAACCCCCACGCCTTAAGGTGTTTTTACACTCGGTAATTTGATCAAATTACGGCTGTTTGGGAGGTTCGTACCCCCCAAACAGCCGTAATACAAAAGCATTGCAAAGCATCTGAAAGTACGCTAGGTATTGATTTTCAAGATAAAAAAGTGTATTCTAATTTTACAATTGCTGAAAAAAATCTATAATTTTGGATGTGTAAATGGATGTAGATAAGATCTTGATCGTTGACGACGAAGAGGAATATCCTGCGATCGCGCGGCTGATCGAACTGGGCCGCCAGAAATCCTTCGTAACTTTAGACGACATACTCCACTTCTTCCCTGAAGCCGAACAGGATGTAGAGCAATTAGAGGAGGCCTTTTCCGCTCTTCTAAGCGCCGGGATTCCTTTCATGGAGGACGCCGCCACACCTGAACCGACCGAGGACGAACTGGTTGCAGTGGAGGAGGTGGAACAGGAGCCGGACCTCGCCCTCGACGATTATCTCGCGAATATTGACACCGACGATACCATCGGCCTCTACCTGAAAGAGGTCAGTCGCGTACCACTGTTAACCGCGGTGGAGGAAGTACAACTTGCCCAGCGTATTGAAAAAGGGCGGAGTGCCCGTGAGGAATTGGCGCACGGAAACGTCCCGCCAAAACGCAGGATGGATCTACGCCGGCTGATCGAGGATGGCTGGGGTGCGCGCGAACACCTGATCACCGCGAACTCACGTCTTGTGATCTCGGTTGCCAAAAAGTATATGGGTCGCGGCGTGCCCTTCCTCGACTTGATCCAGGAAGGCAACATAGGCTTGATCCGCGCCACCAAGAAGTTCGATTATCGCCGCGGACACAAATTCTCCACATATGCCACCTGGTGGATTCGCCAGGCTGTCACCCGCGCCATTGCAGATCAAGGGCGCACGATCCGCGTGCCCGTGCACATGGGAGACCAGATCAACAAACTTCTGCGCGTGCAGCACCAGCTCACACAGCGCCTGGGCCGTGAGCCCAGCGTGGAGGAACTTGCTGAAGCGTTGGACGTCCCGCCCAAAAAGGTGGAGAATATGATCCAGGTTGCGCGTCGTCCCCTTTCACTTGAGACCCCCACGGACGACGAAGAAGATTCCGTCCTGGGCGATTTTATCGAAGATGATGAAGCGCCTCCGCCCGACGATACTGCAACCTACAATCTTCTGCGTGAACATCTCGGGGAGGTTCTCAATGGCCTGCCGCCGCGTGAGGTCCGCATTTTACAATTGCGCTATGGGTTGCTCGACGGACAGGCTTATACCCTCGAAGAAGTAGGCCGCAAGATGGGCGTCACGCGCGAACGTGTGAGACAGATCGAGGCGCAAGCCTTAAGTCGCTTGAGGCACCCGTCCATTCGACGTAAACTACGCGATTATCTGGGCGAGTAAAATTCCAATCGTTTGATAAGAAAAAACGATCCCGATGTCAGGATCGTTTTTTCTTATTGAGCTTCAGATTGAGATGCTCGCGCTGACCATTTGTCCCTCCACTCAACGTACAACAAATGGATCAACATCCCAAGGGGCAGGATCCAGGCAAATCGCATGGCTGTCTCCCGCCAGAAGAAGAAACCGAGCAACCACCCATAAGAGAGAACGATTGACCAACTCTTTACATCAAAGAGCACAAAGATAACATAAGAATAGACTCCCGAGAATGGGGTTGCGAGTGAAGAAACATAGAGTCCTGCCAAAAACCTCTTCCTTTTCGTATTTAGCAGCAAGGGCAATGGGGCTAGTAAAATCCCAATCCGCCAGACATCCATACTCGCCAACCTCCAAACATGAATCGGAAGGTCCGTTAAAGCATTCCTAACCCAGGCTATTGGCCAATTGAAGCCATATACAAAAAAACTGGCCAGGATAACTGCAAGCGGTACAACCAATAATTTCATCCGGGTTCGAGGGTCTTCGAGAAAAATCAACAAGAATATTGGCAGGAGGGTTAACTGAGGCTTTATGAGTGCTAAAATAATGCCAGCACCGCGCCAGAAGGGATTCTTGCTGTATAGCAATACCACCAATCCTAAACAAACCAAAACGTCGATCTGGCCCAACCAAATCTGACCAAGCATCGGAAACGAAATCAATAGCATGAAGGGATTGACCTCGGTATAATGTGCAAGCACCATGAATCCCAAGACACTGATGATCGTCCACACGAACCATGAATACGGATATCCGGGAAGCAGTTTCATCGGCCATAAAAACCACTTCCCGAAATATGGAACGTAGCCACAATCCAGGCATCCTTGGACAAAGGGAAGGTAGTACCTGTAGAGATCGTCCCCTCCGGGCAGACGAAAGGAGGCAACGATCAAACCAATCCCGGCTCCAATTGCCTGCAACCACATCAATTTCTGTTTATGAGAAGAATTCCCCAACTTGCCTCCGTTTGAATAATTGGTAAATATGGACACCAACAATACTTACATAAAACGACTGATCGGCGTCATTACGTTTATTTTGGTATTTTTGCTGTTTAGCCGCCCACCATTGGACGCTGACCTATGGTGGCATCTACGCGCAGGTCAAACAATGTGGGCACAAAAGAACATACTGCTCACTGATCCCTTTAGCTATACGCGTTTGGGCGCTCCATGGGTTAACGCCTTCTGGCTCTCTGAGATCTGCCTGTATCTATTTTATCGCTTGGGGGGATATTTCGCGCTGGCCACTTTTGTTTCTCTTAGTGGTGCGATTACTTTTCACTTTATTTACCATAGGCTGCCCGGTAATAACCTCATCAACAGCTTTATCATCATTCTTGCGGCCCTGACCGCAGCGCCCATTTGGGGACCCAGACCGCAGATCATATCATTTTTCATCATTGCATGGTTGGACATGTGGCTTTCAGGAATCAATCGGGAGATGCGACCAAAATGGATTCTTGTTCCAGTATTCGCCTTGTGGGCAAATATTCATGGTGGCTGGATCTGGGGCTTTCTTCTACTCTTTTCGCAAGCGGCTGGAATGCTCATACAACTATTATTTGAGCAGTCAAAAGCAACGAGAGACCTAATTTGGGGAGAGGCAAGAAGCCTCATCGGCTGGTCTGCTTTGGCAGGATTGGCGATAGGCATTAATCCAAACGGGATTGCCATCTGGAAACTCCCCTTTCAACAAATCAATGTATCCCTGCAACTACAGGAATGGCTTTCACCTGACTTTCACCGAATTGATTTTCATCCACTACTATGGATGTTATTCCTGCTTATCGCTCTGGCACCCTTTGCGGGCAAGCCACCTTCCTGGTCACGAGTGTTCAATGTTCTTGGATTTGCGTACCTTACCTTTGTTGCTCAACGAAACATTGCTCTCTTTGCCATCGTGGCTACACCCCTTCTTTCAAACTGGGCCAATGAAGTCTGGAACACTTTACGGAACGAAAAAAGCCTCATCTCCCTCCCGAAGCTGAATCCGCATATTACCAGGCTTCTCAACCCAGTGATTGTAGTCTCCTTAAGTCTTGCCTCGCTCGGGTATCTTTTCACTGTCTCCCAACCAGCCGAGCTGGACAAACGCTACCCCTCGCGGGCCATCCAATGGATAAAGGATAACCAACCAGAAGGAAGACTGTTCAACTCATACAATTGGGGAGGATACATCCTGTGGAACCTGCCGGAATATCCGGTTTTTATTGATGGCCGCGCCGATCTGTACGGCCATGAGATCATTTCCGACTGGCAGATGATCATGAGTGGCAGTGCAGAGGGTATTAATTTGCTAGACTCATGGAATATCGGATTGGTATTCATTGAAACTGACCAGCCCGTGGTAAATTATCTGGAAAAGCATGGCTGGAACATACTATATCGGGATGAAATGGCGATCATCCTGGGAAGATAATATTGAGAAGGATAAAAGAATACTACCAGGGAATCGTACGAATGATTCATAAAAAGACAGCTCTTCATAGGAGTACGTCCCAATGAAAGAAAGAATTCTCGCTATTGTCCTCGTCCTCTGGCTGACAATCATCCTGGTAATATTTTTCATCGTTCAAAAGCCGGATTTTCTGGAAGTTCGGGCGGGGCTGTGGAATCTGCTTCTGGCTGTTTTCATTCCATTTTTCATGGCAGCATTGGCCGCCTGTATGGGCGCATCTTTATTACCGGATATGGCTCCAGCGGAGCGGCTTATCCTTGGGACCGCGCTTGGCATGGGAATTTTCGGCCTGACTGGCTTTTTCCTCGCTACGAGTGGACTGGCAACGCAACGTATTTTGATGATCATTCTCCTTTTGCTAACGGGATATTTTGTTCTTACTGGGATAACGAAGCAGGTTTGGAATGATGTTCTGCATCTCAAGAGTGAATTATCCGCCAGCACTGTCGGAGTGGCACGCTGGATACCGCTCATTGTGGAGGTTTCCTTTGGACTTGCTTTCTTGTTATGCCTTGCGCCACCAGCGGAAGATTTCGATGCACTTTCCTACCATCTGACCGTGCCGGCCTGGTGGTTACGAGATCATGGCCTCACCCAGGTTGGCATTCCACAATTCTGGTTCCCCCAGATCGTTGAAGGGAGTTTTATCTGGCCTATGGTCTTGGGTAGCGATACGGCCACGCACTTCATCCATTTCATCTGGTTCCTATTAACAATTTCGCTCTTGTCGCACTGGATGCAACAACTGTGGGACAACTCCACAACATGGAATGCGATATTGATTTTATTGACCATGCCATCTCTCCTGTGGCTGGCTACATGGGCCTACACGGACTACACATTAACATTTACAGGCATCGCAACTCTGTATTCATTATGGAGATGGAAAATCGTTCAGGATAAAAAGTGGATATTGATCAGTGGCATTATGGCTGGCATAGCAATGAGCGTGAAGTATACCGGGTTTATTGTCCCACTCGTCGGCGTAATGATTGTCATCTATTGGGACCGGGAATTTTTGCAACGTCTCGAAAAGGTCGTTTACTTCTCATCAGCGTCGATCATGGTTGCATCCACTTGGTATATTCGGAACTGGATATGGATGAATAATCCGATCTATCCATTTGTTTTTGGTGGATATGGTTGGGACTCTTTTCTAACACGGGCACTTGCGGATCAAGGTTCAGGAATTGGTTATGATATTCGTCAGCTGCTGGCGCTTCCACTGACTGCCATACTGGGCACACACGACATGAATTTCTTTGATGGGCGCATTGGGCCGTTTTTCCTCATACTTTCACCGCTCGCCCTGTGGGTCTTCTGGAAAGCCCATCAGGAAGATGTCTTAAGAAAGCAGGCACTGCAGGCGATCGGGATATTTTCCTTGATCGGCATCGTCGTTTGGACGCTTGGCGTGATCAACAGCGCGCATCTCTTGCAAACCCGGCTGCTCATTCCCATACTGATACCACTGGTTATTCCACTATCGATCGGAATGAGCCAGCTGCATGGATTGGATACCAGATATTTCAGGATCAGTTTTGTCGTGCGATCCATGATAATTATTACGGTATTGGTCAATTTGCTCAACTTCAGCTTACAAACGCTTGCGCGCAATCCGGTGGCTGTTGCAATAGGAATCGTTTCACGAGAGGCTTATATGGAAAAACGGCAGCCAGGCTATGCCCACCTGCTGCTGTTGATGAAAGGGGCACCGGAAGATGCAAAAGTGTATTTCTTATTCGAGCCGCGTAGTTATGGAATAACTAACGACGTTCAACCAGACGCGATAAACGCGAATTTCTCCCACGACTTATGGAAGTACAAGACCCCTGAAAAGATGATCGAATCCTGGAAAGCCCAGGGTTTCACTCACCTTTTACTCTCCAGAGCCGGGGCCGATTTTATTCTTCAGAGTGAAGCTTTAACCCGGCCCAATGGGAAATCTTTGCTTGGGCAGTTGGAATTACTGCTGATCAACGTCGGGGAATCTCAAAGCCAGGAATACGTGTTGTATAAGATCCCATGATCTCAACACTTATCTGATCGCATCGATCATGATCGCCAAGAAGATGAATGCCAGATACATGCTCGACCATCGATACATGGTCCATGCCGCCTTGTTCCCGCCCACTTTCCATACCCGCCAGGCCGCATAAAGCAGGAAACCGCCCAAAACCAGGGATGAAACCAAATACACCGTCCCTGCAAGATTGAAGATCGGAAGCAAAAGGGTGACGGCGATCAGCTCCACGGTGTAGATCAGGATCTGCTTGCGTGTTTCTACTTCGCCGCGGACTACAGGCAGCATGGGCACGCCCGCCTTTTGATAATCTTTCATACGCACGATCGCCAGTGCCCAAAAGTGGGGCGGCGTCCACATGAATACGATCGCGAAGAGGATCCATGCTGCGAGACTCAAATGTCCTGTCGCGGCCGCCCAGCCAACCATCGGTGGGATCGCACCCGCACCACCGCCGATCACAATGTTCTGGACGGTCGCCTTTTTGAGCCACACACTGTAAAAGATCACATAATAGAAAATTCCCACCAACGAGAGCAAAGCTGCAAGAAAATTAACGAACCCAGCCATCACATAGTAGCTGATTAAACACAGTGCCAGGCCGTAGGATAGACCCTCTGCCGGCGTCAAACGGCCATCTGCGAGCGGGCGTTTGGCTGTGCGCTGCATATTCTTATCCAACTCACGGTCAATATACTGGTTCATCGCGCTCGAACCAGCTGCCGCAAGCGCGCCGCCAAGCAGCGTCCAAAATGTGAGCGAAGCTGAAGGCCATGCTTTCGTACCAGCCACTAGGCCGGCATAGGTAGTTAGCAGTAACAGAGCAACGATCAAGGGTTTGGAAAGGGCAAAGAAATCCCTCACGCGTTGGCGGTAATCAAAACGCGGCAATTCGCTTAATTCCTCTGAATAAGTACCGGATGTGAAAACGAGCAGGCTCAGGGATATCCACAAGGCGACCGCTGTCAAAGTATGCAAAACCACCAAATGCATCGGAAAGGCGCGCGTTACTTGAATCGCCCCAATGAACGCCTGGCCAAAGAATAAGACTCCGGTAATCGTGGTCAGCGGCAGCAATAAATTATTGTCACGTTGCTCGCGCCACGCCTTACGCAGGATCCACACCATCAAGATCGAGGCCAGGCCCACCGACATAAAATGGGCTAGTTTCAAATAACCCAAAGAGTTCTTAGGTATACACAGAGGCCATCCGCTGCAATACGCCCCGGCACCTGTCACGGAGACAATTCGCCCGAAGAACGTTACCAGTAAAATGGCGCCAATCAACGCGAGCGCCAGACGGGAAAAAGTTGATCCCAGGGAATACTTCATGTCTATTCCTGCTTCCTTAAATAAAAGGGGTATCCAACGAACAAGATCGTCGCGAAGCTAAACCATTGTAACGCGTATCCGAAGTGCGGACCTTCGGTCAACTCGAGCACAGGCTGAAACGGGACAGGCGGCACAATATCATTTTCGTCTACATTCGGTTGAACACAAATGGGCAAGACTGAATATGGGATCTGCTTGGATATTCTCAGCACATTGAGATTATTCCATAGATCAAGCCGGGTCTGGCCGGGACTTAATTCCGGGTCTGCGACTCCGCCGTAAAATGGTTTTTCCTCTCCAAGCCTGATCTGCCCCGTCACAGTGACCAGGCCCGCTTCGTCGTATTTGAGCCAATCCTCGGCCGCCGCATTTCCGTCTGCTGGGATCCAACCGCGGTCAACAAGCACAGCTGCCCCATCGAAAAGAAGGGGCGTAATAAGATGATATCCATATTGACGACCATCATTATATTGATTCCGCAAAGCAACCTGATTCTCAAAATCGTATTCGCCTGTCACTGTTATCGCACGCCATTCCATGGAATCAATATCTGGCGGCACACGTTGATCCAAATCCAGTACTTCCGCCATGCGCATGGATTCCACCTGGGCGTTGAAGGCGCGGCGCTGGTCAAGCCGATCCAACTGCCAAATGCCGAGACGAATACAAACAGAGGTTCCGATAAAGACGAGTAAGCTGGTCAACAGCCATTTGCGGTTGAACATTTTTGCAAAGATCATTTCTCTGTCTTTTTCTTTTCAGGCATGCTGACAAAGTACACTGCGATCAAAGCACCGAGAGGCAGACCCGCGTAGAAAATGCCATACAAACGCGTGGAAAACGTAAGCGGTTCACGAATATCAAGGTCGAAATATTTCGACGGCAAAAAGGAACACTCAAAAGCAAGCTTATCCGATTGTCCAAGCACGAGATGGCCGGAAGTGCCCGCCGGGATCCAGATCGGTCCCAACTGGTGATCGGCAGAATCATCATTCTTTATCGAAAGAATGTCACCAACGACGAACACCATGCCTTTTGGAAGCGTGGGAGGTTGTTCGCCGCGTGCCACCAATTCAGCAGTACCCGGTGGAATGACAACCACTATGGTCCTGGGCTCTCTGGCGGTCTCACCGAGCAACCAGAATGAGACTTCGCTTAATGCCACACCCACCAGCATACCCAGAGCAAGGGAGATCAATATGCGTTTGGCAAATACATTCCTTCTCATGGTGACTGACTCAGGAGATGATCAATATCATAGGCAATGTCTTCAGGTGGGGTTTGAAAACCATAGGACAAACGCATGTTTCCCTGTTGATCTATCAGCGTGGTGCGCGCTGTATGATTCACGATGTAGTTCATGGCGGTGCCTCCCTGTACGACCTCGCGAAACACACCGTACCCCTTCCAGATCGGTTCAAGTTCCTGCTCTGATCCACTTAAACCTATGAACGCTGGATTGAAGCGCTCAACATACTCCTGTATCTTGACTGGAGTATCACGCTCAGGATCGACAGAGACGAAAACGACCTGCACCTGCTGCGCCTTCTCACCGATCTGCTCGAAAGCAACATTCAATTCCACCAGCGTGGTCAGACACACCTCCGCACCGGCGGTGAATCCAAAGAAAATCAGGACGAGCCTGCCGCGCTGATCACGCAGATGAAATGGTTCGCCATTCGCCTGCCGCAATTCAATCAATGGGGCCGGGGGATATGGCTGATTATAGGTTGTGCCCCGAAAAATGGCCGGTTTTGAGAAAACCACGGTAAAGAGTACGGCAATGCCTATAACCAAAAACGAAGCAACGCCAACCCATAATATTTTTCTGTCCATATATATTTTTATTACTCCAAAATCGGGGCGACCCTGAGGCCGCCCCGATCGCGATTCTTTCTTTATCCACTTATACCAGAAATGGCATGCCAAGACCAATTAATTTTTGTTGATAAAAATCACCATTTGAGCTTAAACAAGCTTCCCGATGAGATAGAGCGCGGGATAGAAGAAGATCCATACCAGGTCTACGAAGTGCCAGTACACGGCTGCGGCCTCGATGGGATAATCCTTCTTATCATATAGGCCTTTGCGACCATTTCTCAAGACAACGAACAGAAATATCACACCTGTCAGAACATGGAGGGCGTGCATACCGGTCATCATAAAGAACGCCGCGCCATATGTATTCAAGGAGGGCGCAACACCTTCCTCGATCGCACGGGGCCATTCCACGCCCAATACACCGGCAATAAAAGCGATCCCCAAGATCAGGGTGATGACGATATTTTGCACGAAACCCGTGCGATCCCCATGTTTCATGGCGGTCTCTGCGCGATTCATGAAGAAGGAGGAGAGCAGTAACACGGCTGTGACGACCAGGCCGAGGATCTGGTCCAGGTGTGGACGGGTCAACCCGAGCAGGTTGAAACGCATAACCAGCAATCCAGCAAAGACGAACGAATCAGACAACAGAAACAGCCACAGGCCCAGTCGATTCGTGGCCGTCTTGTATTCATAGGAATGCTGGTCAGGAACGTCTTCATCGTTCAACTTATAAATATGCATGTAATAGTACATGACCAGCGCGGCCTTTACGATTGCGATTACGGCCAATATGGAAACCGCTTTGAACGTGATCGCAATGAAAAACTCAAGTGCGGTTAAAACTGCCAGATAGACGAAGATCACAGCGCCCTGGGTAAGCGCGGAAGATTTATCCTGTGTGTGTGACATTTGACTCATGCCCTTTATTCGAGTTTGCTTTGATCGGTCGCGGCGAATTGAACGTATTTCGAACCAGCCAAACCGTAATCGTACGGCTCACCAACTACCTCGAAGAGCCGCTCATAGTTATGTAGAGGCATCGGCGAGGGAACCTGCCATTCGGGCGAACGTGAGTTCCAAACATTACCTTCCGCCTTTTCGCCATTTTTCATGCTGTTAAAGAAGTTGTAGAAGAAAATCAGGATCGCAAAGCCGATCACGTAGCCAGCAATGGTTAAGACGAGCTGTGTACTATCAAATCCAAGCGCGGGATCGTAGTCCACGATTCGACGGCGCATCCCAAGTAAACCGATCCGCATCATGCCGAATTGCATAACCAGGAACGAGGGTGTCATGATCCAGAAGTGAAGCTTGCCAAGCGCCTCATTCATGCGGCGGCCTGTAGCTTTGGGGAACCAGTAATATAATGCCGCGAAGAACGGAAATACGAAGCCACCAAAGATCGTATCGTGGAAATGACCGACGACGAAATATGTATCGGTCAAATGAAGGTCAAGTGAAATCGCAGCAAGCGGAGGACCGGTAATACCACCCAACAGGAAGACGATGATCGCGCCAAGCACGAAAAGCATTGGAGTTGAATATTCGATCTTGCCTTTCCAAAGCGTCGCGACCCAGGAAAAGAACTTTACGCCTGTTGGAACACCCACCAACAGCGTGCTGTACATGAACGGCACACGCAAATATTCGTTCATGCCGGATGCAAACATATGATGGGCCCAAACAATGAAGCCCACCAGTGCAATACCAAGCGATGACATGGCAACCCAGCGATATCCGTACAACGGTTTGCGCGCGAAGACTGGCAAAAGTTCAGAGATCACGCCCAGCCCGGGAAGAACGAACACGTACACCGCCGGGTGTGAATAGAACCAAAACAAATGCTGAAAGAGTACGGGGTTACCGCCTTTGCCAGGGTCAAAAAAGCCCATACCAAACAGACGCTGGAAGATCACTAATTGGAACGCGAGTGCGATCATCTGCGTGGCGGTCATTGTGATGATCGAAGTTGCCACCCCCGCCCACACGAAAATCGGCATTCGCATGGCGTTCATGCTCTTGGCGCGGACTCGAACCACCGTGGCGACCACGTTCAACCCGCCAAGAATGGATGACCAACCCAGAAAAAAGACTCCAAGAAAAAACATCTGGATGCCAACCGCCGGATTACGCGCAGAAAGGGGCGGATAACCCGTCCAGCCCGTATCAACGCCCCCGAGGATAAAACTCGACAGCAAAATGATCGCTCCAGGAACAGCGATCCAGTAGGAGAAGGCATTCAGCCGCGGGAAGGCCATATCCTGTGCGCCGAGCAGAAGCGGAACTACATAATTGATCATACCCGCAACGCCCAGTAGAATACCCTGGATCATCAACATGCCATGCAAAGACATCAGGGTATTGTAAAGTTGCGGGCCATTCTGGCTGAATAACTTCAGATCCAGGGTCAGGAATTGCAATTGAGATTCAGCAAGTTCTGCGCGGAAGATCAAGGCGAAAAGTCCGCCAATACTGATCAGGGCCAAGGAAGTGAGCGTGTACTGAACGCCGATCACTTTGTGATCCAGCGAGTAGTTGACGTATTTTTCCCACCCATGGAAATGTTCTTCATGCTGCTCGGGAGTGTCCATCCCGCGCGACCACTTAAACCAATCCGCGAGCGAGCCGTTGCCACCAAGGAAAAAGAGGCCTCCAAGGAATGCCCCGAAGACCCAAGCGGGTTCAGAAAAACCGAAGGGGCCAAACGGCTCATAGTCCGGAAGTATTGCGCGAATAATTTCAACGATAGCCGCGCCTACCAGAACACCGATCACCTGCCAGAGCAGGCCACGACCTAATGAACCGGAAAAGAATTTTTTCATCTCTGTCCTCCGCCAATTATTTCAGCGTCTTGATATATGCGATGATGTTCGCGATCTGTTCATCAGTGAGGACGTATTGGGGCATAGTGGAGGGAGAGTAACCCTTCACTTCCTTCGCCTTCGGGTCATGAATAGATTCGGCAAGATATGCATCATCTGCGATTACAACGGTGCCATCGGCCAGCTCGACTTTGGAACCAAATAAAGCAAACCACGTCGGTGCCTGTTGAAGGGGAGTACTGGTAAGGGAGTGACAACCCGTGCAACCATTCCTGACCGCAAGCAGTTGACCCTGACCTTCAGGGGTTTTTGCGAGTTCATCAGAAATGATCTTTTGTTCAGCCAGCCAGGTATCGAAATCGGACCGCACACTCACGATGACGGGTTTTTCCATGAATGCGTGAGAAGTACCGCACAACTCCGCGCAACGGACCTTGTAATTACCGACCCGATTCGGGGTGATCCTGTACTCGGTTATGCGCCCAGGTACAACGTCCTGTTTGACGCGAAATTCGGGAACCCAGAAGGAGTGAATCACATCCTGAGAATCCATCAACAAGACGACCTGCCTATCCACAGGCAAATGCAATTCCGTGCTGAAAATTCCATAGTCAGGATATTCGAACGTCCACGTGAATTGCCGGGCGTGCACCTTGATCACCATCGCGGTTGGGTCCACTCTGCGAATATCACCAAGCGATTTGGCACCCATATAAGCAAAAACGATCACTAGACAAAGTGGGAGCACGGTCCACGTGATCTCCAAATTTGTGTTGCCCTCCATATGTTCACCATCACTGGTATCGCCCCTCCTGCGCCGAAACACAATGAAACTATAGAACATCGGCACTATGATAAGTGAGAAAAGGAATGACATGACAATGACTTCCCAATTCCATATCCAGTCAATTGAAGCAGCCTGCGTGCTAGCCGCAACAGGCATTAACCCCACTGAGTCCAATCCAAGATAAATGAGAATGGTCGTCACAATGACCAGTATTCCCACAATTACAAAGTGTCGCATACGCGTTCTCCTAAAATAATTTCAAAGCACAGAACCACCCCGGTAGCACAACCGTCCAAATTTACCAAACTTTGGTCTAATTGTCACTATTTTTTGTGGATATTGTACCGTATCATGTGTGACTTTGAGCCTGCCATTGCAAACAGACAAAATCCTGCCGACGGCATTCTCGATACGCCGTCGGCCATATCAGCAAAGATAACCCTTTGTTCTGATTTAAGTTATGTATTGTTTCAAGATACTCCCAACTCGGTTAATAACTCCACACTATGTTCTGCAGAACGGACATTCTCATAAACATGTTTGATATTTCCCGTGCCATCGATCAGGAAAGTCGTTCGGAGTACACCGTTGTATTCTTTTCCAACGAACTTCTTCGGACCCCAGACTCCATACAGATCACAGACTTTATGTCCCTCGTCCGCAAGCAATGGAAATTGCAATTGGAATTTCTTTTTGAACTTTACATGAGATTCAACCGAATCGGGGCTGACGCCAAGAATGACCACATCTGCCTTTTCATACGCTGAATAATCGTCACGGAAATTACACGCTTCCTTCGTACAACCGGGTGTGTCGTCGGCGGGATAAAAATACAATATGACATTCTTACCGCGAAATTCAGATAACTTGCGCGGTTTGCCCGAATCATCCAACAACTCAAATTCAGGGGCCGGGATTCCAGCGGAAATGGGCATGAAAAGCTCTCCTTTGTTTTTAGAGGACGGCAACAGCCATCTTCATAAAAACGACGCGTTGTCTACTAACAAAACCTACTTCTTACCTGAGCGTGCGAATGAATGCGACAAGCTGCCAGATCTGTTCCTCGGTCAAAATGCCCTCCCAGCTGATCATGGCAGTGCCATTCCTGCCGGTTGAGATACTCCAGAACAGATAGTCGTCACCGACTTGCCTTTGAAGTTCAGCAAGATTCTTGGGATGAGGGTCGAGTGACGCAGCCGCGGGACCATCCCCATGACCTTGAGGACCGTGACAGGATTTGCAGGAGGACCTAAACACTTCCTCTCCCGACGGGGCCGCATCCGCGCCGAGGGGATTTGTTTTCCCGGCAAACTCAGCCGGGACGGGTTCCAGGCTGAGCGCCGCATGATTCCCTGCGTTAACACGACTGCCACAGGCTGTAACGAAGAGCACACTAAAAAACAATAAAACCAACAGAATTTTCCTCATATATCTCCAATTATGTTTTACAATGGATATCATTTTACCAAAGGAGCAGCCATGAGCTATTTGATCATCGTACTTCGTCTCGTTCACATACTTGCAGGGATATTCTGGGTCGGATCGGCATTGATGATGGCCTTCTACATCGGGCCAACCGTTGGCGCAACCGCGGAAGCAGGGCAGAAATTCCTGCAGCATTTTATTGGCAAGACCAACATCCAAAAAATGATGATCGCCTCTGCCGGTGCGACAGTGCTGGCCGGAGCCCTCTTATACGCGGATAAACCAGCCGCGTGGTTTAGTTCGAGCGCCGGCATCGGGTTTGGCATCGGCGCGTTTTTCGCGGTGGTTGGTTTTGTTTTTGGGATTCTGATTGCCCGCAACACCAGAGCCATGGCACAGCTCGGCGCGCAGGCCAAAGGCCAGCCTACGCCCGAACAACTCGCACAATTGCAAACCCTGCAAAATCGCCAGCGTTCATATTCCACATTCAATGTCAGCGCGCTGATCCTGGCTGTTGCGTTCATGGCAACTGCGCGATATTTTACGTTTTAACTTGATTCAGACCTAAATGCAAAAATGCGAGTGACTTTGTGTCACTCGCATTTTTGCATTTTTTTATTCCATCCAGACTACTCTGTCAGCAACCGCAGGCCGGGGCGCAGGCTCAGTCTCCGTTTCAGGATAGCCAATGTAAATAAAACCAACGATATGCTGATCTTCTGCAAGACCAAAGAACTGTTTTACCTTTGGGTCACGCGCCCATTCCCCCGTACGAATCATCGCGCCGAGTCCGATTGCGTGCGCGGCGAGCAAAATATTCTGGGCTGCGGCGGAAACTGCAGAGATATTTTCCACTTCGATCACTTTTGCTTCGGTCGGCTTATCAACGCCCAGTGCAATGAGCACGGGCGCGCGCAGCGGTAATGCCCGGGTTTTGTCCAAACTCTGTTGCGGCAGATCAGGAAAACGATCCTTTTGAGAGGCGGCCATCACATCCCCAAGTTTTTTACGCGCATCGCCGGTCAATACAAAAAATCGCCAGGGCCTGACCGTATGATGATTCGGGGCCTGATTACCCGCGTCCAAAAGTTTTTCGATCACATCGCGCGGCAGTGGGTCCTGTTTTACTTTTGGAACAGAGTGTCGTTTATGAATTGCTTCGAATACTTCCATGTGTTCCTCCAGTCTATTGATACAATTGTAGCGCCACATCTTACGGAGAGGCAGTGAAAATATTCTATTCAGAGGCCCATCGCGCGCACTATCCGCCATTTGAGATCTTCGAGGGTGGCAAACGCGTACCCTATCTTGAGAACCCGGACCGCATGGATCGAATATTGACCGCGCTCAAAAAAACAGTTTGGGCTGAAATTGTGGAACCAACGGATTTTGGACTCAGCCCAATCCACGCGGTACACGACAAGGATTACATTACGTTCCTCGCCTCCTGCTGGACCGAGTGGCTGGATTCTGATCCCGAAGTGGCTGCTTCGCCCGAGTCGCATGCCTTCCTGCCCGCGACCTTTGCACTGCGAAGAAAGACGCGCGTGCCAAGCACTTTGCTCGGCAAAGCAGGCTACTACATGATGGATCTGAGCGCCTGCATTGTGGCAGGCACCTACAACGCCGCGCTGGCTTCTGCAAATTGCGCGTTGAGCGCGGCGCAATTTATTCTGGAAGGGCCATCGTCCGCGGTCCGTCGTCCATCGTCTGCATTTGCCTTATGCCGTCCGCCCGGGCACCACGCAGGCAGGGATTACGCCGCTGGATATTGCTTCATCAACAACGCATCTGTCGTGGCAAATTGGTTGTCATCAAAAGGCAAAGTGGCTTTACTGGATATAGATTATCATGCTGGCAACGGCACACAGGATATTTTTTATGACCGCAATGATGTGCTGACCCTATCCATCCACGGTGACCCGGATTACGAATATCCGCACTACATCGGCTTTGCAGACGAAACGGGCGCAGGTTCAGGAATTGGATTTCACAAAAACTTCCCGCTTCCAAAAGGAATAAACGACTCGCATTATTTATCCACGCTGGATGAAGCATTGGATAGAATCCGCGCTTTCGCGCCGAAATACCTCGTTCTCTCCACAGGCATGGATACCTTCGATGGCGACCCATTAGGGAAATTCCATGTCACACGCACGGGCTTTCGCGCGATCGGCAAAAGAATTGCTTCTCTGAAATTTCCAACTGCAGTGATTATGGAAGGCGGATACGCAAACGCCGAATTGGGAGAGAATGTGGTTAGTTTATTGGAGAATTTCAAATGAGACAACGAACTATTTTTCTGTTACTTAAAATTTTTGTGATCTTTGCATGTGGAAGCTTGCCCAGTGCGCAAACTGCCACCCCCTCCAGCGTTCCATTCACCGAGACTCCGTCCCTGACTTTCACACCAATTTTCACATTGACCTCAACGATTACTCTCACGCCCACAATTACTTTTACACCCACCCTTACACCAACCCCAACGTTTGCCTTTCCAACCGTTGCAGTCAATAAACAGGCCCATTGCCGCTATGGTCCGTCCGCCGCATTTTTACACGCCGCAGATCTATATCCCGGAGATAGCGGCACAGTCCGTGGACGATTTGAATATAGTTCCTGGCTTTATATAAAGTTCGATAAATTGAAATACTATTGCTGGGTGGCACCCTCTGTGGTAAATGTGACCGGCGATGTCAATACACTCTTTTTCACCGAGCCTGACCTGCAATCCGTGGGATATAACAATTATGGCCCACCCAGAAATGTAATTGCCTACCGTACTGGAGAGGAGGTCACGATCAACTGGCAGCAGGTACTGATGACGCCAGACCATGATCGTGGCTACTTGATCATCGCCTTTGTCTGCCAGGATGGCGCGTATCTATGGTGGACCTTTTCATATCCCGATCAATTTACCACCACGTATACGGTAGAGGATGAAGCCGGATGTGCGCTGCCATCCGAAGGAGTGATCTATACCGTGGAAAAACATGGCTTTTCGGAACCCGCTCAAATTCCCTGGCCGACCCCATAAAAAATCAGCGGACACTTTTTAGTGTCCGCTGCATACTTCAACTGATAACGCCCGCTTTTTTTAGCGCACCTTCCAACGCATCGATGGTGGCCGGCTTGATCAGCATAGCATTCGCGCCGCCTTTCATCACCCGGTGGCGTGTCTCAGGCTGGTCATCTGAGGTGATCACGATCACAGGCACTTTCATCAAACGAGGCTCGCGTCGCAGGAACGCGAGCACCTCGGTTCCATCCACGCCAGGCATGTTTATATCCAGGCAAACAAAATCAGGCACATAGCTCCCCAACACCGAGATCGCAGGGCTTGAACCATAGGCCACCCGCGCAGGCAGATCCAAAACATCCAGCATTTGTTTCAAAGCGTCTGCGGTTTGGCGATTATCGTCGATGATCAATCCGTCCATGTGCTAATCCTCCAAAATTATTTTACCCATCACGGAAATATCGTAACCTGTTAATTTCGAAACAGATTCTCGAAAGCCGCGCCCGGCCAAAACTCCGAAAAGAGGCGAAAGCAGGTCGCTTATCGCATGTTCTTTCGGAATGACCAGATCATAGCGTTCCTGAAAGAGTGGGATGAAATCCAGATCCAAAGCCTGTGCAGCTGCCGCAATGCCAAGTCCACAATCTGCCCGGCCGGATGCGATCGCCGCAGCGACTCCAAGATGTGTATATTCCTCCTGAGTATATCCGAGGATGGATTCTGCGGAAATCCCCAATTTAACCAAATGATAATCGAGCAGGACGCGCGTACCCGCGCCGCGCTGTCTGTTCATAAATTGGACGCCTCGACCCGGCTCAGCGCGCGCCTCAAGCCGGCTGAGGTCTCCCAAACCCTTGATTTTCTTTGGGTTTCCCTTCTTTACCAACAGCCCCTGATCGCGCCCGACCAACGCGATCACTTTGACCGGAATATCTGGCATATATTGACGAATGTATGAAATATTGTATTCACCCGTATTTGGATCAAGCAAATGTGAACCTGCCATGTGCGCCTGCCCGCGGCGCAGCGCCACGAGACCGCCTTGTGATCCGACATTTGCAGAAGTGAGCCTTCTATTATGTTCAGCAAGGAACTGCGCAAGCAAATCAAGGGCCATATCATGGGAGCCAATGCAAAAAATCGTTTTTTCGATCTCAGACCTGCTTCGATATAGATGGACCTTAACCTGTTCGCCGGCTTCGAGGCCCTGCACTCCGCTTGGAAACAAAGCAAGTCCGTCCGCGTGCACCAGGGATGTGATCACGCCTGCGCCGCGCGATAAAGGCGCAGCCAGAAGCTTATCTCCCACTTTACCAACCGCCACCCGCACAAAATCATCGTCTCCTGCAGGAGAGACAATTTTGCGTGTGAGAGTCGCGGTTTCGACGGGTAGTTCATTTGGTTGTCGACCAAGCCATCTTGCAATCAATGGTTCAACGAAAATATCAATTGTTAGTGCAGCGGAAACGGGATAACCGGGAACACCGATAATTGGGACAACGTCATTGCGAGGAACGTCCATGGGACGTGACGAAGCAATCTCCCGTTCAGATGGAGATTGCTTCGTTGAGCCTGCGGCTCTCCTCGCAATGACGCCCAAAATAACAGGATGTCCGGGCCTGACTGCCACTCCATGTACCAGTAATTGGCCCAATTTCTCAACCACTTTCGCAGAAAAATCCTGCGCGCCAGCGGAGGAGCCAGCATTTAGTAGAACGAGGTCATGTTCATGTGAGGCTTCCTGAACACGCTCACAAATTAATTCAAAATCATCCACCGTGATCGGATAACGCCTCGGCTGTCCACCCATGGATTTAACCTGAGCGGCCATCACCAATGAGTTGTATTCAAGAATATCGCCGGGTTTGAGTTTGCTGCCGATTGGGACGAGTTCCGTGCCAGTTGGAAGAATCGCAACTTGCGGCCTACGTGCGACCGTAATATTCTGATGTCCCGACGCGGCGATCGCGCCCAAATCCACCGGCCGCAGAATATATCCTGCAGGTAAAACGAGTTGGCTCGCGACGATATCCTCGCCCAACGGGCGGACGTGACTCCAGGGTGTGACCGAGGTGCGAACGCGAATGGATTTCGGTAAACGAATCTCTTTTGTGAGCCTGCCATTCTCGTCCAAGGATTCCACATTCTCGATCGGAATGACTGCGTTCGCCCATTCAGGCAATGGATCGCCCGTATCCACATACTGCGCCTCGGAGCCGATATTCAACCTCACAGGCGCGGACGGCATTGCCCCATTTGTGGAGATCGAGCGCACTGCGAAGCCATCCATTGCAGAGGCGTGATAGTGCGGCGAGGAGATCTCCGCCCAAATTGGCCCGGCTGTGACTCGCCCCAGCGCATGTTCATCCAATGGAATAATTTCCGTGCCAAGCACGCGCCACAAGCCTGCGTCTTGCAGGGCTTTCCATAATCGCGCCTGAGCCTGAGCGAGAGGAATATCGTGCAGATAAACGGACATCAAAACCTTTTCTTCGCCACGAATTGCACGGATTTTTACTGATTGTCTTTAAAAATCCGAGACGATCCGTGGAATCTGCCGTCTCGCATAAGCGAAGCAATCCTGTGGACCGGCGTGACGCCGTGCTTCGCGGCACGAACGGTGTAGCTAAAAATTCTCACGAACTCCATGATACAACTTATTACACAACGCGATCCATCGCCGCGCCAAGCCGTTTGATGATCTCGTCCAGTTCATCCTCCTTGATGGAAAGTGGAGGGGAAAACGCCAGCGTATTTCCCAATGGACGAGTGCGCAGCCCACACTCCTGAGCGGCTTTGAAGATCTTCATCGCCAAGGCAGGATCAGCGGTTTTGTGCCGCTTGTTCGAGACGATTTCAACGCCGCACACCAGGCCTAATCCACGCACATCTCCAACAAATGGGAATTCTTCAAGTGATTTCAAGCCCTCCAGCAAACGCCTGCCGAGTTCACGAGCCCGCTGCGGAAAGTTTTCCGCTTCCATGAGTTCAAGATTTTTCAAGCCCACGGCGCAGGCCATGGCGTGGCCGGAATATGTGTAACCATGCATATACGCTTCGGTATCTGCGGCGGACTCCATCGTCTCACGGATTGCATCCGAGATCTGGATGCCGCCCAACTGGGCATATCCGCTGGTGATGGCTTTGGCGAAGGCCAGAATATCGGGTTTGACATTCCAATGTTTTAGCGCAAACCACTCGCCCGTGCGGCCAAAACCCGTGATGACCTCATCCGCAATGAAAAGAATTTCATATTTATCGCAGATCGCACGCACCAACGGGAAATAATCATCGGGTGGAACGATCACACCGCCCACGCCCATCACAGGCTCGGCGATGAACGCAGCGATTGTATCTTTTCCTTCGCGCAGGAGGGCTTCTTCCAGGGCACGCGCCGCTGCCTGACCAACCGTCTCACCGGCTTTCAATTCACCTTCAAAGCGATATGGGTTCGGCGCAGGGATGTGGATAAACCCTTCCACCGCCGGACCAAACATGGTCTGATATTTTTCCAGACCTGTTGCGAAAGTGGTTGCGAGGGTCACACCATGATATGCTCCTTTCCGTGCGATGACTTTATATTTGCCCGGCTTGTCTTTACGCTTCCAATAATAACGCGCGGTCTTGAAGGCCGTGTCATTTGCCTCGGAACCGCCGGAGGTGAAGAAGGTTGTATTTAATCCTTCGTAGGCGAAACCCGCGAGTTTGTCTGCAAGCCTGATCGACGGCAGGCTGGTCATGCCTGAAAAATTGGATGTGAAAGCCAATTCTTTCATTTGTTCATAAGCGGCCTTCGCCAGTTCTTCGCGTCCATATCCCGCATTGACGTTCCATAAACCGGCCATGCCGTCCAGGATCTTGCGTCCATCAGTAGTGTAAAGCCAGACACCCTCCCCGCGCTCGATCACCAACGGATTCGCGTGAGACTTAGGATGATACACCGGATGCAATTGCTTTTTATCCTTCTCGATCCAGGTTGCTGTATTTTGTCTGCTCATTAATGCCTCCGGTGAAAATTTATGTTTAGAAAATTACATCTTACTTCTTGATTAACGTTTGAACGTTTGCACGGTTAAACGTTTTAACCGAGGACCTCTACATCGTGCGGACCCGACTCCTTCAACCCCGCGCCGGTCATTCGCACAAAGATGGCCTTTTGTTGGAATTCCTCCAGCGTCTGCGCGCCACTGTAACTCATGCCAGATTGTAAACCACCGACCAGTTGATTGAGCACTTCACGCGCCTTGCCGCGATACGGCACTGCGGCTTCGACTTCTTCAGCAACATATTCTTCAACCTCTTCCTGCGTCAAATCGTTCCCTGCACGCCTGTTCCGGTCAATATTCGCTTCACGTGAAGCCATGCCGGGCGAAGCCTTATAACGATGGCCCTTGCGCGGCATCATAAGCCCAGGGCTTTCGTCTGTGCCGCCCAACATGCTACCGATCATCACTGTTTGCGCGCCCGCCGCAATGGCCTTCGCCAAATCGCCGGACTGACGAATCCCGCCGGCTGCAATAATTGGAATACCCGAAGCGCCCGCCGCCTGCGCACATTCGATCACCGCCGTGAGCTGTGGCACACCCGAACCCGCTACAATACGCGTAATACCAATAGAACCGGGTCCCACGCCGACCTTCACCGAGTCCACACCCGCATCGATCAATCGTTTCGTGCCGGCGGCTGTCGCGACATTCCCGCCAATGATCTGCGCTTTGGGGTAATGCTTGCGGATATTTTTGATAATCTCGATCTCAACATGCGAGTGCCCATGTGCGATGTCCACGACGATGCAATCTGCGCCAGCTTGCAAAGCAGCCTGCACACGACGCATTTCCTTATCGCGCACACCCACCGCCGCACCCACCATTAATCGCCCACGCGCGCCCTTGGTGGCTTTAGGAAATTGGGTGATCTTCATAATATCCTGGAGGGTCACAAGGCCGGCAACACGGCCATCCATATTCACCAACGGCAACTTCTCAATACGATTTTCGTGCAGAAGCGTCTCCGCGTCTTTCAACGAAATATCGGGCGCCGCAGTCATGACTTTCTTTTGCATGACCGCACTGACAGGCTAGTTATAATCCTCTTCAAATATCAGGTCGCGCGTCGTGACGACACCTACCAATTTTTCGTCGCCATGCAAGATCAAGATCCCGCCGGTGCCGGTTTCATCGATCAGTTTTTTCAGATCGCCCACCGTATGCGCGATCGGCATCGTAATGGGTTTCTCCACCACAAACGACTCGGCCTTCTTCACACGTTCAATATGTCGCGCCTGTGTCGAAAGCATTCGCCGCGAGTCCACGCTCGAATATTGCGGCACCAATAAAACATCGTCGTAGGTCAACGCCGTTTCAGGCAAAATTTTCATATTTGCTCCTCTTGATTCGGGTCGCCCGAATTATAATGCTTGAAGATGAGTCTACCGCCAGAAAGAGATAACGGATTAGCAATCCGAATAATTGACGATGTATTTCGTAGTTGCGACTGAAGTCACTGGGTGGTTGAACGACGAAGATCGTAACTAGGTATGGAGGTTTTATGACAGTAACAGCTGTGATCGGGTCACAATGGGGCGACGAAGGCAAAGGCAAGGTTGTGGATTATCTTGCGGAGCACGTGCATTATGTGGCGCGCTTCAACGGCGGGAACAACGCGGGGCATACGGTGATCAATGAGTTTGGCACTTTCAAGATCCACCTGGTGCCTTCTGGGATCTTTGCACGCAGCACGGTGGGTCTGATCGGCGGCGGCGTGGTGATCGATCCCGCGGTATTGATCGAAGAGATCGAGATGTTGAACAGGGCCGGCGTTGGCCTGGACGGGCGGCTGTGGATCTCGCCGCGCGCGCATCTCATCATGCCGTATCATAAAATTTTGGATGGCTTGTATGAAGAAGCCAAGGGAGAGGGCGCAACCGGGACGACGCGGCGCGGCATTGGACCTGTGTTCGCGGACAAGGTCAGCTATAACGGGATCCGCTGGAGTGATTTTGCGCGCGAGGATATTTTGACCGCACGCTTGAAAATGCAAATTGAACTGAAAAATAAAATTATGATCGCCCTGGGCGGCAGCGCGTTAAAGTTCGAAGAAGTGTTTGAAACCTATCGCGGCTATTATGAAAAAGTGAAGCCTTATATACGTGAATTATTCTCGCTCGTGCAAGATGGGTTGAAAGCGGACAAAAACTTTTTGCTCGAGCAGGCGATGGGCACGTTTCTCGATA
>CAZSVR010000041.1:0-31408 GCA_964610295.1 uncultured Anaerolineaceae bacterium
ACAAACAAAAATCTCCGGTTCTCAGCAGAAGATCTTCCCAAGCTATCTTTGATGTTCATCCATATATGCACGCAACAATAAATTGATTCGCGTTTGATAACCGCGTCCTTGTTTTTTGAACCAATCGATCACATCGTCGTCCACGCGGAGAGTCAATTGCTTTTTTATACGAGGCTTCAAACCGCGTCGAACCATCGCTTTTGCGAACATTGTAGGCGTGATCTCTGGCGCATCGGAAAGATCAATATCCTTATATTTCATCTTATCAAGGCGGACAAAATCAGTCTGCGATTTGGTCAAAGTAGATTTTTTCTTCATATTTGGTTGCCTTTCGTGCGGAAATTATACGAATTACAGTTTTAGACTCAGTGTGGACAACGAGGATCACATGACTTTTGAGTAAGCCCAGCGTTTGATAACGCGTTTCGCCATACGCAAAGCGATCATCAATTACAGTGACACTGTCAGCTCGAAAATCGCTGGGAGATCAACAAAGTCAATGCCATGCTTTTGGATATTGATGAGTCGCTTGTTTTCGCCCCACTCGAATTTCATCTTCCTGTTGTAGTTACAAATTGTAACTACGTCAACCCCATTGACTGAGTACCCACCGAAGGCGTATCCCCAAATCCAAAATTGACCATGACTCTCGTCCCCACAAGCATTGACGATAGCAACAGCGCGCCTGAGATATGTCAGGTCTTATTCACACGAGCCCGCATCTACTCGCT
Source organism: uncultured Anaerolineaceae bacterium (assembly GCA_964610295.1). Taxonomy (GTDB): domain Bacteria; phylum Chloroflexota; class Anaerolineae; order Anaerolineales; family Villigracilaceae; genus Villigracilis. The sequence continues at coordinate 732 of CAZSVR010000041.1, forward strand.
TTGCAGGCGAGTAGCATCACAAGTTTGAAGCCTGCGCCGCACGCCAGCACGGTCGTCGTCGTTACAACGGCAAAAATAAAACTTGATTTTGCAATTCTTCTGGTTCCGCGTTCTTTGCGATAATTTCCAGATCTTGAATACAGACTCCAATTGTCAAACGCAGTTGGTGACCGTAAATTACACCTGAAAATGGACTGCCTGCACGTTGGTATTTGGTTGCTTCCGCCAGCAAATCATCATCCTGTGTAAACAGGATGCGTTTTAACTCATATGCACGTTTCAGCAACTTTTCATCATCGAGTTGATCAGTGCCATCTTCGTAAGAGGTGAGGACATCCACTCCTCTCAATCGTAAACCAACTGTAATCGCTTTTGGGACATGATGATCCATGTAAAGCGATACGGCCATTAAATAAGTCCCTTATCCTTCAATCGTTTAACCAATGGCAACTCCGGCGTGGACTTGTGAATTTCATTCACCCTTTTTACCCGGTTTTCAATATCGCCATCCAATTCTTCGCGATGATCCCAGTAATAAGCCAGTGCAGAATGGATTTGACCCAGAGTCAAATGTGGAAACTGGATGTGCAATTCTTCGGCGCTCCAACCATAAGCCGCCTGGGCCAGGACAAGTTCAATCACCTTCATCGTTGTCCCTGAAATGAGGGCAACATGTGCGTCATTCAAAACAACATGTTCATAACGTGTTTCTGCAAGCATAATTTGCCTCTTTCTTTACGCCCGTGAAAATAGAATACAAGCGCGAATATCCTCTATTTTGAGGCTCTGATATTCCTTGATGATTTCATCCATCGTCGAGCCATGTGCAAGCAGGTTCAAGATGAATTCAACCGTCAAGCGCGTGCCGTGAATGACGGGTTTACCTGCCATTACTTTTTGATTGATCGTAATTCGGGTAAGGAGTTCCTGGTCAGTCATAATATAAATCTCCTACCCCAATCATACACGATTTTTCAGTGGACAGACTCCCTCTCCATTTGGAGAGGGGCTGGGGGTGAGGTCAACCCTACAAACAAAAATCTCCGGTCGCCGGCCGGAGATTTTTGAAGCTAAGACATCTGTAATATCAACAATTATTTTTTAGTGTCATGGGTGAAAAATATCCCAATGAACGCGCAGATCACACCCTGAAGAGGAGCCATTATCAAACTGGAATCTTTGATGACATCTAGTGGAGGCCGGGCAACCATGGGTTGTATGGCAAAGACCAGTCCGATGAAGGCCAAATAAAAGATGGAAGCTGCAATAACGATTCTGTATATACCCTTTCCAACCATTTCGGCGTGCTTAACTTTTTTTAGCGCGGTATTTGCCCACACACCGACAACCAAAGATAGGGTGGGGGTAATGGCTGGCAAAAGCCACTCAATAGCATCGCGACCGTTCTCGCCATAATGACCAAATATGATCTGCAACCAGGCTACTAACAATAGAATTGCGCTACCAACAACCCACACTAACATCAGCCGTATTTGACATTTTAGCATTGACATTTGCATGATTATTTCTCCAATGTGTCCCATAAATCTGCTTGTTGAAGATGTTCCTTCCCTGTAATGCTGCTCGGTGTATTTTGGATCGCTTGCTCACCATACCCTGATTGAATAAACTCATATACATATACAGTACATGAATAATCTTTGGTGTAGGGTATGGACATTATTTCGCTGGGCAATTTATTTGCGCCTTCGACAATCCAGGCCTGCGCTTCGCCTTCACTCACAGGTGTGCCCGATGAAATCACCATATTGGACGTAACCATAAAAACAAATATTCGATAGCGACCTTTCGGCGCAGAAAAAAGGGCTTCCAAATATTTTTGCATGGAAAATTTGCTTAAACTCATGGAGGTCATTTCAGTTACCCAGCGATTGGAAAAATCTGGCGATCCATCTGAGTTGATTTGCTCAATGTGAGTCACAAGTGCAAATCCTCCAGGAATGCCATAGTAGGATTTTTCTGTATAATTGCCTGCTCCGAGCGCTTCATCGATCCTTGCATCAACATCGCCGAAGGTTAGCTTGGCCCCAGCCGACTTAGTTAAAGAGCCAAAATTTAAATTTGCAGTGGCTGATGGTTTTGGTGGAGGCCAGGGGAACACTGGCATTCCCACTGGTGCAGTTGGGGTTGGCGGAGGAAGGGCGGCGACATTGCAGGCTATTCCAATAAGAATTACAAAAACGATCAAGAGGCACAACATAATTAAAGATTTACTAGAGTGAAATGCGGTTTTCATAAATTTTCCTCCGACGATCTTAGATTGCCTGATTTGATCGCGATTATTGTTGTAACCAATTACGGGCACTTCGTCCCTTAAAAATCATATAGCACTATCAATTTTAAAATTCAATCTCCTCATCTGCTACACAGTCCGTTGACCAACCCAACGCTACAGCCAAAACCCCCCACTCGCGGTAAAAGGTTTTTATTATATACTTAATTCAAGCATCTACATCAAATGGGGGATCTTGAGGTTTTTCAGGTGCTCCCTCTATTTTGATGTAGCCTTGACTTGTCCATTTTTCACAAATGTATCCATAGAAACCATCAACAGGGCGACTGCCACAAATTGACATTAATTCTTGACCGATTTTTGTCAATAAAACTTTACCAGTATCTATGGCGTTGTTCTCTTCATTTGGCAACTCCAATACAGTAATGTTTCCGTAATACAAAACCGCAAACTTTTTCGGCAATTGTATTCGTCGAAACCCAACGAGGTTATTGAATTGAATTTACCCTATACTTTCTAAATGACTTAAGGCCATGAAGTCTATACCTTGACTGGAATATATCTCGTTTTTTTCGTCATAAATCAATGGAATATTGTCGCCAATCATCCATACAAAACCGCACACGCGTGTAAACAGATCCACATCGCTTTTGTCAAGGCTTGCAAGCAAACCTATCGTTCTTTTTGAAAAAGTACCTGGAGAATTCGCTTCACCCGCTAAAACCCTTGACCATAGTTCTTGCATCTCATTGTCAGAAATTAGCCTAGATTTGTCAAAGAGGTTAGCAATCCAATCATCTTCTATTTTGTCAGGCTGTGATTCGTCCTTGAGTTGAGGAAGAGCTTTTTGTGTAATTTGCTCAATATTCTTTTGTTTTCTTTCTTCTTCCTTCAAAAAACGCTTGAAAGCTCGTCGTTGAATATCAGTGACTTCAATCTCAGCATGTGCCTCAATTACTTTGGCCTCAGCTTCTGCTTTTGCCACGCGAATAATTTGATATGGCTCAAATATACCGCCAACTGCGTCTGAGATTTTTTCGATTAACACTGTAGCGGGTTTGGAGAGTTCACCCATATTGATTAAGGGATTTTCGCTCATTAACCACCTCAACTTTACAACATGGTCACTGACGATTTTTAGGAGTATAGCACAAACAAAACGCAATTTCCCTTATAATTACTGTTGACTATAAAACTATGTAACTAAGAGACTAAATGACTAGCCTAATCGAATGCATTCCCAACTTTTCCGAAGCGCGGCGACCCGAAGTGATCGACCAGATCGTCGCGGCTATTACTTCCGTCGAAGGTGCGCGCCTGCTCGATCGTTCCTCCGACCTTGACCATAACCGCACAGTGCTCACTTTCGCAGGCGCACCCAAAGCCGTGGAAGAAGCCGCCTTCCGCGCCATCAAAATCGCCTCCGAACTCATTGATCTCAACCTGCACACGGGCGCGCATCCACGCATCGGCGCGACGGATGTTGTGCCGTTCGTCCCGTTATCGAATGTCAGCATGGACGATTGTGTCGCGCTTGCCAAAAGATTAGGTCAACGCGTGGGGGATGAGCTTAGCATCCCCGTCTATTTGTATGAAGCGGCAGCCACGCGTCCCGAACGCGCGAATCTTGAGAACATCCGCAAAGGTCAATACGAAGGACTCAAGCGCGAGATCGAATCCAATCCCGAACGCAAGCCGGATTTCGGTCCTGCAAAACTTGGCGCGGCGGGTGCTACGGTCATCGGTGCGCGCAATCCGCTCGTCGCCTTCAATGTTTATCTCACCACCGCTGATATTGAGATCGCAAAGAAGATCGCCAAAGCCATTCGTCATTCGTCGGGCGGGCTTCGTTATGTGAAGGGGCTTGGCTTGCTCGTGGATGGCCGCGCGCAGGTCTCGATGAATCTCACCAATTATCGTGAGACGCCTATCGCGCGTGTCGTTGAAGCTATTCGACGCGAGGCTGCGCGTTATGGCGTTGCGATCCATCACAGCGAGCTCGTTGGGTTGATCCCACAGGAATCTTTGGTGGATGCGGCGGTCTGGTACACGCAATTGGATCAGTTCGACAAGCAACAAATTCTGGAAAGCAGACTGTATTCATTAGACGACGGACGGCGGAGCATGGACGATGGTCAATACCCTTCGGGCACGATGTCGTCTCCCGTCCATGGTCTTTCTTCGCCCCAACCTGTTTCCTTTTTAGATGAATTAGCCGCGGCTACAGCCGCTCCCGGCGGAGGCGCCGCCGCCGCCTACGCCGGTTCCATGGGAGCCGCCTTGGTCGCGATGGTTTCAGGACTCACGATAGGCAAAAAGAAATATGCTGAAGTTGAACCTGAAATGCAGGCCATTCGCGTGATGGCTGAGAAGCTGCGTAAAGAATTGACTCAACTGGTAGACGATGACGCCTCTGCATTTGAGGCCCTCATGGCTACTTCTAAATTACCCAAAGATACGGATGCCTTCGGCCAAAAAGGCATGCGTTCTGCGGCCCTAATCAATGCCACGTTGAATGCTGCAAACATTCCATTGCATGTTGCCGATGATGCGGTTAAAGTCATGGAACTTGCCCTCAAATGCGCTCAGCATGCCAACCTGAACGCCATCAGCGATTCCATGTCTGGATTCGTCATGTCGCGCGCCGCGCTGACCGCCGCCGGATATAATGTACGGATCAACATCAATTCACTCGAGGATAGATCCGCAGGCGATAAGATGATAAAAGAACTGAAAGTGCTCGAAAAGAAAGCTGCTAATCTCAAAAAGGCAATCGAAAAAGTCATGAAAGAACGCGGCGGCATTTAGCATGTCATTGCGAGGAGATTGCTTCGCAAAGTGCGCTCGCAACGACATATCATTTTAATTTTGGAGAATAACAATGGGCCTCAAACCTGACCACTGGATCCGCAAGATGGCAAACGAACACAAAATGATCGAACCGTTTGTGGATACGCAAGTGCGCAAAGGCGTGATCTCTTACGGCGTATCGTCGTATGGATATGACGTTCGCGTGGCGAATGAATTCAAAATATTTACCAATGTTTTCTCTGCCGTTGTTGACCCTAAGAACTTCGATACCAAGTCCATGGTGGATTTTGTCGGCGACGTGTGTGTTGTCCCGCCGAATTCGTTTGCTTTGGCCCGTACGATTGAGTACTTCCGCATCCCGCGTAAAGTGTTGACCGTGTGTTTGGGAAAATCCACGTATGCAAGGTGCGGGATCATCGTCAACGTGACTCCCTTCGAACCGGAATGGGAAGGTTTTGTCACATTGGAAATCTCCAACACCACGCCTCTCCCTGCCAAGATATACGCCAATGAAGGCCTGGCACAAGTCCTTTTCTTCGAAGCGGATGAAGAATGTGAGATTTCCTATGCTGATAAAAAAGGAAAATATCAGAAACAGCAGTCCATTGTTTTGCCAAAATTGTAGTATTCATTAGCCCCCAAAAGGGCCGCTTTTTGAGGCCGTTGTTTTCCAAAAGATCTCATCGCGAAATTGGACAAATCTTATCTGTTTCTTTACAAAGGGGTACAATACTTCCACTCAAAAAGGAGTGGTTGAAATGGGCGAGAATTCGGAAGCGTTATCCGTTCAACAACAACTTGGGGAGATGAATCAGTTATTATCCCGTGTCATGATGAATCTTGCCCGCTCCAGCGACGGGCAGACCTCTTCGGTCCTGCGTGACCTGACGCAGGTTTCGAGTACATTGGAGCATGTCCGAAATGCGGTGACCAACGAGATGCAGGTGCGTGACAGACAGGTTGGAGCGCTGGTTGGGATCGGAAGTGTGATCAATTCCTCATTGGGTCTGAGGCGGGTGTTATCCGAAGTGATGGACAGGCTGGTCGCCCTAATGGGGGCCGAGCGGGGATTCCTGATGCTGCGCGAACCCAATGGAGAATTGAAAGTGCAGGTCGCGCGCGGCCTTGATCAGGTGGACCTGAATGAGGATCAGTTCGCGATCAGCAAAACGATCGTCCAGCGTGTGGCTGAAACGGGCGAGGTGATCCTGACGACGAACGCGCAGATCGACCCGCGCTTCGATCAACAAATGAGCATTGCCGCGTACCATTTGCTTTCGATCTTGTGCGCGCCCCTCAAACTGAAAGATGAACTGATCGGCGTCATTTATGTGGATAACCGGGTTCATACGGGTATTTTTCATCAAAGCGATTATGAATTAATTTCCGCTTTTGCGAACCAGGCTGCGGTCGCGATCGATAACGCGCGCCTTTTTGATGATCTGCAAGCCAGTAACGAAGAGCTGGAGATCGCCTACCAGGCCACGTTGGAGGGTTGGGTGCGGGCGTTGGACCTGCGTGATAAAGAGACGGAGGGGCATACCAGGCGGGTGACCGCATTAACCCAACGGCTCGCCAAAGCCATGGGAGTGGATGATGAAGCTTACCTCCATATAACACGCGGGGCGCTTTTACACGATATTGGGAAAATGGCGATCCCGGATGGTATTTTGCTAAAACCCGGGGACCTGACACCTGAAGAGCGCACCATCGTTCAGAAGCATCCGGTCTTTGCGTATGAAATGTTAAGCCCGATCAAATTTCTTATTCCAGCTCTGGCTATCCCGTATTGCCATCACGAGAAATGGGACGGCTCCGGTTACCCGCGCGGACTAAAAGGCGAGGAAATCCCATTCGCCGCGCGTATCTTTACGGTGATCGATGTGTGGGATGCCCTTGTCTCTGACCGCCCGTATCGCAGAGGGCTTGATCCGGTCAATATTCGTGAGATCATTCGTGAACAATCGGGTTCCCACTTCGACCCGGCGGTTGTGGAGGCCTTTCTGAAGTTGGATGACCTGTCAACGACTTGAACTTACAAAGTGCCGCATAAACATTTAACCTGGAAGTTTTAATTATCGCCCGCAAATTAATCCAAAAGTTTGGTAATTAATCAGGCAAGCGGTAAGTCAAAACCGAAATGTTCCCTGAGTATTACAGGTCGTTCATCTTCCCTGACCTTCGTTTCAGTTCGTTTTCCATTTTGAGTAACGATCAATTTCTCATCGTCAAGTGAGATGCGGCCATCCTCCGTTAAGCGACTTATGATCCTTTTCTTTGTAAATGTGGATTGTGGGGAGGTTTGATGATAGAGACAGGTTGCTTCGTATTCTCCAGGGAAGTTATGAGCGATTAAGTCGAAATAATACTGTCTCTCGATTTTCCCGTCAAAACCCTTTTGCCAGAGCTGATAACCATCCCTGAAGGGATCGACCTTATACGCGCGTTGAGCCTGGTCCTGCCAGCTTGTGTTATCGATATCCACTGGTTGCGTGAATGTATCTCCCCAGCCAACGTCGACCAGCCAGCGCGTGGGCTGATCTGGCACGCGTACCATCAGAGTGAGATGGTCGAAATCAATTCCAAAAGTATCATCTGCTTCGTGATCGTCGCGCGCGTTGAAACAGGTCACTTCATAGCCTATTTCTCTTAATAACCATGCAAAAAAACCGTTCAATTCATAGCAAAAGCCGCCGCGTTTATGGACGACGATCTTTTCCCATAAAGAAGGTTCGTCGAGATTGATCTTTCTTCCAAGTGAAATGTCCAAATTTTCAAAGGGGACCGTTTTCAAATGAGCGAGTTGGAGTCCACGAAGCGTATCTGCTTTTGCCTCGAGCCCGGCTCCATAGTCGATCCTGGATAGATATTCGAGGATATTCATTTTAGAAAACTGTTAGGTCCGCAGCCATTCACCGGCCATCTTCGCCAGGCCTGCCACTGCTCCCTGGCGTGCAGTGCAGGGTGGCAGCGATTCCAGGAACAATCTTCCATATTGTTTGGTAAGCACACGCCGGTCCAATATCGCGACGACGCCGCGGTCAGATGCGGTACGGATCAGGCGGCCGAACCCCTGTCGAAATTTCAATATGGATTCAGGTAGATAATATTCATTGAAAGAGTCTTCATAAAGTTCGGAGCGCGCCGCGATGATCGGGTCAGTCGGGACGCCGAAGGGAAGTTTCGTGATCACGACCACTGAGAGCGCCTCACCGCGTACATCCACGCCCTCCCAGAACGACCGCGTGCCGAGCAGGATTGCGCGTTCGGTTGTCTTAAACGAATCCAATAGCGAATTTGGCGACGCGCCCTCGCCTTGTTCGAAGACGAAAATATCCTCGCGGGCGAGCGGCCCGCCAATGGACTGCGCGGTTTTTTTCAAGGCAGCATAGGACGTGAAGAGCACAAGCATTCGTCCGCCTGTGGCTTTGGCTGTGGCGATGAGTGTGCGGTCAAGTGCCTGCTGATAGCCCTGAGCGTTCGGTTCAGGGATGTCGTTCGCCACAAACAGCAAGGTGCTGGACTCGTAGTCGAAAGGCGAGCCGAGCGCGAGGGTATCCACTTCCTCGGCCTGGAGCGTGTTGCTGACGTATCGAAATTCACCGTGCGTGGTCAAAGTGGCAGAGGCCATCACAACGCAGGCTTTTTCGTGCCAGAGATGTTTTTGTACGAGTGGACCCACGCGCAGCGGAGCAGCGTTGAGCGATAATCTTTCGCCGCGTGGGTTGACCTCGATCCAGTAGATCAATTCGTTGGATGGGTGGTGGATCAAACCGGAAGATGCGGCTTCAGCCTCGGTCATCCGCCGCATGAGGTTGCTCATGTCTCCCATTACGTCTTCCAGCTGGTCATGACCTTCTGTCACAAGCTCCCCGAGGCCTTTATAAAGCTCCTCGAGTGTTTTGATCAAAAGGATCATCGTCTCGCCGACTTGTCCCCACATGATCTCGAGATCATCCCAGCCCTGGAGGGTGCGGGTTGCGGGAATGATGCGCAACTGCCATGAATAATTGGTCTGCTGTTGACCTTCGCGTTGCATGGCGACGAATTCACCCAGCATCGTGAAAAATTGTTTGGCGAGTTGTTCGACGCGAAAAGCCTGGTCCGTGGCGCGCTTTATTTTTTGCTGAAGCAGGCCGAAATGTGAGGGGCGAAGCGAATCGTGGGTGTCTGTCAATATTCTGCCGAGCAGCCCGGCCGATGAGCCACCCAATTCCTTTAGCATCCGCTCAACATCGTTTTGTGTCAGGCGGAAGGAGAGCGCGCTGGTCAGCGCGGATTCCATGTGGTGCGCCTCGTCAACGATCACATAATCATATTCAGGCAGTACCTTGCTGCCTGTCGATACATCCGAAAGCAGGAGCGCGTGGTTGACGATCAACAAATGCGCGGAGAGTGCGGCCTGCTTTGCGCGATGAAAAGGGCAGGTACCGCCCATGCGCCCCACGCAGGTTTCGGTGGTGCAGTTCTCGTCTTCGGCGGAAAGACGGGCCCAGGCTTCACGTTCGATCGGGCCTGTAAGGTTTATCTCATTTCGATCACCGCTCGTGTTCTCAAGCGACCATACCAATATTTTCGCGAGCACACGCATTTCATTCGCGTCTTTGGGACCGTGTGTCCGCAGGTAATTGAGCTTGCGCGGGCAAAGGTAATTTCCGCGGCCTTTCATAACCGCGGCGCGTACATTCAGCTTCAAGGCGGCCTGCAAATCGGGGATATCTTTTTTGATCAACTGGTCCTGCAGGTTGATGGTGTTGGTGGAGACCACCACGCGCGTGTTGTTTTGTGTGGAGAATAATGCGGCCGGCACGAGATATGCAAAGGATTTGCCAACACCGGTTCCCGCCTCGACCAGTAAATGGTTCCCGTGCGAAAGGGCATTCGTGACCGCCTTGAGCATTTCAACCTGCTCCGGGCGATGCTCATAGGCTTCGAAATATTGCGAGAACGGCCCGCCATATTCCAAGACAGACGCGGCCTCTTCGGGGTCCAGCGCCGCTGGTGCTTCGGTTTTCTGAATGGCGGGAAAATCTTTTTCGTGGGATTCAAATAACGGTTTGGAAATAGAAGCGGGTCGTTTTCGCCTGGCTTTGACCTCTTCTTTTGCACTCGCCTTCATCACTTGTTGAAAGACCCAGCCTGCATCCCAATCCACAAAGTCGCCGAGTTGAACGATCTCGGTTAGCGTTTCAAGTGGAAGGTCGCGCGCAATATCGAATAGACGCACGTAGCAGGCTTGCGTAAGACGTGCATCGTCCAGTGCTCGATGTGTGGCAGGCAGGGGAATGTTAAGCTGCTGACCGAGTGAACCGAGGTTGTAGCGGCTCGCGGCCGGCATCAGTACCGAGGCAAGCTCGTAGGTATCGAGTGTTTGATGAAACTCGAACATCCCTGCTTTGCGGAGAAAGCCGATATCAAATTTGGTATTGTGCCCGAGAATGGGTGAATCGCCGACGAAGTTTACAAGCTCCTGCATGATATCGCGCAGGCGCGGCGCCTGGCGCACCATGGCGTCGTCAATGCCCGTTAACCCTGAAATGAAATCGGGGATATGGCGGTTGGGGTTAAGCAATGTGGAAAATTCATCTTCCACGCGGCGGCCGTTGAATTTCACCGCCCCGATCTCAATGATGGCCTCGCGATTCTCGTCCAGGCCAGTGGTTTCTATATCTATTGCAACGATGGTAGTCATATTAGAACAAGTGTACCATAAAAAAAAGACACGCTTTTCGTTGTGGATTCTGGAAGCTTAATAAATATAGATTTGCCCGGATCATCCCGGAAAGATTGTTGTGATCTTTGTGATCTGTTCAGAAGAAAGCACGCGCTTCTTGGATTCCTGCCTCAGGTAATCTTTCACCTGCTTCAACTTCATCGCGGGGATAAGGGATTCGCCTGCATCCAACTCGACTTCTTCGCTCGTGAAGATCAGCATAGCCTTGATCTCGGGGATGTCAGCCGTGTCCAGTTTCTTGGTCAAGAATCTTTTTATGGATTCCATCTCCGAGGCAGCTTCCACTTCAGGTCTCCCCAGGCCTTCCTGACCAAAGATGCGCATATACCCCTGCAAAAACCCACCGCCACTTAACCGCCAGCGACTTTTCTTGAACTCCACTTTGCCGCGCTGATGATAAGGGAGTAATACCCACGCACCTGCAGGACCAAGCAGAAAATGTGAAGCAGGCGTGGAGTAATGATACAGGTTGAATTCACTATGTAAGCCCTTTAGACCTGCATCTATTTTTTCGTCTGGGCGCGGCGAGCGACCCCAACGGTTGCCCATATACATGCCGACCTGTGTCATCACAAAGCCAAGTAATAAGCACAAAACAGAATATGTAAACCATTCGGGTTTTGTGAATGAAATATACATACCGCCACCAAGCATGATCAAGGCTGCAAGGCTTGTCCATTGACCGATCTTGCCGTTTCGTTCAATTAATTTATCGTTTTTGATGATTTTCATTATTAAGTTTTCAAACTTTCTTCGATCGCAGATTTCATTGCATCCAAGACCTTTACATCGACTGCATGCTTCGCCACGCGTACCGCGTTCTTGATGGCGAAGGCATCCGAACGGCCATGGCCGATGAACACAAGTCCATTGATGCCAAGCAGGGGAGCCGCGCCCTGCTCGCTCGGGTCAAGAAGTTTTTTGATGCCACCGAGCGCAGGCCTTACCAGCAAGCCGCCGATCTTCGTGACAATACTGCCGTTCGCAATGATCTCGCGCAGCTTATCCACGATCAACTTCGCGACCGCTTCGGAAGACTTCAACATCACATTTCCCGTAAAGCCATCGGTCACTGCCACATCCACTTTGCCACCGATCACTTCCTTGCCTTCCACATTTCCGAAGTAGTTCAATCTGGATGCCCTGAACAGGGGTGTCGCGGCTTTGACCAATTCGTTGCCTTTGCCTTCTTCTTCACCGTTGGAGACCAATCCCACTTTCGGGGCCTTAATCGCCCATACTTTTTCAGCATAGATACTTCCCAGGATGCCGAACTGTAAAAGATTCTCCGGTTTGCAATCCGGGTTTGCACCTATATCCAGCACGACGCACGTGCCTGTTGCGGTCGGAAAGATCGGCGCAAGCGCGGGGCGGTCCACTCCGCGAATTCGTCCCAAACGGAAAAGCGCAGTCACCATCGCCGCGCCCGTATTGCCGGCAGTGACGAATGCGTCCGCTTCGCCGTTTTTCACCAGGTCGATTCCCACCGCCATTGAATTTTTGCTGGCTTTGCTGCGCGCCTTCAAAACCAGGTTTTCACCCTTATCCGCCATGGTCAACATCTCCGGCGCGTCGACAATTCGAATGGGTAGACCTCCAGTATTTTGCATCTTCAATACCGGTTTGATGATCGCTTCATCGCCAACCAGGATGATCTGTATATCATATTCGCGCGCAGCCAACACCGCGCCCTTAACATCGGGCGTGGGAAAATTATCGCTCCCCATGGCGTCCACGACGATTCTGACCATACCATTCTCCCGTTATGGATGTGCTTGACAAGCAAAGCAAGACGATTATAATACGCCCTGCTATTGCGCTGGTGCTGGAATTGGCAGACAGGCACGCTTGAGGTGCGTGTGTCGTAAGACGTGGAGGTTCAAGTCCTCTCCAGCGCACTCGAACTCCCGAGAGGGAGTTTGTTCTTTAATTCATAGCTCTGTTCTTTGATTTTTATTCGGGGGCAGAATGAAGCAAAACATTGTCGCTGTATGGTCTGTATTATTTTCTATCCAGATCTTACCGCCATGAAATTCAATAATGCGTTTTACAAGTGCCAACCTGATCTCGCTGCCTTCCGTGTGGGCATCCAGTTTATTGAACAGACCGAATACACGCTCATGATACTCGGGTTCGATGCCGATCCCGTTACCGCGCACAAAGAACAGGTGTCTTTCCTTTGTGACTGAGATTGTACCCGAAATAATTTAATGCAGGTCGGATGTCTTTGATTGAGCAAAAATTAAGCTGCAACAGGTGACTCCCCCTTCGGCCTTGGCAAGTTCATCGACGACGACCGGACGAATTTTATACCCGTGCGCCTCCAGTTTTGCCCGCGTTTTGGGGAATGCAGTGGGGAATATGATCTCACCATTAACCGGCAGGCAGTTTGCGGCGAATGGCTCCGTCGAATCAATTTCGATCCAGTCAAACTCCTTAAAGTGATGTGCATCCATCCAATTCCTGTTAATCAGGAGTGTATCGTTGTCCACGCGTGTGATGGCGGTTTTTAAGTGCAGACAATCGTGCATGTGTACGCCGATCACTTTGTAGCCATGAGGGTTCAGTAATTTTCGGATCTGCTCAATGGAGGCCTGGTTGCTGCGTGTGGACAGGCCAATATAAATATTCTTGCCAAGCACAAGCACATCACCGCCATCCACTGTTGCAGGCTCAGTGATCTGCACAAGAGGGAGGTATGGCGATAACGCCTTTACTATCGATTCTGTCTCAGGTTTGCGGGAGTCGGCCCCAGGTCTGGTGATGACCGCTGCTTCCGGCAGAATGAATGCCGCGTCTTCAACGAATACCGAATCAGGTAAATCTGCCTCGGCCGGCAGGGTAATAACTTTACAGCCCAAAGCTTTCAAGGCTTCACAGTATTCTTGATGCTGCTGGTGTGCAATGTTTATGTCAATCGGAGTCCGCTCAATATGTGTTAGTTCGCATTCGTTAAAGCGCGGGCTGATAGCACGAGTAATTGCCACAGGCATTACTTCTCTCCGCTGCGGTAACGATCAATAAGAGCTTTGGTGCGCGGGTCCTTCGGATGCCTGAACAAATCCTCCGGCTGGGAGTCTTCGATGATCTCGCCTTCAGCCATTACAACCACGCGGTCTGCAACTTCGCGGGCGAAGCCCATCTCGTGGGTAACGACCAGCATGGTCATACCTTCTTTGGCAACCTTTTGCATAACGCTGAGTACTTCGCCGATCAGTTCAGGGTCAAGAGCAGAGGTTATCTCATCGAAGAGCATGACCTTCGGCTCCATGGCCAAGGCGCGCGCGATCGCGACGCGCTGTTTTTGTCCGCCGGAGAGGCGGTTGGGGTATTCATCTCTCTTGAAGAGCATGCCTACGTTATCGAGATTTTGTTTTGCCAGTTCTATTGCTTTTTTGCGATCCATCCCTTTGACGGTCACAGGCCCTTCGGCCACATTTTCCAAAACAGACATATGCGGGAACAAGTTGAACTCTTGAAACACCATGCCCGTTTTGAGGCGAATATCGTGGACGAGCTGGCGATGTTCCTTGCCCTTTTGGCCCCCATAGATTGACAACTTGTCCACTTCAATTGTGCCAGCCGATGGCTCCTCAAGGAAGTTGAGACAACGCAGTAGCGTGCTTTTGCCTACGCCGCTGCGTCCGATGATGCAGACCACTTCCTTCGGCTTTACTTGGAGGTTGATCTTATTAAGCACGTGCAGGCGACCAAAATACTTATCCAGGTTGGTGACCTTTACTATTGGCGCCATGTTATCGGTCTCCTTTGGATAGACGGGCTTCGATGCGGCTCTGGACGTAAGTCAGGATGAGGGTCATAGTCCAGTAGAACATGGCGGCTATGATGAGGGCTTCCATGTTGTGGAAGCTTGCGCGGCCAACTTTGGTGGCACGCCACATCAGTTCATGCACAAAGCCTGTCGCGGCGACCAGCGCCGAGTCTTTGGTCATAGCGATGAATTCGTTGCCAGTCGGCGGGATGGCGAAGCGCAGTGCCTGCGGAATAACGACCCGTGTCATCATTTGCGCCGGTGTCATGCCGAGGGCCAGCGCCGCTTCACGCTGACCTTTGCCTACCGAGATCAGCCCCGCGCGGAAAATCTCGGACATATATGCCCCGTAGTTGAGGCCGAGGGCGACGACCCCGGCCCAAAGTCCGGGCAGAACGATGCCAAGTTGCGGTAAAGCCAAGAAGAAAAAGAAGATTTGCAGGTACAGCGGAGTCCCGCGGATGAGTGAGACGTAAAAGGTGCTGAGTGCATAAATGGGTGGGATGGTCGAAAGGCGTCCGAGCGCGGCCAGCAAAGCCAGGATAGTGGCCAAGATGATAGAAAGAAGCGAAATGTAAATGGTTACCCCGATGCCGCTGGCAATGAACGAGATATTCTTTGTAATGAAGGCGTTGTCAAGTTTTATAGTTTTCAGGCCGAATGGCAAATTCTGGCCGCTAAAGAGAAAAAGCAGGAACAAAAGCAGCAAAATCCATGACATGGCCACATTGGTGCGGAACTGGCGTTCTCTGCGTACACCCACCTCGGACAGTAATTCGGCCTGCGATTTAGGCGTGTCATCTTTTTTTGTTAGAAGGTTCATTGCGTGCTCTCCTTCGTTAAAAAATAAAGGGAAGCGGCATTAAGCCGCTTCCCTTACAGATACTTTATTTAGGAGCCTGCGTGAGGTCTGAGCCCAACCATTGATTGGAGAGGGCAGATAGGCGACCATCGCCATGCATGGCGGTGAAGAGTTTGTCCACTTCAGCCCGGAAGCTGTCAGTCGGTAGAGACGCTGATTTGTCGAAGGACGCAGCCAGATCTTCCGAGAAAACCGGGTCGCCCAGTTGCACCACGGGTAATCCTTGGGAAATATTAGCCTGTACAACGGTCTGGGAAGTGACATAACCAACAAAGTCGGTGCGGCCAGCGACGATGGCCTGAGTACATTCCTGATCGGTTATAAGCGGAACAACTGTAATATCCTCCGGGACGTGGGCATAGATGCTTGAATCCGGTAGGCCCAGCCCGGCCATGTCGTTGTTCAACCAGAATTCATAAGTGGTGGCGAGTCCGGCGCACAATGCCTTGCCTTTGAGTTCATCGATGGAGGTTAGGCCAGAGTCAGCCCTAACTGCGACCACGGCGGGTGTATAGTAATAGGGTACACTGAAATCCAGGACTTTCTGGCGGTCAACCGTGACGGTCATGGAGCCAACACTCACGTCCCATTTATCGGCCCAACTGCCGGCAGTGATTATATCCCAGTCGGGCGTGGCGAAACAAGTGTCGACCTCGAGTGCATCGCCAAGTGCTATCGCAACGTCCACGTCGAATCCCTGCATTTCAGCGGTGGTCAAGGCATCCTTGGGGCACTTGGTATCGGCGGGGCGGGAGCCTGCGGTGTTCAAGAAGGACTGGGGTTCATAGTTGGGGTCTGTGGAGACGAGGATATAGCCGCGCTCTTTGATTGCACCGAGCATATCACTGGCTCCCGAGCTTCCTCCACCGCCACAAGCGGCAAGGACAAGGGATGCCAGAACGAGCAAACTGGCCAATTTCAAGGGATTTTTCATTTTCTCCTCCAAGAGAAATAATAATGTTTAGGCAATTAATTAAATTGCCGCCGGATGAATAACATCCCGCAGCTTAAGCATAGACTATTTTTTGCATTTACGCAAGGATTTTGGTGAATAATTTCATAATGGTACAATAGCGCATTAAAATGTTCTGGAGGCATGAGCTCACGGCTAGATTTCCGCCAGAATCCCGTTTCAACCGCTGGACACAGGAAGTGACGAAGGAAATTCTGAAATACTAGAATCGCCAACAAGGCGGTGTCTCTCCATTTGGAGGAAGAAATGAAACTTGTCACTGTTGCGCAAATGCGCGCCATCGAAAAAGAAGCCGACGCGAACGGAGTCTCTTACGCAGAGATGATGGAGAATGCAGGCCGCGGGCTTGCGGAACTTATCCACGCGATCGGTCAGGACAATGGCTGGGAGCAAGTGACGGGCCTGGTCGGTTCAGGGAATAACGGGGGGGATACACTGGTTGCCCTTACATGGCTGGCAGAAGCCGGCTGGCACACACGTGCATATCTCGTAAAACGAAAAAAAAGCGATGAACTGGTTGCACGTTATTTGGATGTGGGTGGAGAAGTCGCCGAATATACAAATGACAAAAAACTTAGGACAGTGCGGGACTTTCTTGAGTCATCCGACGTTCTTTTGGATGGGCTGCTTGGGACGGGAATCCAATCTCCGCTTCAGTCTGAGGTTGCAGAAGTCCTCAAAAGCACGATAAGCATCACATCCGAAATGGATTTACCTCCTTTCGTCGTCGCGGTGGATTGTCCTTCGGGTGTGGATTGTGACACAGGTGAAATCGAACTTGAGACGATTCCCGCAGATCTCACCATCACGATGGCCGCGATCAAACGGGGCTTGTTAAAATTGCCCGCCTTTGAAATGCTGGGCGAATTGCGGGTTGTGGATATTGGTTTGCCAGACGATCTAAATTCGCTGAATGAAATCCATACAGAGGTGGCGGACCACGACATGGTCTCTGCGCTTCTACCGGACCGTTTGCCCGATTCGCACAAGGGGACGTTTGGTACAGCTTTGATCGCAGCGGGCTCAGTGGGATACACCGGCGCGGCTTTGCTTGCAGGGACGGCTGCGTACCGCGTAGGGGCAGGGCTGGTGCGGATGGCCGTGCCTGAGCCATTGCATGCCGCGCTTGCAGGTCATCTGCCGGAGGCGACGTGGATCCTGCTTCCGCATGTGTCAGGTTTTATTTCTGAAAAAGCAGGGGATCTGTTTTTGAAAAACATCGACCGCGCAACTGCGATCTTGCTCGGTCCAGGGCTTGGATCTTTACTTTCGACTAGAAAATTTATCGAAAACATAATTCCATCCATCAAAATACCAACGATTGTGGATGCGGACGGGTTACGGCATTTGTCTGAAATCCATGATTGGCATAAAAAACTATTCGCACCTGCGATCCTCACGCCACATCCCGGCGAAATGTCGGTGTTGACTGGGTTATCAAAAGAAGAAATTCAAAATAACAGGGAAGCAATTGCAGGAAAATATGCCAGGGAGTGGGGACATGTGGTTGTCTTGAAAGGTGCGTTTACCGTGATCGCCTCGCCGCATGGACGTCTGACGATCATTCCGGTCGCAACGGCGGCCCTGGCGCGTGCCGGGACAGGAGATGTGCTGGCAGGCTTGATCGTTGGTTTGCGCGCGCAGGGACTGGATGCGTACGACGCAGCGGTAGCAGGAGCACACATCCATGCTCAAGCCGGATTGATCGCTGAGGAGGATCTCGGAACCAGCGCCTCAGTATTGGCGAGCGACGTCTTGGATAGTATTGTAGATGTGATCGCAAAGTTGGAATAAAGTGAATAAACAAAAAGAGACTTTCCATTCGGAAAGTCTCTTTTACTAAACGCTGATTGCTAATCGCTATTTTCTAACTATTCATGAACTCTTCAAGCGCGTCTTTGCTGATGCGGTATGCCTTGCCGACCTTCTTGGCTTTCAGGGTCTTCTCCTTAATGGCGTCGAGAATATCCTCCTCGGTGACCTTCATGAATTGCGCGGCTTCGGCGGGCGTCATCACCTCCGGCATTTTTGCGCTGCCACCGCCTTGCATGCCGCCTTGTAAAGCCTGTCCCATCAAATTGCCGATCCCCATGCCGGCGCCAATGCCAGCCGTCAGACCTGCACCGCCGCCTTCGTTCTTTGCGGCATCGCGCATGGCGTCTGCGGCCTGCAATTGAGTATAGGTCGCCATATCGAGCATGCCCATGTCGCGGAGTTCCTGAGCGGATTTATCGGAGGGCTTGAGGTTGCCCACATAGAATGTTTTGAGCGTGAGGCCGATCGCCTCGAAATCTTCCTTGGCCTTGGCGCGCACCGCCGCGCCGATCTCTTCAGTCAGCCCGATCATTTCAGGGACTGAATTCTTCGCGCCGGTTTCGCCGAGCACATCCTGCAACTTAGAGAGCAACATTGTGCGCAAGCGTTCTTCAATGTCAGCGCTACGATACCCGCCTTGTGAGCCGACGATCTGGGTCACAAATTGTTGCGGATCTTTCACCTGGAATGAGTATGTTCCAAATCCCTGTAACAAGGCAACGCCCAACCCCATGCCAGGGTTACGAACGATGATCGGTTGCGGCGTGCCCCATTTTTTGCTGGCGAATTCCTTGCGCGAAACGAAATATACTTCCGCGGGGAACGGCGTGCGGTCATTGAACGCCTTGCCGAGCCAGTCGATCAATACAGGAATATTCGCCGTGGCGATCGTATGGCGGCCGGCCTTGAACACATCCAGCGCGTTGCCATCGCGGAAGAACACCGCCCATTGACTCTCGCGCACGATCACCTGTGAGCCGATGCGATAATCACCAATGCCCTCCTCGGGGAATCGGTGGACGATCTCATCGCTCATCTCGTTCGGGTATTCAACAACATCAAAAATTCTAGCCATGCCTCACTCCTTTTTCAGGTGGCTTAAGCCGTGCTTTACGAAATAACGCTTCGATTATAGCGCATGCGGGGAGGTGCCACAAGAACTGTTTGTCTTATTTTTATTCGATAATTCATAATGAAAGTTTCTCGAGTCGGCCAGCCGCCGGTCTCTGAATTAGTCCTTCATCGAATTTCCGGTTCCCTTATCTTTTATCATCAAAACCTCTGCCAGAATGCTGACCGCGATCTCCTGCGGCGTTTCAGCTTGTAGTTCCAGGCCCATCGGCGAATGGACCCGCGCGATCTTTTCGTCAGGGATCCCTTTTTCTTTCAGGGCGTTGACGGTTGTGGCCCAACGGCGGCGAGAGCCAATGACTCCGATGTAAGCTGCGGCGGAGTCCAGAAGCGGGGCAATACCTGCTGCATCCACGTTCGAACTGCGCGTGGTCAGGATCAATATCGTGCGATTATCTATCTTGATGTGCTCAGCGAGTTTATCCATGGTGACGGGATAATACGCGTCTGCATTCGGGATGACTTCGGGTGTGCAAAATTCAACGCGGTCGTCGCACGCGACCACATGAAAACCAAGCCATTTTGCGAGATGCACAACAGCCTTGCCCACGTGCCCGGCGCCAATGACGACGAGGGTTGGGGGTGGGAAGATGGGTTCCACAAAAACCTCCACCTGACCTCCGCACACGCCGGGGTCGCCGCGTGCAGGGTCAGCCATTGAATAGGATAGCGTCTCGGCTTTGCCGCTGTTCAGAGAATCGAGTGCGGCCTTGATCACGCGATTTTCCAATTCCCCTCCGCCCACCGTGCCGATGAATTTCCCATCTGAAAAGACCAGCATTTTACTGCCCACATGCCGCGGCGTGGAGCCTTCGCTTTTTATCACAGTGCAAAGCGCGGCAGATTCATTTTTCTTGTCAAGTTCGGCGAGGGCGTGGTAAATGGATCTCATCGGAGGAACTATGGAGTCGGACAGCTAGGGGTCACGAAGCAGTATGCTGTCCTAAAGCCGGAGCATATCCTAACGAGCAATCGAGCTCCGCACTTCAAAAAAATCTATGCAATTTCCTTTGCGACGACTCGCATGCGGATGGCTTCCACCAGCGCTCGGATATATTCCATGCCTTTTTTACTGGGTTCCTTCTCGTAATGTTTCCAGCGGCGGGCCTCAAAGAACAGGCAAGTACGCAAGTCTGTCAGGGTTTGGTCAAGCGGCCGTTGGCCGCGATATAGCTTGACTCCATGTTCGGCCACCTCACGGCACCTTTTGAACGAACCCCAATGCGCGTACCCGTTAAAGGTCAGCGCGAAGGGTTGGATTTTTTTCCAACCTGCGCGGCGGGGAGGTATGTTGTTGTTGATCAATTCGGAATTTGAGATTTTTTCCATGTTCATCTTTCTGGACGTTTACACACTCGGGGGGCGTAAGCATCTAACCCGGCAGATTTACGATCTGCGCGAGGGTAAAATTATTTGGTCGCTACAAGAGCTTCTTGATGGCTTGTTTGTGGAGCGGAAGGTCGTCCTGTACTGCATTCCAAACGCTGGCGAGGTTGACCGTGAAATTTTCAGGGATGATCTTTTTGCGGATACCCATCATTTTCGGCCACGGAAATTTCGGATGCATGCCCTGAAATTCGATGGAGATGCAACCGGCCGCATCCCCAATGACCTGGATCTGGCGGATCACGGCGTCCTGCACCATGGCGCGGGAAAAGAATTCACTTTCAGACATGCCTCTTGTGTAGCGTTCAATTTGTTCTATGGCGTCGTAAATGTGATGTAAATAGACGGAGTCATCGTTGCTCATGGATGGCCGCCTTATCTCCGTCGATGCGGAAGCTGGCGTGGTGCTGGTTCAGACTTATCGGATTCTTGCAGTATTTGGCGAACTGGGTCATACATCCATTTTACCGTAATAAACGTCCCTTTGCGGACGGGGGACATTTCGCCATAGTAATGGCATAGTTCCCTCTTCAACTTTAGGGAGGATTTGGAATATCGATCTAAACCCTAAATTATTTTTCCAACAAACCTAATATGACGGGGAGTAACTGTTTCTTGCGTGAAACCACGCCTTGCGCGTCTCGGGTACCATCTGCTAACGGCGGGTAGGGGAGGTCGTCCAGCACAGGTGTTGCGTTCGACGAGATCAACAAGCGACTTGTACCGCGTACCACATCAGTTACCAGGAGCATGGCGAAGTCAAGTCCGCGTTTGTCGCGCAGATCATTGAGTGCGGATTGGAGAGGTTCGAGATGTTCGGTGAGTTGCAGGATGTCGGTCACTTCGGCCTGGGCAACTGCAAATTTGAATCCGCCGCCTTCGAAGGATTTGATATCTGTGCTGACCACATCTTTTGGGTCGCGGTTCGAGAGTCCCGCGCCCGCCTTGAGCACCGCTTTTCCATAAGAGCCGATCGTCTCGCCTTTGAGCGGACTCCCGCCAACAAATGCCCAGCGCGATAATCGCCCAGCTGCATCTTTGTCGCGCGGCGTGGTGGTGGGAGATGTCAGGACGAGCGTATCAGATAAAAGTCCCGCGAGAAGTGTTCCGGCGAGCGCTGGAGGGGCAGAGAGTCCGGCTTCAGCAGTTTGTTCTGTGACGAGAGTCGAGGTCGATCCCACAACATCCACATTAAAGCGGATCGGTTGGCGGGTGTAGGGATTTCCGAGGCGATGATGGTCAAGGATTTCAAGCAGTTCGGCTTCTTCGAGCGCGGCGATGGCCTGACGAGGTTCGTTGTGGTCGACCAGGATGATCTTCAATCGAGGTGGGTTAAGTACTTCGCGCTGGTGCGCGATGCCCATGTATATGCCGTGCTCATCCACCACCCAATAATCGTTGTAGTCATCGCGTAAAATTTTATTGAGTAAATCGCGAATGTGTGCATGCGCCGCGTACATGGGAACGTTGGTATCCGCCGCATCCTTGCATTGCGCAGACATCATTTCGCGCACGGTGGTATCGCCGGGACGGGGGCCGAGGGTTTCAGCGAAGTAGGTGAACAGGCTCATCCCATTGATAATGCCGAACGGTTTGCCGTCTTCGCCGACGACGGGTGCCAGGCCGCCGGTACGCGAGGCGAGGGTCCATGCCAGGCCGAGTTGTGACTCGGGGCGAATGGTATCCAGACGGCGCATGACGGATTCAAAGCGCGGTGATGCGTCAGTTAGTAATGTCGGTGCTTCAAGGCCGAGGGTCTTGAGCACCCACGATGTTTGCGCATTGAGCGGGCCGGCTCGCGCGGCGATGGAATCGGATCCATCCCGCTCGCGCAGCAGCCAGGCGTAGCCCATCGCTGCGGCGATGGCGTCGGTATCCGGGTTGACGTGTCCTATGACGTAGATCTGATCTGGCATGCTGGACCTTTAATTTCAATGAGCTGATTCCATAAATATTTTAGCAAATCATATCTCCCCGTTCTCCAGCATCCTGATAAAAATAGCCACAATATGCGGGTCAAAGAATTTTCCGGATTCAACCTTAATGTAGGAACGATCAGATCTCTCCTTTTTCAACCAAATCCAAAAACACGTTTACAACGCGTGGGTCGAAATGTTTGCCTGCCTCCTCGATAAAATAGGATATCGCTTTTTCGCGCGGCCAGGCCGCGTTATAGGGGCGATCCGAAGATAACGCGTCCCAAACATCTGCGATCGCAAAAATCCGTGCAGACATCGGGATGGCATGTTCCCTCAATCCAAGCGGATAACCGGTCCCATCCCACTTTTCGTGATGGGAGTAGGGAATTTCAAGTGCTGTCTTCAAAAAAGGGATGGGTGAGAGCAGGTCGTAGGCGATCTGAGGATGCCTCTGTATGGTCGCCCGTTCCTCGTCGCTTAATCCGGTTGGCTTATGCAGGATCTCGTCGGGAATACCCATCTTGCCAATGTCGTGCAGGATCGCGCCTCGCCGGATCTGCTCAAGGTAATCGTCGCGGATACCCATGGCGATGGCGATCTTCAATGTCGTATCCGTCACTCGGCGTGAATGACCTTCGGTTTCCTTGTCGCGTAACTCGAGCGTGCGCGCCCAGCCTTCAAGGGTGGTGTCGTAGGCATCCGCGAGTTCCCATGTGCGGGCACGGACCCGGTCTTCAAGTTCAGCGTTGAGTTTGCGAAGTTCAGTTTCCAGTTGTTTCAGAGCGGTGATATCGTGTGAAATGTAGATACGGCCAGTCATCTCTTTGCGGGAGTTATACAGCGGCCAGACCGTCAGTTCGTAATGAATGTGCAGGCCCCCGAGTTCAAATGCGGCTTCTGCGCGTGCATAGGATACATGCGTATACATTTTTATGGGGATCGGGAAATCGTCGAACACTTCCTTGGCGGATTCACCGATCACTTCATTTGCCGCCTTTCCCAACAATGCAAGCATGGCCGAGTTGACATCCACGACCCTATTCAGCTTGTCGAGAATGACTACGGGTTCGACCATCGCCTCGAATACCCTGTCGCGGACGATCGCGGTGACCTCAAAGATCCTGAAACGGAACAAGCCCAAGGCAATGACCAAGTTCCCTAATGCGACTGTGAACGGAGCCGCGTCCCGGTAGGGCGTCAGGTGAATTCCCAGAAGCGTGAGGATGGTCCCGCTAATCGGGATCAGAAGCCCAAGGGTGATGATGACCACCTGGGCGCGGTACAGGCTGTGCGGTCGCAGGATGCGGCGGACGATGATATAAAGTCCGCAAATGGCGATGACATAACAATAAAATGCAAATACATACACAATCGGGGTAAAATCATAAAGAAATTCTGGAAAAGGGCTGGAGTTGTTCAGGCGCGGATTAATATAAATCCAGTGAAAATATTTATCGAGGATCAGGAGCAAGGTAAATATCGAGGGAAAGATAAAAGAAAGCCGGAATAGTGTGCGTGCATTTTGAAGTTTGTATTCAGTATATTGAACCATAAAGACCGGCAGGGCAATCACGACCAAAAAACCGGCCAGCCATTGGAATTCATCCCAGAACATCTTGCCCCCAAGATCTGCGCTGATCATCTCGAAGATGAATCCCGCGATCCAAAGGACCTGCCCGGTGACATACCAGGCAAAGGCGGTCGCGCCTTGCGCGTTCCTTCTGGTCCATGTGTATGCGAGCACGCCCGTGGAGAGCACCAGGGAAATAATATACGGGATCAGATAGAGAACTTCGTCGCGGCTCATATGAATGGTTCCATTGTACTTCCCAGTCCGAAACGATAAAAGACAGATGCGACAACTGTCGCATCTCTGCAATGTTACTTTTTAAGGGCCCGCCATACTTTCTCGGGTGTGATGGGATTCGAGTCTATGTTCGCGCCGACTGCGTCCAACACCGCATTCCCCACCGCGGGTGCGACACCGTCCATCGGAATTTCTGCGACAGCTTTGACGCCAAACGGGTGACTCGGCTCAAACGTCTCCACGAAGATGGTCTCAAGTTCAGGCATTTCGTCCGCGCGGAAGATATGATACCGGTCAAAATCGCGTTCGAGGGCGTTTCCTGCCTCATCATATCGCATTTCTTCGCAGACCGCATAACCGAGAGCCTGAGTCATACCGCCTTCGATCTGACCTGAGGCGGTGAGAGGATTCACGATGACACCCGAATCAACCGCCATGACAAGCCTGTCCACTGTGACTGCGCCTGTTTCCACATCCACAGTGACTTCGGCAAACTGTGCCGCGAACGGAGGCGGAGATACAGGCGATACATAAGAGGCTACTCCCATGATCTGTTCCTGGTCGTTTTTATGTAATGAGTCTAAAGCGATGTCTGAGAGTGAAACCGATCTTCCATCCGGTGCAAGCGCCTGGCGATTCGATAATCGAATATTCGGATATTCGGACTCTGGCAGTCCCAGCATCTTTGTCGCGCGGATCTTTATTCTTTCTGCGACAATCTGCGCAGCCTTGGTCGCGGCTGTGCCTGAAATATAAGTTGTGGACGACGCGTACGCGCCTTTATCAAATGGAGTGAAATCAGTATCGGACGAATATGTGATCATATCTTCGATAGGCACGCCCAACACCTCTGCGGCCATCTGCGCCAGCACGGTATCCGAGCCCGTGCCCAGGTCTGTCGCGCCCACTAGGAGATTGAACGAGCCGTCATCATTCATCTTGATCGACGCGCCGCCCATGTCCAAATATGGAATGGCCGTGCCTTGCATAACCATCGCGATGCCAATGCCTTTACGAACGGACGACGGACGGTCGACGACCGACGATTTGTTTCCGATTCCCGATTTCCGATTCCCGCTATTCCGCCACTGCTCATTTCCATATTTATCGTCCCAACCGATCGCGGCCCTGCCTTGTGCCACGCATTGTTCCAAACCAACCGTGTGGACGATCTCGGGTCGCGGGTCGCGGCCCTCGTTCCATGCAGTCGAGAAGGGATGATATTCGCCGGGGCGGATCGTATTCTTCAGGCGGAAATCGATCGGATCGAAACCCATCGCACGCGCGATCTTCTCCATGTGACGTTCCACAGGCCAGTAGCCTTGCGGTACGCCATATCCGCGGAACGCGCCGGCAGGAGGTGTGTTGGTGTAGACCACGTCTGCATAAAATTGAATATTGGGAGCCTGGCGATATTCGCCGTCGCCAACATACAAGGCCATTGCTTTATGACCAGTGTTGCCGGTGACGGTCAACGCGTGGCAACCGTACGCGCCCGTATCGGATAGAGCGTACATGGCGTTCGCGGTGATCGTCCCGTCCCTCTTCACGCCGGTCTTCATCTTGATCTTCATCGGGTGACGCGAACGCGCCGCGATAAATTCCTCTTCGCGTGTGTATTCGTAAACGACTGGTCGTTTGGTTGCAATCGTGAGATGTGCCGGCACATCTTCCATTAACACTTCCTGCTTGCCACCGAATCCACCTCCGATGCGCGGCTTGATCACACGGATCCTCTTTATCGGCAAATTTAACACCGGCGCGAGCATTCTCCTTACATGGAACGGAACCTGTGTGGATGTGCGGATGACCAGGCGATCGTCCTCGTCCCAATATGTCACGCACACGTGCGGTTCAATGCTCGCTTGCTGCACTTTCGGCACCTCATACTCGGCTTCATAGATCTCATCCGCCTCTTTGAATCCTTTTTCTACATCACCAATATCGATGCGGATGTGTGCAGCGAGATTCTTCTGCGGATCGGATTCTGCGAAATTGACGTATTCGGGCTCGTCGTGGATTCTGATCGGACTTTCCATCGCCTGCCGCGGATCCAGGATCGGGGCCAACAGCTCATACTCGACCTCGATCAAGGCCAAAGCCTTCTCCGCGATCTCCACTGTTTCTGCCGCGACAAAGGCGACGCGGTCACCAACGAATCTAACTTTATGATCGAGCGAAAATGCATCCAGGGGTCCGGGGATCGGGTCAGATTGCCCCGCCGTGGAATACACCACACGGGGTATGTCCTTCCAGGTCAACACAGCCACAACGCCTTCAAGGTCTTTGGCTTTGCTTGTATCGATTTTCTTAATGCGCGCGTGTGCGTGCGGAGAATGCAATACTTTTGCGTATAACAAACCGCGTTTTTCAAAGTCCGCTGTGAAGGCAGGCTTGCCTTGAACCAATTTAATCGCGTCGACTTTGATTTCAGGCTTGCCGACTGTTTGCCACGCCTGCTTATCCGGAGTAACAACTACTTTTGGCCGCGTCTGCACGGCCGTCAGGTTGGAGGCAAGTCCGTCATCCCGCGGCCGATCATTTTCCGGTCCGCCAAAATCCCAATTTACCGAATCCAGGTTCACAGGTTCGTCGCCCCTGATCTCGGCTGCGGCCTTCAACACGGCTTGCACCGGTTTGAGATAACCGGTACAACGGCATAACACGCCAGAGATCGCCTCGCGCACTTCGTCTTCACTTGGATTCGGATTATTGTCCAACAAGGACTTCGCAGCCAGGATCTGCGCGGGGGTGCAATATCCACATTGAATTGCACCGGTTTCAACGAAGGCTTTTTGCAATGGATGCAGTCCCTCGGTGCGTTTCCAACCCTGATCAGGATGTTCGCCAAGCGCTTCGATGGTCGCGATCTTATGACCTGCGGTCTGCGCGGCCAGCAATGAGCCCGCATTGACGGCCTGGCCATCCAGTAAAACAGTATCCGAGCCGCTGAAACCGTCTTCATCGCCAAACTTTGCGCCCTGGAAGCCCAGCCTACGGAGGACAGAAAGCAGCGTCTCGGACGCGGCGTTTTCCACCTCATGGTCGACCCCGTTGATTTTGAGATTAATATTCATGTGCTCACCCTTATTTCAATTTCGGTTCTTAGTACTTTTACCATTTCAACGACCCACGGCTTCGCGCGGCCATCTCTTAGAGGAAACCAGCAGCGATTTTTGGACGGCCAGTATGTTATTTCCAAGGTGCCCGTTGTTTTGACCTTTTGATAATGCCAGTGAACACAACCGGGATATTTTTGCAGAGTGTCTTTTGCAGCGAGTTGCAGGTTTTGCGCGGCACAGACAGATTCGATGATGTGCTCGATATTTTCTGCGTCCGTAATTTCTGATAAATTTATCTCTACTTGTCGCATTTAATATTCTTTATGTCTCGTTCCGCAAGCATTTATTTGCTCATTTCTTTACGAATTCTATTCCTGAGTTCGTCAATAACGACTCGCGCTTTAGTTTTCTTATCTGTGTAATACCAATGATCCCAACCATTGCAAGGTGCATTTCGAATTTCTCCACCGACACTGTGGATTGAGCCCTCAATGTCTTTATATCGAACATGGCTGTTAGCGAGGACTTTTGCTTTAATATCACTTTTGTTGTCAAAATACAGAATCTGTCCAACTTCCAATAGTCCATTTTCAATTAAGGCGCCAAAAGGAATTCGGGGTCCGTCTTTCTTTTTGTTGCTCTCAAATCTAAACGTGTCAGCAAATAAATCTGGTTGAATAGCGTTTATGCGTTTTGTGGCAACTTGAATATATTTCTTATCTCTTTCAATACCGATCCAATGGCGACTCAACTTTTTTGCTACTGCGCCGGTGGTCCCACTTCCAAAAAATGGGTCAAGAACGACATCGCCCGGATTTGAACTTGAAAGAATTACTCGATAGAGCAAAGCTTCTGGCTTTTGCGTAGAATGGGCTTTTTCGCCATTCAATTTCATGCGTTCTTTTCCATTGCAAATCGGAATAATCCAATCCGAGCGCATTTGCAGATCATCATTTAATCCCTTCATGGCATGATGGTTAAAAGTATATTTTGCGCCCTGCTTTTTCTGAACCCAAAGAAGCGTTTCGTGCGCGTTAGTAAAGCGCACGCCTCGAAAATTCGGCATTGGATTGGTCTTTACCCACACTATGTCATTTAAGAACCAATATCCTAAATCTTGTAAAATCGAGCCGACTCGATAAATATTGTGATACGAGCCTATAACCCAAAGAGTTCCGGTGTCTTTTAAAATACGCTTGCAAGCAGAAAGCCATTTCTCAGTAAAGGTGTCATATTCTGTAAAACTTGAGAATTTATCCCAATCATCATCTACTGCATCAACCTTGGTCATATTGGGGCGCCATAATTCTTGCCTCAACTGCAAGTTGTAAGGTGGGTCAGCGAATATTACATCTACTGATTTTTCTGGAAGTCTATTTAAAATTTCAACACATTCGCCTTGAATAATTTGGTTGAGGGGTAGTTTGAGTTTTTTCATCGTTTATTTGTGTTGAATTCCTAATCTCAATTCTAATCTTATATTTGTCCCAAACATCTCTTCGCCAGCGTCGCGGCGACATCCATGCGGTATTCTGCAGAAGCCCAATCATCATTGGCTTCGTGATAGGCATTGCGCGCCGCGGCTTCCAAACCATCGGCTTCAGTACCATCCATTGCGAGCAAGGGACTTCTTCCATAGCCGCCGAGCGTGAGGCGCGTGCGACCCGAGGTCCATTGTGCGAGCGCGGCACAGACAATAGGTTTGTCAGCCGGAGTGCGCGAGACGGATTCAAATGCGAATTTTGGCAGAGGAAT
Source organism: uncultured Anaerolineaceae bacterium (assembly GCA_964610295.1). Classification (GTDB taxonomy): domain Bacteria; phylum Chloroflexota; class Anaerolineae; order Anaerolineales; family Villigracilaceae; genus Villigracilis. The sequence continues at coordinate 30,013 of CAZSVR010000041.1, forward strand.
GGTGATCGAGGTGATGAGTCCGCGCGGATGAGTGATGAGGAATTCTCCCAAACCACTGACGACGGACGATTGACCATTGTCCGCGGTCGGTGGTCTGCGGTCAATCTTCGCATCCAACGCGAGCATGGCAGTCGCGAAAGTGGAACGCCCATCACTTGCGACAAGCGTCCCTGCAATAGTGGCGGAGTTGCGAATGTTCAACGGCGCTTCGAATTTGATGGCGGTCTTCAATGCTTCGGGGCAATTTTTGGATTCAAACAACTCTTGAAGGGTTACTGTCGCGCCGACCTCGAGGCGCTGTCCTGAGCCCGTCGAAGAATCACTGCCTTTCTTGTTAATGGAGTTGAGGCCGAGGGCTTGCAAGTCGACGACTTCAACAGGATCAGCTGCGGGCCTGGAAAGAAGCGTCCCGCCTCCGAGAGGCAGGGTGTTTGGACGGGCAAGAAGGGCGAGGGCTTCGTCAAGAGTCTGCGGGCGGTGATAAGTCGTGATCATGCGTGTCTCCGTGAAAGTCCCCTTTATTATAAGCCACAGGCCAAAACTTTATTCGGGATAAACCTTCCAGCCCAATTCAGCCAGGCGTGATATATCGAACTCTTCCTCCGGTACATCAATGTGCGTAACTGTGCCCTCTGCAAGCAATTCTTCCGTCTGTGCATCATAAATGCCTGCCCAGGCTTCGGCAACCTTGCCTTTGCTTTTGCCGGCTTTTGCGATGATCTTTAACATTTTTCCGAGGGGCACATTCTTGCGATACTTTATTTCCATCTTCCCCGTGAACATAAAGCGCGGGTTCATCACATCGCTGCCCATATGTGCGCGCCCGCTGACTTCATCGATGATGGCGGCCACGATGCCCCCATGCAAAACGCCCGGATACCCTTGAAAATGATCAGGCGCGATATACTTGGTTTCAATCACCCCGGGTTCCACTTCATACATGTGCAAATGCAAGCCGATCGGGTTTTCCATCCCACAGATGAAACACTGAAGCGAGTTTGGTTGTTTTATGATGGTCATGGGCGGGATTATACTCTGGGACATGAATCTGCTTAAAGTATTTATCACTCGACTCATTCCCGACCCTGGCTTGCTGCTCGTGAAGGAGAATTTCGAGGCGGACGTATGGCCTCACGACCTGCCGCCTTCGCCTGAGCAACTTATCGAACGTGCCCGCGGCGTGGATGGGCTCCTTTGTATGCTCACTGAAAAAATAGACGGCGAAGTGATGGATGCGATTGGCCCCCAACTCAAAGTGATCAGCAACATGGCTGTGGGTGTGGATAATATTGATGTCCCCGCCGCGACCGCGCGCGGAATTCCCGTGGGAAATACGCCCGGTGTGCTGACAGATGCAACTGCAGACCAAGCCTTTGCCCTGATGCTGGCGGCTGCG
>CAZSVR010000042.1:0-8939 GCA_964610295.1 uncultured Anaerolineaceae bacterium
CAGCCACTCGTCTGTATGTTCAAAAGAGCAAGCTCAAGGTCATGCAGGATGCAGTCGTCGAAGCGATGAAAGCGATCAAAATCGGTTTGCCGTTCGATGATGGAGTCCAAATGGGACCATTGATCTCCGGTGTTCAACGTGAGCGTGTTTCAGGATTTGTGGATCGCGCCAAAGCCCAGGGTGCAAAAATTCTCACGGGTGGTGGCGTCCCGAAAGGATTTAGTACTGGCTATTACTATGAGCCGACCGTGATCACCAATGTTCAGCAGGATTGGGAAATTGTGCAGAACGAGGTCTTTGGGCCAGTAGTCACTGTACAGGAATTCACCGATGAAGCTCAGGCATTAGCGTTGGGCAATGACGTTTTATATGGACTGGCTGCCTCGGTCTTCACAAAAGACATTGGACGCGCCATGCGCCTCTCTGCGCAACTCGAATTTGGTACGGTTTGGATCAACGATCATCTCCCTTTGACCTCTGAAACACCCCACGGTGGTTTCAAGCAATCCGGCTTTGGCAAGGATCTCTCCGCTGAGGCAATCGGTGATTACCAGATCACCAAGCATGTGATGATCGCACAGGGATAGCGTTGCCCCATGTCACGTTGATAAGTGTCACGTACAGAGATCAAACATGCCACTAATCAAGAAATTTGAGGATATTCTCGCGTGGCAGGAAGCTCGTAAGCTAGTCGGTGATGTTTATAAACTGACAAGTTCAGGAGCCCTTATGAAAGATTTTGGGATGCGTGACCAGTTGCAACGGGCGGCTGGATCTGTTATGACAAACATAGCAGAGGGCTTCGATTGTGAATCAAAAGTGGAGTTTGCTCGCTTTTTAGGCATCGCACGCCGCTCGGCAGTGGAAGTTCAATCCCTGCTATACGCGGCGTTTGATGTCGGTTATATCAATGAGCAGACTTTCAAAACAGAATATCAACAAGCCAATAAGACAAAAGCTCTCATCGGTGGACTCAAACGAGCTCTCAAGCCTCCCGCTTGAAAAGTAATACCGAACAACCTGACACTTAATCACATGACGCTGAAACATCTGACACGTAGCCTTTACTTGGAACAGGATCACATGACACATGAGCACTCTCTACACTGACAACTTCCCACACGTGTCTCCGGTTTGGGGGCGTATCTTTAACTTCGTCGCAGAGCGCGCCGAAGGCTCTTATATCTACACAACGGATGGCAAAAAGTTGTTGGACTTCACTTGTGGTATTGGAGTAACGAACACAGGCCATTGCCATCCCAAAGTTGTCGAAGCAGTCCGTGAACAAGCGGGCAACTTTCTCCACGCGCAGGCGAACATTGTGATTCACAAGCCGATGCTGCAACTTATTGAAGAGTTGAGAAGGATTGTACCGCCTTCCATTGATGGATTCTTCTTCTCCAACTCCGGTGCGGAAGCTTTGGAAGGCGCGGTAAAACTGGCGCGCGTAGCAACCGGCAGTCAAAATGTCATCGTGTTCTCCGGCTCCTTCCATGGACGGACTGCCGGAACAATGGCGTTGACTACCTCCAAGACAATTTATCGCGCAGGGTTTGGCCCTCTGCCTTCAGGAGTTTTCGTCGCACCCTTTCCGTATGCTTTTCGTCTTGGCATGACCGAAGAGCGAGCCAGCCAATACGCGCTGGAGCAACTCGAATATTTGCTCGCCTCGCAAACTGCTCCACAGGAGACTGCGGCCATTTTGATCGAATCAGTTTTGGGCGAAGGTGGATACGTTGTTCCGCCGGCTTCATTCATGAAGGGTCTGCGCGCGCTTTGTGACAAGCACGGCATATTGCTCATCTTCGACGAAGTGCAATCAGGCTTTGGGCGCACAGGCAAATGGTTTGCACTGGAGCATTTCGGCGTTGTGCCGGACATTATCACGGTCGCGAAAGGAATCGCTTCCGGGCTCCCGCTCTCTGGTGTATTCAGCCGGCTTGACCTGATGAAAAAATGGGATGTTGGTTCGCATGGTGGAACGTACGGAGGTAACGCAGTGGCTTGTGCGGCGGGTGTCGCGACGATCCGTGCCATGCACGATGAAAAGATGCTTGAGAATGCAACTGAACGCGGGATTCAATTGATGACCGGCTTGCGTAAATTCCAGGAAGAATATCCGCAGATTGGAGATGTGCGCGGCAAGGGCTTGATGATTGGAACAGAATTTATTGTGGACAGTCGGCCTGAAAAGGCCAAGCCATTGGTCAAAGAGATCATCCACGCTGCGGAAGAACGTAATTTACTCTTGCTTACCTGCGGCACATACGACAACACAATTCGATGGATTCCACCCTTGAATGTTACATCTGGCCAGATCAGCGATGGCTTGAGGGCCTTTGAAGAGGCGTTGAAGCAGACAATTAAATAGTCGTAGTTGATCTTCTCTGCAATTATAGAAGAGGATGTCGAGCATCACACAAAAATATTTCGCGAAGCCGTACAAGCTCTGTTTGGTTAACTTGAAAAGCAATTTACATGAAAATAAAGCGGTCAGGCGGAGAATTATCTCCGCCTGACCGAAGTGAGCCACAGATGGGAGTCGAACCCATGACCGGCCGATTACGAATCGACTGCTCTACCAACTGAGCTACTGTGGCTTATTACCCTTAGAGTGTTTTTCAGCGGCGGGGATTATAAAGGATTCCACTCAATCCCGCAAGTTTTCGCTGTTACATGTTGTCTGATATTCGGTATATGAGCCGGTCGCCATCGATTTTTGACTTTCAGCGAGAATTGTGAATTCAAATGCTAAATATTGCAATACTTTCTTATCACACCTGCCCGCTCGCCATCTTGGGCGGGAAAGACACGGGTGGAATGAATGTATATGTTCGCGACCTGACGACCGAACTTGGGCGTTTGGGTATCCATGTGGATGTTTTTACGCGCTCACAGGATGAACATGTTCCGCACGTTTTGCATGACTTGGGATATGGCAATCGCGTGGTGCATGTGGCTGCAGGGCCGGAGCACCCGGCCGCCAAGCAGGAGATCGCGCAATATATCCCTCAATTTGTGGCCGGCGTCAAGAAATTTGCCCACGAAAAAAGCATTCGTTACGATATTATCCATAGTCATTATTGGATGTCGGGACTGGCCGCTGAGCAGCTAAGTGATGCGTGGGGAGGAACACCCATCGTCCACATGTTTCACACCTTGGGGGAGATGAAGAATCGGGTGGCCCGTTCGGAAGATGAACGTGCGGGAGAAGACCGGCTCAATGGAGAAAGACAGGCCCTGCGTCGGGCGGACCGCATCGTGGTGGCCACTCTGGCTGAATTAACTCAGTTGCGCTTTTTGTACCGCGCCGATGATCGTAAGATGGTTACCATTCCTCCAGGTGTGGATACAAGTCATTTTTATCCAATACCCTCCGATGAGGCGAAACAATATATTGGCCTGAAGCCTGAGGATCGCATGGTTCTTTTTGTTGGGCGTATCGAGCCACTGAAGGGAATCGACACACTGATTCAGGCGATGTCCTGTTTAGAACTGGAAGGCGGACCCAGGCCGGTTCATCTTGCTATTATTGGGGGGGAGCCGAACGTGGGCCCGGAGGAAATGACAACTGAAATGACGCGTCTGCAAAAATTGTGTGATGATCTTGCAGTGGGGCAAACAGTGGTATTCCTTGGCAAGCGCGGTCAGGATACTCTGCCTTACTATTATTCCGCAGCGGAGGCGCTGGTGATGCCATCCTTGTATGAGTCTTTTGGCATGGTAGCGCTCGAGGCGATGGCCTGCGGCACCCCTGTGATCGCATCTGAAGTTGGTGGTCTTGGTTATCTGGTGCAAAATGATATAACAGGTTATACGATCCCTGATAGTAACCCCGAAGCACTTTGCATAAAATTGTCCGCGCTATTAAATGATATGCAGCTTCGCGAGCGGATGGGCCTGCACGCCGCGCAATATGCATTGGACTACACCTGGGAGAAAGTTGCCGCGCAAATTGTTGACGTTTATGATGATCTTATCGGCAAAAAGCTATGACACTGAACGCCTGATAAAATTCGCAGAAAAAACTCCCCCAATAAAATCTTTTCAGGGAGTTTTCGTACTTACTCTTTGATCTTTGCGTAGAAGACAGTAAACCCATTATTCTCCTGTGTTTTCATTTCGAAGCGGTCCTTCAGTTTGCTGACCATGCGGGAGAGTTGCTTGTGCCCGTAGGTGCGCGGGTCAAAACCGGGGTCTAATTGATAAAGTGCTGTCCCCATCGCGTCAAGACGGGCCCAACCATCCTGGTGCACAGCCATCTCGAACGCCTGGGTTAGGATGGGCATGGGATCTGGCTCTTCTTTTTCCTCCTTGGTCTTGCGGGTTTTATTTGCGACCACACGCTTTTGCTGGCTGGTTTTCTTTTCAGTAACGAGATTTTCCGTATAAACAAACACATCGCAGGCATTCACGAAAGGTTTGGGAGTCTTTTTCTCGCCGATGCCCATGACGAAAATGCCCGTCTCGCGTATCCGGGTGGCAAGCCGGGTGTAATCGCTGTCGCTGGAGACGAGGCAAAAGCCATCCACCACGCCGGAGTGAAGGATGTCCATGGCGTCGATGATCATGGCGCTATCGGTAGCGTTCTTGCCGATCGTATAGCGGAATTGTTGAATGGGTTGGAAGGCGTGGTAATTGAGGGTTTCCTTCCAGGAATTCATGTTTACGGTGGTCCAATCGCCGTAAATACGGCGAACAGTGACCTGTCCGTGCCGGCCGGCTTCTGCCAGCATTTGTGGGAGCAAACCGGGTTGGGCATTATCGCCATCTATGAGCATGGCGATCTTGTTACGTACGAGGGATATCAGTTGTTCATCTGCCATGTCGTGATTATACCTTTTTAGAGGGTCAACCGTATCGTAATCTGAAAAACTGACCTGCGTGTCTGAATCGAGTATACTCGCCTTTGCGCCAATACACTACAACCCTTGAATTAAAGGCAATTTATGCGAGAAAGATTTAATCGGTGGTTTCCATTGCGATCCGGAGAGCCTGGCTTGGTGCTGACTCTTGGCTTTATATTATTCGCCAATTACGCGGCCATGGGGATCACCAAGGTCGTCTCTGTCAGTGGCTTTTTGAGCCAGGTAAAGGAACATTACATCTTGTTGGTCTGGGCGGTGGATATGATCCTGCTGATCCTGGCCACCGGCCTGCAGTCCTTGATCGTGGACCGATTTGACAGGGTGAAATTGATGGCAGCTGTATTGGTGGTTTTCTCCTTGTTGTATGCATTATTGCCGCTTACTTTTTATTCAAAAATATTTCCAGCCTCGCTCAGTTATACATTGATTTATCTCCTTAACGACCAGCAATGGCGTTTCTTTCCTGTCGTTTTTTGGATCCTGGTCAATGATATTTACGACCCTGCCAGCGGACGGCGAGTCATGCCAGTGATCGCGAACTTCGCCTTTTTGGGAACAATTGTGGGATTGGGAGTGGCGGCGATCGACGCAAAACTCCAGTTTGGCACCGTTAAATTGTTAATTCTGAACGCCTCCATCTTTTTTGCGGCGTTCCTGCTCGCGTCGATCGGTTTGCGAAAAGTAAAGATTAGCTCCGCCGCGCAAACCCAGGTTACGATGAAAGAATCCCTGGTGGAAGGTTGGGAATTCATCAAGACCGTACCTGCGTTCGCCAATCTCGCGCTTGGAGTGCTGGCCGCGGGTACTGTGATGACCATCCTGCTTTTCGACGCGCTTTCGGATGCGAAGGTCGATCTGGGCAAAGGATTTCAATCCTTTTATGCTCAATACAACCTATTAATTGCAATCGGTTCTATAATGATCCAGAGTATTTCTTCGTGGCTGATCGAGCGTCTTAGTTTGAAACGAAGTTTCCTGATCCAGCCTTTCGTAATGCTTGGGACGATGGTTGCCAATATTTTTGTGCCCGGCTTCATAGGCAGTGCCATTGCTCAGGGCGCGGCACGTGTGACCTATGATACCGTGGACCTTTCATCACGAAAAGCTTTTCAAGCCATGGTTCCAAATGAAAAACGTGGGCGCGTCAGCATGTTCATCGACAGTTATCTTCCGTCCGCAGGGACAATCATCGGTAGTTTAATTGCCTTCGCGATCATCGCTCTGGGTTTGAAGCTCGGATTTTTGCGTGAGCAATATACGCTTGTTTATCTTACCGTCGGAATTTTGATCGCATTGGTTGCTGTTTATGCGGCATATCGCGTCCGCGCAACCTATGAGCAGAGTATGTTGAACTGGCAATTGAAACGCCGCACGCGCGGTGCAAGTGTCCTGGATAAATTGGATTTTGGAGATGGCGATAAATAATGCCTGCCCCCTTGGTGAAACAGGTGGAAAATATCGCAATCTATGAGCTGCTGGGTTCGGGTGATGATTTAAAGGCCGAAGCAATGCTTGCGTTGTATACAAGGCTCTTTCAGCAATATCAGCATTACGTGCCGCGTATGAGGCGTCGGGCGCAGTTTGGGAGTGAACATCGCAAGGGTCATGTCGTTCATTACTGGCTGATCGAAGTGGATGGTAAGGCAGTTGGTCTGCGAACATTTCGTTATGTCCATGATCGTCATTGTGGACTGGCACATGCACTGGCGGTCGACCCGGCGTATCGTGAAATAGTGGTCGATGGTCACAGGCTGGCTGTCTTCATCATCTATGAATGTCTTGCTCAGGTCGTGCGCGACGCAAAAGAGAGAGGGGATGCCCCTGTTTTAGGCATGGTCAATGAAGTGGAGCCGGATCGTTTGATGGAACATTACATCCGTAACGGATTGGTCCAATTACCGTTAAATTATGTAGAGCCGATCTTCCCTCCTGAGGTGCAGGGAAGAAGCCGCCTCGAGGAGCTGGCGATCACCCGCTTTTCGCACATGCATATGGGATTTTTGCCGAACCCCGAAGCGAAAGTGGAAAAATATACGCGCGAGATGATCGCCGATTTTGTAAGAGCTTTTCTGGTGGATCATTATGGCCTTCCCGAGGAACATCCTGCAGTTTTGGAAGTAATTGAAACTATTAGATTATAGGGAGCTGTGATTATGACCGAGCAAAAGACCGAACCTTTAAAACAATCCGGGCGATTTTTTAGCCTGCGTTTGAAGATCTGGCTTGGATTTATTCTGATCTTTACACCCGTGTTTGTGGCAAGCTATTACTGGTTTTATGAATACACCACGACCCGCGTTTTCCAGACGATTACAGACGACTTGGGTGACACAATTGGGGGCGCAGTGAAGGGCATGGATAAGGAGGGATTTGTAAAATTGTTTGAGGAAGAAAGTACGAACAACGCGATGTGTCCGCCCAAGAAACCTACGGCAGATACACCCAAGGAAGAGAACGGCTATTATCCCGAGTACAACCCGCTTTACATGGAACATGAAAACTGGTTGTATGCAGTTCAGCAGGTGGAACCTCAGACACGTATTTACACATATATAAAAGGAATTGAACCAGGCGAGATCATTGCTATTGGCAGCACTGGCTATTTCCGTGAGCCGCGCGGGGGCTTCAGGTTCTGCCAGAGATATACGTCAACCTCGTCCCGCATTTACGATGGTTTGACTACGCGCGTCGACGCCTGGGAGCCATACACAGACAGTTTTGGAAGTTGGATCACAACTTACATGCCTATAATGGATCAAGGTGGTAATACGATCGGCGCGATCGGTATGGACATTTCGGCCAATTATGTAGATGAGGTCCGTAATGGCATTCTTAGAAGCGGTGCGATCGCTTTTGTATTAAGCTATATATTGATCTTCCTGCTCGTGTTCTGGCTTTCCGGTTTTCTTACCCGCCCGATCGTGGGTCTGGCCGGTGTGGCAAAGGATATCGGCGAGGGTGACTACAGTCATGAGTGGGAAGAGCAGGAGCACAAGAGAAATTTCCGTGATGAAATTGACACATTAACCGGTGTCTTCAAGGTCATGGTGGATAAGGTCGCCCAACGTGAACAGAATTTGCGTGCTCGCGTGCACCAGTTGGAGATCATGGTTGATAAATCCAAGCTGGCAAATCAAGTTCAGGAAATAGTCGAAAGCGATTTCTTCCAGGATCTGCAATCCAAAGTGCGTGGGATGCGCGACCGGTTCAAGAAAGACGAATAGCATTCGTTACGATAAAATACCCAGTACAAATTGAGTGTGGACCGGGTATTTTATTTAAATTGGATGTGGTCTTGCTGCCTATGGTTCAATCGACTTGATCATGCCCAGGTCACCGGGTTCGCCCCCGAAGAGACCGATATCTGTGCAGGATTGTTTGTCCACGCGTAAGAGCAAAATATCATTCGAAGATGTATCCACCTGGATGGCTGTATCCTGGCGGTACGCAGAATCAACGGTCATTTTAAGAGTCACCTGATTTTGTGCCGGCAGGTTGGTAACACAAACTTTCTTGTCAGGGTGCTCGCGGTCTTCGTCAATCGCGCGGAGCAAGGCGCATGTATTGGGCAAATCCACTGTCCCTGTGTTTTTGACCGTGACGAAGGCATTCGTCACTTCACCCATGCCGTGAGTGATGTCTAGGCTTGTATTGCATCCAAGAATATCCACTTGAACGGATTGCACAGGGACAACGCTAGGAGTGTCTGTTGGTACTATGGAGACAGGGGTAAAAGTAGGCGATGGGGTCTCACTGTGGGCGGGTGTCACAGACGAGACGATCGTTACATTGGAAGTGAGCGGAAGAATGATCGGTGTGGGGCTGACAATTCCAGGTGTGCGCGAAGGCACGGGAGACCACACCGGAAAGGGTTGTGGTTGGGCCGTGAACATGTCGCACGCTGCAAGGTTTAGAACGATAAATGACAAGACAATGATTTTCTTCATCGGCTCATTATACACCGCAGGAAAAAAACCGATCGCTTAACCTAAAGTTGCCCACGGTCCTTCCATTCGTCGATCTGATTCATATATTCGGGGCTTTGGTATCGCGACAATTCAAAAGCAGAAG
>CAZSVR010000042.1:8949-12398 GCA_964610295.1 uncultured Anaerolineaceae bacterium
ATAGGCAGGCAGGTCTGAGCCGGCGATGCGTTTTGCCAACAGATCTCCCGCGCCGCAGGCTGACATAATTCCAAAACCAGATACAGCGCCAATCACGAACGCGCCCTCCACTTCCATGTTTCCGATCAGGGGTCTATTCTCGATTGTTTTAGTATAATAGCCTCCATCGATTTGTGGACGCGGTATTTTATTGAAATATTCTCTCATGCGCGGCAACAATGCGTTCAATCCACGCAGGGCGATTTCCGGATATTGTTCATCTAGTTTGGGTGGCCAAACCGGGTCCATCACTTGGGTTTTATATTCCCAAAGCATCAAGATGGTCTGGCTATCCCCCGAGCCCTCTGGTCGCGTGTGCGCGCCCGCGGGGAAACGTTCAGTCAGCCAGCGCGTGTCGTCCACGCCTGCCAATACCTCGCGCTCCCCTGAATCCCACGGAAGAAATTGGGCGTCATCCCAGATCAACAACGGTGCGTCGCGATCGACCACGCCAAGCGGATCCTTGATCGCGGCTTTCAAATGCAACTCAGTATGAACGGGTAGATCCAGATCGAGCATTTTCCCCACTTCTTTCAGATAGGGTCCTGCAGCATTGATAAAAATTGGCGTTCGGATGGGTTCTCCGGTTCCCAACCGGACTCCACGGACGTGGTTTTTATCCACATCCACAGACTCGACTTTTGCCTCTTCAAACTTCACACCGTGCCTGCGCGCCGATTGCAGGAGAAGCATGCCCAACTGTTGCGCGCTCAACCAACCCGCGCGGCGCACGTGAAGGGCGGCAACTGCTTTATCAGTGAGATAGGGATAATGCTTTTGGATGGTTTCGAAACCCAGCAACAGGTCTGCGCCGATTGGCTGGTCTTTGTATCCTTCCCCAGGCGCGGGTTGGTAGTTGGATCGATTGTCAGCGAGATGACTGCGCATTGGGCCGGCGCCCAGGTTTGAGGTCCGTTTGGTCCGTCCGATCAGGGCCGAAACTTTTGACTCATCGCCAGTCACATATAGATAGCCGCGTCGATTCATGCGGAAGACATTCCCGCTTTCTTCAGCGAGTTCCTCCATCAGATCTATTGAGCGATTCATAAGGGCCAGCATGGCGGCATCCGGCCACCAGTTGCGATAACATTCGGTGGAGCGATCGCTGGTAAGGCTGAGCGGTGGGCGTTCGTCAAGAAGCAGGATGTCTTTGACGCCCGCTTTGCTGAGGAAGTAAGCGGCAGCCACGCCTGTGATACCCGCGCCGCAGATCACGATGCCGGCTTTACGATTCATGTGAGCGAAATTTTTTGTTTGAGCTCTTCCCAAGTGGGTTCAACAAGTATAGAACCATCGGGGAAGACGATGGTTGGAACGCTTCTCAGTCCGTTGTTCACTTGCATGACAAATTCCGTCGCTTCCACGTTTCCCTCAAGCGCGATCCGCAAGTATTCGATATTATTTGCTTCAAAGAATGCTTTTGCGCGATAACAATCGGAACAGGATTCGGTTGTATACATCACGATCTGTAACGGGTTTTTGGTGAAAAGATTGCTCAATGATCGGCCTCCAATAGTGATAGTTTATTATCGCATAGCTTTCAGTTTGCGCCTTTGCAATTACCCGCCGATCGATTTGAGCAGTTCGCGGATGGCCAGCGCAGCGGTTAATTCGGCCCGCCCTCCGCCGATGATGATCACATCATAAAATTCAAACTCAGCTCTGGTTTGCAGGCCGAGTTTTTCTGCAAGCTGTGCGTTGGACGGCTTCACCAGGATGCTGCCATCTGGAAAGATCAGGGTGGGAATGATGCGGGCTCCGCTGTTGAGTGTTTCGACGAAAGTCTCACCTTCGGGGTTTTCGTCAATATCCACGTTTTCATTTTGCACCCGATGTTCGCAGAAGAATTTCTTGGCGCGCTTGCAGTCCGGGCACCAGGCGGTGCCGTAAACAGTGATGGTAGATGGTTTTATATTGAATATGCGTCAATAGTCACAACGACTTGGATGGAATTTGGTCGAGACATCTTACCCGGATCAAGAATACCAGAACATCAAAAGGACAGTTCTTGTATTTTTACTCTTTCATTTGAGATTCTTCCAGGCCGGGTGGGCAGGAGTCTGGGTGTTTCTTCAGCCATAAAAAATTGTGCCCCAGGCAGGAGTCGAACCCACAACCTACTGATCCGAAGTCAGGCGCTCTATCCATTGAGCTACTGGGGCGTCGCGGCGATTATACACGATTTGCATGATAGAATCTCGGGATCATCATTCAAAAGGATTTCATTTATGGCAGCCGTTAAATCTTTCAGCGAAAAGGTTGTTAACAATCTTGAAAAGGTGATCGTTGGCAAAAGGCAATCCGTTGAATTGACGGTGATCGGCCTGCTGTGCCAGGGGCACGTATTGATTGAGGATGTGCCGGGTGTGGGTAAGACCATCCTGGCGCGCAGTCTCGCCCGCTCACTGGACTGTACATTCAACCGTATTCAATTTACGCCCGACATGCTCCCCAGCGATGTCACGGGGGTTTCGATCTATAATCAGCAAATAAACAAATTCGAATTTCGTGCGGGTCCCGTGATCGGACAGATCGTTCTCGCAGATGAGATCAATCGCGCGACACCAAAGACCCAGGCCGCCCTATTGGAGGCCATGGAGGAACGTCAGGTAACGGTGGATGGTGTGACTCACATCCTACCGAAACCCTTTATGGTGCTTGCGACTCAAAACCCGATCGAATATGAAGGTACCTTCCCGCTACCGGAAGCGCAGTTGGATCGTTTTCTGCTGCGCGTGCGCCTGGGTTATCCGTCTGTGGTTGATGAGATCCGCGTTATGGATGACCAGCAGATCAGACATCCGCTTGAGACTCTTAAGTGCGTAGTGAAAGTCAAGGAGATCTTGCAGGCCGCTGAGGCTGTCAGGCACGTTTATATTTCTCCGATCATCAAACGGTATATTGTAGACCTGACCACCCGCACTCGCCAAAGTGCGGATGTGTATTTGGGCGCCAGCCCGCGCGGCTCGCTTGGCCTTGCCAGAGCCGGGCAGGCACGCGCATCCATGCTCGGCCGCGACCATGTATTGCCGGATGATATTCAAGCTTTGGCAGGCGCGGTACTATCCCATAGGATTATTGTGAGCCCTGCAGCCCGCTTGCGCGATCTAAGCTCTGAACGCATTATGCAGGAAGTGGTGCAAGGAACACCGGTGCCGGGCGGTGAGTTTTCAATGGAACCTGTGCGGAAGAAATCCAGATGAAGGCCGGGCGGACATTTATCGCCATTCTGATCCTGGTTGGTTTGTGGGGGGTCATCGTAAGCGGTGCAACGATCTACTCGCGGTTACTTTATCTTGGAATATTACTGAGTGTGGGTAGCTGGTGTTGGATGTTTCTGCTTGGCCGTTCGTTAAAATTTCACCGAGGCGCCCGGGTTCAACGTGCCAGTGTGGGGGATATTTTTGATG
>CAZSVR010000042.1:12408-29620 GCA_964610295.1 uncultured Anaerolineaceae bacterium
TTGCGCCCTGGATCGAAGTGCTCAACGACTCGCCACTTCCATTTGCATCCGGTTCTCGATTGCTTACCCTAGTAAATGGGAAGCAAAAAAGAAATTATCTGGCACGCACATGGCTGACACGACGCGGCGCTTTTGCTCTTGGTCCGACCAGAGTTTCCACAGGTGATCCATTTGGTCTGTTTCGCTGGAGCAGGCATATTTTGGCTACACAGACCCTGGTGATCCTTCCCATGATCTTTGAAATCAAATCGTTTGTTTTTCGGCCCGGCCTGCTACCCGGGGGGCGGGTCATTCGGCGCAAGTCATCTGATGTTACTCCTCACGCTTCGGGCGTGCGTGAATACACACATGGTGACGCCATGAAGCGCATTCACTGGCCTACAAGCATTCGCCGCAATCAACTCATGGTAAAAGAATTTGAGCAGGACCCACAGGCCGAGGTCTGGTTATTCTTGGATTCACAAAGGAATGTGCAGGTGGAGAATCCACACGCACAGGATGAATTTCCTGTGGATACCATGCTCTTCGGGCGCAGGCCGAAATTCCAATTGCCGCCGTCCACACTTGAATATTCGATCAGCATCACGGCCTCGCTGGCCCATTACTTTCTCTTGCAAAGGCGCGCAGTTGGTTTTCTGAGCGCGGGGCAGGCTTTTACGATCCACCCCGCCGAACGAAGTGATAGACAGGAATCGAAAATATTGGAGACCCTGGCATTTGTGGAAGCGAATGGCGAACTTTCCCTTGCAGCGCTGGTCGCAGCGCAGGCTGCGCAATTGCCAAAAGGATCCAGCGCGATCCTGATCACGCCCTCCATTCGTGCTGATCTGATCGTGGCAGCGGAGGAGCTGCAGAGAAGATATTTGCGCCCGATAGTGGTTTTGCTCGACGCCTATTCCTTTGGAGGGATATCTGGTTCGGATAAACTTGCGCGATCCATGCGCGAACGACGTGTGCCTGTATGCGTGATCTCATGCAATACGAATCTCACTCAGGCGCTTTCAGAATTTTCATCCGATTTTATCTCCCAGGATCTGCGTGCATGGCAAAGACCCGGATTGTCACAATTGACTTGAACTTCCAGAATAAGACGCAAGCCATCGCATCTTATTTGATTCGATACGAAGATGGTGCGATCCTGATCGAAAGCGGACCAGGCTCAACTCTTTCTACGCTCGAAGCTGGTCTCGCAAAAGAGAAATTAACTCCGCGCGACATAACCCACGTGCTGCTCACTCATATACACCTCGATCATGCGGGGGCGGCCGGCTGGCTTTCGCGTCAGGGCGCGCAGATTTGTGTCCACCCGAATGGCGCGCCGCACCTGTTGAACCCGGAGAAATTGATCGCCAGCGCGGCGCGTATTTATGGAGATCGGATGCATGAACTTTGGGGTGAGTTCCTACCAGTGGAACAGAGTCAGCTGAAAGTCCCACGCGATGCGGAAGAGATCGTCATCGGCAATCTCCGATTCATCGCGATCAATACTCCTGGCCATGCCGAGCATCATTATTCCTATCTGTTCGAGGATATTTGTTTCAGTGGGGATGTGGCTGGGGTGCGCATCCCCGGTTTTGCGTATTTGCGCGCGCCGATGCCGCCGCCTGAACTGCATTTTGGAAGATGGCACGCGAGTCTTGCGCGTTTACGCTCATTGAAGTTCTCCCGCATCGCGCCGACACATTTTGGGATCTATGAAGATGCGGATTGGCAGTTGCATGAACTGGACAGGAATTTGAGCGCGGCAGAAAAATGGTTGGAAGAAGTGATGCCCAGCGGCCCCTCCATGGAGGACTTGCGCGAAAAATTCTCAGCATGGATCGAATCGCAAAGTCGCGAGCACGGACTGAGCGAAGAGGTCGTTCAGGCATACACACTGGCCAACCCTGTTGGCATGAGTGCAGATGGGTTGCTGCGATATTGGAAAAAAGTACGAGCGCTGAAATAACTATTATAGTACTGATCATGATGTTGGAGGAGATTTATGAATGAGATTCATATCGATGCGCTTCTGCCGGCTGAAATGGCTGCTCGAGCAGAAGATGTGGGTGTTCGTAAAGCCGCGATGCCTTTTCTGACCATGTTCACGCTGGCAATTCTCGCAGGTGCATTTATTTCGCTGGGTGCCATGTTTGCAACGACCGTCTTGACCGGGAGTATGACTGTCGCCGGCCCGGCTGGAGGAGTCGCTTTTACAGTTGGACTGCCTTATGGACTGACCCGTTTGCTGGCCGGCCTGGTTTTCTCGTTGGGATTGGTCCTTGTAGTTGTGGGAGGGGCGGAGTTATTCACCGGTAACAACCTTATTGTGATGGCTTGGGCAAGCCGCAAGGTAAGCGGGCGCGCCCTCTTGCGTAACTGGGTGATCGTCTATTGCGGCAATTTCGTCGGTTCCCTCGCAACCGCGATCCTGATGTTCTTTAGCAGACAGTATACTTTTGCCGAAGACACGGTCGGTGTGACCGCGCTCAAAGTGGCCGTCGGCAAAATGGACTATACGTTCCTTCAAGCTATCGCGCTTGGAGTCCTATGTAATGCATTGGTGTGTATGGCTGTCTGGTTGACGTTCAGCGCGCGCAGTACGCTCGATAAGATCGCGGCGATCATCCTGCCGATCACGGCATTTGTAGCCGCTGGTTTTGAGCATAGTGTTGCCAATATGTACTTTATCCCCTACGCGTTATTGATCAAGGATTTTGATCCCGATTTTGTCGCCAGAGTGGGTCATAAGGTTTCGCATCTCGACACGCTCAGCTGGGGATCGTTCATTTTCAACAACCTGATTCCCGTCACCATTGGTAATATTATTGGCGGTGCTGTGCTGGTTGCCGCCGTTTACTGGTTTGTCTTCCTGCGTCGCGGAGATTCCTGAATTGGCAGCAAGTAAGATCAAACTTACCCCATCGTTTGAAAGGAATTTGGCATGAAGGATTTTCTGGCAATCTCCGATTACTCGTCGGATCAAATTCAGGACCTGCTCGATCTGGCGGTGAAGTTAAAGAAGGAATATTTCAAGAAAGGCAATAACCCCATTTTTAAGGGGAAAGTGCTCGGCATGATCTTTCAGAAGCCGAGCTTGCGCACGCGCGTTTCCTTTGACATGGCCATGCGGCATTGCGGCGGCGACGCGTTGTATCTCTCTCCGGACGAGCTTGGCCTGGGCAAGCGCGAATCGATCGCGGACGTGGCGCGCGTGCTCTCCGGTTACGTGCAGGCATTGATGGCGCGCGTATTCGATCATGCGCACGTGCTGGAACTGGCGAAGTGGTCCGAGATCCCCGTGGTCAATGGATTGAGCGATTACAACCATCCCTGCCAGGGGTTGGCGGATGCGCTGACCATCCAGGAGAAATTTGGCAGGAAGTCCACGGGCTTGAACATAAGTTATGTAGGTGATGCAAATAATGTAGCCGTTTCGTTGTTGCATGTTTCTGCGTTATTAGGCTGGAATTTCAGCCTTGCAAGCCCAGCGGGATATGATTTGAATGCAAAAGCAATTGAGGTCGCTGAAAAGATCGCAAAGAAAACAAAGAGCAAATTAACTTTTATCCGAGACCCGCATGAAGCGGTAAAAGGGGCAGCCGTGATATACACGGATACCTGGACGAGCATGGGACAGGAGCAAGAGACAGCCAAACGCGAATCGGTCTTCCCTCCGTATCAAGTGAACGCGAAGCTCGTCAGCGAAGCGGATAAGGATGTGATCGTAATGCACTGCCTGCCGGCACATCGCAACCATGAGTTGACGGACGATGTCGCGGACGGCCCGCATTCGGTGATCTTCCCGCAGGCGCATAATCGCCTGCACGCGCAGAAAGCGATTTTGGCGCGATTATTCGATATGGCGTAAGGACGGAAATCGAAATTCGATATTCGGGATTCGGAAAACCAATTCCCGATTTACGAATTCCGAAAAACACTTCTCGAAATAATTATTAGGATAAATGGATTATGAATACACAAGACTTTATCGAGATCGAAGAGCAATACGGCGCGCACAATTATCATCCGTTGGATGTGGTGATCGAAAGGGCGGAAGGTGTATGGGTTTACGATGTGGAAGGCAGGAAATATCTCGATTGCCTGAGCGCGTACTCAGCACTCAATCAGGGACATGTGCATCCTGAGATCTTGAAGGCTCTGCTCGAACAGGCGAAGAAAGTGACGCTTACCTCACGCGCTTTCCGCAATGACCAACTGCCTCTTCTGTATAAAGAGCTGTCGGAGATGACTGGCTACGAGATGTCCCTGCCGATGAACTCGGGTGCGGAAGCCGTTGAAACCGCGGTCAAGCTTGCGCGCAAGTGGGCATATCAGGTCAAGAAAGTGCCTCGCCATCAGGCAGAGATCATTGTGGCGGCGGGTAACTTCCATGGGCGCACCGTCACGATCGTTTCATTTTCAACAGAACCTTCCTATCGCGATGACTTTGGTCCGTTCACGCCGGGCTTTGTGACGGTGCAGTATGGCGATGCAGATGCCATTGCAAAAGCCATCACAGCGAACACCGCGGCGGTGATGATCGAACCCATTCAAGGCGAGGGCGGCGTGATCATTCCCCCCGCGGGGTATTTAAAAAAGGTCGCCGAACTCTGCCAGAAAAATAATGTGTTGTTTCTGGCAGATGAAATTCAAACCGGTCTCGCACGCACCGGTAAACTGTTCGCTTGCGATTATGAGGGTGTCCGCCCGGATGTCGTGATCGTGGGCAAAGCCCTCGCCGGGGGCTTTTATCCCGTTTCGGCAGTGCTGGCAGATAAACCCATTCTCGGATTGTTCACGCCCGGAGAACACGGCTCCACGTTCGGTGGGAATCCGCTGGCTGCGGCGGTGGCGCGCGCCTCGTTACGCGTGATCCGTGAGGAGAAACTTGCCGAGCGTTCACAGCAATTGGGTGAATATTTCATGGAACAGTTGAGCGAAATCCCCAGCCCGCACGTAAAGGAAGTGCGCGGACGCGGTATGTTGATCGGTGTGGAACTCAAGCCGGAAGCGAAAGGCGCGCGTCGCTTCTGCGAGGCTTTGCAGAAGAAGGGCATCCTCGCAAAAGAGACTCACGAGAATGTCATCCGTTTTGCGCCACCGCTGGTGATCGATAAAGAGACCATCGATTGGGCGCTGCCGTCGATTCGTGAAGTATTGAATATGCCGTAAATGCACGAACATGTCACCCGTCGCTCCCTGGGGTCGCTCGCATCGTCCCGACACTTGCGCCGCACTCCCACTCCGCTGCGCTGGGCCCACTTGCTGCGCTCGGGACTGCCGCTTTGCGGCGTGCGCCAGGGACTTCATGCGTTTGTTGCAGTCCAGGTGTGTCCTTCGGGAGAATGACATACGAGAAGCGCCACAGAGTTTAAGCGCAACTCTGTGGCGCTTTTATTGTTAATCTGATGATAACTCTATTGCCTTGACGTCAATTCAACTTTTACCTATCATCGGGACGTTTTGGGTGAAAGTCGCTAATGCCTTTCGCCTTTGTTCGGTATTGGCTCATTTTACGAAGGATCGGAAGGAAATACAATATGCGTAAGGCAAAAATTGTTGCCACCATCGGGCCTGCTTGTGATTCTGAACAGGCACTTGAGTCTCTTATGAAAGCGGGGATGAATGTTGCCCGTCTGAATTTTTCGCACGGTACGCTCGAACAACATGCGGCGCGTGTCGCGACCATTCGAGCGGTTTCCAAAAACCTGGGGATACCCGTTGGCATTTTGCAAGACCTGCAAGGGCCGAAGATCCGCGTAGGAAAGCTGGAAACGCCTCTTCAACTTTCGGTTGGCGAGGAAGTTTGCCTGTATGCCACACAGGATGAGCCGCCGAAGACGGATAAGCAGTTGCTGCCTGTGGATTTTCGTGAACTCTTCGATTCAGTGCAGACAGGCGATCCGCTTCTGCTTGATGACGGACGTCTGAAGCTTCAGGTTTTATCTGCCAAAGGCCGCGTGGTGGAAGCGAAAGTGATCGTGGGGGGTGCGCTTACTTCTCACAAGGGCATTAACTTGCCCGGCGTGAAGCTGCGCATTGCCGGGTTTACGGATAAAGACAAAGCTGATCTCGCTTTTGGTATTTCACAAGGCGTAGACGCCGTCGCGATCTCCTTTGTACGCACCGCGCAGGATGTAAAGACGGTGCGTGCCGCGCTGGAGGAATATTCAAAAGGAAAGCGTGTTCCATTGTTGATCGCCAAGTTGGAAAAACCGGAGGCGATGAACGAACTCGAAGCCATCCTTGATGTCGTGGACGGCGTAATGGTGGCGCGCGGTGACCTCGGTGTGGAACTCCCGCCGGAACGCGTGCCGTCTCTGCAGAAGCACATTATCCATTCGGCGAACGCGCGCGCAAAACTTGTCATTACGGCCACGCAGATGCTCGAGTCGATGATTCAGAATCCATTGCCGACACGAGCGGAAGCTTCGGACGTGGCGAATGCCATATTCGATGGAACGGACGCGGTGATGCTTTCTGCAGAAACTGCCTCCGGCGAATATCCGACCGCGGCTGTCGCGATGATGTCGCGTATTGTCATCGAAGCGGAGTCACACTTCCTCGAGTGGGGCAGCCGTCAGGATAGCCGTGCAGGCCTCGGTGAGAGCGATGCGGCGTCGATGGCGCGGGCGGCCAATCAACTTGCACAGGACCCCGATGTCTCTGCCGTCGCTGTGTTCACGATGCAGGGACGTTCTGCCTGGTTAATGTCGAAGGCGCGCCCCGTCAAGGAGATCTATGCATTTACGCCTGAAGAAGAGACCTATAACCAGCTTACCTTTTTATGGGGTGTGAAACCACATCTCGCAAAATTTGCGAACTCACTCGACGAAATGCTTGCGGATGTGGATGCCGCACTGATGGAATCCGCGATTGCGCCTGGTCAGCAAGTTGTTTTGGTGTGCGGGTATCCAGTCGGCGGGCAACGTCCGCCGAATATGGCGTTGCTGCACACGGTTGGTAGCGATGCCACAGTGACCCTGGCGCGCAAACTTGCAGAGAAAAACATAAAGAAAAAGTGAGACTTCGTGTCACCCTGTGCGCAGCGACATCGTGCCCGAAGGGTAACGGCTTGGGAGTGATGGTGCAAGTCTCGCCCCGTTTTGGTCGCTCACATCGTCCCGACACTTGCGCCGCACTGCGTTTGTTGCAGTGCAGGTGTGTGCTTCGTGAGAATGACACATAGAATAGAATTGAAGTAGGAGCCCTATCCACTCATGAAACCTGTACGCACGCGTATCGCCCCGTCGCCAACGGGGCACATGCACCTCGGCACGGCGCGCACCGCGTTGTATGATTACCTGCTTGCAAAGAAAACGGGTGGGCAGTTCATTCTGCGTATCGAAGACACGGACGTTTCACGTACCGTCTCCGGCGCCGAGCAGGAGATCATGGATGGCTTGCGCTGGCTTGGCCTGAATTACGACGAAGGTCCCGATGTAGGCGGACCTTACGGGCCGTATCGCCAGACCGAGCGTCGCGAGATATATCACTTCCATGCGAAAACGCTTGTGGATAAGGGTCATGCTTATCCATGTTTTTGTACGCCGGAACGACTGGAAAAGGTCCGGGGGGAACAGCAAAGGCGAAAAGAGAATCCGCATTACGACGGCATGTGCCGTGTGCTCGCGTCCGATGAAGCCGCGCGTCGTGTTGCGAGTGGCGAGAAGTACGTCATCCGATTCAAAATGCCGCAGGCGGGTACTACGGTTGCAAAGGATCATTTGCGCGGCGAGATCGTTACTGAGAACAAACAACTTAACGATCAAGTATTGTTGAAATCGGACGGCCTGCCCACCTATCATCTCGCCGCGCTAGTGGACGATCATGAGATGGGTATCACACATGTCTTGCGCGGCTCCGAATGGCTGGGCACATTTCCTCTGCATGTGAATATCGTGCGCGCCTTCCAATGGGCGGAGCCCACGTGGGTCCACCTTTCCGTTTTTCTGAAACCGAGTGGAAAAGGAAAGATGAGCAAACGCGAAGCCACAGATGCGATCAAGGACGGCTATTCCATTTTTATCAAAGATATGCAGGAATTGGGATTCACGCCTGAAGGCGTGCTGAATTGGAGCGCGTTGATGGGCTGGGGCGTGGCAGAAGACGATGTGATGACCCTCGATCAAATGGTGGAACGATTTAGTATCGACGGGTTGACTCCCTCGCCGGCCGCGATCAACTTCCAAAAGTTGGATCACTTCAATGCGACGCATATCCGCCTCCTGACGACTGAAGACCTGGCCGCGCGTCTCAAGCCTTATTTCACGCGCGATGGACTCAACCTCAAGGATGAAGTCCTGCTACAGATTATCCCGCTCATCCGTGAGAGACTCGTTACCCTGGATGATGCTCTCGCGTTCGGCGCGTTCTTCTTCAAAGAAGATGTCACCTCTAAAGCGCAGGATCTGATCGCGAAAGGACTCGATGCGAAACAATCCGCAGAGATCGCGCGCAAGTGTTATGAGATCCTGGCTGGTTTGGCCAACCTCAGCCATATGACGGCCGAACCGCCGATGCGTGCTTATGTAGAGCAAAGTGGACTGAACGTCAAACAGGTCTTTGGCATCTTGCGCGTAGCCACAACTGGGCAGCAGGTTAGTCCTCCACTCTTTGAAAGCATGGAGATTATTGGAAAAGAAAAGTGCCTTGCACGAATTCAGGCCGCAATAAAAATATTGGAAAAGGAATAGCATGACAAGAAATCTTCATCTCAAGCCAGAACAAGAGTCAAGTGGGGGACGATCTTTATCGCTCTTGGTCACCGCACTCGTAATGACCGTGCTCGCGTGTTCAGCTCTCAACCCCACGCCAGCCGAATCCCCTGCATCCCAGGCGGTGCAGTCGACTGGCGGTGATTCTGCATGCGTTGTGTTCGACTCGGTCCCTGCCGCAGCGCAATACAATACCCTCCCACCGCAATTGATCGACAGCGCAGCTAAATATTCAGCGACTGTCAAAATGGCGAAAGGCGGTGAATTCGTCATTGAACTGTATGCTGATAAAGCTCCGATCGCAGTCAATAGTTTCGTGTTTCTCTCCTGCAAGGGATTTTTCGATGGCGTCACCTACCACCGCGTACTGGATGGCTTTATGGCACAGGGAGGCGACCCGACAGGCACAGGCATGGGCGGGCCGGGCTATGAATTTGTCAATGAAGAAAGCGACCTGACCTTTGATCGGGCTGGCCGGGTGGCAATGGCCAACGCGGGCCGCGACACGAATGGCAGTCAATTCTTCATTACCTTTGCACCGGTAGAATACCTGAACGGGGACTACACCATCTTCGGCCGGGTGATTAGCGGCCTGGATGTGGTCAACGGCTTGACACGGCGCAACCCCGATCAGTTCCCTTCATTTTCAGGCGACGCGATGGAGAGCATCACGATCTCATTGAAATAAGTTGAAAAATAGATATGGTAAAAGAGGCTCTCGTTATAAAGTGACCGTCTCTTTTTATTCTAAAACTCTCCCGCCTCGTCTGCCATGCGCACGATACGCGGGGTGAACTTGCCGATCAGATCCACAAGGTCACTTTGCGCTGCGATCACGTTTTCGATGGGTTTGTACGCCTGAGGCGATTCATCCAGCCCGCCGCCAAGCAAGGTTACGCCTCGTTGTTTAAGATATTCATCCCGCGCGTTTCTGCTGATGGAATTCAATGCGGCCTTGCGACTCATCAAGCGGCCGGCTCCATGCGAAGCGGAGCTGAGTGACTCGCTTGCACCTCTCCCGCGGACGACGTAACCTGCATCTCCCATTGAGCCGGGGATCACTCCGAGAACGCCCGCGCCCGCCGGCGTCGCACCCTTCCGGTGGACGATAACTGTGCGGCCATCGAGCAGATGTTCTGACCAGGCAAAATTGTGATGGTTCTCCACGACCGCGGCTTCTTTGAGTCCGACAGCCTCGGCCACGCGGTGATGGATCACATAATGATTGGCGGAGGCAAAACGGCCCGCCAGTTCCATCGAAAGCCAGTATTCCTGCCCCTCTTCCGAGTTGAGTGAAAGCCATGCGAGTTGCTTCACGCTTTTATCCAGCTCGGGGTGGGTCTCCATCGCCAGTTTGCTGTAGCGGTCTGCAATCTTGAATCCTACGCTACGGGACCCGCTATGTGAAAGCAATGCAAGATACTCGCCGGCTTGCAGGCCTATGGATGGCTCATCCAATTGCAACGTTCCCCATTCCACAAAATGATTACCGGTGCCACTGGTCCCCAATTGACGCGCGGCATTGTCCTGCAGATTTTTGAGCAGACGCGTCGCGTTCCAGGCGGTGTCATCCAGTACGGCATGATCTGCGCGCTGATTTCCTTTCCATTGCGCGCCCATACCAAAGGCGGTTCGATCCCACAGCGAATTCTCGAAGAGACCTTGCTTTTGTCCGAGTAAATGAGGTGAAACTTCGTAAATCGAGAGTCTCATCCGGCAGGCAATATCCACGCCTACCGCATAAGGGATCACTGCGTTTTCGGTTGCCAGCACGCCGCCGATGGGTAGTCCATAGCCAATGTGGGCGTCAGGCATCAATGCGCCGGCCACGGTCACCGGCAGGCGCATGGCATTGTCCATTTGTGCGATCG
This sequence comes from uncultured Anaerolineaceae bacterium, assembly GCA_964610295.1. GTDB lineage: Bacteria > Chloroflexota > Anaerolineae > Anaerolineales > Villigracilaceae > Villigracilis. Next base: position 22,979 of record CAZSVR010000042.1, read on the forward strand.
ATCCGGGCTCGATCATTTCCCTGCCCCAGACTGGGTATGAGAAAGGACCTGCGCGCAATGCATCATTCGGGGTTTCATTTTTTTTTGCCAAACGAATACACTCGCGTGCCAGGTCTGCCATTAATGGGTCGGCGAGGAAAGGACCGGGATCTTGCCGAACAGAATCCAGCTGCGCGAGAATCGCCTTGCGATCCAGGCCTTCAGCCGCGAGCTGTTCTCCGATATTTTTTGCCAGTCCAATGATCCTGCCGTCGGGCCAGTGATGAAGTTTGAGGATCCTGCCGGTTAATATTGATTCGTGGGTCATGAGTCTATTCTAAGTCATTTTGTCCATGAGATGAATGTCAGATGAATTTGGCAGGTTGGCGGACGACCAATTTTCTCCTGAGGAGATGGGTAAAAATGAGTAGTGCAATCGGGTAGTTGCGTGGGTGCCGCTCCCCTGGCAGACTGGGTATGATACGGCCATACTTAAGCACAAGGAGCCAGTGAGATGGCCAAGATTTGGGAGTTGTTGGACCAGGCATATCATTTGATCGGATTGAGGCAATTTTCAGAAGCTCAAATTATTCTTGACGAGATTCTTCGCATGGACCCGCAGAACATGGACGCCTGGGAAGCTTATATGCGTATGTGTACCACCCTTGGAGATTATGAAGGGCTGAAGAATTATATTAAGAAGATCTGGGCAACGCGCGTTCACGATGATGATTATCTACTCGCCATGCAGCGCTTTCTATTACAACGAGTGGACGAGAGGATACAGGGCATTTAAGAAGCAGGCACTATTTGGTCTTTTTGTCCATCCTTGCCCAGGCATCCTTCAGGTTGACGGTCAGGTTGAACACCAGCTTCTCCGGAGTGGAGTCGATGTCGGTACAAAAATATCCCAGGCGTTCAAATTGGAAGCGGTCACCGGTTTTCGTCGATGAGAGCAGCGGCTCTACAAACCCACTTGAAATGGTGAGTGAATTCGGGTTGAGGCATCCAAGGAATCCCTGCTCGCCTTCTGCGGGGTCTTCTTTCGTGAAGAGGCGGTCATACAGCCTGACCTCAGCTTCCCTGGCATGTTCGGCGGAAACCCAATGAATGGTGGATTTGACCTTGCGCCCATCCGGTGAGTCGCCTCCGCGTGTAGCCGGGTCGTAGCTGCAATGGACTTCGATCAGCTCAGCGTTGTCGTTCTTGACCACGTGTGTGCATTTGATGAGGTAGGCATAGCGCAACCTGACCTCGTTGCCGGGGAAGAGACGGTAATACTTCGGTGGGGGTGTCTCGCGAAAATCATCCTGCTCAATATAAAGGACCTTCGAGAAAGGAACCTTACGCGACCCTGCGTTCGGGTTCTCAGGATTGTTCACCGCCTCCATTTCCTCAGTCTGTGAATCCGGATAATTGTCAATCACCACCTTCAAGGGCTTAAGTACGGCCATGCGGCGCAATGAATGTTTGTTGAGATCCTTGCGAACGCAAGCCTCCAACAGGGAAACATCGCTGACGCTGTAGTTCTTCGCGACGCCAACCCGGCGGATAAAATCGAGAATGGCTTCGGCGGTGTACCCACGCCGGCGCATCCCGCGTAGGGTAGGCATGCGCGGGTCGTCCCAGCCATTTACGTGATTTTCCATGACGAGGCGGCGCAGTTTGCGCTTGCTCATTACGGTGTAATTCAGATTGAGGCGTGCGAATTCGATCTGTCGAGGTTTGAAAACCCCAAGTTGATCAAGAAACCATTCGTACAATGGGCGGTGATTTTCATATTCGAGTGAACACAACGAATGGGTGATACCCTCCATTGAATCGTTCTGTCCGTGCGACCAATCGTATAAGGGGTAGATCTTCCATTTGCTCCTCGTGCGATGATGCGGCGGCTCGTGCAAAATGCGATACATGACCGGGTCACGCATGTTGATGTTGGGATGTGCCATGTCGATCTTCGCGCGCAAGACCCGCGCGCCATCGGGGAATTCGCCATTCTTCATACGTTCCAGCAGATCAAGATTCTCTTCCATGTCGCGCTCGCGGAACGGTGAATTACTTCCGGGCTCGGTCAGCGTGCCGCGTGTGGCGCTCAGCTGATCAGGGGTCTGATGATCCACATAGGCCTTTCCGGCCATCACCAACTTCACAGCCCATTGATATAATTCTTCGAAGTAATCCGAGGCATAGGTCACGCGCGCCCACTGAATCCCCAACCAGCGTGCATCCTCCTCGATGGCTTCCACGAACTCGGTATCCTCCTTCGCCGGGTTCGTATCGTCGAAGCGCAAGATCACTTCGCCGCCATTTTCCCTGGCCACGAGGTAATCGATCATGAAGGCTTTTACATGGCCGATATGTAAATATCCGTTGGGCTCGGGGGGCAGGCGCGTGCGGACGTAATTAAAGCGGCCGCTCTTCAAATCTTCCGAGACGATTTCGCGGAGAAAATCTGTTGGTTTAGTTTCTTCGGGACTCATAGAAGGATTGCCTTGATGATGGATTTGAGGGGATGAATACCCGTCTCTTTTCTGGTTGTGGTACTCTTGAGACGGATCGTTTATCCTGATGTCTTTGCAAACTGACTGCTCACAATTATAACAAACCCATGGTCTGTTTAATGCGGCAGTCATCTTTGCAACGCCTCCGATTTGAGGTGGAGGGGCAAGCTGACTGTCGGTTCTTAATTAACGTATGATCACATGTGGAGGAACCATGCTCGAATCAAAAAAATCAATAACAAACTTCGTAGGAACTTATTTCGATCGTGACTCTGCTCTGCGGCTTGCGCGCCTGGCGGAAATCTTTGCCTGGGCCACATCGATCTAGTACATTGCATAATGCGCATTATCCTTGCTTGTGTTTTTGCTTCAAGTCGCACGCGGGATGATCAACCCCGGCGGCTTTACGGATATTGCCCAACAGATTTTTTGGTTCTTTCAGCCGGCATTGCCAGGTTTGTGGTATTTCGTCGGCCTGCAGGCGATCGGTAAAGTATTGCTCATTTTCATGGATATGGAACAAACCACACACCGCGCTGCGCGCAAATAATCCCCTTGCTCACGCACATCGGGCATGTTAGAATACTGCCCGCTGGTTCAATCTTGGGGACTCGTCTAATGGCAGGACAATTGCCTCTGGAGCAATTAGTAGTGGTTCGAATCCATTGTCCCCAGCTCGGCTCCCTCTTGATGGGGCGTCTTTTTTTATTGAGCGGTTCAAATACCCCTACGGGGCACATGTCCATTGTCCCCAGCTCGGCTCCCTCTTGATGGGGAGTCTTTTTTTATTGAGCGGTTCAAATACCCCTACGGGGCACATGTCCATTGTCCCCAGCTCGGCTCCCTCTTGATGGGGGAGTCTTTTTTTATTGAGCGGTTCAAACACCCCTACGGGGCACATGTCCATTGTCCCCAGCTCGGCTCCCTCTTGATGAGGGAGTCTTTCTTATTCCTTTTGTTTTGCTTGATGCTCTGTCCAACGCCTGTCGATCTCCTCGCGGGCTTTCTGCCGGGTGTAACCATATTTGACCTCGAGCATCCTGACGTATTTATCGTACTTAACTTCCGCCTTTTCCACCTTGTCCAGGTCGTAATCAACCATCAGACTCCACCAACCCGTGGATTGGGTGCGGATCTGTTTCCAATTTTCTTCGAATACATTTTTGTTCATCATGCGATTTTCCTTTTGAGAACTGGTAAAACGTGCAGGACCGATCAGCCTGTCAACCGGGCCCGGCTGTTTCCTCTGAATAAATACGTCAGTACAAATCCGGCGACAAATCCGCCGACATGCGCCATGTAAGCCACGCCGCCAGTGTCCGCTGCATTGGCAATCGAACCCAGGCCGCTAAATAACTGTAGAACGAACCAGAACCCAATGACGATCAGAGCTGGAACCGGGATTACTCCCTGTCCTTGCAAGACATTGACTCTGGCTTGAGGGAACATCAAAATGTAGCCTCCCAGCACACCTGCAATCGCGCCGGAGGCGCCCAGGTTCGGCACATTGGAGTCAAGGCTGAAGGCCAATTGCGCGAAGGTGGCTGCAAGTCCGCACGACAGATAGAAAATCAGGAACGGAGGCTTTCCGAAACGATCTTCCACGTTATCGCCGAAGATCCACAAGTAAAGCATATTGCCTCCCAGATGAAGCCACCCGGCGTGCATGAACATGGAAGTGAAGAGGGTCAGCAGATCGGCGGCGGGGTTAGCAAGGAAGCGGCTGGGGACGAAAGACCACTGCATAATGAAAGTGTCACCGCCACTTAGTTCCACAAAGAAAAAGAGGACGTTCAGGGCGATCAACGCATACGTCACCACGGGCACGGTTCTTCGGGAGGAATTATCATCGCCAATTGGAAGCATAATTTTTCTCCTTGAAGTTTTCGCTTATTACATAAGGCTCGATTATTTGCTCAATGGATCTGGGATGATCGCCGTTGAAACCACCAGGGCTTTGCCTCCAACTAGTTTCGAGAATTGACGAAGTTTTCCCGCGAGAAACACAACCGGATACGCCAGCAGGGTGAGCAGGTCGATCACGATGAAAAGTAAATTCAGTTTCAATGTGTTTTCTGTTTCATATGCGCCTATCATAAAGCGTGGCGTCTCTATTATTCTACTCCAATAAACGGCCGTTCTTGCTTCGAGATTGTGCCATCCCTGGTCCAACCAGCAACTTCCCATGTCACGGGTTTTCTCTAATTCTCGGCAGGAATCTATCGGGCTGCCGAACAAGATTTAATCCGCCTCAATAATCCCTAACTCTTCCGGGCTTGGCTTTCCCCCCTTAAAGACATCAAAGCTCAACTGGCTTTTATCCAACTTGCGATCATCTGCGACGCGTTCGAACAACGCGTGATAACTTTTGGCGATAGCCGAATCCCAGCCCAGGCCAAGCCTGTTCGCCATTTTTTGAATGGACGAAACATCTTCTCCTTCGATCTCGACAAAATCTCCGTAGGGCAGTTCGTCCAACATGATGTGAGTGTTGTCCAATTCGTACGATATTCGGTATTTTTCGTAAAAGACCATTACCTGATAGCCAAGTGCCTGAAAGAATCGTTTGGCGCGCTCAAAATCCTCTACGACAAATTCTATTTCTTCACGACTGATTACGCCGTCTGTTTTGCCGCTCGGTCCTTTGTAGGTCATGCGGGCCTGGTTGTCCTGCCGTAATCTCAACACACGACCCGCGCTGCGCAGGTCACGGCCTGCCGTATCAAAACGCAGATTGGTTTCATGGACGCGCGGCTGGATCAAATCTGCTTTCAATTCGTGCAGGCGCGTCTCGATCTTTGATAGATCTCTTACGTAAAACTTCGCCTCCGTTTCCTGTCCGTTCATTTTTCTCCTAAAAGAAACAGTCACCGGTAAAGTGACTGTTGTATGTCTAATGAATGTTCAGCAGGGTCTGTTTTTGCTCCACGCTTTCGCCGGCTTTCACGCGGATGCGCTCCACTTTACCGGGGCGTGGCGCCTTCAATTCATTTTGCATCTTCATGGATTCAAGGATGACGAGCACTTGTCCTTTTTCCACTGGCTGCCCTTCGTTCACCAGCACGGCCACCACCAAACCTGGCATCGGCGCTTTTAAGAGGAATTCGCCGCCTTCGGCCACGTCTCCGCCTCCCGCGGCGCGCAGGCGTCTTTCGCGCTCATCCTCGATCTTTACCGGATACAAGCGTCCGCGCAATAACACCTGCCAATCCTGCTCGCCTTGATATACAAAGGACTCGTAGGACTTGCCATCCAGTATCAATGAAAAGACAGGCTGGCCGCTGACCGATTCAAAATCTACCTGCAGAAGACGATCGCCAATGCGGACATGCCGTTCGTCGATCACTTCAATTTGAAATTCCTGATCATCAATGGTTGTGATGTATTTCATATCGCTGCCGTCCAGACCTTTGGCCTGATTCTGTCAAATTAACGATGCATGCGTTCCCAACGCCCGACCCATTTCCAGTTGCTGGTGTCCCGTTCGCTGCGGCGGAAAACGTGTGCCGATCGTTCGCTTTGCTGATGCGCAGCGAGCGTCGCCAGGATCGCCGCGATCTCTGCGTGGGATTCGCGTGTCTCCATCGCGTCGTCTATTGAGAAGCGTTCCTCCACAAAACGCGTATCGAATTGGCCGCCCATGAAGCGGTGAGAATCCATCAATCTTTGATGGAAGGGAATATTCGTCCGCACGCCGACGATGCGATATTCTTCCAAGGCGCGTCGCATACGCAGGATCGCCTGCGCGCGCGTCTCACCCCACACGATCAACTTCGCGATCAGCGGGTCGTAAAATGGCGTGATCTCGAAGCCGGGATACACGCCAGTATCGACGCGCACACCCGGACCGGTCGGGATCAGGCTGTGTGTAATGCGTCCCGTTGAAGGAACGAAATCGTTGAACGGATCTTCAGCGTTTATCCGGCATTCGATGGCATGCCCTTTGAGTTCGATCTGCTCCTGGGTATAGGACAATTGTCGTCCGCGTGCGATGCGCATCTGTTCCGCAACGATGTCCACGCCTGTGACCATCTCTGTCACAGGATGTTCAACTTGCAGGCGCGTATTCATTTCAAGGAAATAAAAATTTCTGTCCTTGTCCACGAGGAATTCGATGGTACCCGCGCTGATGTAATCCACGGCGTGTGCGGCCTTCACTGCT
>CAZSVR010000043.1:0-11550 GCA_964610295.1 uncultured Anaerolineaceae bacterium
GCACATCGTACCCGCAGGGGTATGCGTTACCCCTACCGCGATGACGAAAAATGGTGGACGCTGGATATTTAGGGAGGAAAAGTGGGCGAGGGTTTTACAACTATCGCTGATGACTTAGAGAGTCCCCCCCTTTCTATGACGGGGGGACTCTCGTGTGTCATCCCTAGTAGCAGGAGCAAGTAACGGGATCTAATTTCTGTTTTGGGCAGGATAGATTGCAGCCAACAGCATCGTCACCACCGCCACTATTATCTTTTGTCTCGCAGGAGGGTGCATCAAAACTGAACTCCACGGTATGGAGCACCATACCGCTATCGAGCCAAATGTTGTCAGAATCGCAGGCGCCGGCTGAAAGATCATTCGCTTGCCCGGCTGGGCAACCGGGATAACGGCCGCTGGGCAGGTCTGTCAGACAGCATTGCTCACTGTCATCGAAGTGGAAACCTCCCTGGCACTCGTTACCCGGGGGTTCGAGGACAAGGGAAACGCAATACCCATCTGGACCCCTAAACAATCCGATCGGACATGGGGCGAGTTGGGCGTTGGCCTCGCTAGGGTAGCACTCCCCGGTGACCGGATCCCAACCGCCTCCCCCCACACAGCTGGGCTCGCAAGTCAACGTGCGTTCATTCCAATGGGTTCCGGTGTCACAGACAATCCGCTCGCAAGTCAGCGTAACTTGACTAAAATAGGTTCCGGGAGGACAGGGAAAGCCTCCTTGGGGGGTAGGTGATGGAATAGCACAACCCGCTACCCCGTCAAATACCATGCCGCTAGGACAGGGGGGTATGTCTTCACAGACATCGGTGTCCCGATTACGATATTGTCCGGCTCCGCATTCCTGCCGCTTCATATTAGGCCGATATACAACCAGGCTGACCTGCCCTGCAAATTGATCCTGACTGCTTTGCAGTTGTGCCACCAGAGGCCCGGGATCCTTCTGCACAGCCGGCAGTAACTTGTTGAAGTCACACTGTGTCGGGAGATCCCCGTTGACCTCGTAACCGGGCAGGCACTGCATTTGCCCAGCCGCGGGCGAGCTACTGTCTTGAACAGCAGGCATACCATTGCACTGTATCTCCACCGCGCCTCCGCCACTCGTACCCGGCGTGGCTGAACATAGCATTCGATTGCCACCGACTACCTGGCAATCTCCAGTTACCGATTCAATGCTTCCGCCTTCAGGGATATTGATATCAAGGGTAACAAAGCTCTGACCATTCTGACAGAAGTGACCCGCCTCAGTAACCGAGTGATCCATTGGAGGGGGGGCCCCGTTCAGATAATATGCACTTGTCTGGCAGGCAGCGGCCATGGGGTGCGGAGAATCCACGGCACACTTGAAACCAGGCGTTGTTTCGGCGGAGGGCGACCCGCTGTCTACGCCGATTGCCTCGTTTTCCGCGTCGGTCGGTATACGTCCGCCCGCCCATTCACAATATGCCTGCTGGGCCTCCGGACCGATGATCTGCGCCGGCGAATTGGCCTGATCAGGGTCGTTAATATCGGGTGAGGGCGCTTCCCCGGCGGGAGGCTGACAACTGCCGGCTTCCAAGCACAGCGAGAATTGATAATTAGTCACTTGGGATTGATAGATCCATGCATTCCCGTTGAAGACGAGCGTGCTGCCGCCCACCCAGGCCATGAGCGTGCCTTCAGCCGGAGGGGGCAGATCCAGAATTGGTATTTTAATGACGGTTGGTTGCAGAGTCTTATGGTTGAAAACAAAAACTCCTCCGGCGATACCAGACAAGATGACGATCATGAAAATAAGCAAGTTGTAGATGTACCGTTTGGGAAACCGAATCGGACTCGGTGATATTTTTGGGAGACGCGAGATGATGGTTTGCTCAAGATCTTCAGGCTTGAGTTGTTGCGGGGGTTTGAAAGATCCACCAGACTGTCCATTGTTTTTTCGATTGTCGTTAAGCGCCTGATCACCCAGCGCAACCGGGTCAATTTCCTTATACACTTGCGGAGCTCGGAATTGGTCGATAGTATTCAAGGCCGATTCAGGTTGTCCCAATTTTCCAATAAACTGAGGCATGACTTTTTTTCGTGCCGCGCGGAAGAATTCAGGAAGGTACGCCCAGGGTACACCTACAATTAGAGAAGAGTCCACTTTTTGCAACGAGAACGCAGCACCCTCCCAGTCCAAAAAGCGCGGTACGAGTCCCAATGAACCCAGGCCCGAGGTGAGCATTTGCAAGGTTCGGGCTTCTACCGCGGGAGCATACGAGATGCGGCGGGTAATGGCTCCCGGGCTGGTATGACGATCGATCTGAAGCGATCCAACGCGAACGACCACGTGCCGCATTGCGTAAATGCTGCGGTCACTGATCTGTCCATCTAGTTCGCGACATACAAGGTCGGTGCACAACTCAAGTGCTTCGCCGGCCGTGAGCGTTTGACCATTTTCAAGTTCCAGCAATGCCTGCCGGCCAAGATCGTGCAGGGATTCTCCATAGGCATCACGCGGCAGATAGATGCCCGGGCGGATGTTCCCTTCTTCTGATCGCTTAAGGCGAATACGCGGAAACTGATTCCAGAGCGATCCGTTTCGCAGATATGCCGATACAACCCCGGCAAGGAAAACAGCACCGGCTGCAAGTTGTTTTTCATCATCTATATACTCGCTGCCAATCTCGAGCCGGCCGCGGCGCGGACGAATAAGCAAGCCCGGAGATTGCTGTGCTTCCATTAAAAGGATCAACGACGGGGCAACCGTCGTTGATATAGCTGAGGCAATTTCGTCTTCGCGGCCGAAGGGCACACTGATGTTCAAATGAGTGGAGTAACCGCGCACATCGCGAACACCCATGGTTTCTAAAAGTTGAATCAAATGGTTGCGGCAACGGGAAACTTCACGCGCCAGAGTCAGACAACCCGCACCGTTAGAGTTAATAGGCACGGTCGCAAATTCGGCTTCCTTGCCATCGGATCCGAGCATATAACCGCTATCCAAAATTACAGCGCCTTCACAATTCCGAAATGGAAACGAACGTACACCCTTGACAGCCTGGGGGAACAACGCTCGGAAATCAAGTTGTTTTCCACGTGAAAATAACTCGAATTCCTGTTCAGCCCCAATCATCAGTGGCATATCAATCTGGTCAAGTGGCTTGATCGGCGGTTTCAGAATAGATCTGGATAAAAGGATGGCTATGCGGGATCTTTGTCGGGTCGTGGAGTGGATCCACCTGCGCCGGTGCGGGGACCTACATTGGGAAGACCCCCACTGCTTGGGCCTACGCTGGCTACTTCAGTGTTTGGTGGTACTTCTGTCGCTTGACCTTTTTCGCCCATGGCATCTCCTTATTTGGATATTTAGAATTCGAGTATTCATATAAATATTGTGCTGAGTATAAGCTTCATTTATCCAGATCACAATCATCAATTTGTCTGTTCGTGAAGTTTCATACATTCAGTTCATTTATGAAGCGGGAGTTCCATGGGATTATGTATAATCGACGAAAACCGAACGGAGAGGAACAACCATGCCAAAAGAATCCAAAGTCAAAGTCTTCGTGGGGACACGCAAGGGCGGCTATGTCTTTACCAGTAATTCCAAACGCAAGAAGTGGAACGCGAGCGATCTACTCTTCAAGAGTTGGAATGTGATGCACATGAAACTGGATTCGCGCGACCAGCGCCTGCACGCGGCGACCGCACATGATGTCTACGGTCCGAGCACGCATTACTCTGACGATCTTGGCAAAACATGGACCCTGGCCAAGCAGGTGCCGGCATTCACGCGTCCATCGAAATCGGGGCGTCCGATCGGCACGGTGGATGAAGCTGTTCGAGTGGAAGGGGATGCCTCCAAGGTGAGCGACGATCCGGAGAAAGTTATCAAAACCTGGCATATCCAGCCGGGTCGCGAGGAGGAGGCCGGCGTCCTATACGCTGGCGCTCAGCCTGCATCTCTCTTCCGTTCCACCGATCGCGGCGAGACATGGCAACTTGTCGAAGGGCTGTATGATCACCCACAACGTGGAAAATGGAATCCCGGCGCAGGCGGCCTGTGCCTGCACACGATCTTGTTGGATCCCACGAATCCTCAACGCATGTATGTGGCTGTATCCGCTGCAGGTTGTTATCGTACCGATGACGGCGGCACGACCTGGAAGCCTTTGAACAAGAATGTGCGTGCAGACTTTTCCCCGGATAAGTTTCCGGAGTTCGGCCAGTGTGTGCACAAGATGGCAATGCATCCAAGCAATCCGCAAGTCATCTTTCAGCAAAATCACTGTGGGGTGTATCGCTCGGATAATGCGGCTGAGGATTGGATCGATATCGGTGAAGGATTATTGCCCAGTCGGTTTGGTTTCCCCATTGCTGTTCATCCGCATGAACCAGAGACGATCTATGTTGCATTGGAAGAAAGCGACGAATTCCGCGTGAGCGTGGAAGGCCAGTTTGCGATCTGGCGCAGTCGCAATAGCGGCAAAGCCTGGGAAAAACTTACCAAGGGACTCCCCGAGCGCGCTCATCTAGTGTGCCTGCGCGAGGCGATGGCAACAGATACTTTAGAAGACGCCGGAATTTATGTGGGCACTTCGACGGGCCAGATATTTTACAGCCGCGACGCGGGTGATAACTGGGAGTTACTGGCAGATTATCTCCCGCCCGTGCTGTCGGTCGAAGTTTCGGTCATATAAACTCATACGACCCAATACAATAAAAAGGAACAGTCCCCGCAGAATGGCGGGGACTGTTGACTCAATGACGGGTCTATCCAGGACAGTACAATACATTGATGACACCGCCGCCATCATTTGCGGTATTCCCAAAAGTATCCTGAGCATATGCGCGAATCTCGATCTGTCCGCTCACGCCGCCGAGATATGAGTATGCCTGACCGCCCACATCGTAAACGGCCTGATAGGTATTTCCGCCGATCGGGCTCATCGGAATGGAAATATCGCCGCTACCGGTACCGACATAAGTGATGATGAGATTTACAGCTCCGACCCCGGAAGCGTCGGTCACCGAGGCCTGCACTGTAAGTGAGTTTGGTCCACATCCGGTTGTGTAATACACATCTGTTGCAGAGACAAAGTTAATACCCACAACTGGAGGCGTGGAGTCAGCCGGCGGCGGAAGAACAGGTATCTTGGTCGGAGGTTGAGGCGAAATGATTACGCCGCCGGGAGTAAATGTTGCTGTGATCGGCGTTGTGCCTTTGCAATTGATCAGATTAAGCGTCAATGCAATACTGCGTGCCGTCGCTCCGGTCGTATCCAGCACCTCGATCCAGTATTCGATCGTGCCATCACCACTGCCCAGCGTGGAAGATGCTTTCGCATCGATGTCAATCGAATTCGTGAAGGCACCGCCGCCTACATCATTAAGTGACAATAGAAAATCCGCGCTTGCTCCCCCGGCGTTATGGATCACATAATGCGCACTGACGGAAGAGACAAGTGTGGGGTCAATGGGATTTCCGGTGGAGAGATCATAAACCAACGCTTCAAAATTGAGCGTGCGCATTTCAGTGGTGCATTGTCCATAATAGACCGGGTCGGGGCTGGCTCCAAATTTGAAGTCCAGCTGTAATTTGCTTGGTGTGATCTCTATCGGAGGAGCGACAGGCGCGACCTCACCCTGACCACAATCCGATGCGCTAATGCCCGCAGAGGCTTCCTTTACTTCGGCGGATACACAAACCAGCGCCGCTGCAGAATAGCCGCGCTCGGCGCCGTGAACTGCCAAAGCACGTACCTCGTATTGACCCGCCGCAGAGGGATTCCACGCGAATTCGGCATAGACTAATGGCTGGGAAGAGTCGGTGGATACACTCGTGAGCGTGACGCCATTGACTTGAAACTCGATCGCCTCCACGCCGCCATCCGGGTTTTGTGCGTGCGCTTTGAGCGTGAAAGGCGATAGCGGAAGAGTAGCACTTGTCAAGGGCTGATCCAGCCAGGCGGTCAACCCGCCGCTCGCTTCAAGAGAACCGGAAGCGCCGGGAAGTGTACAGGCTGCAAGCAACAGGCTGATGATGAATATCTGATGGATTGATCCATAAAAAGGGTTACGTTTCATCTTCATGCTCCTGTCCGACCTAATGGCCGGTATTGGGCTCGCCAATAATATGGATCCGAAGCGACGCAGAGCCTTGATTGATACCGGCATCTGCTTCACCGCTTCGAGCCTCAATCGTGGAGGGACCGATTGTGATGGTCTGTTCAAACCTTTGCCATTCCACGGGAGTTCGCGCGGCTAGTTCCTGCGTAAACTCGATTACCCGATCTGCCCCTGCATAGCAGGGCTGGAAAGGTTGTTGATCCTTATCAGATATGGAAGCGCTAATCGTCAGAGTCTGCGTTGGGTCGCTGATATCGATGACGAATTCGTTCTGATACCGTCCCCAGCGCATGCCCCAACCCGGATCGGCCGGCACGGTATGCCTAAAATACATTTGATCCAAACTGTATTCACCGTCGTGAACCACGTAGCCGCAACTATCCGTCGGGTCAATGCTTCCCAAGATGGTAGAGTAATGATTTTGGGCGCGTATCAATCCAAACAGCTCGAGTTCCCCATCATCACCACATAAGATACAGAAATCACCAAGGTCGTTAATTGCCCTGAATCTAAGATCGACAAACGTCACGCGTATCCTTGCCCCAACCCTGCAAGGCTCATTTCTCACAAAGAACCACGCGGGTGGTGATGCCGAGGTTTCGACCATGGCCTCAACAGTGTAAATCAGATTGTATCCACAGCCGAAGATGGTAGGCAACCGCGGAAGGGAAATCCATTTATGCGAACCGGGGCTTACATCACCTTGCCAGATCAGAGTTGGAATATCGCCGGACCTGCTCACGGTCGTATCCAGAGCGTGAATCCTGACACGATACCCCGTAAGAAAACTTTCATTTAAGAGAGGCGCACCGTTCCAATCCCACTCCAATTCTGCGCTCCACACATTTAATCCCAGCCTGCCACGAATATTGTTTACACGGACATTGGTGGGGGCAGGTATATTCAACGAGCTTTCGATCGGTTCAAGCATTCCGGGAGTCAAAACAGGGATCAATGCGGGATCGATGAGAGTCGGCAGGTCAGCCAGGGCGCTTGACCCGATGCGGTAAACAACACGGAAGTTGTATCCTCCCGATTCTGCTCCGCTTTGATTTAGTGAAGCAACCTGCACCCTCGAAGGATCCCATGCAGTTTGTGTGAGGTCGCGGCTGTCCCATTCGCCGCGCCCGTGTGAGGCAGTGAATGCACCCAGTAATATTGACTCCACCCCGCGCACTCCCCAACATTCGATGCGCAGAGAGACCAACCCATCCTCTGGCAAGTTGACACGGAACATCCCGCGGTTGGGCAATTGTCTTTGGATCGAATAGGTTAATCCGTCCGCACCGGGCCGCATGTAGGAAAATTCCGCGCGCGGCAAACGTAAATCCGGCATGTCCATCGCTCGCACATAGCAATACACGCCATCGAATGCTTCTGAAGTATCCAGAGATATTAGACTGAGGGCGATGTCTGAAGTACCGGGCGCAATTGCAGGCGGTACGCACAGATCGGGTGTATTAACAGTGATAATACTGCCTAGACCCTCCTCATGTCCGCGAAGCGAAGCCACCTGAAAGCGATAGGTCCCATAAGCACTAATGGCTACTGTAGCGGTCACACTACTCCCTGATAAAGCTGTACGTTCGAAAATGCGCGCGCCGGGCCTTAATTTATACAATACATAGCCGTTCGTCGCATCCGCGCTGGCAACCCACGAAAGACTGGCTTCCCTACAATTGAGAGAACCATTCAATCCTGTGGGTGGTGCCGGGCTCCCAACCCGCGGCGCGGGAGGAGGTCCTCCCCCAGGGCCAGTACCGGAACCTCCAGGTGTTGGTCCTCCGGGTGAACCACCCGGACTTCCTCCGCCCGGGGGAATCGTGGGCCCGGTCAGGTTAATATCACAAGCCAGAGGCGCATTGGGATCTGTACCGGCGAGACTCGGATTCAATTCAAGTAACCGCTCAACAGATATACCGGTAGACGTGGATAACTGCGCCAGGCTTGGGCATGTTCCCGAACCGGGATCCCGCACTGAATTGAGATTTATGGTGGTCGTTTCAGGTGCCGGGAGAACATCCACCAGCACAATCGCTGAATCGCTAAAGCGATCATCTTTCAAATATGCGCGCGCCGTGAGCACGTGACGACCGGGTGTTTGCGGAACCCAATCAACTAGCAGCAGGAGCGGATTTGATCCATCCGGCAAAGTGGTTTCCTGCGCGCCGGTTAAGGCGCCATCCACATATAACTCGATCCCCACAACACCATCGGAGAAGAATCCGGTCGCCTTCACAGGAATAGATTCATTGACAGAAAATGTTGCGCCATTCTGCGGATGGTCGATACCTACCAACAACGTTTCCTGCGGCGCTCGAAAGAGAAAGAACCCAGCCGCGACCAGGACACAAAGAACAAATAAAACCATAGCCACCATCAGTGACCACCCTCTGCGCTTACCGGATGAAGATTTTGATGCCATCATTACCTCCATTCATGAAAACAGATTTATGAAGTGATTATAAGGTCATCGTCACCTAAATTCAATATCCCCTATTCATCCCTTTTGTGAGATTGTATACAAAGGAGTTTTTATTCTCCAGGCTGTATAATTCAAGCCATCCTTTTAGGTGATAGTATAGAAATGGTAGAAAACACTTACGACTACATCATCATTGGCTCGGGGTTTGGCGGCAGTGTTTCAGCTATGAGGCTCACGGAAAAAGGCTTTTCCGTTTTGGTTCTCGAAAAAGGGAAACGATTTGGAGATAAGGACTTTGCAAAATCCAACTGGCAATATTGGAAATATCTCTGGCTGCCCGCCTTGCGCGCCTTTGGCATTTTGCAGATCAGCATTCTTAAAGGTGTGATGGTCTTGCATGGCGCGGGTGTGGGCGGCGGAAGTCTAGGGTATGCCAACGTACTTGAAGTTCCGAGTGATGAGACCTTCGCCACACCTGCATGGAATCAAAATGTGAAATGGGGCGAGGTGCTTCGTCCACATTACGAAACAGCCAAGCGAATGCTGGGCGTGGCGCGCAATCCAAAGTTATGGAGAGCGGATTTGGTATTGAAAGAAATGGCGGAGCAGCGCGGCATGGGCCCTACCTTTCGCGCAACAGATGTCGGTGCGTATTTCGGCGAGGCAGGCGTGACTGTGCCCGATCCATATTTCAACGGCGAGGGCCCGCACCGCGCCGGATGTCAGCACTGCGGTGGGTGCATGGTGGGATGTCGTCATAACGCAAAAAATACTTTACCGAAAAATTATCTGTATTTTGCAGAAAAGAACGGGGCGGAGATAAAAGCGGAGGTCGAAGTGATCGATGTTCGACCGCAGACCACGGACGGCGCACGACAAAGTGTGGTCCGGGGTCAGTCGTCCGGAGTCAATATCGGATATCAAGTCACCTATCAAAGCAGCACCTCACTCTTTAAACAGAAGCAAGCTCTAGCAGGAAGGAATGTCATCTTCTCAGCTGGTGTAATGGGAACAATGAAATTGCTCTTGAAATTGCGCGATGTCAAACGATCATTGCCAAACATTTCGCCGAGACTTGGCCACATGGTACGGACCAACTCAGAGGCGCTGTTGGGAAGCGTTGCTCGTAAATCCGGTATCAATTATTCGGAGGGCGTCTCCATTTCATCGATCTACAATCACGATGAACTGACGCGCGTTGAACCTGTGCGTTACCCAGACGGTTCGTCGTTGATGCGCTTCCTGGCCGCGCCTCTGATCGATACCGATGTGAGCATCCCGATCAGACTCTTGAAATTTTTCGGCTGGGCGCTGACACATCCTCTTGATTTTGGGAAGGCATTAATTTTACCGGGCTGGGCACACAATGTGACCATCCTGCTCGTGATGCAGCATGCGGATAACCGCATGCGCTTCCGCATTGGCCGTAGCGCCTTTACCTTACTTCGCCGCGGCATGATCGCGGATGAGGAGCCCGGCTACAAGATCCACGCGCAGGTGCAAGGCTCGCACGAGTTGACGCGTGATTTTGCGGGTCGCACCAACGGCCTCGCGCTCGGCTCGCTTGGTGAAAACCTATTGAACCTGCCAACGACCGCTCATATCCTGGGCGGCGCGCCGATCGGCAAATCCCCCGAAGAGGGGGTTGTCGATGAGAATTTCGCAGTGCATAATTATCACGGTTTATATATTATCGATGGTTCGATCATGCCGGCCAACCCCGGCGTGAATCCCAGCCTGACCATCACCGCGCTAGCGGAATATGCGATGAGCAAAATAAGAAAGACCAAATCAAAAGCATGAACTTTTCTGCCTCCCGCGACTTCGCCCTTGAACTTGACACACAAGACAAACTGGCATCCTATCGCGAGGCCTTTATCATTTCTGATCCGGACCTTATTTATCTTGATGGCAATTCGCTGGGTCGTCTCCCTAAAGCTGCCATAGAACGTGCCAAACAAATCGTGGAAGAAGAATGGGGCAGGGATTTGATCCGCGGTTGGAACAAAGGCTGGTGGGAAGCGCCCGCGCGTATCGGCGATAAGATCGGAAAATTGATCGGAGCCGCCGAAGGCCAGGTGGTTGTCAGCGACACCACCTCCATCAACTTGTTCAAACTGGCGATGGCCGCATTAACTTTACAACCGGAAAAGAAACGCATCATCACAGATACGCTCAACTTTCCATCGGATCTATACATCCTGCAAGGGATTGCATGCCCCTCTCCCTTTGGGAGAGGGGCTAGGGGTGAGGGCGACCACGAGATCATTCGCATTGGCTCCAACGACAATGAACTCATCCCTGATCTCAATGCGCTTGCCGAAGCCATCAATGAAGATACTGCGCTCGTCACCCTATCGCATGTGCTTTTCAAAAGCGGCTATCTTTATGACATGAAAGGGATCACTGAGATGGCGCATCGCCAAGGCGCGCTCGTGCTTTGGGATTTGAGTCATTCGGTTGGCGCACTGCCAATCGCGCTCGATGATTGCAATGCCGATTTTGCCATTGGCTGTACATATAAATATCTCAACGGCGGCCCGGGTGCGCCCGCTTTTCTTTATGTCAACAAAGCCATTCAGGAAAGATCGTCCTCGCCCATTTGGGGTTGGTGGGGCCAAAACCAGCCCTTCGCGTTCGGCCTCGATTACACTCCCGCTCCTGGCGTTAAGCGTTTCCTTGTGGGCACACCACCCATGCTTTCTTTATTGACCATGGAAGCCGCCCTCGAACCGACTCTGCAAGCGGGCATAGACTCAATCCGCACAAAATCTATTTTGCTCACTGACTACGCCTCATTCCTGACCGAGAACCTGCTGGCCCCATTTGGCTTTTCTCTCGGCTCCCCAGTTGACTCTGCCCAACGCGGCTCACACATCAGTATCCGCCATGAAGAGGGTTATCGCATCGACCGCGCGCTCATTGACGACATGAACGTCATCCCCGATTTCCGTGAACCGGATAATATCCGGTTAGGGTTTGCACCTTTATACACGTCATTTACCGAAGTGTGGGAGGGATTTGATCGCATCCGC
>CAZSVR010000043.1:11571-29213 GCA_964610295.1 uncultured Anaerolineaceae bacterium
ATGGAAGAGAAGCGATATGAGAAATATCCGAAACAGAGATTGACTGTGACCTAATTGTTCCCAGGTATTAGATCAAAATCCGGGAGGGTCTAATTTCAAGGACACACTTCATGTGTCTCCCTGCCGTCTCGCACCGGCGTGCCGCCGCTGATAGCGGCACGAACGGTGAGCATAGCGAAGGGTCTCCCGAGGAATTGAGCTTATCAAAGCTCAATTCCTCGGGGATTCTTCACTCCCTTCGGTCGTTCATCTGTGCCTGCGGCAATGGTGCAGGCAGAATGACACATTATGCTTTCCGTTTTAGACACTCCCCAAAATTCGATTGAATTAACACGAGCAGGTGGTTTGGTACAATGCTTGAGGTATACCTTTGGTATACCCCAAGCAAAATGAAATACGATATTCTCTACTCTGACGACTCCCTGCTCATCCTCAACAAACCCGCCGGTCTTTCC
The DNA here is from genome assembly GCA_964610295.1 of uncultured Anaerolineaceae bacterium. Classification (GTDB taxonomy): domain Bacteria; phylum Chloroflexota; class Anaerolineae; order Anaerolineales; family Villigracilaceae; genus Villigracilis. The sequence goes on from CAZSVR010000043.1 coordinate 12,027, forward strand.
GTCCTTCCCGAAGGCTGGGACTCGGACGCGCCTTATCTGGTTCAGTTGCTCGAAGAAGAACATGAAAACGCTTCGACATTCTCTTCGGTCGCAGGGCGGCGAATATGGGTCATCCACCGGCTGGATAAGATAACCAGCGGTGTAATGGTCTTCGCATTAACCGCAGAAGCGCATCGTGCGCTCAACATCCAATTCGAGAAACATAAAACCGAAAAGATCTATCACGCCATTACGGTTGGCGCCCCGCCCTGGGAGCAAAAGACCACGAAATTCCCGTTGCGCGTGAACGCCGGGCACAGGCATCGCACCATGGTGGATAATAAAAATGGGATCCGCTCAGAGACGCGCTTCAAGGTCCTTAAAAGGAATCCGGCCAACGTCCTGCTGGAAGCCAGGCCAATGACGGGGCGGACTCATCAGATCCGCGTCCATGCCTATGCCCTGGGATATCCCCTGCTGGGGGATGTGCTCTACAGCGCGCCTGAGACAGATCTGATCGCGCGTCCCGCACTACACGCCTATTCCCTTGCATTCAGACACCCCGCAACAAAAGAACGAATGACCTTCACTGCACCCTACCCCGAAGACTTTCAAACCGCGCTGAACACGTTCAAGATCAAGCAGTCAGAGCTCTCTCCGCATGGGACCTCCGCCTGCGGGGACGACGCGCGAAACATCCCCGCCGAGAATTGATTGCAATTGATCCTTGCGAAATATCATGAAATTTTTCGCGCTTCCATATAGAAGCGTTTAGCGCGCGCCGCGCCCATCGAAAAAGTTTTTCTTGGTAATGCACCATCCAGAATGACCGTCTTGAACAGGTCGGACTTGTACATGCCCGGCAAATAAAACCCGGCGTTGTCAGGCTGGAGAGCCAGCCGCTGCACGACATCTTCGCCGTGCACATAATCGATCTTCTCCGCGCCGCCATCTTTCATGAACGCGTCGAGGAAGGTTTGGATCGTGCCAACGGGCAAATTTGAAGAAGGCTGCCCGATCTCGATCACACCGAATGGTTTCCCGCCTCCCAGCAGGCCGATGGCCTGCTTCCGGCCCTCGGCACGCGCAGCGTCTATACGTTGGACCATTTCCGCCGCGCTGGCTGCAGCCATATAGGTGAAGTTCGCGCCATAGGCAGATTTCATCTCCGTCAATAGATCCTTCTTCAGGCCGAACAGCACGCGATGGATCGGTTCAAACTCAAGTCCCTCATCATGGACGTTTTCGATCTCAACAAGCGCATAACGTGCAGCATGAACCATGCCGGCCTGCGGCTTCATCTTTTCCCAGATGGCTTTGGCGGTTGCAAGCGAATGATTCCCATCCCCCATCGCGAAGAGTAATACAGGCTGGTCTTTTCCCACGCCATATTTGGCTGCAAAGGTTTCCGGTTTGGCAAGTCCGCGCAACGCCTCGACGACCTTGATTTCAAAGTCTGCATTCACCGCATACCCCGCCAAATGGCCGCTGTCGAGCATCAGGTCGAAGTCATATAATTTTTCAAAATTAGGCCTGGCCGCGCTTAACGGTTCAATGACAGTGTGATCGGGGTCATCGATCAGCACAAGGATATGAGGCAGTTCCAAGGCCGCGCCTTCGCGCACCTTGATGCGCGCTGGCAGGCGTTCGACGATCGTTCCCTCCGTCGCGCGGATCAGGCTGCTCGATCCCTTGCGATAATCGTAATGCTCAAGGTCGAGGCACAGCAATACGCCTTTGCGCGTTTTCCCGGCGACAGTGCGTTCCACATAGATCAGCCCTTCGCGCGGTTGCAGGATGCCATCCTCCAAATATTCGCGCATGGTCGCCTGGATCCTCTGAATGCGTTCCGCTTCACCCGGCTTTTCGAGATACACTTCAGGGAAGGTCAGTTTGAGCGTGGCAGGCGCATCGCCAACGATCTTTTCAACAGAACGCCAGTATTCCGGTTCGGAGGTGAACTGGTCACAGGCGATCACTGCCCATTTACTTAGATCCGTGCCGGCTTTGGGCAGCTGGACTTGCGGGATCATAATCCCGATATCGTTATGAATTTTCACTCTTTGTTTCTCCCGATGATAGGCTGACGTATTTTTCATTATGCCGGTTGCATCATGCTGCTAGCGAACTCGATCAACTTTTTGACATATACATTCGCTGTCTTGTCGCAAATCAAAACCTTCGTTGAATTCTCCTGAAATAAAAATTTTTATGAAAATCATTCTAACAACGGGGTTTTGCTTTGTCAACGACATTCGATAGGCAAAAATGAGGTAAGTTTCCCCGGCAAATTGTCTACCAAAAAAATTTTTTATGGTATAACATCAAATTGAAACTGAGACTGTTCAACGGTCCAGGTTGAACTGTAAATCTTTTGATCAGGAGTACATGCATGTCCAATCCAAAACGCGCCTATAACTTCAACGCCGGACCCGGCGTCCTGCCGTTGGAAGTGCTTGAACAGGCCCAGGCAGAACTGCTCGATTTCAAAGGCACCGGCATGTCCGTCATGGAGATCAGCCATCGCTCAAAGGAATTCGAGTCCGTCATCAAAACAGCGGAAGCGGATCTGCGCGATCTGCTTGGCATCCCGGCGGACTACAAAATATTATTCCTGCAGGGCGGCGCATCCTTGCAATTTGCGATGTTGCCGATGAACCTGCGTGCCGGCGGCTCTGCGGACTATATCGTCACCGGATTATGGAGCAAGACCGCCATCAAGGAAGCGCAAAAACTGGGTGCTGCGCGCGCAGCAGCCAGCACCGAAAGCGAAGGCTTCAAGGGCCTGCCCACAAAACTGGATCTTGATCCCAAGGCCGCCTATTTGCACTTCACATCGAACGAGACCATTCACGGCGTTGAATATTTCAACGAACCGACCCCACCTGCGGGTGTTCCATTGGTATGTGATGCTTCATCCGATTTCATCAGTCATCCAGTCGATGTTTCCAAATATGGATTGATCTACGCGGGCGCGCAAAAGAATGCCGGCCCTGCCGGAGTGACCATCGTGATCGTGCGCCAGGATCTGCTCGAGCGCACGCCTGCCAACTTACCGGTGATGCTGGACTACAAAGCGCTGGCCGCCAGCGGCTCACTTCACAACACGCCTCCCTGTTTTGCGATCTACATTGTTGGCCTGGTCTTTAAATGGGCGAAAGGATTGGGCGGCCTCTCTGCAGTTGAAAAGATCAACCGTCAAAAAGCCGGCCTGGTCTATAAAGCCATCGATGATAGCGGTGGCTTCTACAACGGTCATGCCCAGGCGGATGCCCGATCCCTGATGAACATCCCATTTCGCCTGCTTGCAGAAGAACTGGAGGAAACGTTTGCATCCGAGGCCGCCAAGAACAACCTGATCGGCCTCAAGGGTCATCGCTCGGTCGGCGGCATACGCGCTTCCGTTTATAATGCCATGAGCATGCAGGGTGCGCAGGAACTGGTCAAATTCATGAAAGAGTTCCAGAAAAAGCACGGGTAAGAAAACTCTAATCCAATTGCCTGGTTTCAAATGCAGCCGGGTTTTTCTTTTGGTTATAATAGACGGATGGATTTCTTTTTCCCCGAAGATAATTTACAACGGATGGTCCCCGAAGAAACAAGTATCACTTCGCTTTCAGCCGAGCCGTATCCGGATGGACACCGCTTGCACGTGAACATCGAGGTCACTCCTTTTCAAAAACGACCCTACATTGAAGTGATCCTTAACAATGCAGATGGCGACGAGATCGCCTCCACGAGCATTGTCGAACCGCTGACCTGGAAACTGGAATTCACCATGCATCTGCGCGGCGAGATCAATAATCCGTACACGCTCAACGCAAGATTATATTATCCGGATGGACCTTCCAGGGAGCCGCGCCTTTATTCCTTTGATGTAGAACCGCCTCCCGCGCCGACGATGGCCCAGGACCACCCTCAGCCTGATTCCGCTTAATTGACATTCTGCATGCCATTGCGCAGCCCCCCCACCCCCTCTAAAATTAATCTCAATCCGAAAGCGGACCCGGCCAAACGTCTGCGACGCGTTGTAAAGGGCATCCACATTTTTGTTCTCAGCACTCTATTGCTTTTTGCCTGCGCGCCTCGAGCAGGATCAACCACTGAACCCGAGTCCACAACCGAGCCCACAGCCACACAAACCGCGGCGGCCATCCAATATAGCGGGAAAGGCAATCTCGTTTTTCTGTCCATTGAAGAGAACGGATACGGCCACCTCTTTGCCTATCATCCACAGGACCTGCCCCTCACGCGCATCACATCAGGCGGCTGGAACGACATCACACCCGCCCTCAGCCAGGACCGATCGCAACTTGCCTTCGCATCCGACAGGAATGGCTTTTGGGATCTGTACGTGATGGACCTAAAAAACGGTAACACAACCCAGCTGACCCATTCACCCGAATATGATTCGGCGCCTGCCTGGTCGCCGGACGGTCAATGGCTCGCATTTGAAACCTATAAGAACGACAACCTTGAGGTGGCGCTCGTTTCAATAACGGACCCTTCCCAGGCGATCATTCCATTAACGCAACATCCCGCCTCCGATCACTCACCGGTTTGGGCGCCGGACGGACGGCATGTGGCCTTCGTCTCCTCGCGCGGCGGCGATAGCGACATCTGGCTCGTAGACCTCGACCTTACCGGCGAAGATCGTTACATGAACCTAAGTAATACACCGTATGCCTCCGAAAGTCATCCGCTCTGGAATTATGACGGCTCGCAATTATTATGGGCCTCCACTTCACAGACTGTTGGATACAGCGGCCTCTACGTCTGGAACGCGCACGATCCTGCGCGCGCCGCGCGCTGGATCGGAGATGGAAGTTGGGCCGCATGGAATGAAACTGCCGACCAGATCATCGCGGTGACCAGCGGACCCAACCAGGAATACATCACATCGTCCGATATCAAAGGGAATTTACTGCTGCCTCCGGCCCCCTTGCATGGACGCGTGCGTGGTCTGGCCTGGGGCCGGGCAGATCTGCCGGATCCGATCCCTGATTCGTTTAGGCAGGCCGCGGCGGTCACACCTGCCCCATTGTGGGCGCCGATCCTTACGCCTGTGGGAGATATTCCGGGTCAACGCTGGTATGTTGTGCCGCTTGCGAACCTACAGGCCGCTTATCCGCAATTGCATGATCTTGTGGATGAATCCTTCAACTCGCTGCGCGCACGTGTGATCGCCGAAACAGGTTGGGACGCCCTCGCCAGTTTGGAGAATGCGTTCGTGCCGCTTACGACCTCCCTTGAACCCGGCATGGAGGAAGACTGGTTGTATACCGGCCGCGCTTTTGCGCTCAATTCGCTGATGTCCAACGCGGGCTGGATGGTGACCTTGCGCGAGGACGTGGGCGCGCAGACCTATTGGCGTTTATATATCCGTTGTACGGTTCAGGATGGTTCCCTTGGCGAACCGATCCACGATGCACCCTGGAACTTGAATGCGCGCTATGAGCTTAACCCGCGTACGTACGAGCAGGGAGGTGCATATGCCCCCGTTCCCGCCGGCTATTGGGTGGACATGACTGCGCTAGCCCAAGCCTACGGCTGGGAACGCCTGCCCTCCCTCCCCAACTGGCGTAACTTCTATGCAGGGACTCGCTTTACCGAATTCGCATTAACCGACGGCCTGGATTGGTATTCGGCCATGAAAGAGTTATATCCACCTGAAGCATTGATCACACCGACGCGCGTGCTGGCCCCTACCCTGACACCCACACAAACCTCAACACCGACTTCCACCCGCAGACCCACGCGCACACCGCGCCCAACGGCCAGCCCAACACTTTCGCCTGTACCCACAGGCACAGCCACCTCCACCTCCACGCCGACCGGCACGTCCACACCGCCTACGATCATTCCATAAATGAAACGCAAAATTAGTATTATCGAGAGCCTGTCCCTTTTCGTGCTCGTTTCCTGTACGAAGATGACTGGGATAAGCTCGACGCCGGTGATCGCACCGGATGAGACCGAGCAGTCCCAGGTCCAGTTTGCGGCGGGGTTGACTCCTTCACCGGCCCCGTTTCAATTTGACATCCCCACACCGGGCGCGGAACCGATCTCCGGCTGGCGCCCACCCTTGTATCCCGTTCCCTGGGCCATGTCGCCGTACGATCATTTTTATTTTGTGCGCCCCATCGCGGCAGACCAGGTCAACTGGCCGGTCCCCGATTATCGTTATGGCGGTGTGTTCTTTGCACCGAATATCGTCCACACAGGCGTTGATATCCCCACGCCGGAAGGTACGCCCATCATGGCGGCCGGACCAGGGACAGTGGTTTGGGTGGGCTGGGGCTTGTTCACCGAAACGCCCGGGAATGAGAGCGACCCTTATGGCATCGCGGTGGTGATCCGTCACGATTTTGGATACAACCACCAGCAACTCTATACGGTTTACGCGCATATGAGCGAAGCGATCGCAGTGGTCAGCCAGCACGTGGAGACGGGCGAGCTGATCGGTCTCGTTGGTGCAACCGGCGCGACGACGGGTCCACATTTGCACTTTGAAGTCCGATATCCCATCAATTCATTCCACGATACACATAATCCCGAATTATGGATCGCGCCGCCGCAAGGCTGGGGCGTGCTGGTTGGGCGTATAACGGACGCAAAAGGCAAGACCCTGAACCAGTTCGAAGTCCACTTGAAGTCTGAAGAGATCGGGAAGACCTACCTGATCAAGACGTACGGCCTGGGCGGCCCGATCAATGCCGATCCCTATTACAAAGAAAACCTGGTACTGGGTGATCTGCCCGCAGGCATTTATAAGATCAATATTCAATATGAAAAGAAAACCGACCAGACCTGGGTCGAGATCTTCCCCGGTCAGGTGACCTACTTCACCTTTAAGGCCGAAAACGGATTCAGTGCCGAACGCCCTCCGGCCCCCACACTTGATTTTTTACCCGGGAGCCTGCCCATCACCCCTACGCCTCTCCCTTGACTTACTGAACATCTGTGCTATACTGTCGCCACAGACTACCTCCTTAATCCTTTGTGACCTTCGTGTCCTTTGTGCTTAGGGGCCTCATACCTTTTTCACTCGTACTGGAGAATAAAACATGCCTCGAAAATCTGCCGCCCGTGAAACCGAACCATCCACCAATAACATGGATTCCGCCAAACGCGCCGTTTTGGATAAAGCTGTTGGCGATATCCTCAAACGATTCGGTGAAGGGGCCATCATGCCACTCGGAAAGGCCCAGGCCATGGTGACCGAAATATTTCCCACCGGCTCCCTCTCTCTCGATATTGCGCTTGGCGTTGGCGGCGTGCCGCGCGGCCGCATCATGGAAATTTACGGCCCGGAGTCGTCGGGTAAAACCACTCTGTGTCAGCACATGGTAGCCGAAGCACAGAAGTTGGGCGGAACCGCGGCATATATAGACATGGAACATGCACTCGACCCAAGCTATGCGGCGCGCTGTGGTGTGGATATTGATAACCTGCTCGTTTCACAACCCGATACCGGCGAACAAGCCCTTGAGATCGCCGAAACCCTCGTGCGCTCCGGTGCGGTCGAGGTCATCATTATTGACTCGGTCGCTGCGCTCGTGCCGCGCTCCGAAATCGAAGGCGACATGGGCGACGCCACCATGGGCATGCAGGCCCGTCTCATGTCTCAGGCGCTTCGCAAATTAAGCGGCGCGATCAACCAGACCAAAACTGCCGTGATCTTCACAAACCAATTACGCCAGAAGATCGGTGTGATGTTCGGCAATCCCGAAACCACCACAGGCGGGCAGGCGCTCAAGTTCTATGCCTCCATTCGTCTTGACGTTCGCCGCATCCAGGCCATAAAGGTCGGTGAAGAGGTCATCGGCAATCGCACTCGCGTCAAAGTGGTGAAGAACAAGGTCGCGCCTCCCTTCCGCACTGCCGAGTTCGACATCATGTTCAACGAAGGCATCTCAAAGTCCGGCGACGTATTAGATCTCGCCACGAAATTTGAAGTCGTCACGAAACGCGGCGCCTTCTTCTCGTACGGCGATACCCGTCTCGGCCAGGGACGCGAGAATGCAAAAGATTTCCTGCGCGCTAATCCAGGGATGATGGCCGAGATCGAAGGAGTGATCCGCCAGAAATCCATGACCGGTGAGATCGCCCTGCCACTTGATCTGGGAGGGGGCGGGGGCAGTGAAGATGCAGGTCGCACGAACGAAGAAGAAGCGTAAAATAGATGGACACGGCAACCCCGTGTCCATTTTTATGATGATGAAGAAGCGCCTCTTTCATAACCTGCACTTGCTGCCTCTTTTATTTGTCTTGATCTTCGCCCCGGCCTGCACACCGCAAGCCACGCCGACAGCATTTCGCCCGCCCACACAACCCGGGTCAACAAAGATGCTCCCCACAACCCCATCGGTGCCTGAATTATTCAGCCCGGCGCCCACACCGACCCTCAGTGCGACGATCCCGGGCCCATGCACCAATAACCTCAACTTCCTCGATGATCGCACGATCAAAGACAACACATTTGTATCACCGGGTTCCGGCATTGATAAACAATGGCTCGTGCAAAACTCCGGCACCTGCAACTGGGACGCGACCTATCATCTCAAGTGGATCGGCGGCGACACCCTGGGCGCGGCGGAGGAACAGGCCTTATACCCGGCCCGCGCCGGGACTCAGGCCACGCTTCGCATTTTATTCACCGCGCCCGCAATAGAAGACACTTACGAAAGCGCATGGCAGGCCGTTGACCCGGACGGGAATGTCTTCGGCGATTTGATATTCATAAAAATCGTGGTTTCGGTCCAATAACACGGAGTTACAAAATGGCAGGCACATATTCGGTCAATGATCACTTCGTCAATAAAGACCCCAGTGTCAAAACCTTGTACGATCAACTGGTTTCGCTCGTGCGGACGTTCGGCCCGGTCGGTGAAGACCCAAAGAAAACATCGATCCGTTTGAATCGCAAATCGGCGCTGGCGGGCGTGGAGACGCGCAAAGATTGTATTTTACTCAATATCAAATCTGACCATAAGATCAAAAGTCCGCGCATCGAAAAGGTTGAACAGATCTCGTCCAAGCGTTTTCATCACAAAGTGCGCATCTCATCCCCAAAAGATTTCGATGGAGACCTGAAAACCTGGTTGAAAGAAGCCTATATATTATCGGAGTAGTTCATATTTCAAGAGTAGCCATGCCCACACAAACCGAATTCCCCGCTGTTTTTCAAAAACTCAGAGCCATTCTCAAGCCTTATTCATCGACGCTGCACGTCAAAGCGGATACATCCAAAGCTTTCTATCTCGACGGCCCATACAGCGAGAAATGGAAGAAAGAACTTTTCTTTGGGGCCGCGCAGATCAAGAAGAACTACGTTTCGTTCTACCTGATGCCTGTTTACATGTGTCCCGATCTGCTCAAGAATGTTTCACCCAAACTTAAGAAGCGTATGCAGGGAAAATCCTGCTTCAATTTCAAGAAGGTTGAAACGGACTTGTTCGATGAGCTAAGTCAACTCACCAAACGGGGATTTGAACGGTTTATGAAGGAAGAATATTCGTAAATGTAGTTTCCCCTCGCCCCGGGGGGATGCTTCGCGAGGGACGATGTGCGAGGAGGGTGCTCTTCCCGACGACACTTGCGCCGCACTGCGTTGGTTGCAGTATAGGCGGTTCCCGTAGAGCAGCGGAGTGGGAGTGCGGCGCAGTGTTGCTCACATCGTCCCGAGGTCCTTCGGGAGGATCACATTTCCAAGATGAGTTCTGGCAGATTATGGATTAAATTGCTCTTCCCGCGAATTCACGTCTCGTCCTAGGGTACAAGGCGGAGATATTCCGAATTCTTTCCCTCGAAGAAACCGAAGATGAGATGATAAAGCGCGTACAGTTCAAGTGCGAATGGCAGATACCCGCCATATCCAAGCAAAGGCATTTCGAAAATGTGCAGCCAGTCGCCCCAGGCTAAGTGATAGACCCATTTTGGATAGGAGAAGTAATTCCACATTTCCCAGAAGAAGGCAGTCAGAAGCACTCCCGACCACAATGCCATGACCGGGCGCCAATCCCCTTTTTCTGTCCACTGAGCCAGGGAGCGATTCCCTGACCATACGTTGATCGGTTCAAGAATAAAGTAAATGGAGAGCCAGATAAAAGGAAAGAAAAGGTTTGGCCAGGTCAACATCAAGACCAACATCACCCAGCCAGCCGCGAAGAAACTGAGCGCCGTCACTTTATCGGTTCGAATCACGGGTCCGTGCTTGAATCTCTTCACGAAGTCGAAGCTGGCCGTCAGTTCCGCAGTGCCAAACACCGCCGGGATGACAGTCGTGAAGCTGAGCGTCGTCCAAAAGGCAAATTGCGAGGGGGAAAATTGTTCAGCGCCAAGATAAAACCAGTTCTGGGTGCGGACATTCATGGCTTCGAACAGCCACCACGCCGGCGCGGAGATCAGGAACAGGCCTACATATTTGCGTCGACTGCGCGTGAGCAAAGATGTGCCCGTGCGCAAGTACACAAAAGCGTCAATGCTAAGACAGTACCCCAGCCATAACGGAAAGAAACCCCAATGCGTGCGCGGACCTGCCAACGTCCAATTGAGGATCCAGAAGAGGATCACCAGGGCCAGCCCAAGCCAGCCATGCACAGGGAATTTTTCTTTTACATTCTCTATTTTTTTGATTTCGATGTTCGTTATCATTCTCCAAGTTTACACTAAGAAAACAATACTCGGCGGGGTGTCTGGACGTGTGCCTCGCGAAGTACCCGCCGGGGCGAAGGGGGATGGGTGAAGGGGTAGACCATCGCCAAACAGAGCAGTCGTCGAAGTGAAGGCATTTGTGCATCACATTTCGGATTCCCGGAAGCCGTCAGCGACCATGGCTTGAAATTGATAAACCTAAACGAATGGTGGCACAAAGATTACGGAAACAAGCCTCCCGGACTTATATTGATTATTTTTGAGAAAGGACAAGTTGATCCAAGATCCAACGGGCAGATATGATGCAAGTTCGCTATGGAGATAATAGCTCCCACTTTACTTCTGGCGCGCCCTTCTTTAAATACAGTCCAACACCCCTATAATGTACGACCACATAATGATCAGATGCCCAGGAACTAAGATCTTGCCCCTTCCAAACGGGAGATTGGATATAGGTGGGGAATAATTGTTTAATCGAGTAATTCAGATCGTACTTATTGTGTCCCGGGACACTGTACATTCCATTCCAGGAAACCTTCCCGGACAAATCAGGTGGCAGCCTCGCGATGTATGGATCATTCTTGCCAAGAAAGTCGATTGCTTTTCGTTCCGAATAATAAGGGATCGTTCCAGCTGTGAACACTCCAACAGTGGCGTCTTCAGTAGTGATCTCATCAAGGACAAGTGCAGTATTGATGAAGGGTTCATAAAACTCAGTATCATAGGGCTTTTTAAGGAAAATTGCTTCTCCAATGAAATTAAAATTAGAGAACAAGATCCCGAATACAATCATATAGGACGCCCATCTTAATCTGGTGTTTAGAGAGACCGGCCGTCTTATTCGAGCGACAAGTTCATAAGCAGAGAGTGCAAATAACAATGCTAGGATTGGTTGAACAGGCGTCATTATCCTCCAGTAAGGCCACGATTCACCGCCCACCCAGATCTGGTAGAGAATTGGAAGCGAGACCAGGAGCAGATACAACCCCCTTCTGGATTCCGGTTTCACGATATAACCTCGGATCGCAATTACCAGGAGAAACAGGTGCGTCAGAAGATAAAACTTAATGAAGCCCAGGCCATTCGCGATGCGATCCGCCAAGGGCATGCCGGTCAATTTTAGATAATACGTGTTGGGTAGATATTCACGGTAGAAATTAATACGAAACATTTCCTGGCCAATGATGAACAGAAAATAAAAGGCAAGGGGAAAGAACATCGCTGTCAGTTGAGACCGGCCACGAAAAAGATCCTGTTTGGCCATGTATATGATATAGAGAAAAATTGGCACCGAAAAAATGATCGCATCTGGCCGCGTCAAATAAGCCAGTCCCTGAAGTCCCGCCACTAGGAGCAGATCAAATCCCGATTTTTCACGAAGATATTTTTCTGTAACATATAAAGAAGCGAGCATAAGTAACGTGAGCAGCCCGGTCTCCATCCCGGTTAATGACCAAAACGAGAGTGGATAGTAAGCGAGCGTCATTATTAAAACAACAACCTTGAAAAAAGATCGCGCGCCTTCTTCAAGTTCTTCTGCAAAGAAATCGCCAAGCTTCCAAACAAAAAATGAACAGCCCAAGGTAACCCCCAGGCCCGTAATTTGCACCGCCAACGCTGCATCAGATTTTTGAAATAATCCCGTATAGATGGACATGATTAGAGTCATCAGGAGATTTGTATATCCCTCGACTCTCTCGCCCGGATTCCAGACCAGGCCATGCTCATGCGAAAAGTTCCAGGCATAACGCATGGAGATCATCGCATCGTCAAACAGGCTGAAGTATCTTTTGCCGTCTATAGCCACCACAGACGACTGAATGATAAACAAAATAGACCAAATTACATATAGTAGTACAACCAGAAAAATAACATTGCGTGTTTTTAACTTGATAAAGAAATCCATGGCTACACACTCATGTACAATATTTTCAATCCGTGCTTAAAATCGCTCTGCAACGCATTCACTCCACACGCCTTTAAGCGTGGTGTCATTCTCCACGCATTCGATGAAGAGGGGCATGAGAATCTCCACATTTCAAAACATCCGAGTCTTTACAAACTCGGATGTTCGGAATCATTCAAGATTGACTCGCCGCATTTGTTCGGCTAGCACGGGGATTTGTGTTTGGATTACGTCCCAAATGATCTCACTATCCAACCCAAAGTATTCGTGGGCAATTACATTTCGTAAGCCAATTGTTTCGCGCCAGGGAATTTGAGGGTGTCTTTCTCGAAAGTTCTTGGGCGTTTGCCGCGCCGCCTCGCCGATGATTTCAAGGCTATGAACAACGGCAAGATAGGTTCGACGATCATTCTGCAAATCGGCAGCCTTATCCATAGCCTGCGTAAAATTCAAAATATCATCACAGGCTTGCAAAATATCCTGAATATAGAGTTTGGGGTTATGAGACGACATAAAGCAAGTCTTTTTCGATGGATGGCTTTGTGGAGGGTTTGAGTGCCTTGGATGTGACCAAATCCACTTCACGACCCAGTAAATCTTCCAGATAGAATTTCAGCCCAATGTAATTTGCCCAAGTTGACTTATCGAACTGAACCAGAACATCAACATCACTTCGTTGACGCATCTTGTCTCTAGCCGTCGAGCCAAATAAGGCCAAGGACTTGACGCCGTAACGCTTGAGCGCACGGCGATTGGCTTTGATTTTGGTGACTACTTGATCGCGGGTAGAAACTAACATAAGAAAATTATACACCACCCACCCCATGTAAGTGCGTCGCACCACACGGGTGGACTATGCTCATCAAGCAGAAAAAACCAAAGGGTGAGAGATTCCCGGCGAATCAGGCGCGACGCACCCTCTCAACAAATGAGAAACCTTTGCCCACACACAGCCTCCCCTATTTTCTGTGAAAATCGGGGCACGAGGTGACGGAGGGGGCGCTGAGAAATTCCAGACAAAGCCGCAGTTGGTTTCTTTCCTTTTTGAGTAGGACCACGAACAGCCGGGGAGTTGATTTAATTTTGAAGGTCTATTACACTACCGCTTGTCTCATTAATTACTAAACTTTTGGATTAATTTGCAGGCTAAAATTCAAACTTCCAGTTTAGATATTTATGCGGCACTCTGTAAATATGTAAAGCCGGAGGCACCCATGAGCAAACTGAGAATGGAAAAACGCAGGAAAGTAATGACCTTCACGCCGGTCTACGACCTTGATGCCAATATCCTGTTGGGCTATCTCGGGGACTTGACCCTGCAGGGCGCGCTGATGGTGAGTGAAAAACCGGTCGAAATCGATCGGAATTTGACCCTGGCGATCGAATTCCGTAGAGCCTCTGAAAAACCCGCCACGCGCATGACCATCCCCGCCCGTGTGGCATGGTGTAAACAGGAGGAGCACCGAACCTACTACAACACCGGGTTGGAGTTTCAGGATATGACCGAACAGAATAAAAAGGGGATCGAAGCGATCTTGAAAAAGTACCAATTCAGCCGCGAAATGCCCAAGTAAGACCGCGATTTCGCTGCACCTGATATTTCGCAAAGGTGGGAATTAATTATTTCTCCAATAAGGGACGCGCCTCCCCAACCCGCAAAGTGGGTATGGAAGCGATTAACCTCTCTCGAAGAGCAAGTTCAATCGCGCGGACAACTCCCTCAATATCGGTAATCACTTCATTGTTCCAGAATCGAATGACCTTATAACCCATTGATTCCAAATATTTGGTTTTCTCGATATCGTACTCGTCTTGTCCTAGATGTTGCGACCGAAGGCAGTGCCATCCAACTCAATCACCAGTTTCTTTTTGACTGAGACAAAATCAGGGGTCTAATTTCCAATGGCATGTCCCTGGACGAACGCCACCGTTCGTGCCGCGAGCACGACGGTGCGAGACGGCAGGACGTTGTGTCTTCTGAAATTCACCCTATTCAATTTATTACCACGCAAATATGCCCACAGTTTCTTTTCAGCAGGTGTGGACTCTTTTCTCAACTGACGGGCGCGTTCATAGCCCTTGGATTTTGCTCTCGTTGGTGGCATGTTGCGATTCTACCCCACCCGCCCTAGCGGGCACCCTCCCCAAATCCACAATGAAAAATTGGGATATTAACCTATTATCTGGTTGTGGATTTGGGGAGGGCTGGGGTGGGGTCATTTGGGGGAGGTGCCGAAGGCGGAGGGGCTTCCCGCCATTCCTGCCGCGAACCTACATCATTCAAAGCAAGTTCGATATCCTGAATTACTCCATTAATATCATTCATCAACCACTTATTCTTGAGGAGTATAATTACGATAAATCATGTCTGCAATTACCCAGCATGGCTATTTTGTAATCGCCGATATTTCAGGCTACACTTCATACGTTGCCAAAACAGAGGGGATTTGTGTCTGGATTACATACCAAATGATCTCACTATCCAACCCAAAATATTCGTGAGCAATTACATTTCGTAAGCCAATTGTTTCGCGCCAGGAAATTTCGGGTGTTTTTCCCGAAAACTCTTGGGCATTTGCCGCGCAGCTTCACCTCTAATTTCAATGCTATGCATTACC
Source organism: uncultured Anaerolineaceae bacterium (assembly GCA_964610295.1). Classification (GTDB taxonomy): domain Bacteria; phylum Chloroflexota; class Anaerolineae; order Anaerolineales; family Villigracilaceae; genus Villigracilis. The sequence continues at coordinate 27,186 of CAZSVR010000043.1, forward strand.
GCCAAAAATGTGCGGCGGTCATTTTGTAACTCATCAGCTGAATCCATGGCCTGCGTGAAGTTCAAAATATCATCGCAGGCTTGCAAAATATCCTGAACATAAAGTTTAGGATTACGAGACGACATACAGCAAGTCTTTTTCGATGGATGGCTTGGCCGCAGGTTTGATTGCCTTGGGCGTAACCAAATCCACTTCACGGCCAAGTAAATCTTCAAGATAAAATTTCAATCCGATCTAATTCGCCCATGTCGATTTGTCAAACTAAACCAGAACATCAACGTCACCTCGTTTACGCATCTTATCTCTAGCCGTAGAGCCAAATAAAGCCAATGACTTGACGCCGTAACGCTTGAGCGCACGGCGATTGGCTTTGATTTTGGTGATTACCTGATCACGAGTAGTGATGAGCATGAGAAAATTATACACCACTTGATACTGGATTAAAAACCCTTCCGCCACAAAGTGGTAGGTGCTCTTCCTACCATACTCAGCCCACGCCCCTCGAAGCGTATTGCAGATCTCGCCGAGTGTGATGTTGTTCTCCACGCAATTGATGAAAAGAGGTATCAGGTTCTCCCTACCTTACCAGAGCACTTCTAAATCGTATTTCCGAATATCAACGTCTACAGAAATCAAAGGCATGGATTCGATCTGGCTTTGTGCAATCAGTAATCGGTCAAATGGGTCGGCATCGTGCATGGGAAGATCAAATACACGCGTTGCGTGCTGAAATTGCACCGCTAAAGGCTGAAAGCGATATAGGCCCATCCGATTTGCAACGTAATCAGAAGGGTGCTCGGGCAACTTCAACTTTCCTTTTGAAGTTTTGATTGCAATCTCCCAGGCGCTGGCGGCTGAAAGAAAAATTTCATTCTGTCCATTAGCAATCATCTCTCTGGCACGAGCCGACAACTGCGGATCTTCAGTATTCCACCAGAGAAAAGTATGCGTATCAAGCAGGATTTTCATAGATCAAACTCAGGCAATGGGTCGTCGAAGTCTGGCATGATAATCACTTTACCTTTGTCAATTCCCGGCATGCGCGGCAATGTGTCCTCTTGCGTGAACGGCAACAAACGCGCCACAGGTTTGCCTGCTTTGGCAATGATCACTTCTTCACCGTTCAGTACGCGCTCAAGCAGTTTTGAAAAGTGGGTTTTGGCTTCATGGACGTCAAAAACGGTCATTTCACACCTCCAAAGGCATTGTAGACTAATCAGTGGACTAACTCAAGCCCTAAAACCCCTGTGCCACATACTCACCCCACACACCTCTCAGCGTATTGCAGATCTCTCCCAGCGTGATGTCGTTTTCGACGCAGTCGATGAAGAGAGGTATCAGGTTCGAGGTGTCACGTGCCAGGCTATCTAAGCGGGTCAGTAATTCCGAGGCCCTGGCTGAATCCCGATTCGCGCGCAGGTCGGCCAGCCGCTGGCGTTGAGACTGCTCAATAGCCGGATCGACCTGCAAACGTTCGATGGTGAGTTCTTCATCCACCTGGAATTGGTTCACGCCCACCACGATCATTTCATTCTTCTCGATGGCCTTTTGCGCGGTATAGGCCGCGTTCTGAATTTCGTTCTGCATATAACCATGCTCAATGGCGGTCAGCGCGCCGCCCATCTCGTCGGTCCTGGAGATGTATTGCGACGCGCCTTTTTCGATCTCGTCGGTCAGATGTTCGATCAGATACGAACCCGCCAGCGGATCAACCGAATCGGCCACGCCCGACTCGTGCGCGAGGATCTGTTGCGTGCGGAGCGCGACGCGCACGGATTTTTCGGTGGGAAGCCACAGGGCTTCGTCCATGCTGTTGGTGTGCAGGCTCTGCGTCCCGCCGAGGACGGCGGACAAAGCTTGCAGAGTGACGCGCACAACGTTGTTTTCGGGTTGTTGCGCGGTGAGCGTGGAGCCAGCGGTCTGCGTGTGGAAACGCAATTGCCAACTGGCAGGCTTACCCGCTTTGAAACGTTCGCGCATGATCTTCGCCCACATGCGGCGCGCGGCGCGGAACTTGGCGACTTCTTC
>CAZSVR010000044.1:0-27940 GCA_964610295.1 uncultured Anaerolineaceae bacterium
GACCTAGCAAGGGCGATCTGATCAGTCCGCGCAGACCAAAGCCTTCATTTTTTGCGTGGCCAAGTACATCCAATAACACCTGCTTATGGATCTCAGGGTCGCGGATCACACCATCGCCGCGTGAGACGTCTTTTTTGCCGGCTTCAAATTGAGGCTTGATGAGAGCAACGATACGCCCCTCTTTCTCTTCCCCCACTTCTTTGAAATTGGGGAAGTTGGAGGGGGGTCGAAGCCAGTTCTTTGTGACTGGTAATAGTATTTTCAAGGAGATAAAAGAAGCATCCAGGGTAACCAATGATACCTTTTCAGGCAGAGACTTGACAAAACGCGCGTTGGTCTCTTCCATCACCACCACGCGCGGGTCCTTCCGCAGTTTCCAATGCAGAATACCTTTGCCTACATCGATGGCGTACACTTTTGCCGCGCCGCGTTGCAACATGCAATCCGTAAATCCACCTGTCGATACACCCACATCTGCACACACCAGGCCTGTAACATCCATCGCAAAAGTTTCCAGTGCCGCATCCAGTTTTTCGCCGCCGCGTGAGACGAAGCGTGGACCGCTATCAACTGTCAGAGCTGAATTTGGATCGATCGCGGTGGCAGGTTTCAGGGCGACCTGATCGTTCACCCTCACTTGTCCCGCCATGATCAGGGCCTGGGCTTTGGCGCGCGATTCGGCCAGTCCCCGCTCCAGGAGCAAAACATCCAACCGAACTTTGGGCATGGTTCTATTTTACTGCGAGTGGTGATATAAAAGAGAAAATGGAGAATGTATGAAAAATCGTTTCCTAAGTCTTGCGTTGATCTTTGCGTTTGGCCTGGTTGCATGTGCGCCCACTATTCCAGCGACTTTAATTCCTGCCGTTGAAACGGCGGCTCCGCTCCTAACTGAACAAGAGATGGTACAACCGAATACGCGTCCTTTTCCGCAACACATGGTATATGCGCCGGGTAGCACTCTGCCAAGTCATCGCACACAGGAAGAATTAGATAACGACGTGCGTGCTTTTTACGATTACTGGAAATCTGAATACCTGGTTGAGGCTGGCACGAGCGCGGATGGATACCCGCTCTACCGCGTAGCGTTCGGGAAAAATGAATCTGCCCGGAAAACCACTGTTTCTGAAGGACAGGGTTATGGCATGCTGATCTTGCCGATCATGGCTGGCTATGACCCGCAGGCACAATTGATCTTTGACGGCTTATTTGCATTTGCGCGCGCCCATCCCAGCGAAATTGACTCGCGCCTGATGGATTGGAACGTTCCCAGCCCTGAAGGAAATACCAGTGCCTTTGACGGCGATGCAGACATTGCCCTCGGTTTATTATTGGCAGATGCGCAATGGGGCAATGCCGGGCGCGTGAATTACAAAGCCGAGGCCCAAATAATGTTCGGGGGCATTTTGGAATCAACGATTGGGCCTGAGAGTCATTTGCCCATGCTCGGTGATTGGGTGGATGCATATGGTGACGACTATAACCAATATACGCCGCGTTCATCCGATTTCATGCTGGTAAATTTCCGCGCCTTTGGCGAGGCGACGAATGATCATGTTTGGAATGATGTTGTGTTGCAAAGTCAAAACGTAATCACAGCTATTCAAGCGAATCACAGCCCGCAGACTGGCCTGCTTCCCGATTTTGTGGTGACCCAAGAACAAACCCCTCAGCCGGCTCCGCCTGATTTTTTGGAAAACACAACAGATGGTTCATATAACTATAACGCAGGGCGCGATCCCTGGCGCGTGGGGATGGATGCGTTGATTTACGATAACGCAACTTCACGCTCGATCGCGCAAAAGATCTCCCATTGGATTCAAACAAGCGCACGGAATGATCCTGCCCATATTCGTGCGGGGTACGAGTTGGATGGAACGCCTCTGCCAAACAGTGATTATTTCACCACCTTTTTTGTTGCGCCGATGGGTGTCGCCGCCATGAATGACCCCGCCCAGCAGGAATGGTTGAATACCGTCTATGATTCAGTCTACAATACGCATGAGGATTATTACGAAGATTCAGTGACTTTGCTTTGTCTGTTGGTGATGACAGGGAATTTTTGGACGCCGTAAACCCCTTGCCTTTTGTGATTTTGTAAAGAAAATGGCTTGACAGTTCTATTTTTTTTTTTGTTATAATATGTCCAGATAAAATAAAGGTGGGCAAACAAAATATTACAGCCTGCAACATCGATTTATTCAAAGAGGCGAAATGAACACATTAAGAAAATCTCTGCTCATCGGATTGCTTCTGGGGGCTGCCCTGCTATTTGGAATCATAAAAAATAACTCTGCAAATGCCAGCCAGCCTTATAAACCTCAACCATCACCTACTCCGGAAATTTTAGAAAATGGTTGGTTTCGGTTTACAGATCCAGATGCTGGGTATTCAATTGACTATCCATCTAATAGTTCTCTAAGTGTATCAAATGATATAGCATTAGAATACAAACATGTGACTATCATATTTCCTACGCTAAATGGAAGTGATTATCATACAATGCAAATTATTGTATATGCAAATAGTGAGCGGTTACCTTTTAAACGAATCGTCGAAGACAAAGTGTATCAAGGAAAATCTCCCAAGAAAGGTGATGACATTCCACTAACCCCAATAAAAGTTTCTGGTTTTGATGCAGTAAAAATGGTTATGTCGCCCTTTGACCCGGCTGTTTTCATATCAGCGAAAAGTAAAATCTACTTTATTTCACTGCCATACGACATGCTGTCTGGCAACCCACCAACAGCAGAAGCCATTGAAGTATTCAATCAGATACTTAACACTTTTCTAGTCAAATAATTGTTGATCCAATTGGCTAACAAAATAACGAGGGCAAAATGTCTAACTTATCTCAGGTAAAGAAACTCAGCATAAATATCATCTTGGTCCTCGCAGTTTTTTCCTTGTCAGGATTTAGATTGAAACCCAATAGTAAGTTAATTGAAATAACCACTGTTTTTAGCCCTCCTTTAGGTTTTTTGGACAGTCAAAATTATGCACCAAGAATAAACTATGAGAATGGCTCTCTAATTGAAAACACAGATTACGGTGTCCAAAATCCAGATTTGAGTGGCGAATCTGCATGTTTTGGTGTAGAAAAACGGCTTCTTCGACATGCTGGAGAGGATTTATACCGTTCAGATGGGCAGACCACAGCTGGTAGGGAAGTTACTGCTATTGCCGATGGAGTTGTAATAGAATATAACCCCGCATTTATCTATCCAGGTAATGCAATAGTGATTGAGCATACCTTGTTGCCATCCGGTGATAAGGTTTACTCTGTTTATATACACCTTGATAATGTTCAAATAGTTAACGGACAAACCGTTTCACGCGGTCAGTTATTGGGATATGTTATTAATTATCCGTATGAGGGAAATTTTATGGATTTCCACAACCTGCATTACAGCGGAGATGACTCACACTTGCATTTTGAAATTAGATACTTCGCTAATGCTGGTGATATATACCAAACCTATAATAGCGGCCAATTTATTGCTTGTGATAAAAACGATAAGGCTGGTCGAGGTTACACTCATCCCGATATTAACCCCGATAACTTTCCTGCTCCTGGCGCGGGCTATACCGATCCTACTGATTTCATTAATAGCCATTCGTCCATCCCTACTGCCACACCCACTCTTCCTCCTTCTCAAAATGTCGGCATCTCGATAAGCCAGGGCAGCGATGATGGCGGCACAAACCCAGGCGACTGTGCTTTTTCCAACACAGATAACGAAGTCTATCTTGGAGCCTGTTTTAATGGTGGAGATATCACCAGCGGATTCCGATTTAACAACATTCAAATCCCGCGTAATGCAAATATTGAGCGCGCCTACATCCATTTTACAGTGGATGGGACATATACCGCAGGGATCCAGGCGCAAATTTACGGGGAAGCCAGTAGTAATCCATTAACTTATAGCTTATCAAGCCCGCCCACAAACCGTCTGACGACATTTAACTCTGCCTTGTGGCGTATTACAGATCAATGGGAATTCAGGGAGCTGCGCGATACGCCTGATATTTCGTCAGTAATTCAGGAAATTATCAATCGCCCCGACTGGATTTCGGGTCGACCTATCTCCATCATTATTAAAAATGCTGGCTCTGGCTCTAGCGAACATCGCCGTGTAATTGGATTTGAACGCGTAAGTTTTGACCCCAGCCTCAGCACTACCCAATTAGTGATCACTTACAATACAAATCCCACGCCTACACCAACGGCTACGCCGCTTAATAACACACCACAGCCAGGGTTTACAGCCACATCCATTCCACCTACATATACTCACATTGCGCCTACCATTGCCCCAACAAATCCGCCAGAACCAAAATGGTGCGTTGTATGCGGAAGTGGTTGTCAATCCAATTCAGCACAAGGATTAACTGCAAATGGAACAGGGCTTTTTGGAACTCCCACGCCTTACGCAACTACACCTACCTCTGGGTCGTCATCCCTGCGCATCGCGGAAACCGTTGATCTGACCACCCTGTTATATCGCGTTCGCGATGAAATCTTGAGCACAACGCCTGAAGGCCAGCGATTAACCGACCTGTACTATGCCTATATACCAAACATTATCCAGGTTCTCATGGTCGACCCAACTTTGTCTGACCAAAGCATCGAAACCATGAATCTTTTTGTCCCGGCCTTGGAGGCTCTATTGGATGGAAACGGAGATACGGTAACGATTACATCCGAACAAGTAACAAGTCTTCAATCCTTCCTGAACACTTTGGTTGAACAGGGCGACCCTGAACTTCAAGCCGTAATTTTATCTGAACTGGAACGCCGCCCGCTTGAAAACATGGTCGGCATGACCATGGACGAAGCCTGGCGCTACACCAATGGCTACCAACTTGAATGGTTACCGCCCATCAGCAATTCAAATCCGTACAATGCACAACTGGGAAGCACAATTCCTGTCAAATTTACTGCAACTGATTTTGATGGCAATTTTGTGATCGACGAATCCTTGACTCTGCAAGTCCTGGATTCCAACGGGAATGTAGTAGTTGGTCCAATTGAAGTGGGCAACGACCCAAACAATGCAATGGAGATTCAGGGAAGTCAATATCACTACAACCTTAATACCAATGACCTGCCCGAAGGTTCAACTATTTTGCAAGTCACCTATAATTCTTCAAATGGAGTGCAGTCAGAAACAAGATCAATTACCCTGACGAAAAACAGAGAATAGATTGTAGAATTGTATTAGAAGGATGGTTGTGGCATTTGCACACGACCATCCTTCTTTTGTTTTTCATCTTAAATACAGGTAAAATATCCCCATGCTAAAAGCCTTGTTCAAAACCATGCGCCCGCGCCAATGGTCGAAGAATGTCTTTATCTTCGCCGCGCTTGTATTCGATAAACAGCTCCTGCAGATTGACCCATTTTTACAGACCCTGGCAGGCTTCGCGTTGTTTTGTTTGATCTCGTCCACGGTTTATATCTTCAACGATATCGCCGATGTGGAAGCGGATCGTGAGCATCCCGAAAAGAAAAATCGTCCGATCGCATCAGGTAAATTGCCTGTCAGCGCGGCATGGGCTGCGGGTATTGTCTTGGTGATTATCACGCTGGGTCTTGCGTATTTCCTCACGCCGGGGTTTGAAGTAGTTTTGATCGTTTACTTCCTGCTTAACATGGCGTATTCAAAGTGGCTTAAACATATTCCGATTATTGACGTACTTGTGCTCGCGGCTGGCTTTGTACTCCGTGTACACGCGGGTGTTACATTGATAGCAGTTGAAAGATTTTCGCCGTGGTTGTATGTGGTCATGACCTTGCTGGCGCTTTTTCTTGGCTTCGGCAAACGACGCGCCGAGCTTGCATTGCTGGCGCACGGCGCGGGATCGCATCGCAAAGTGTTGGAAGGCTACACGCTTCCTCTTCTCGACCAATACATCATGATCGTTGCCGGCACGACCATTGTCGCGTATTCGCTTTATACATTTTCCGCGCCTAATGTACCTGAAAATCACAGCATGATGTTAACCATCCCGTTCGTTGTATACACCATCTTTCGCTATCTATATTTGATCGAGGTGAAACACGCGGGCGGCGCGCCGGATGAGATTTTGCTGTCAGATCGGCCGTTTCAAGCCGCGATGGCTTTGTGGGGACTTTCCGTACTGGCGATCTTTTATTTCTCGTGAAAGCTTCGGCGCCCGGCAAGATCATTCTCTTCGGCGAGCATGCGGTGGTGTATAACTGCCCGGCGCTCGCCGTGCCTGTTACACAGGTTCATGTGGATGTCGAAGTCCTGGACTCCTCCCGCGCAGGGATTTGGATCAACGCCCCAAGCATTGACCTGCACGCCGAACTCTCCTCGCTTCCGGGCGACCATCCAATTGCTACTGTTATCAATAGGCTTTTCCTTCACCCCAACCCCTCTCCCGCTGGGAAAGCGGCAGGAGGTGAGGGAGTCGAAATCAATATTTCATCCACCATCCCCGTCGCCTCCGGGCTGGGTTCCGGTGCGGCGGTTTCCGTGGCATTGACTCGCGCGCTTTCGCAATATCTTGATCGTCCATTGACAGATGAACAGGTCAATGACCTTGTTTTCGAGATAGAGAAACTTCATCATGGCACACCGTCGGGAATCGATAACACGGTCATTACGTATGCCAGACCAGTTTATTTCATCAAGGGCCAGCCGATTGAAACATTCAAGGTCGGGAAGCCGTTCACCGTCGTCATTGGTGATACAGGAATTCCCGCGCCCACAAAAGAATCGGTGGGTGATGTGCGTAATTTATGGTCAAAAGATAAAGAAAAAATCGAGAATATTTTCGACGAGATCGGGCAAATTTCCCTGATCGCGCGTCGTTTCATTGAAAATGGGGAGCCCGAATCCCTCGGTGAACTGATGGATCAGAACCATGCACTCCTGCAAAAGCTTACTGTCTCATCGCCTGAATTGGATGATTTAGTTCAAGCCGCGCGCCGCGCAGGCGCATCCGGCGCAAAGATGAGCGGCGGCGGACGCGGCGGCAACATGATTGCTCTCGTTGAAAAAGAAAAAGCAGAAACAGTGGCAAATGCACTTGTTTCTGCCGGGGCAAAACGGACGATTGTGACGGAAGTAGGTTGAAAGCAAGTGACAGTCACCTTCGCGGAGCACCCCGAAGCGCAGCGAGCGGGTAGGGTGACTGTCACTTTTATCTCTAAATCACACCCAATTTCTTCCCAACATTCTTAAACGCATTCAATCCTTTATCCAGATCATCTTTTGAATGCGCGGCAGAGATCATCACGCGGATGCGTGCCTTGCCTTGTACTACCGTCGGGAATCCGATCGCCATGGCGAACACACCTACTTCGAACAACTCGCGGCTGAATTGTTGCGCAAGCGGAGCTTCACCGAGCATCACCGGTGTGATCGGAGTTTCACTCATGCCAGTATTGAATCCGAGTGTCTTCATTTCGGCTTTGAAGTATTTGGCGTTGTCCCAAAGCTTATCTACCAATTGAGTTGAATCTTCGAGCAGGTCAACCGCAGCGAGACATGCGGCTGTATCAGGAACGGTCATTGCCGAGGAGAACAGGAAAGGGCGCCCGCGCTGACGCAGCCATTCGATAATCACCGAATTCCCCGCGACCACGCCTCCCACCACGCCAAATGCTTTTGAGAATGTACCAACTTCCACGTCCACTTTGCCATGCAAACCGAAGTGATCCACAATACCGCGGCCGCCTTTTCCCAGTACGCCTTCGCCGTGTGCATCATCCACCATTAATAAAATATCGTATTTCTTTGCCAGCTCGTAAATATCTGGCAATGGAGCGATATCGCCATCCATGCTGAAGACGCCGTCGGTGACGATCAATGCGCGGCGGTATTGACTCAGATTCGCCTTGATCTGTTCTTCGAGCGACTTAACGTCATTATGTTCATACGCGATGATCTTTGCGCCGGATAAGCGGGATCCGTCAATAATTGATGCATGATTCAATTTATCCGAAAAAATGACATCTTCCTTCCCAACCAGCGCGGGGATCGTGGCAAGGTTGGCGCTGAACCCGCTTTGAAAAGTGATCGCGGCTTCCACGCCTTTGAATTCGGCGAGTCGCTTCTCCAACTCGACATGCAGGGTCATTGTCCCCGCGATCGAACGCACTGCCGCAGGACCAACGCCCATATCATCCAAGGATTTCTTCGCAGCAGATACTAGTGTTGGATGATTCGCTAATCCCAAATAATTATTCGAGCAGAAGTTTAAAACTTTTTTTCCATCTACAGTCAGCCACGCGCCCTGTGGCGAACCGATCGTGCGGATGCGGTTGTAGAGTCCCTGGCTTCGCAGGGATTCGATCTCTTGTTTGATCCAATCGGTCTTGGACATATGACTCTCCTCTTTTATTCTACTTCCGCCAGCAGGCCCAATTCCGCGAGCGCGGCGGTTACCTTTTGGACGGCTCCCGCTTTGACCACTACAGCTGTCGGACTTAATAATTCACCCAAAAATTTTCCCGCCTTAGACTTACGCAGCTCCACCAAAATTTCGGGCCGGCTAACTCTTAATACGAACAGATTCTCAACTCGAGCTTCGGTGCCGTTCGCCTCCCAGCGCTTTAGAGCCTTCACCAGCGCGGGAGGGACATTGCCCTTCGTATGTTTTACCAGCAATGTTAAGAGTTGCCCGGCTTTCAGGCCCTGTTCATTGGCATGTTTCAACGACCGCGCGCTGAGCCGATATTTATATTCATCAGACTTCCCGTCCTCCCACTCACAGAAACGCGCGAGTTGATATCGTACCGCTCTTGGGAAGAGTCTCGGCACCGTGATCTTTCCATTGGAGGCGATGCCGATCTTTCCTTGCTCAACTGTATTCCCAGTAAAAGTTGTCAAACGAAAAGATGTGATTGTTCCATTTTCTTCTGGACAGGCTAAATCTGCCCTGCCAAGCAAATGTAACATCTGAATGACGGCTTTCACCACTGCGCCATCCACTTGATCCCAATGGGCGAAACCGCGTAGATATTGCCCGTCCGATTCGCGTTTGATGAACCACGAGTCATAATCACCTGCGGGACGTTGAAAATCAGGGTGCTTTGTCTTCAGGTCGCGTAGAAAGGCTGGCAGACTCCACCACTTGTCTTGGGGCAGCGCATTGAGAAAATTGAGAAGGATGTGGCGTGTTTCACGCGGTGAATTTATCCACTCGCCTTCGCTGAGAATTCCCGGGATCAATCGCAATTCATCGAAGGTTTGCGAATCGAGCCAGGCCTTATGGAGCATGTCCAGGGCGTCGGCGCGGGAGGATGCTAAAAAGCTTTTTACGGCTTCTGCTTGCGGAGTAGTTTTCTTGAGGATCTTCGCCGTGTTCAACAAATCGTGTAATCGGGGGTCAGCTTTGAAATCCGCTTTTCCCACGCGCAAGGCAGCCAGCAGGGTGGTCGCGTCATCTAATATATGGTCTGAGGCGGGAAACTCAATTGTCTTTTCAACAGGGGTCGCGGCACGGCCCAGTGGTTCATCTTTTTGCTTGGACGACATTAATATCGCGTCAATAAATGGATATAAGTCATCGGGAATGTACGCGAATTCCTGCGTGCCCTGGCTTGATTCAAAAAAGGCTTTTGCCAATAAGCCGCGATAAAAAAGGACTTCCGCCGGGGACGTTGTTTTGAGATATGGTGTTTCGCGGTCGCGTTTGCCCGCGCCCATTTCGCGGATCTCGCCGAATGTGCGGGCGAAGAGTGCCCACTCCATTTTTCCACCAGAGTTTACGAGTTCGACGAGGGCGGCGCGCGCCTCAGCAGGAAGCATATCTATCGTATCTTGAACAGCTACAGGGTCCAGGAGAGATGTGGAAAGTTCTTCCACGGCTGAATCCATGTTGCGTGATGTGATCTCAAGCCCCCATAAATCCGCAATGATCTTTAAGTGTCCGAGATCGTATCTTAAAAGAGTCTGGGAGAGGTTGGGCATATTCTACTTTCCACTTTCTATATTCTACGGCAGAAAGTGGAAAGTAGCGAGTGATTAACCGCGTACGACCTTTAATGCCTTTGGCAAAATCTCAAAACTTATTTTGCGAAGATTGCTGCCAAAACTTGTGAAGATCTCACCGTCAGCATGGATGTAAAGGGGACGGTCTGAGGTGAGGGTCATTTTTTTGAAATCGCCCATGCGGATCTGTTTGAAGCGCATGTGTGTGCCCTTGATGAATTCTGGCACGAGGCGGAACATCATGGCGCGCGATACTTTGGTGACCGCGACCGATTCCATTTTGCCATCGTCGTTTTTTGAATCCGGCGAGAGCATAAAGCCACCGCCTTCGCGCGGACCGTTGCACAGGGTGAGCATCAAGATCTGGTCCTCCCATTTGCCGTTGTCTGTTTCCACAATCACTTTGGCGGGGTTGTGATTGAGAATAATGGTTTGTATGACCGCGGCCAGATACATGAGAAAGCCTTTGACAATCGGCAGTTTGTGTGAACGAATGGTAACGACTGCGTCAAAGCCAATGCCCAATGTGTTGTCAATATATTCCCTGCGTCCGTGTTCATCGGTCATCAGACCGATGTCTACAGCTTGAATGTTTTCAGCTTTAAGCGCGTGCGCAAGAGCGTGATCTGGTCTTTGCGTCATCCCGATGGAATATGCAAAGTCATTTCCTGAGCCGAGGGGAACGACGCCCAGGATGGGTCGTTTGTCCTCAGGCAGTTGCATCAGGCCATTCAAGACCTCGTGTGCGGTTCCATCGCCGCCCATCGCAATGACCATGTCATAGCCTTCTTCGCCGGCTTGTTTGGCGAGCTCGATCGCGTGCGTTGGGTAGACGGTTCCGCTCCAACTGAGTTGACCTTTGAATTCCTGTGCAATAGGGCGCAGGTCATTGGCGGTTTTCCAGGCGCGTCCCATGTCTGCCATGGGGTTCAGGATCAGTTTGACTTTGCGTGGCATAACCTGCTCCTTGATATTCTTTTAGTTGTTAAAAACCCGCATGTATTTATTCGTTGCAATAAACCTAAACCTTGATGGGAAGAGTAAAAGCCAGCCCAGACGATCTATATTATTCCTGAGAACGGGTAATGGGCACATCGCCTAATGGACCTGTTGGGTTTTGCGCGATGGAGAATGAACCTCGGCGATGTTTCTTGGCGTAATATAGGGCTGAATCCGCTGCACGCAATAGATCCCCTGCATTTCGGGAATGTAATGGAAATGTGGCGATCCCTGCAGTGATAGCGAGCTTGATTTGTTGTTCGTTGCCGGGGATCTTGAATGAGTAAGTGGACATCAGGTCAACGATCTTTTGTGTGACCGTCCTGGCTGCCCCCAAACCCGATTCTCTCATGATCAAGGTCAGCTCATCACCACCATAGCGCGCCAGAAAATCCGTGGTTCGCATATTTCGTGCAAGATAATTGAACGCGGAATGCAGGAGCTCATCTCCCACCGCGTGGCCGTGCGTATCGTTCACCGCTTTGAATCCATCCAGGTCCATCATGACCACTGAGAATTGAGAAATCGTTTGCTTTGCGTAACGGATCTCTTCCTGCAGTCGTTCATCCAATGCACGACGGTTTGGCAGGCCGGTAACCGTATCTGTATTGGCTTCCTCTGTCATTTGTTTGTGCATGCTGGCGTTGATAATGGCCACGGCGGCCTGGTCTGCGAGCAGACCAAGCAGGCGTAATTCAGCGCGTGTGAACTCACCAACAATGGAGCGGGAGAGATTCATCACTCCCACGATTGAATTACTGTTCTTAAGTGGAATACCGATGATCGAGCCCTGCCAGCTCTCCGGAGTTTCTTTATACAAGGGATGTTTGGATACATCCTCCACGAGGATCGTTTCCCCACCACTTGCAACAGTATGCGTAAGGCCGGCCGGGCGCGGCATCGAAATAGGTTTGTTGCGCGTGCCATCTGCACTCAAGGATGCGCCGAATTCCAGTTTGCCAACCAGGTATAAAAAAATATGCGCTGTGCGGGCGTTCCTGACCAGCCGCATGGCCTCAGACACCACCAGGTCCAACACAGTTTGCAGGTCGAGGCTGGAGGTCAGGTTCAGGCCAAGTCGTTTTAGTGCATCCAGCTCATCTGCCTGTTGCTTCACAAGGGTCAATAATGAATGTTTGGAGATGATCTCCCGGGTCAAGGTCTTGGCCTGGTCGTCCTGCTTACGCGCAGACGGAGTCGATTCGGCCGCTTCCGTGAGTGCCTGAATCAACTTCAAGATCCCTGCTTTTTCCTCCGTTGGGATCGTAGGATCTTTTTCGATGATCTCCCAAGCCTGCAGGAAAATTTGAGTACGGTCATTGTTTTCGATCTTCATTAAATGACCTTTTTATTCCTTTTCCATCAAATAGAAAACCTTGATTTGTACTATTCGCACAGACACCCTTGAATATAACACCTTTTTTCCTGTGAATTATACTGTGTTAGAATGAAAATCATCATTTTCACAAAGAGGTTCACGTGTCCGACTCACCCAAACCTGCTTCTGCCACACCACTGAATCCACGCCGGCGTGGGATCCTGGTGGGCGCATCCGATGGAATGGGCGCTGCGCTTGCACGTAAACTGACAAAGGAAGGCTACATCCTCGCATTGCTCGCCCGCCGAAAAGACAAACTAAAAAATTTATGCAATGAGATCAACACAGCCTCAGGTGAAACGCGCGCCCTGTCATATGCGCATGACGTGGGGAATTATGACGAAGTTCCTGATCTCCTTCGTAAGATCGTCGCGGACCTTGGCGGGTTGGATCTGATCGTATTCCTGGCCGGGGTCAACTATGCGCCCGGTATCAACAACTTCAACTTTGACGGCGACCGCAAAATGATAGAAGTCAATCTGATTGGAGCGATGGCCTGGCTTAGCCCCGTCGCCGAGATGTTCCAAAATGCAAAAGCAGGACAGATCGTGGGGATCTCCTCGGTGGCGGGAGATCGCGGCCGGGTGGGCAATCCCGGCTACAACACCTCCAAAGCCGGCCTGACGACCTACCTCGAAGCCCTGCGCAACCGGCTCACACGTCACGGGGTGAATGTGTTAACCGTAAAACCCGGTTTTGTAAAAACGGATGCGCTCAAAGCCGCGCAAGGGGCTACGCCCTTGGCCATCCCGCCCGAAAAGGCCGCGCAGGATATTTATAAAGCCATGCGCAGGCGCGATCAAATGATCTATACGCCATTTATCTGGCGTTATATCATGCTCGCATTTCAACATGTTCCCTCGGTGATCTTCCGTCGTTTATCGTTCTAGATCGCAGGAATTAAACGGCAAGTAATCATCTACTTTCCATCTTCAGGTTACGGCTTTTATCCCCATCTCCAACTCAAATCCATGAATAGAACCTTCACCCAACTTGAGAATTTTGGCCATTCGCTTAAAACGCCATCCTATCTGATCCAACCAAAATCATCCGACGAAATTTACGATACCTTTCGCCTCGCCAGGAAAATGGGGCTGACCATCACTGCGCGCGGGGCAGGGCGCAGTTACAACGATGCTGCGTTAAATGGCGGTGGTGTTGTGCTGGATATTTCGGGGATGAACCAGATCCTTAAATGGGATCCGGCCAAAGGTCTGGTGACATGTGAGCCGGGTGTCACGCTTCAACAATTGTGGCAGAAAGTGCTGCCTGATGGTTGGTGGCCCCCTGTGGTATCAGGCACAATGTTCACAACGTTGGGAGGCTGTCTCGCTGCGAACATTCATGGGAAGAACAATTTCAAGGCGGGACCCATTGGAGAACACGTTCTGGAATTTATCGCGATGCTGCCCACCGGGGCGGAAGTGAAGTGCTCACCAAGAAAGAATGCCGATCTCTTCTACTCAATGATCAGCGGACTTGGCATGTTGGGTGTTTTCACATCGATCACGCTTCAAATGAAGCATGTATATTCCGGGTTGATGGAGGTGCACGCATGGCCCACATCCACATTAAAAAAGCACCTGGATGATATACGACAACACGCGCCGCATTTCGATTATATTGTCGGCTGGCTGGATGTGATCAATGGGGGACGAGGGCTGATCCATGCAGCAAATCTTTTGCCCGAGGGTGCGGATGCGAATTCGTCACAAAACATGCAACTCACGAATCAGACCCTGCCAAGCCGTATGTTTGGAATAATGCCAAAATCACTCTTGCATTATTTTATGGCTCTCTTTATGAACAACCTTGGCATGCGCGTTATTAATACCGGCAGATTCATCTCCGGTTTGCGGAGCCATACTTTCAGGCAATCACACGCCGCTTTTCACTTTTTATTTGACTATATCCCGCGCTGGGAATTATCTTATGGCCGCGGTGGACTCATTCAATATCAGTCTTTTCTTCCGAAGGAAACGGCGCTTCGTGCGTGGACCGAGATCATGGCGCGTGCCAACAAGCGTGGTCTTTCCCCTTACCTTGGCGTGACCAAACGTCACCGCCCAGATAAATTCCTGCTCACCCACGCTGTCGACGGCTTCTCCCTGGCGATGGACTTTAAAGTAACAGATAATAATCGTGCCAGGCTGAGTGCCATGCTGCAGGAATTCGATCGGATCGTTCTCAACGCCGGGGGCCGATTCTATTTTGCAAAGAACAGTGAGACTACTGCTGAAACCGCGCTCAAGTTTTACGGTAGGGAAATAGTTGCAAAATTCAGGAAGCTGAAAAAACGGTGTGACCCAAATGGCTTGTTGGAATCTGATCTGTATCGGCGCGTGTTTGGAGAATCATGAGTCAGGAATTGTCCGTCGTCCGTCGTCGATCGTCCGTTATTTTTGTTGAAGACCTCGGATTGATCGAATACGAATCGGCATGGAAATTGCAGGACGGATATGCTGCAGAGATCGCTGAAGAAAAACGCTCACCGACACTTTTATTACTTGAACATCCTCATGTTTATACGTTTGGTCGTCGCGGTCACGCAGAGAATTTACTGTGGGGTGAGCAACCGTTGAGGCAAAAAGGTATCGCAGTTCACTGGGTCGATCGTGGAGGGGATGTCACCTATCACGGCCCGGGTCAATTGGTTGGGTATCCACTCCTGCCATTGGGGAGAGTTAATTCTCAAGATAAAATTCCCCAAGCCGATTATGTTGGTTATGTTCGCAGGCTGGAGAAAACCCTGATCGTGGCGTTGGCGCGGCTTGGCATCGCCGCAGGTCAGAGATCCGGTTTGACCGGTGTGTGGATCCAAGCCGATGTCCATTCGCGTTGTCCGCGTTGCAAGCCGGAGGATCGCGAAAAGCCGGCCAAGATCGCAGCGATAGGAGTCAAGGTTGATGCAAACGGCGTCTCGCGTCATGGTTTTGCATTGAATGTAAATCCAGATATGGATTATTGGGATGGAATTATTGCGTGTGGATCGAGTGAACCGGTTGTATCCTTGGCGGATCTGTTATCCCGCGCGCCCTCGATGGAAAAGGTAAAAGAGGAAGTGGTCTCCGCCTTTATGGAAATATTCGAATACGAGCCAGGCTGACCAAGAGGTCAGTTAGCCACGGCCCATCGATCGCGCCCACCGCTTTTTGCTTCATATAAAGCCATGTCGGCGCGATTGAGCAGGCTTTCCCATGTGTCCACCCCAAATTCGAACTCGGCAATACCGATACTGATTGTCACTTGCAAAGCATGTTTATATGCCTGCACAACCGTATCGTGCACCTGCCTGCATAAGCGCGCGGCTTGTTCTGCGGCGGCCTTTGAGTCTGAGTTAGGCAAAAGGATCAGAAATTCCTCGCCTCCGTAACGCCCCGCCAGATCTGGGTGACGGATCTGGTCTTTTAATTTGGTACCCACCTGCCTCAAGACTTCATCGCCTGTCAGGTGACCGTAGGAATCGTTGACGTTTTTGAAATGATCCACATCCACGATCGAAATGGAGAATTGTGTGTGATATCGCTGGGCGCGCAGCACCTCATCCTGTAGTTCACGCAGGATCATGCGCCGGTTGGGGAGGAAGGTAAGCGGGTCCATCTGCGATACTTCATGGGCCTGTGCCATGACCGCATTTACCTCGGTATGTTTTCGATGTGCAAGTTTGTTGGCTACATCTCTTTCCACTTTAAAAAGCTTGACTTGCTTGTTTAACCGTTGGACGATCTCGGTAAGTTCAGGATCAGCTTCAATGCGATCAGCGATGAATAGCAAGCGGTTGTCGGCAAGCGGAATAAGCAGGCAGTCACACGGAAAGGGTTGGTCCTCCACGCTCGTTACAAAATCCACCAACCAGCGGTGTTTGCCTTGTGCGTCCAATCTTTTTTGGATTTCGGCCCTGTCAAGATCGGTGATAAAGGCCTGTAATTTATTGGATGTGGAAATTGTGGGCTGGCTTTGTTCAAAGGCGCGATTCCATGAAACCAGCTTGCCGTCTTTTTCCACGACCGCGACCATGGCGTGGATGTGGCCCAGCAAGGCTTCCAACGCGGCCCCTGCGATGATTTCTGCCAATTCTTTCATGGAATGATTGTATATCATTAGTCGCGCTTTTTATCCCACCTTACAAAATCAATAATCGCCCATATGTCTTATTTTCAGGAAGCAAGACCAGTCTACCGTGGGCCTCTCCTGCCAAACTGCCTCTCCAGCGTGTCCACGGATAAGTGGATCATCGTCGGCCGGCCGTGCGGACAGGTGCGTGGAGACTGGCAGGCCTCAAGGTCAGAGAGTAGAGCGCGCTGTTCCTCGCTGGTCAACACCTGACCTCCCTTAACAGCCAGCCGTTTGCAGACCCGCGCGGCGAGGCGCGCCTCGACCTCAGCCTGCAACGGCGTTTCATCCTCTTCGAAATCCTCAACCAGCGCGCGCAGCGCAATGGCGGGGTCGCCGCCTGAGAACAGGACCGGCATGGCGCGCACCTGGAAGGTGTTCGCGCCGAACTCCTCCACTTCAAAGCCAAAGTGATTCAAGAACGGCAATTGAGAAATGAGCATCTTCGCAGATTGCGGCGGCAGAGTCACAACCTCGGGGGTCAGCAGTGCCTGCGAAGGGATGTTCTTGGTTCCATGCTGTGCCATGAGTTTCTCAAAAAGAACGCGTTCGTGCGCGGCATGCTGGTCGATGAGATACAAGCCATCCGGTCCCTCGGCCACAAGATAAGTCGCGCCGATCTGGCCGATGAGTCTCAAAAGAGGTACGCCTGATTGAGGAAGCTGCTCCTGACTATTGACCATGGAAGACGGACGATTTTCAGTTGTGGTCTGTTGTCCGTGGTCAATAGTCTCTTCAGCATGGGCAATGGACCAATCAATGCCAGGCTGCCGGCCGGGAGATTCGCTTTGCGAACGCGAACCCCACAACTGCGGTGAGACTGATGGAACGGGTGTGTATGCCAGCATGGCCTTACGCGCTGAACGCTGTACAAAACTGAAGACCTTATCTTGTATTCTAAATCGCACTTCCGCCTTGGCGGGATGCACGTTCACGTCCACATCTTCGGGAGTGATCTCCAAAAACAGCGCAGTCAGCGGATAGCGTCCCACCATCAAT
The DNA here is from genome assembly GCA_964610295.1 of uncultured Anaerolineaceae bacterium. Classification (GTDB taxonomy): domain Bacteria; phylum Chloroflexota; class Anaerolineae; order Anaerolineales; family Villigracilaceae; genus Villigracilis. Next base: position 17,458 of record CAZSVR010000044.1, read on the forward strand.
AAAGTGTGATACGCCTGTAATAAAGCGCTTGATAATGAAATATCCTGTACCCAGCGCCCGTTGACGAAGAAGGTGATCTCCTTGCGGTTTGAACGTGTGAGGGAGGTGGGGCTGATAAATCCGGTCAGAGATAATCCCTCTTCCTGCGCCAGCACTTCGAGCAATTGCCTGGCCACATCCACACCATAGAGCGAGGCGAGGACCGCGCGGCGGTCGCCATCCCCTGTAGTTTGCAGAGTGGACTGTTTACCGTCCGTTACTTTGAATCTAACATTCGGATAAGCCAGTGCATAACGCGTGATAAGCGAGTCTATCGCGCGCTTCTCAGTGACGTCTGTCTTCAAAAATTTTAGACGCGCTGGCACGTTATAAAATAGGTTTTCCACGCGCACGCGGGTCCCCAGCGGCGCACCGACTTTTTCCAGTTTACTGCCAATACCACCATCCACTTTGAGGCGCGCGCCTTCTTTTGCGTTTTCCACGCGTGAAGTCATCGTCAAGCGCGCGACGGAACCGATCGAAGCCAGCGCTTCGCCGCGGAAGCCGAGAGTCGAAATGTGGAACAAGTCCTCGGACCGAACCAGTTTCGAGGTCGCGTGACGGGAGGCGGCCAATTCCAATTCGTCGGCGGGGACGCCGAATCCATCGTCCGCGACCTCCACCAGAGTCCTGCCTGCGTCTACAATTGAAATGGAAATATTTTTTGCACCCGCGTCCAGCGAATTTTCAATTAATTCTTTAACGACGGAGGCGGGCCGTTCCACCACTTCGCCGGCGGCGATCTGCGATGATACTTCGGAGGCAAGGTAACGAATGGGCATGACACGATTATAATCGCCTAATGCGGATCACCACGATTTTCTTCGACCTTGACGACACGTTATATCCCTCCAGCGCAGGGTTGTGGAAAGCCATCAAAGGACGCATGAACGAATATATGCGCGCGCATTTGAATATTCCCGAAAACGAAATTCCACAATTGCGCGAAAAATATTTTTTGCAATATGGTACAACCCTGCGCGGCCTGCAGGCGCATGACACCATTGATACGGATGAATTCCTGGCTTATGTGCATGACTTGCCGCTGAAGGATTATCTGATCCCGCATGCGGTCCAACGCGCGATCATCGCTTCACTCCCGACCCGCAATCTGATCTTTACAAACGCAGACATTCCTCACGCCCAAAGAGTATTGACCGCGCTGGGGCTCAACGACCTCTTCCCGACCATCGTGGACGTGAACGCGGTCTCGCCTTATTGCAAGCCCATGCCTGAATCCTTTGAACTCGCGATGAAAACCGCAGGTGAAAATGACCCTTCGCATTGTGTAATGATAGATGACCTCACACGCACAACGCGCGCTGCGCGCGCCGCGGGCATGTCCAGCATTTTATATGGTGACACATCTGCCAATCGCGACGCGAACGCATATTTTACAGACTGGAAAGAATTGCCTGAAATTTTGGAGAGGTTGTAATGAAAGCCAAGCGCGCGATCATCATAAAGAAGGACGACTCGATCGACGAGCTTCGCCCTTGCATGCGAGCGCCGCAGCAGGGTAAGAAGGATTATCCGAAGGATTCTGAAGAGTAGAACCCTTTTCTTATACAAATCGTATAAAGGATTCAGCGTATATTAATGCCCTGCTGTTAGCTTTATCCTTATAGTTAGCCAAAAATTGGAGGCTTTTGTGAGTAAAACATTAAAGAATATTTTCGTGGTGTTGGTCGTGATCGTGGTCGTACTCGGCTCGTTCGCCGCTGGATTTGTCACCGGGCATATCCTGCCTTTTACGGGCCTGTCCTTTTTACAGAATCCACAGATCGCCAACCCCGCACCGACCACTTCCCCGGAACAGGAAACGGCTACACCTGCCGACATGCAGAGTCTGTTCTCGCCCTTCTGGGAGGCTTGGAATCTTGTTCATGACAATTACGTGGACCAGCCGCTGGACGATGTGGCACTGATGCGCGGTGCGATCACCGGTATGATGCAGGCCCTGGGCGACGAGCATTCCTCCTACATGGATCCGGTCGGCTTTGAACAGGCCAACTCCAGCCTCGAAGGTGAATATGAAGGCATCGGCGCGTATGTGGATACCACAACCCAATATCTCACCATCACCAGTCCGATGCCCGATTCGCCTGCCGAACGCGCCGGGCTTCATCCCGGAGATCAGGTGGTGGCCGTGAATGGCGAAGACATGACCGGGGTTCCCGCAGAAGTGGCGAGATCGAAAGTGATCGGTCCGGCGGGAACGTCCGTCCACCTGACGGTTTTGCGCGAAGGGGAGTCGGACTTCCTTGAGTTCGATGTGATTCGCGAAAAGATCACGCTGAAAGCGGCCTCCGGCAAAATGCTGGAGAACGACATTGCTTATATCCAGGTGACAACCTTTGGATCAAAGACAACACCCGAATTGCTCGCCGCGCTGACAGAATTGATGGCGAAGAACCCGAAAGGCATCATCCTCGACCTGAGAAACAATGGCGGCGGCTATTTACAAAGCGCGGTGGAAGTGGCCTCACAATTTATCGGTGATGGTGTGGTGTTGTACGAGCAATATGGCAATGGCAGCCGCACGACATACGACGTCATCCCCGGCGGATTGGCCACAGACGAGAGCATTCCCATGGTGGTGCTCATCAATGAAGGTTCAGCCTCCGCTTCTGAAATTGTGGCCGGTGCATTGCAGGATGTAGGCCGGGCTGAGCTCCTGGGCGTGAGCTCCTACGGAAAAGGTTCGGTCCAAAATTGGATCCCCCTTTCCGGTGAAAATGGCGCAGTTCGAATTACCGTGGCCAAATGGCTGACGCCCAAGGAACGGACGATCCACAAAATTGGCCTCACACCAGAGCATGTAGTCGAAATGACCGATGAGGACCGCACTGCCGACCGTGACCCACAACTGGATAAAGCTGTGGAAGTATTGTTGGAAATGATCAGTAAATAAAGAGGTGAACATGTTTTTCTTCAACCCGACCTACCTTTTGTATATGATCCCCGCGTTCATACTGATGGGGCTTACCTCATGGTACGTGAAAGCGGCCTATCAAAAATGGAGCCAGGTCCCCGCGCAGAGTAGGCTGACAGGAAACCAGGCCGCGCAAAGATTGATCTCAACAGGCAGCCTATATGGGGTGCAGATCCAGGGCGTGGCCGGAAACTTAACGGACCACTACGATCCGCGCAATAAGACACTCTATCTCTCGCCCGGGGTGGCCAACGGCGCGTCTGTGGCTGCGGTCGCGATCGCCGCACACGAACTCGGTCATGCCATGCAGGACGCAGATGAGTACTTCCCGCTTCGCCTGCGTTCCGCGCTGGTGCCCGTGGTAAACATTGGCTCGAACCTTGGCTGGATCCTTATCATGATCGGTCTCTTCATCCGCTGGACCGATCTGGCCTGGCTGGGTGTGATCGTCTTCGCGGGAGGCGCGCTCTTCGCGCTGGCCACACTGCCTGTGGAATTTAATGCCTCCGCGCGTGCGAAGCAACTGCTGGTGCAAACCGGCATCATCCAGACTGACGAAGAAAGACGCGGTGTCAATCGCGTATTGAACGCAGCCGCCTTGACCTACGTCGCAGGCCTCGTCACTGCGATCCTGCAATTGCTTTATTACGTCAGCCTGGTGGGCGGGCGGCGAAGAAGTTGACCATCCGTATACAAAAAGGGCAGGTCTCAGACCCGCCCTTTTATTTTGTGTATAATCATTGATAATGAAAAAATTATTCATCGTTCTTATTCTCTTTCTTGGCATTGCAATCGTGGTGATCAGTTTCAGCGAACTCGAAACCATTGTACAGACTCTTCGTCATGCGCATCTGCCATATTTCATTCTGGGCATCCTGATCCAATTTGTCTGGTTCGTGATCGTCGGGCGGATGTATCAGTCGATTTATCATTTGCTTGGAATTGACGAGGCGGTACTTACGTTGAGCCGCATTGCCCAGGCGGCGAACTTTATTAACGTGGTCGCCCCCACGGCCGGGGTAGGCGGGATCGCACTCTTCGCAGCGGAGGCCCGCAGACGCGGGCATCCCGCCGGCAAAGTCACCGTTGCGGCGGCGTTATTCCTCCTGCTCGATCAGGCGGCGTTCCTGTGCGTGCTGGCCGTGGGTTTGATCGTGCTCGTCCGACGCGCTGACCTCCATGCCGGTGAGACCTCGGCGTCGTTCTTGCTGCTTTGTATTGCCATAGGTTACGCGTTCATTCTATATCTTGGTTACCGGTCGGAGGAAAAACTGGGAAATTTGCTGGCAAAAATAGTGCGAGTGATCAACCGGGTTGTAAAGCTTTTTCGCAAAAAGGAGTACCTGAGCGAATCCCGTGCGCATGAATTTGCTCATGAGGTATCCGAAGGCTTTTCCGGCCTCACTGAAAAACCATTCGGTCTGGTAAGGCCCATTCTGTGGGGAATTTTAGATAAGATCTTGCTGATGTTGATCCTGATCTGTGCGTTTTTATCCTTTGAAGTTCCCTTCTCGGCAGGCACCATCATCGCAGGCTTTTCCATTGCCCATCTCTTCCTGATCGTTTCGCCCACACCATCGGGTATTGGCATAGTGGAGGGTCTTATGCCGATTGCGCTCGTCACATTGAGCGTGAACTGGAGTCAGGCGGTGGTCATCACCCTTACATATCGCACGATCACGTTCTGGGTCCCGTTCGGCATGGGCGCGTGGGCGTTTCGCACCCTGCATACAGGTGGGGAAGAACCCTCTGCGATCGATGCACAGTGAACTAAACATTTGAACTCGATCCATTCCTTGCTCGATTTCTGGAAACACGACGCGGACACCGCGCCAAATTTTTTTGCATGGCAGACGACTCCAGCCCGCCCCGCGCAAACGCATTCCTTTCCGAACGATCTCCCCGTTCCACTTCGAGAAGCACTAGCCTCCCGTGGAATTGCTCAACTTTACTCACACCAACTCTCGGCGTGGACCCATGCTTTGGCACATAAAAATATCGTCCTTGCGACAGGCACCGCCAGTGGAAAGACTCTCGCGTACAATTTACCCGTGCTTTTTACGTTGATCGAAAACAATGACGCGCGTGCATTGTATCTCTTTCCTACGAAAGCTCTCGCTCAAGATCAATTATCGACGTTGGAACGTCTAAACGTTTTGAAGCTAAAAAATTCAAATCTGCCAGCGGCCATCTACGATGGCGATACACCCCAATCTGCAAGGTCGCCCATTCGCAGGAACGCACGCATTGTGTTGTCGAACCCGGATATGCTTCATACAGGCATTCTGCCGCACCATTCCAATTGGAGCGATTTCTTCGGCAACTTGAAATTCATTGTGATTGACGAAATACACACGTATCGCGGCGTTTTTGGTTCACACGTCGCGAATGTGATCCGCAGACTCAAACGGGTTGCAAAATTTTACGGCGCAGATCCGCAATTCATCCTCGCCTCCGCGACGATCGGTAACCCGAAGGAACTGGCTGAGAATCTGATCGAAGAGCAGGTCGAACTGATCGACAACGACGGCTCCTCGCGCGGTGAACGTCACTTCATCATCTATAACCCACCTGTGACCGATCCCGCGCTCGGCTTGCGAAAAAGTGGTTTGTTGGAAAGTGTGCGATTGGCAAATGATCTGTTTTCGCGTGATATTCAAAGCGTTGTCTTTGCACGCACGCGTCGAAGTGTTGAAATTATTTTGACATACCTGCAAGAGTTCCCCTCTCCTATTGGGAGAGGGGCTAGGGGTGAGGGAGCAATTCGCGGCTATCGTTCCGGCTACCTCCCACATCAACGCCGTGAGATCGAACAAGGTCTGCGCGATGGATCGGTCAAGATCGTCGTGGCAACCACTGCTCTCGAATTGGGAATTGACATCGGCGGGCTCGGAGCGGCGATCCTGGTCGGGTATCCGGGGACGATCGCAAGCGCGCGCCAGCAGGCGGGTCGGGCGGGACGCGGGGATGATCCTGCGGTGTCCCTTCTGGTCGCCTCGTCGAATCCACTGGATCAGTTCCTCGCACATCATCCCGAATATTTTTTCGGCAGTTCCCCCGAGCAGGCGCTGGTTAATCCGAATCATTTGCTCATCCTGCTTGACCATTTGCGTTGTGCACTATTCGAATTGCCATTTCAAAAAGGCGAACGCTTTGGAAATATCTCCGGCGAACTTGTGGACGAATATCTTGAGTTCCTGGTTGCGAATCAAGAGTCTCATTTCTCGAACGAAAAATATTATTGGATGAAGGATCAGTATCCGGCCGCGAATGTTTCATTACGTTCCGCATCACCACAGAGCGTCGTGCTGCAATCTACATCGGAAGATGGACGGCCAACCGCGATCGGCACAGTGGATGGTGAAAGCGCCGCATGGATGGTTCACCGCGGCGCGATCTACATGCACGAAGGCCAGCAATATTTTGTGCAGGAATTCAACCTTGAAAATCATATCGCACAGCTTGTACCTGTGGTGCTTGAGTACTACACTGAGGCGCAGCGACGTTCTGAGATCCAACTGTTGAATAAGATTGATGAGGGCGCTGTGAGAGGTGCTCAAAAAGGGTACGGAGAAATTCAAGTCACCACACAAGTTGTCGGATTCAAAAAATTGCGCTGGTTCACCTATGAAAATTTGGGGGAGGAACCTCTCGACTTGCCTCCTTCCGTGTTACAGACGATCGGCTACTGGCTTTCCCTCACCGAAGAGACGCTTTCGCGTCTGCGCGAGGCCGGTATCTGGTCCAACGACCCAAACAATTACGGACCCGATTGGCCCAAAATTCGCGACAGAGTCCGCGAGCGCGATCAATTTAGATGCCAGATCTGTGGCACACCCGAAACGGATCGCCAGCATGATGTGCATCATAAGATCCCGTTCCGCGCATTCGTTCGAGACGGGACTCCTGATCCGTCACAAGCCAATCGTTTGGAAAACCTGTCAACGCTTTGCCGAACCTGCCATCAAAAAGTGGAACAAAACGTGCGCATGCGAAGCGGACTGGCCGGGCTCGGCTTCGTGCTTGGCAACCTCGCACCGCTTTTTTTGATGTGCGATACGCGTGACTTGGGAGTCCACACAGACCCGGCCGGCCAGGTCACTGGATCCCCGTCTGTTGTTCTTTATGACCATGTCCCTGCGGGGATCGGTTTTAGCCAAAAATTATTTGAGATCCACGATGAATTGATCGCGCGCGCACTGGAATTGGTCAGTGAATGTGCCTGTGAAGACGGTTGTCCTTCATGCGTTGGGCCGGGCGGAGAGAATGGCGTGGGTGGCAAACAGGAAACTCTTGCAATCTTAAAGGAATTGAAATGAAAACAAATTTACGATATATCACTTTGGTAATAACTATTCTTTTGCTTGGGGCATTGGCTTGCAGCACTTCTGCTTTCCCCGCGCCACAGGCAACGACTGCTCCGGCATTAGAGCAACCGGCAACAGCAGGCTCTCTAAGCGAGTCTGTTACGCTTTCGTCGAGTTCGATTAATGAAGAGAGTCAAACGCCGGTTTATAAGATCACTGCACAGATCCCGTTCCTGGATGGTTCAACCGATCCGCGTGTGCAAGCGTTTAATATTGAACTAAAAGACATTGTTCAAAAAGAGATTGACGCGTTCAAGAGTGATCTTGCCCAATTGGCCGTCACTCCCACCTCGACGGGCAGTTCTCTTGATGTGCAGTACGAACTGGTCTCGCAAAAGGGAAACTTCTGGAGCTTGAAATATGATATTTCCGGCTATACCGATGGTGCGGCGCACCCATATCATTACACCGTTACCGTTAATTACGAATTGGAGAACGGCAAGGATATAACATTGGATGAGCTCTTTCAGCTGAATTCCAATTATCTTCAATTGATCTCAGATTATAGCAAAGCGCAACTTGCGACACGCGATATCGGTTTTGAAGGATTTGAGCAGGGAGCTGAGCCCACACCTGAAAATTATGACAACTGGAATGTTTATGACGAAGGCCTGGTCATTACTTTCGATGAATATCAGGTCGCGCCTTACGCAGCCGGCCCACAAACTGTAGTAATCCCATTTGGTGAATTGGCTCAGCTGACGAATTATCAAGGCCCGATTGCTCCGTACTTACCTTAATTGAACATAGTCTAAAGTTGTGTCACTCTCCCGAAGGACAGCGGGACGATGTGAGCGCAGCGAAGGATGACACGTAATGTTGATTTTGCATATAGGCTCTAATAGATTACCTCGTGATTAAGTATACCGACATTAAGATCGAAAAATCTGCGGCTAGATGACCAAGTACTGGTATAAGTAATCCATCATCTGCACGGCTGATTTGCCTCCAAAACCAGCCAATGAAGGTGAGACCAACCAGCGCGAGAAATATCATGAGAGGATGAATCTTTCCCATCAAAACCAGCCCGTGATAACCGGCGTAGATCAAATCCCCGATATCAAAGCCCGTTCTTTCGCTCCCAAGATACCCCCGCCAGAAATATTCTTCAATAAATGGGTTAACCAGTGAAAAATACGTAATGAGCCAGGGCCATGTGGATTTGTTCAACCCAATTCCCTCAAGTTGTGATGAAAGGTTTTCTGTCATACCCAAAAATTGGCGAAGATAATATATGGCCAACCCGCTGCTTGCGCACAGGGCCATGCTTGTAAAAATCCATTTGGAATGATTGGTTCTAAAAAGAATATCGATCGGGATATTGGGACGCGCGATTACAAGCACAAACAATATCGCAATTTGGAATCCTGCCAATGCAAGCCACGCGCTCTTGAACCAAAACAATCCCACCCACACGGCCAGATAAGGAAAAAGAGGCGCGCACCATTTTAATGGTTTCATTCAACCAACCTTATTGTTGCTGGTTTGTATTCTTCTTTTAGACCGGGCTGTTTGCATTAATTTTTCCATCCAGGCCACCAACGGCTCCGGGGGCGGATAGAACTTCGCTTCCCATGTTTCCAATCCACGCGCAGATAATACCTGGTTTGCGGCTTCCAATCCTGTGACACAGGCGCGCTCCAAAAAGAAAGCCGGGGTGGGGTGGCTGACCCAATCGCCTGCGCAGAACAGGTTTTCCCATTTCGTTTCAATTCCCAAATGTGTGCCACGCATACCGAGCGCGGGCAATGTATGCGAAGCTGCGTTCCGTTGGATATTTTGTGTGATGAGATGGCCTCTCAATTCGGGGAAAGCGCGATAAAGGTCGGTGAGCACTTTTGTCAGCAAGAGCGCGTCAGCCTCCTCCAAAACGGTGTGCGGGCCATACACATGTACTTCGATGCACGAGCCTCCTGTGCCCTCGCTCCATTTTTGATAAGCTTCATAAATTCTTTCAAGCCAGAAAAAATTATGCATGACAAAATCGCCGCTGAACATCCCGGCCTCGGGGCCGCGGCGCGGCGCGCGATCAAACCATAAACGGATCACAGCGTGCCCAAGCCCGCGCGGGAAGAAGAGCGAATCACTTTCAGCGGGGAAACTGTTTTTTATGATTGACTCAGCCGCGGGTGAGTCTGAGGCGAGGATGAGGAATGGGGCATGGTCAATGCCTGGGATGGAATCCTGCTCCCAGTGCACGATCCAGTCCCCATTTGTTTCCAGCCGCTTCACGCGTGAGTTGAGCCTGATCTCACCTCCGAGTTGCATGATCTTCTCTGAAAGTTTTTCGCAGACCTCGCCGCCGCCGTTGGGCAGGTATTCGAACATCCATGCGTCGCGGCGCATGATCGTATAAAAACGCAGAAAGGCGAGAAACCCCGCGAGTGGAACTTCGTCTGGATCAGTGGATAACCCGTTGCGGGTAAGCCCGAAGAAGAGAGAACGAAAGGATGGCCCCCACGACTTGAGGGTTTTTCCAAACGTTAATCCTTCGAGTGGCTGATCTTCAATAAATGGATCGATGCCAATGGACATCACCAGCACCGACCACACATGAAAAATGGAGATCCAATCGCGCAGGCCAAGCATCCACAAAAATTGTGGATCCAGAAAGAGTTGGATATAGTGAAATGGCGCGGGGATCAGGCTGTTACGGATGGTCCTGCCAATGGGCGCGCGGCTGATGAAATTCCCGGCGCGATGAATCCATTGCTCGTCGCGCGCGGGGATCAATTGCGTCACGATTTCATGCCGCTTGAGCATGGATTTAAAATTCACATACGAACTCCAAATTCCATGAACACCATGCTCCAAAGGCAATTGCCAGCCTTTGATATCAATATGACCCATGCCGGCCAATCTTCCACCGACGCGATTTCCTGCTTCAAGGATGAGGGGTTTCAAGCCTCGCTCTGCGAGATGAAGCGCGGCGGTCAGGCCTGCGATTCCCGCGCCGATAATGATGACATCATATTGTTTGCGCTGTTCCATGGAGTTTCATTATAGCGGGGATACAAGCGCTCTTGATCAATTCGTTTTGCATGGGTTATATGGTAGAATGGCGTCCGCCTGGAGGGATGGCCGAGTGGCTGAAGGCGCATGTCTTGAAAACATGTTTGGGTCACACCAACGTGGGTTCGAA
>CAZSVR010000045.1:0-27676 GCA_964610295.1 uncultured Anaerolineaceae bacterium
CCACAGTCGGTAAGCCTGAGCAGTTTCTCATGATCTTCCGCCCCGATCTTCTTATGGCAGTTCAAACAAAAACCCATATTGAATAGCTGCGGATTTTCCGCGACGGTCACCTTGGACATATCGCCATGGCAATTCTCACAGTTTTGTCCCGCGGCCACATGGGCACGATGGTTAAATTGAACGAAATCCGGCACCTGTGCTACAGGTATCCATTCAATGGGTGTTCCGCTATTAACTGCCTCCTTCAAAGGTGCAAGGAGGGGGCTCGTGTCTGTCTTTGCGATCTGTTGATGACAGCCCCAACATTTGGCTTGTGAGGGAATTCCCGCTGCGGGCCCGCGCGCTGCTCCGGGATGGCAATACAAACATTGTATTCCAAAACCGATATGCGTCTTATGTGGAAACTGGATCGGCTGTTCAGGCGCCTGCTGGGTTAGGTTAATGCCATAGGCTGCAAGGCTGAAAACTGCCAGAAATGCGATCCCCACCGCGATCAAACCGAGCGGCGTTATCAGCCAGGCAAAAAGTCTCTTGAACATGGATGCTCCTGAAATGAACTTTAAGCGCCGCACCGCCGTGTGTTAGGTCACGGCGGCACGGGCAGTATTACCGTAAGGGATGAAACAGAGCAATAACCGCAGGGCAACTACGGGGACACAAACTTGCCGCGCGACGCGTATACACAAAACCCGTCCCGATGGAAATCAGGACGAGAGATGGGAACGCGGCATTCACAAAAACTTCCCTGAGAGTCTCCACATTAAGAGCCATTTGCTGAACCCGCGAGCAAACAACCCCGCGATTATACAATTAAATAATAAAAAAGTACATATAAGAGCTTAAAGGGGGGATTTTTAAGGCATGATACAATTACAATCAACAAATACGATGAAGTCATCACGAATATTGAGCATCTCCATACTTCTCATCATCGCAGGGATATTGATCGTCTCAACATTTAACCGGCCGCCTGCCTCTGCTCAAGGATTAAACACAGCTGCATGGCGCGCACAGATCACATCCACACCTGCCACAGAAGATAACTCCGTGATCGGTTCGACGAACGGGATTGTCGTCATGGGGATCCTGATCGTATTTATCGTGACCACACCCTTGGTCTTTCGAAGAAAAAAGAAATAGATCACAACGAGATCAAACCCAGTCCCAACCCCCTTTTAACAGCCCCCGTCCGGCTCGACACATTCAACTTGGCATACAAAGAGGACAGATGAAACTTCACCGTGTGTTCGCTGATCCCAAGCTTTAGCGCGATTTGTTTGTTCGCCAACCCCTCCGCCATCCATTGCAGGACTTCCCTCTCCCTCGCCGTCAACGACTCAATCAGGGACTCTTCGCCTGAGGAATCGGCTCCTCCCATAAAACGCATCAAGCCGCGGACCAGGCCTGGCGCGCCGACCCAAAGTCCCTCGCCCACCGCGTGGACTGCCGCCGCCAATTCATCACTCGTCGCGCTCGCAGAAATCACGCCCCAGGCACGCGGATTTGAATCCACCAATCCACGCGCGTCATCGATTTCGTCTGTCAGGAGCAACAGACCAAAAGAGTCCGTTCGTATCTCTGAAAAACGCGCAAAGGAGACCGAGGTCAGCACCAGCACCTCGGTCTCCTGCTCATTTACGTCTTCCAGGCCGGCAGCCTCCCCAACGACCTTGATACCGGGTCGATCACTGAGCATTTCGCGCAGGCCAACCCTCAAGGCATGATTTGGTGAGACGATCGTTACACGGATCAATTCAACTCCAGCATGTCATTGCGGGGAGCGTAGCGACAAAGCAATCTCAAGTTAGCTGAGTACATTTGATGGTAGGAGATTGCTCACCTGCACCCCTGGTACTTGCATCCACCGTTCGTGCCGCGAGCACGACGGTGCGAGACGGCAGGACAAGTGTGCAACAAACGCACGAAGTCCCTCGCGCACGCCGCAAAGCGGCAGTCCCGAGCGCAGCGAGTGGGCCTAGCGCAGCGGAGTGGGAGTGCGGCGCAAGTGTCGTCAGGCCAAAGCCTTCCTCGCAATGACGTTAGCGTTCTCCAACGGTGACTTTCACTGTTTCTAACTTGCCACCGCGTACGACATCGATCGCTGTAGATTTGCCAACCACATCGCCACTCAGGCGCGTGTATAACTCATCGTGGTGTGCCACCGCTTCTCCAGCCACGCCGACCAAAATATCGCCGACGATCAAACCACCCTTGGCTGCAGCGCTTTCCGATTCAACTCCCACGAGCAGGAGGCCGGTGGACTGTTCACGTTTGAGTGACTTCTGTGCATCCGCGGGAATATCCACAGTTTGACTGCGAATGCCAAGATAGCCGCGTTTGATCTTGCCATGCTTCTCGAGGGTCTCTGCGATCTTCCAGGCAAGATCTGCGGGGATGGTGATCGCCGAGCCACTCCCAAAACCGGAGGTGTTAATACCAAAGATCGTGCCATCGGCGTTGACCAAAGGTCCGCCCGAAAAGCCGGGGTAAGAAACGACATCCGTTTTGATAAAACGCTCGAGCATGCTACCGCGCCCGGTGCGGACAGGGCCTCCGATCGCATTGACGATCCCAAAACTGGATTCGATTCCTTTGCTTGAGGGGCGGCCGATCGCCAAAACAAATTGACCGACACGCGCGGGAGTCTTCGAGACCTCGGCGGGGGTAGCTGAGGCCTTGGCTAATTTCAATACCGCCAGGTCAGACCCAGGGTCCCGGCCGGCAAGCTTTGCCGTCAGTTCTGTCCCATCCGCGAGGATTACCTTGATATCCTCATCGCGTTCGACGACATGATCCGCAGTCAAAACGGTATCCGCGGAAATTGCGACTCCGCTTGCAGGCATGCGTTTGCGCGCATCCACCAACAGAGTGGATTTACCCGCACGTTCAGCGGCATCTGACATTGCATCTGAAAGTTCAACAAAAATATTTTTAGCCATTGTATATCTCCTTATGAGTCAGTATAGCCAGCTCATCTTCGGAGTGTATCGCCGAAAGGGATGGTTCGTCACTGGAAAAACGGGTAGGTCACGAGAGAATAGCACACCCGTTAGAAGAAAACAACCTCTTTTCGAGGTTGTTTAATAAAATTCAAAGCAAATATTTTAAGAAGCACGAGCTGTTTCGGTTTTGGACAGGGCGTCGTGATCGGGCAATACGGTTTCGACATCACGAATATGATGGACGAAATAACCTGTCAGCCCGGCCAGGATGCCTCCGAGGCCGCCGAAAAAGACAAGCACACCCATGCCGGCTCCAGGTCCGATAGGAGCGATCCATCCAAATAACGAGGAGAACTCGCCTGATGCGCGCATCGCGGGTTCAAGCATATAGTCTCCCAATAAACCGGCGATCAACGGTGAAATGGGATTCGTGATCCACGCGATCAACATGCGCGCAGAAAAAACACGCCCCTGCAGGTCAGGTGCGACCTTCGATTGCCAGATCGCCTGATTCGAGCCGTCAATGACCGGACCAAAGAGAGAGCTTAAGGCCATCGCACCGACCCAAAGCGGAATCCACGTGCCGACGCCGACCAAAGCAAAAAAGGCGCTGAACACGATCCACCCGGCCAATACGCCGTGGACTCTCCGCTTGAATCCTCCCCACGCGCTCATCAGTACGCCTCCGGCTACGCCGCCAATCGCCCCCGCGGCAAGAACCCATCCCAGGCTGACGCTGTTATTATTCGTTCGTAACAGGACCATGGGTGCAACGGCGGTGAAGGCAATTCCCGTGCAAAGATTTCCAAAGAAGAAGACCAATTGCAAACCCAGCAAACCGGGTCGGGAAAAAATATATCGAAAGCCGAAGAGGGCTTCCTGTAATATGTGACCACTCGCCTGCTCCCCTTCTTTACTACGTACAGGCTGAGGGATATGTACAAGGGCGAGTACCAGGATGGCAATAAGAAAGGTGACGACATCCGCTGATAAAATCCCTGCAAGGCCGATGATGGGAAACAAAGCGCCCGCCAGCATGGGAGCAAAGATGCCTGGGCCCATCTGTACCAGCGACATCATGCCATTCGCACGCCCATATTGCTCCTTGGGGATCATGGTACTAATAGTAGCGGAATATGCCGGCCATTGAAACGCGTTTCCAAGCCCCTGAAAGACGGCGGCTACATATAAGTGCCAGACTTCAAGCACACCTAAAAACTGCAAAACAAGAATGGCCACTGTCGTCAGGCCTGCGGCGAGGTCGCTGACCATCATCATCATTTTGCGGTTATGACGATCTACCATCACACCGGCAACTGGCGTAACCAACAGTAAAGGCGTGATGAAAAATACCTGAACCAGCGCAAGCGCTGTGGCGCTTCCCGTTTTTTCAAATACCCAAATCGTCAGGGCAAATGTAGTCATCTGTGTCGAAAGCACAGACACGATCTGACCGAGCCAGACGAGCGTGAAGCCGAACATACCGGTGCGTTTGGTTTTTGATTCCATATTTCTCCGAATGAATACTTCAGCAAAATACCACAGTCAATACACACAATCAACCCTCTCAGGAGGGTCATTTGTGTTGAAAAGTCAACATAAAAGCTTCAACCTACTCTACGTAGATCTCCACGTGTTCGCCGTCTTCATCATCGGTCACATCGA
Source organism: uncultured Anaerolineaceae bacterium (assembly GCA_964610295.1). Classification (GTDB taxonomy): domain Bacteria; phylum Chloroflexota; class Anaerolineae; order Anaerolineales; family Villigracilaceae; genus Villigracilis. Next base: position 4,608 of record CAZSVR010000045.1, read on the forward strand.
AGGTCTTGCCGGTCACTCCCATGCGCAGCGCTTTCATCACGTTGGACATATCCACACCTTCAACAAGCGTCCGCCTTCAAGCCGTGGTTCTTCCATTTGTTCACGCGTCAAGTATGATGGTTTCCATGTCATACCGCCAATTGTAAGTCAATCTCAGTAAACCTGAATAAGCGCCTGCTCCCTTCAATGAGAAGGATCCTGCTCCCCCAGCGAGAGGTGTTGAACAAACCCGCCCGCGACGATTATCGTGTAATAGACCCCAAGGATCGTGTCTTCTTCCGCGATATTTACGACCATCTGGTGAGATTGCACGATCTCAACGAAAATCTGCGTGACCTGGTCAGCGGCGCGCTGGACACCTACCTGTCGGTTGTCAATAATCGTATGAACGATGTGATGAAGACCCTCACCATCATCACCACGCTCTTCATGCCGATCACATTTATCACAGGCTTCTTCGGCATGAACTTCTTTGAGCCGGTTGCCCATCTTGCTGGTTGGACGAGTCAACAGGTATTTGAACTCACGCTTGGGATCATGCTCACCGTCCCCATCGTCATGTTCCTGTGGATGCGACGACGCACCTGGTTATGAAATCCGTTGCAAACTGCCATTTTCCCCTGTCAAGAAATCCTTGACACAGAACAGGCGTTCGGGTATCATTCATAGCACAAATGAGCGAAGAATGCTTATGTATGCTAGTTCTTTTGGCAGGAGGCTTAAATGATGATGATGGTACGAAAGAGCAAAGGACTGGGCGAAAGACACCAGAAAATCCTCGATTTCATCGCGACATACCAACGCGAACACAAGCACCCACCCTCAATACGGGAAATCGGGGAGGATTGCGATATTTCTTCGACTTCCGTGGTTAACTATTACCTCGATCAACTCGAAAAATCGGGTCACATCGAACGCGACCGTAAAATTTCTCGTGGCATGAGGCTTACCGGCAATACCCCGCTTGGTGATATGCTGCGGGTCCCCTTGCTGGGACGCATCGTTGCAGGCGAACCCATTCCGGTCCCCTCAGGTGCAGATTTTGCCACCTTTACCCCTGAGGATTCAGTTGAGATCGCCACCTCGCTCATGCCCGCCAAGGAAAAAGGCAGGGAGTTGTTCGCTCTCGAAGTACAGGGAGATTCGATGATCGATGCCATGATCAACGATGGCGATATTGTCATCCTGAAACCAACGCAGGAGGCACGCAACGGTGATATGGTAGCCATTTGGTTATCGGATAAGAACGAAACTACCCTCAAATATTATTACAAGGAAAAAGACGGCTATCGTCTCCAACCCGCCAACCCCACCATGAAACCCATCATGATCAAAAAGACCGAATCTTTGGAGATCAAGGGAAAAGTGGTAATGGTCATCCGCAAAGTGGACCGGTACAATTAAAGTTCGATCAGCACGAATGATTCAAAACGATAAAAGTAACAGTTCAAATGAACTGTCACTTTTATTTTGATTCAGCCAGGTCTTGCTTAACCACCTATTTGATCTTGATGTTTGGCTTCTTCCCTAGCGAGGCCGGTTGCGCCAGTTTGATCCTGCCCTTTCGCTTGATGCCACTGAACAGACCGGAACCGCGCGAAATTGCAAATGGAGCAAGCAGAAGTAAGAGCAAACTTCCCAGGATCGTGCCGAACAGAGTCCAGGACCGGCCGGTCACTTCGGGCAGAACTCCGCCCGGATTGTAGTTCGCTTCTGTTGACACACCGATTGCTGAAAGCGAGACATTCAAGTTACGATTGATGCCATCCCGCAGGGTGGCTGGGGAAACATAGGTTATCGCATACTCACTCTGCAAAGTACGACCATATTGCTGGTAGAGCGCGCTCAGGGCTTGAGAATCTGCGGCAAAGCTGTAAAGACCGCCAGATCGTTCAGCGACTGAGTTCAGTGCAGTTTCATCAAGGCCTGACTGTGAAGCTGTACTGGCATCCCCGAAGCCGATCGTTGAGATCGTAAGCCCGCTGGGGCCGATCTGCTCGATCACAGTATCAACCGTACTGGTGCTGCGATTATCCAATCCATCCGCCAGAACAATGATCGACTTGCGGCCGGAGACACCACCCAAAGCGTTCTCCGCATCGATCAGAGCGTCAAACATGGCTGTATCGCCGCCGGTTTGGAGTCCGTTGATCGCCCTGCTCAATGCGGCAATGTCCGTTGTGATCGGTTGGACATAATATGTGTCTGTGTCGAAGGTCATCAGACCCGCCTGATCGCCGGCACGCATTTGTGTCACGTAGGCTGTGGCGGCATCCTTGGCGGCTTTGAGTTTGTTATTCTTATCCATGCTTCCGGAGATATCGATCACCAGCATGGTCGTGAGTGGTTCAGCCTGGCCGTCCTCACCACCCCGGATGTCGGTTGGTTGCATCAAAGTATTATTTTCGGAGATCTGAATAGTGCTGGGATCCACACCGACAGGCTCACCCGCCGAGTTCGTGACGGAGACGTATACAGTCACACTCGGAAAGTTGGAATTATCCACCTGTGTGATCCGCACCTGCATGTCGCTTTGCGCGAAAGCCGTCACTGGCGAGCCTAATACAAGTAATGCCAGCAGGCCAAGCGTTAGTAGGAAACGATTCTTTTTCGTCTGCATGGCTACCTCTTTTCGTGATAAACCATCTCGGTATTGCCCATGCGGATCTTCTGTCCATTGGATAGTTGCATGCGCTCGATCTTTTTTCCGTTTATATATGTGCCGGCAAGGCTCATATCTTTAAGAGAGAAGCGCATTCCATCTCCGGTGAGCATGGCATGTTGGGGGGCAATATCGGGATCGGGTAAAACAATCTCTGATTTGAGCGGGGAACTGCCGATGGCCACAGCCGGGCCGCCTGCGCGCATGAATTTATCGAGGATAAACTCTGTGCCTTTAAGTTTACCGGAGGTGATCTCCAGCCATGCGCGCGAGAGCAAAACGACGATGAGCGAGATGAACGCACCCACTGATGCGCCAAGCAGCACAAGTCCTGCGGCCTTTCCGGTAAGGGGATCCCTCAGCCAGTTATGTGCGCTTTCAAGTAATATTCCGCCGAGTGCACCACCGATGAGACCGCCGAGCATACCTTTCCAAGCCTGACTCTTGCCAACCACGCCTTCAGCCAGCCCAAGCAAAAGCCCGAAGATCGCCCAGCCAAGGGCGCGGCCAAAGAGACCTCCGCCCACCGCCTGGAATAAGAACTCGCTCAATGGAAGACCAATGCCTCCCGCGACGAGCCCCAAGACCGCGCTAAACATTCCAGACTTTAAAGCCTGTACAAAGTTTTGCGTAAGCAGACCTTCAGTCAGACCGATAAACAAGCCAATGACCAGGCCGATCAGCGCACCGACAACAACCTCGCTCAGGTAAAGATTCGTGATAAACGACAGCCCAAGCAGGTCGCTCGCCTGCCAGCCGATCAGTCCACCCATCGCGCCGAGTATGGCATAGTAATACGTACGCATTCGTCTGTTCATAAATTAGCCTCCTTCACTTTCTTCCTCAGCATCCTGAAGGTTATGCCAGTCCACCATGCTTCTTCCCAGGTTGCCGTTTAATTCGTAAAAGCCAAAATAACGGGTGGGGTCAAGCGCCCCATCATCACGCCGGATGAAAAACCCGGCAATTGAAGTATGTGGCTCCACCACCAACGCGACCTGCCACGGTTCAGGGAAGAAATGGTTATGCAGCCAGGTATCGTAGTGGGATAGAAAAATTCCCATGCGTGGATGCGTGTGATACCACCCGACGATCTTCTTTCCGCTGTGGTTCTTTTCGATATCATCGTGAAAATCCACGAGCGTATCCTGGGTAAAGGTCAGGTACACGCTCCCCTGCCGGGTAAAACGGGCAGGCAACATATGTTGCACCACAACGAATTGCTCACCTGAATCGCGGTCAAGACACCACAATCCAACAAGTGCTCCACCCACTTCATCATCCAGTTCACTGGCCGCGTGTAATGCGATGTGGCAATAAGCCGACTGCGAAAGAAACACTTTCACAAGCGGTTGTGCGCCCTTATATTCATGAGGTGACTCCCAGCGTTTTGATCGCGAAAGAGGCATACAGGCCTTTTTGGGTCTTACGCTGATCGGAGTGGAAAGGCGGATACCGTTGCTTGCCATCTGGATTTGTCCAATAATTGGGATAGGTCGGGTCGCCCTGGTTTACTCAGGGCGACCCGCACAGAGGGATCTATCCCGCGGTGACGTCTGCGGTCATCATCAAGCGGTCGTTCTGTGGAATGGCGGCCTGAGAGAGGGTTTCCTCCTCCTTCAGTTCGCGGCCCAGCGCCTTGCTGTCCAAGCGGTAGGACATCGGGCGTCCATCGGGACCGGTGGTGGGAAGTTCCAGAGAAGTAGTCAACTCTGGTATCAGATCCTTCACGGCCACATCATCAGGGACTTCGGCATTGCGGCTGCCTCCTGAGGGAAGCACAAGGGTAACGGGTATATCAGACATGGTATTCTCCTTTTCTTTGGTTGTTCTAGATTAGAAATCGATTCGTATTTGCGCGGCGACTGACTATTTCAATCGAATGAGAGGTTTCTTCTTTGTTTCTACTGGTTTAACCTTCACTCGTTCCGGCCTTAGTAATTCGCGACGGTCCACTGGGAATTCATTCGCGTGTTTCTTTCGGTACTCGCGGGACCAGCGAGCGGCCTCTGCATCCCAGGGGAATGGTGGCTTTGTGGGATCGTCATGGAAATTCTTCCATTGCAACATCTCACCCAGCATAATGATCAGACGGTCGAGAGAGCGGCTGGCCGTCCACCACGCAGCGTCGATGCAGACACTGCCATTCAAGTGATTGATATTGGGATGCCAGATGGGCGTCATCCATTTCATGCCCGGCCAGCGTTGTGGATATTGATTATGAAGATAGACCTCCACTTGATGATGCGTCCCGTATTTCGGATTGCCAGAACGGTCCACGTCCACGATGCTTTTGCAGGCAAAGGTGACGATATAGCGCTCGGGTGGCAGGCCGGGACGGGCATCAACAGCTTTGAAGGTGATCAGATCACTGCGCGTGGCCAGTTCCTTCATCAGTTCATAATCTGCACGCAGGCGTCGCATGCGCGGGCTGCCTGCCACGGAGACTACTCCGCCAGCCGTAATATCTGCAGTGAGCATCAACCGATCATTTTCAGGGACCCCGGCGGTGGACAACGTCTCACTCTCCTTCAGTTCCCTGCCAAGAGCTTTACTATCCAGTCGATAGCCCATCGGACGTCCGTCCGGACCGACAGTCGGTAAATCCAATAAGGAGGTCAGTTCAGGCATCAACTCGCGTAGAGTCACATCGTCCGGGACTTCTGCTGCCCGTGCGCCACCGCTGGGAAGAACGATCGTAATATTTAGATCAGACATGATAATTGCCTCCGTTACGTGTTCAAATGAGGTACCTGGCATGAGCCAGTGATCGCCCAACAATCCGCATGATGCAATGCATTGCAAACTTCACATTTTTTCACACCGCGCCGGTCATTGCGTTTGACTTCCTCAAGACAGAAAGGACAACGATGATCTTCGTAAAGTGAGATCTGCAAATTCGGTTTACGATTGAATAATCGTTTGCGCCTCGAACGGGTTGGTTGCGCGCTGTGGGCCAGGATTAATTTATCACCTGCCGGTATTGTGCGGCTGCGGGCCTTATTCGCTTTTGCGAATTTCAAGCGCGACTTTCCTCTTGGCAGGAATGTCAAATTTTCCTGAGAGTGAACCTGTGGTGATCTCGGCTGTACTGCCTGCATTGAAGCCGTCATCGGTGACGGTTCGCTGCGCCATGAGGAAGATCGAACCTCAGGCATCCCGTCGTCAATTTTTGAAACAGGCTTCCACCATGCTTTCAGGGCGATCATTGCCACAAGCAGTGCGCCACCCAACTGGATCAGCTGGACCCAATCGATCACTCCTTCCAACCAGGGTTTCCAAGGGCCAATTCCCATCTGCCAGTTTGTTAAGAACCCAAGAACAAACAACCCTAATGGCAATACGAGCAGCGTTAGAAAGAAGCGGATAAACCCTGACCATTCGTAAAAAACTGCGCGAGACCCGGCTCCAGTTGCCAGACCAATACCCAGGATCGCGAAGATAGTCATCAATAAGGGCGAAAGGTTGGTCTGGTTAATATCGAGGATCACCATAAAACATGTAATACCCACGACGAACAGCAAAAAGGTAACCAGTTTTCGCAAGAAACCGGGGCGACGAACCGAGGAGGAATAAGAGTTGCTCATCGTGGCAGTACGAATGGACATTTCAACATCCATCTGATTCTGATCTAATCGCGTAACCGCACGCGTCTATTGCGCACATGCAGAACAGGTGCTTCCTTTACACCTTTCAGCTTCACCTTGTCTTTGATCCGAATACGGGATTGCTGCTTGTCGTGAACCTTTAGGGTTGACTCATAATCCCGGAAATGCAGGGCATCTGCCAAATTACCGGTCAATTCGTAGAAACGATATTCCACTCCATTATGGGCACGGATAATGTGAAGCGGAGGCACACCGACACTCGCTAAAGTACGATGAAGGAATGTTTCTTCCCCGGTGATCAGATGCGTCATGGTGGCTTCACGTAATTCGCCGCATGTCGGGCAATGACCTGATTCAAAGGTCACTTCGCTGAGTGGACGTAAAACTTCATCTACCGTGTGACACTGCACGCATTCAAGTTTCGTGACCAGTTCCTGATCCAGTTCGATGACGGCATTCAGGCCGAGGTCCGCGCAGGCGATGCGGAGCAGGTCATCCAGCGTGGTTCGCTCGACTCGGGCCGGTAGTTCGGTGATCTCTCCGTAAGTCCAATGAGATTCGCAGTCCTCACGCGGCGAATAAGCGGTAGTGTGCATCTCGTTGACCATGCCATTGAAGTGCGTCACCTTGCCGGGTTCAATGGGCATGCTATTGATCAACTTCAAAGCCTCCTGAGATTGCATCGCGCCGATGATCGAAGCGATCGTTGGTGTTGTGGGAACTTTTCCAAGCAGGATGTTTTGACGCGCAAGCAAAGGACATGAATATCGAAGCGACAGATCGCGGATCGCTTGTTCAGTCAGGGTGCATTCGTAGCAGGCCCCTTGTCCCGGCACAAAGACGCGCACAAGCCCGAGCAGTTCCTGGATGGCACCGTCCACCCATGGTTTATTCATCCAATAACAGAAACGATTCACTGCGAGTCTGGCTTCGCGATTATCGAGACAACCGATCACAACATCCATACGACGAAAAATGCCAAGTCCAAGTTTTGTGGTGATATCGCCGTTGAGATGCTGTACATGTATATCCGGATTGATCGACTTCGCACGCGCCGCCGCGATCTCTGCTTTGCTACGATTGTTGTCCGACTCACGGAAAAGGACTGAGCGGCTCAAATTTGCTGCCTCGATCTTGTCGAAGTCCACGATGAAGATGTGGCCGATCCCCATCAACGCGAGATTCTTGATGACCTCATTCCCGAGCGCCCCTGCACCGATCACCATCACCTTCGCATTCTGGACCTTCTCGCGATCCCACCAGGAGATGAACTCAAAGGTGCCCAGACGGTCCTTGCTTAGATTCGGTATATGGATCGGTTTCTCAGACGTAATCGGCACTCGGATCGGGCCAGTGGGAGGTTCGTTGCGGGTCTGACGTTCAGACTGCTCCACACCCCTTGCGGCCATTTCCTTTGCCTGCATCAGGTTGGACTCATCGATCTGCAGCGCAAACCAGCCTACGTTTGGACGCGACTCAACCAGATTGTTCTTTTCCATCACTTTGAGCGCCTCCCGCAGCGTGGTGCGACTGATGCCAAATTTGACGATCAGCGCACGCTCAGGCGGTAATTGTGCACCAAGTTTGAGGCTGCCGTCAAGAAGGGATGCAGTCAATTTGCCTGCAACCGCCTCCGCTAGCGTTTTATGGGCAATACGTTCAATTTTCATTTTATTTCCTGTGGTATGGTGGTCAGACCAATTGACAACATTATAGAGAGAGTCGGAAATAGAGTCAACCAGCTCACATAGGACATCAGTACTACCTAACTTAAATGCAAAGACGGCTCTCGAGAGCCGTCTTATTATTTCAAAACTTGAAAGAGCCTATTCGACGATGACTGCCGCGCCGGCCTCTTCGAGCTTCTTCTTGGCCTCCTGGGCAGCATCCTTGCCAACACCGGTCAGGACCTTGGAACCAGCTGTTTCGGCGACAGCCTTGGCTTCACCGAGACCAAGACTGGTCAATTGGCGGATGACCTTGATGACGTCAATCTTCTTGGCGCCTGGATCTTTGATCACCACGTCGAACTCAGTCTGCTCTTCAACGGGTTCGGTGGCGGCCACACCGCCAGCCACGGCGGCCACAGCCACAGGAGCGGCAGCGGAAACGCCCCACTTCTCTTCGAGTTTCTTCACCAGATCAGCCGCCTCGAGGACGGAAAGGGTGGAAAGTTCTTCCACGAGTTTTTCGAGCTTGTCAGCCATTGTTAATTACTCCTTAACTTTCTTATAAAAGATATTTTAGATTATTTAGGGACAAGATTCGTGCTTGCCCAACCATTATGCCGCGGCGAGAGCCTTCTCCGAAAACGCCTTGATAACACCGGCAAGGCCACGCGCGGGTTCCGCAATCGTGCGCACAAGTTTGCCGGCAGGAGCCTGCAACACGCCCAACAACTGGGCACGGAGCACAGGCAGCGGCGGCGTCTCTGATAGTGCTTTTACCTGCGCGCTATTCAGGGCTTTGCCAGCCATGAAAGCGCCCTTCACTTTGACGAACTCATTGCCTTTTGTAGCATCAGTCAACGCTTTCGCAGTGGAAGCAGGGTCATTGAACGCGAACGAAATGGCCGTGGACTTAAGAAGATAGTCCTTGGGTAGTTCCATGCCGGACTCTGCAAAAACGCGGCGCACCAAAGTATTCTTCACGATGTGGAATTCGCCGCCCGTTTCACGGATCTTCGCGCGGATGCCATCCAGATCCTTCATCTTTGCGCCTGTGTATTCCACAAGGATCACGGCCTGGCTCTTCTTGATCCATTCCGAGTACTGGGCCTGCACTTCTTCCTTACGTTGCTTGGAAATTGCCAAAGGGTATTCACCTCCTTTCATTAAAAAAGTCTTTGCCACTAAGTAAGGGCAAAGACTTTAGCAAATACCCACGGCAGTGAGCAACAGTCCAGTGGACTGTCTTTTGCTTGTCAGTCTTCACCTAAGCAGGAAATTAAGTCCCGTCGGGAGGTCGGGTAGTCACGTAGTGACATATCGAGACCTTTCCTCGAGAACACCCGCCTTCATCGGCGAAGTGGCTTATCAGGGATTAACGAGTGCTTCTACCCGACACCTTCCACATGTTCACTCGGATCCATTTTAACACCAGGACCCATTGTAGTGGTAACCGTAATGCGCTTGATGTAATTACCCTTGGCGCCTGACGGGCGTGCCTTATTGACTGCATCCATCAGAGCGACGTAATTCTCATATAACTTATCGGCCTCGAATGAAGCCTTGCCGATCGAAACGTGAATGTTCGATGTCTTATCGAGGCGGAATTCCACGCGGCCGGCTTTGGCTTCCTGGATGGCACGCTCCATATCCTGCGGGCCAACCACTGTACCAGCCTTCGGGTTTGGCATCAGGCCTCGCGGGCCAAGCACCCGACCCAAGCGACCCACCTTACCCATTGCATCAGGTGTAGAGATCGCCACATCGAAATCGAGCATACCCCCTTCAATTTTCTTCAAGGTCTCATCGTCATCTGCCACGAGGTCGGCACCCGCTGCGCGGGCGGCAGCCGCGCCCTCGCCTTGTGCGAATACGAGCACGCGCACCGTCTTCCCCAAACCGTGCGGCAGAACAACTACATCACGGACCTGCTGGTCCGATTGACGGGGATCCAGCGCGGTGCGCATGTGCACTTCAACGGTCGAATCGAACTTGGTGATGGAAGTTTCTTTCGCGAGAGTGATCGCCTCACGAGCCCCATAGATCTTATCGATATCGACTTTGGCGGCGGCCGCCGTATATTTCTTTCCGTGTTTGGTCATTTTATCCTCCGTGGTACAAGCGGGCAATGCAGGGTCGCCCTCCCACCAGTTTAGTCGGCCACCGTGATGCCCATCGAGCGGGCGGTGCCTTCGATCTGTTTCATCGCGCCAGCGAGATCGATCGCGTTGAGGTCTTTCATCTTCAACTCAGCGATCTCCTTGACTTGCGCGCGAGTCACCATGCCGACCTTCTCTTTATTCGGTACACCGGAACCCTTCTCCACGTTCGCGGCCTTGCGCAGGAGAACCGCTGCAGGCGAAGTACGAAGCACGAAAGTGAACGAACCATCCGAATAGATGGTGATCTCTGCAGGCAATATCTCACCGGCGCGACTGGACGTGCGGGCGTTGTATTCCTTACAGAACGCCATGATGTTGATGCCATGGCTGGCCAGCGCCGGGCCGACTGGAGGCGCGGGATTGGCCTTGCCAGCCTCAAGCTGGAGACGAACGATTGCCTTTAGTTTCTTTGCCATTTTGACTCCTCTGTGGTTTTAGCGGGTCATTAGGGGGACCCTCCCACCGCAGCAGGCCTAGGGGAGGCCTGTTACTGCATCATTAACTTTTTTCCGCCTTACGCTTTTTCAACCTGCAGGAAATCCAATTCCACAGGTGTTTCGCGTCCGAAGAAACTTACCATTATCCGGACCTTCGTACGTTCCATATCAATTTCTGCGACCATGCCCCGGAAATCATTGAACGGACCATCTACGATGCGGACGCGCTCCCCCACTTTATAGGTGACTTTGACGGTTGGCGCCTCGGCCTCCATGCGTTTGACGATCTGCGCGACCTCCTCCGGGCGCAATGGTGTGGGATTATTTCCCATGCCAACGAAGCCGGTCACACCGGGTGTGTTGCGAACCACATACCAGCTCTCTTCTGAAAGAGCCAGGTTCACCAGCACATAACCTGGGAAGATATGGCGCTCCACCGTGCGGCGCTTGCCATCCTTGACTTCAATTTCCTCTTGCGTGGGAATGACCACATCAAAGATCTTGTCCTTCATACCCATCGTCTCGATACGCTGTTCGAGATTATGGCGCACTTTGTTCTCGTAACCCGAGTAACAGTGTATCACGTACCACGCGGGACCTTCCACAATTGCCTCAACGGGAGGCAGATCGGCCGGGATCTGCGTCTCGGAGCGCGCGGCAGGTTCCGGGTCCGAAGGCGAAGCGATATCCTCCGCAGGCGCAACCTGCTCCTCGGCCTCTTCACCCATCGGTTCCTGTTCAAACTGCTCCGCTAAATCCATCAGATCCTCATTTCAAAATCCATTAACCAATACCAAGCACAAGATTCATGATTTCACGCGAAAGCGCATCCATCAAACCCAGGAAGATTCCCATGACAAGCATAACCAATAAGACCAGCCGGGTAAGGCGGCGCGCTTCAGGCCAGGTGGGCCAGCTTACTTTACGTAGTTCGCCGGTGGTTTCACGGAAGTAACGCTGAACTGCGTTTTCGCTTTTTCGGGCTTTCTTTTCCTTCTCAGCCAAGGGATCACTCCTTCTTTATTTTACGACCAAAACGCCGCGCATCGCGGCGTTTTGCCACAGGCAGGCCAGGTAGGAATCGAACCCACAACCGCTCGTTTTGGAGACGAGTGCTCTGCCAATTGAGCCACTGGCCTAAATAGGTCTCAGGATCCTCAGTGTCAGGTATCAGGTCAAAATTAGACACCTGACACTTGAACCCTGATACACAATCTTACTTCGTTTCGCGATGCTGTGTGTGTTTCTTGCAGCGCGAGCAATATTTGTTGAACTCCAACCGATTGGGATCGTTACGGCGATTCTTCTCGGTGGTGTAATTCCGCTCTTTGCAGTCATTGCATTGAAGTGTAACGACTGGACGGACGTCTTTCTTCTTGGAAGCCATCTTACTACCTTACTTTCTAATCACTCGAGGATCTTGGTGACGACGCCCGCGCCGACGGTCAGGCCACCTTCGCGCACCGCAAACTTCGATCCCTGCTCCAATGCCACCGGCACGATCAACTGCACCGTCAGGTTCACATCGTCTCCAGGCATGACCATCTCGACCCCTTCCGGCAGGCTGATGTCGCCCGTCACATCCATCGTGCGGATGTAGAACTGCGGTCGATACCCACTGAAGAACGCCTTGTGACGACCGCCTTCTTCCTTCTTCAACACATACACCTGTGCAAGAAATTTCTTGTGCGGTGTGATCGAGCCCGGCTTGGCAATCACCTGGCCACGCTCCACGTCTTCACGTTCAATGCCGCGTAGCAACAAACCAACGTTGTCTCCCGCCAGGCCTTCATCCAATTGCTTGTGGAACATTTCCACACCCGTCACCACCGTGCTGGTGCTCTTTTCCTTCAAACCGATGATCTCAGCCGCATCCCCTACTTTCAACTTGCCGCGATCGATCCGTCCCGTCACCACCGTGCCGCGTCCCTTGATCGAGAACACATCTTCCACGCTCATCATGAACGGCTTGTCGATCTCGCGCTTCGGTTCAGGGATGTACTCGTCCACCACGCGCAGCAGTTCCTTGATCGGCGCATATTCGGGTGCATTCAGATCTTTCGAGGTGCTCTCCAACGCCTGCTTGGCTGAGCCGCGCACGATCGGGGTCGTGTCGCCCGGAAAGCCGTAGCTGTTCAACAGTTCGCGCAGTTCCAGTTCCACCAGTTCCAACAGTTCGGGGTCGTCCATCATGTCCACCTTGTTGAGAAACACCACGATCGAGGGTACCTCCACCTGGCGAGCCAGCAGCACATGTTCGCGCGTCTGCGGCATGGGACCATCCGGAGCGGCCACCACCAGAATGGCACCGTCCACCTGTGCAGCACCCGTGATCATATTCTTGATGTAGTCGCGGTGACCCGGCATATCCACGTGCGCGTAGTGACGTTTAGCGGTCGAGTATTCCACGTGCGCAATGTTGATCGTGATGCCACGCGCTTTTTCTTCCGGCGCATTGTCGATCTGCTCATACGCCTTGAATTCGGCATTGCCGCTCAGCCCAGCCACTTTCGTGATCGCCGCCGTCAAGGTCGTCTTCCCATGGTCAATGTGTCCCATCGTCCCCACATTCAAATGCGGCTTGTTTCGATCAAATTTTACCTTCGCCATAATAAGACTCCTTAAATATCAAAAAGAACAGGTTATGTTTTCAAAATTTCTTCCGCCACTGATTGGGATACTGGCGCATAGTGGTCAAATTCCATATTAAAGACGCCGCGTCCCTGGGTGGCCGAGCGGAGTTGTGTGGCATACCCGAACATTTCCGCCAATGGGACCATCGCCTTGATCGCTTGTGCGTTTCCCAGGCGAACTTCCATGCCCTGGATTAAACCACGACGGCTATTGATCTGGCCCATGACATCGCCGAGGTATTCTTCCGGTAGAACAACCTCAACTTTCATCATCGGCTCAAGCAGGATGGGGTTACCTTTGTGAAAGCCTTCCTTGAAGCCCAAAATAGCAGCCATCTTGAAGGCCATTTCATTTGAGTCGACTTCATGGAAAGAACCATCGATCAATGTGACTTTTATGTCAACCACAGGGTATCCGGCCAGCACACCGTTATCAGATGCTTCTTTCACACCTTTTTCAATTGGGCCAATAAATTCCTTGGGGATGGAACCGCCCACGATCTTATTTTCAAATACAATACCAGTTCCGCGTTCGCCTGGCTCCATGGAAAAGACCACGTGACCATATTGGCCGCGTCCGCCGGATTGTTTCGCATATTTATAATTGACTTCCTTAACTGCCTTGGTGATCGACTCGCGAAACGCCACGCGTGGAGCGCCCACATTCGCCTGCACCTTAAATTCGCGCAACAAACGGTCCACTATGATATCAAGATGCAACTCGCCCATGCCAGCAAGAATGGTTTGACCGGAATCTTCGTCGGTGTGTACGTGAAGTGTGGGATCTTCTTCGGACAGCTTGCGGAGTGCCTCCCCCATCTTTTCCTGATCGGCCGAACTCTTCGGCTCAATCGCGATGGAGATCACTGGTTCAGGGAAAGAAATATTCTCCAGAACGAGAGCCCTGGTATCACAAAGTGTATCGCCCGTAAAACTTTCTTTGAAACCCAGCACCGCACCGATATCGCCAGAACGAACTTCAGTCACATCTTCTCGGTGATCGGCATGCATACGAATTAATCGGCCAATACGCTCTTTTTTGCCTTGTTTGGTGGTATTTTGTACTGTTTGACCCTGGCTCAAAACGCCAGAGTAAACGCGCACATAAGCGAGACGACCTACATATGGATCGGTCACGATCTTGAACACTAATGCGCCCAAAGGAGCATCATCCTGTGTCGGAATCTCAAAAGTATTTTCTGGATTACCAGGTTCAGACACTGTCACGAAGGGAATATCTGTTGGGGAAGGAAGGTAATCAACGACTGCGTCAAGCAAAACCTGTACACCCTTGTTCTTCAATGAAGAACCACAGAACACAGGAGCGGTCGTGTTCGCAAGGACGCCCTTACGAAGAGCAGCCTTGAGTTCTTCAATACTGATCTCCTGAGCTTCGAGAAACTTCATCGTCAGTTCATCATCAAGCTCGGCGATCTTTTCCACCATCTTCGCACGAGCTTCCTTCGACTGCTCCTCCAAATCGTCCGGGATCTCAATAATCTTCGGTTCTTTACCAAGATCATCCTCCCAGATAACCGCTTTCATTGTGAGAAGGTCCACAGCACCTTTGAAGGTGGATTCAAAACCGATCGGGATTTGCATCGGGATCGGGTTTGCACCCAGGCGGTCAACGATCGATTCGATTGTTCGCTCGTAGGAAGCACCCACTCGATCCATCTTATTAACAAAACAAATGCGCGGGACGCCATAACGATCTGCCTGACGCCACACAGTCTCAGATTGTGGCTCCACACCCTGCACGGCATCGAACACGACAACGCCGCCATCCAAAACACGCAAGGAGCGTTGTACTTCGGCAGTGAAATCGATATGCCCGGGCGTATCAATAATATTGACCTGATAGCCTTTCCACTCCGCGGAAACAGCCGCTGAAACGATGGTAATACCGCGTTCGCGTTCTTGAACCATCCAGTCAGTCACCGTCGTACCGTCATCGACAGAGCCGATACGATGCGTCCTGCCGGTATAGAACATGATGCGCTCGGTGGTTGTGGTTTTCCCGGCGTCAATGTGGGCGATAATGCCTATATTTCGGTATTTATCCAGCGGATGCACGCGTGCCATTCTAACAACTACCTGCTTCTTTCAATTAGATTCGGTAATGGGAGAAGGCCCGGTTGGCCTCTGCCATCTTGTGAGTTTCGTCGCGTTTGCGAATGGCGGAGCCAGTCTCGTTAAACGCGTCGATCAATTCAGAGGCGAGCTTGTCTGAAAACGATTTGCCGGCTCGTTCACGAGCCGCGGAGAGGATCCAGCGGATCGCGAGTGTCGTACGGCGATCAGAAGAAACTTCCATCGGTACCTGATAGGTCGCACCACCTACACGTCGCGGGCGGACTTCCATTGCTGGGCCGACGTTTTTAAGCGCTGCATCAAACACATCGATCGGATTCTTTTCGGTACGCTCTTTGATCAGATCCATCGAATCGTAGATCAACCGCAGGGCAGTGCTTTTCTTGCCCTTCTTGAGCACATGCTTTACCATGGTCTGCAGGTTGGTGCTATTAAAACGAATATCGGGAAGAATTTCCCGTTTCTCAGGTTTTGCTCTACGCATTCTTCACATCTCCCGTAATTTACTTCGGACGCTTCGCGCCATACTTGGAACGGCCCTGCTTGCGATTGGCCACACCAGTGGTATCGAGAGAGCCGCGCACAATGTGATAACGCACACCAGGCAGATCCTTGACACGTCCGCCGCGCACCAACACCACGGAATGCTCCTGCAACTGATGGCCCTCACCAGGGATATAAGCCGTGACCTCTATGCCATTGGTGAGGCGCACACGAGCGATCTTTCGCAAGGCTGAATTTGGCTTCTTGGGCGTCATGGTGCGAACAATAGTACACACACCGCGTTTCTGTGGTGCACCCTTGTCCTGACGAACGCGGCGCTGTTTAAAGCTGTTCAATGTGTACTGAAGCGCCGGGGCCTTGCTTTTGGTTTTTTTGTTTTTGCGGCCCTTACGGACCATTTGATTTACTGTAGGCACAGTCGCCTCCGATTACAAAATCTTTCACAATATCTTGGGTTTATTCGCAAGAAATGAGACCATCAACAACAATCCCTGATGGCCTCATTTGTAGCCGCCAATTGAGTCGAGTGGGGGTTAAGGCCACTCTTGCTTTCCGGGCAACGGCGGATTATTTTATCACGCCATATCACCAGCGTCAATAGGAAATCTTATTTCTTTCCCATTCGATTCTCTCCGAGGCTCAGAAGGCCTGTATCATGTTTTGGCGGGTGCGTCTTCTCTTCGTCCTTGCCAAACTTGACGATATCGCCGCTTTCATTGATCGCCTCGACTGCCAAACCAAGGGACTGGAGCTCTTTCACAAGCACTCGGAACGAGGCGGGGATGCTCGGCTCTTCGATCGGCTCACCCTTCACGATAGCTTCATAGGTATTGACGCGGCCCTGAACATCATCGGACTTAACAGTGAGCATTTCCTGGAGCGTGTATGCTGCGCCATAGGCTTCAAGCGCCCAAACTTCCATTTCACCGAAGCGCTGGCCACCAAACTGGGCCTTCCCACCGAGCGGTTGTTGTGTGACCAGACTGTATGGACCGGTGGAGCGAGCGTGAACTTTATCTTCAACCAGGTGGTGGAGTTTGAGAATTGTCATCACGCCAACGGTCACAGGCTGGTCGTAAGGTATGCCGGTCTTGCCATCACGCAAAAGCTGCTTGCCAAGGATCGGTAATGGCAAACCTTTTTCCTTCGCGAGCTCCTGAGCGGTCTCCATGACCTTCTCTTCAGCAACGCGACGGGTTACTCCATTGGCCTCCAACCACAAACGCAAACAGGCCTTCACGGTCATCTCGTCCACTTCCGGATCATGATTGGCAACCTCGCGGTCATCCAGCAGGATTCCCTCCGGGTTGGAATAGCCCTTTTCACGCAACCATTCCTTGGCGGCCGCGTGACGCGCATAGTCCGGGTCGTTCAGGCTGTAGACATCATACTTCTTTTTCTTGCCAAGCCATTCTTCCAAATACAGCCGGCGGACTTCATCGTCATCCTGTATGGATTCGGGATCGTATTCCTGTTCCTTCAGCCATTCCCAGGCCCGCTCTGCAGATTCTTTCCACGCCTGGTCCATGATCCACGCGCGGGCCAACTCTGCTTCGATCTGCTCTTCACTAGCACCATCAAATACTGGAGTGATGGCGCGGAAACCCATGCGCTTAGCAGCCCAACCAAGATGTACCTCAAGAACTTGACCGATATTCATACGACCAGGTACGCCAAGCGGGTTCAGGATAAGGTCAACGGGTGTGCCATCTTCAAGGAAGGGCATGTCTTCAACAGGTACAACTTTTGAAACAACGCCCTTGTTGCCATGTCGACCGGCCATCTTATCGCCTGCCGTGATCTTGCGGCGTTGCGCCACAGAGACGCGTACCATCATATCCACGCCGGCAGAGAGATCGGAATTATCTTCACGGGTAAATACCTTTACATCCACGACTTTGCCGCGTTCGCCATGAGGCATACGCAGGGATGTATCCTTCACATCGCGTGATTTTTCACCGAAGATGGCGCGCAAGAGGCGTTCTTCAGGAGTAAGCTCCTTTTCACCTTTCGGTGTGATCTTGCCAACAAGAATGTCATTCGGGCCGACTTCCGCGCCAATGCGAATGATGCCATTCTCATCGAGATCTTTGATCGCGTCCTCGCCCACATTCGGGATATCACGTGTGATCTCTTCAGGACCCAGCTTGGTATCGCGCGCTTCCACTTCATACTTTTCGATATGAACTGAAGTGAAACGGTCTTCCTGAACAAGTCGTTCAGAAAGCAGGATCGCATCCTCGAAGTTGCCACCTTCCCAAGAGAGGAAAGCCACGACCACATTCTGACCAAGTGCGAGCCTGCCGCTTTCCGTGGAGGAAGAGTCGGCAATGATATCGCCCTTCTTGATCACCTGACCTTTGACGACGGACGGGCGCTGATCGATGCAAGTACTTTGATTCGAACGTTGATATTTACGGAGTTGATAGACGCGATTTCCGCTTCTCTTTTCTTTGACCGTGATGGTGGATCCCGTCACCGAAACCACTTCACCATCCGCTTCGGCTACCACTACCTGGCCCGAATCCAACGCGGCGTGACCTTCCATACCGGTCGAAACGAGTGGGACCTCAGGGCGAACCAAAGGCACGGCTTGCGCCATCATGTTCGAGCCCATCAATGCGCGGTTGGCATCGTCATGCTCAAGGAAAGGGATCAGCGCGGCGCTGATGCCTACAACCTGATGCGGTGCCACATCCATGTAATCAATGGTTTCAGAATTTGAGAAAATGAAGCCAGAGTGATAACGGCAGGAAATACGCTCACGGGTAAATTCTTTTTTATCAGTGAGTATGGCATTTGCCTGCGCGATCGTATATTTATCTTCCGCATCTGCGGATAAGTAATCAATCTTTTCGGAGACAAACGGCACAATTGCGACCTCGCCGCCGATCCTGGAGAGTTTCTTTATCGTTTTCGAATCGATCTCACTGCCGGCCTTGAACAATAGCTCTTCAGACTTGGGATCGTAAACATCTTCGCGCAGTGTACGCCCTTCCAATCGTTCGTCATCTCCGGGCAGAGTTTTATAGACTTTGCGATACGGCGTTTCAATAAACCCATATTCATTGACTCGGGCAAATGAAGCCAGGCGTCCGATGAGACCGATGTTTGGGCCCTCAGGTGTTTCGATGGGGCAGATCCGCCCATAATGCGAATGATGCACATCCCGCACATCAAAACCCGCGCGTTCGCGACGCAGACCACCAGGGCCAAGCGCCGAAAGTGTTCGCTTGTGACGCAACTCTGCCAATGGATTGGTCTGATCCATGAACTGCGACAGCTGTGAAGAACCAAAGAACTCGCGCAACGCAGCTACTACAGGCCGGATGTTAACCAATGTCACAGGTGAGAGTTGCTCCTGATCGCGAATGGACATGCGTTCTTTGATCACGCGTTCCATGCGCCGCAAGCCGATGCGCAATTTGTTCTGAATTAACTCACCGACCGTCTTGACACGACGATTTCCCAGATGGTCAATATCATCAGGCGGCTCTTTTCCATTATTGATCTGGATCATTCGACGGATCAATCGAATCACATCGTTCTTTGAGACGCTGCGATGAGGGATCGGGATGTTGAGATCCAGTTTTTGATTTAATTTATAACGTCCAACGCGTTCAAGGTCGTAATGGCGCTGGTCAAACAACTGTTCTTCGAGAAACTGACGGGCATTCTCCAGGGTAGCGGGGTCGCCCGGGCGCATCTTCTTGAAGAACTCGATCAAGGCAGCTTCGGCTACGGGCTGGTTTGAAACACTCCAATCGGGCTCCTGCTTAAGTGTGGATGCGATGAACATGCGGTCCGGGTTGTTGTCGACATCTTTAAAGATGGACAGAATCTCTTCATCACTGCCCAGTTTAATGGGAGAATCCTTGATGCCATCATTGACGGCGGCCAGTGCGCGTAGAAAAACCGTGATCGGAACCGTGCGCTTGCGATTGAACTTGAGAATGATGTAATCGGATTTTCGAGTTTCAAATTCCATCCACGCGCCGCGATCGGGAATAAGTTTCGCCATTGCCAGCGGGCGGCCTGTGGCACGATCAGCTGGTGCCTCAAAGTACACACCCGGGGACCGGATCAACTGCGAAACCACGACGCGTTCGGTTCCATTAACAATGAACGTGCCTTTATCGGTCATCTCCGGGAAATCACCGAGGAAGATATCTTGTTTGATCGGCTCTGGAACATCGGTACCGGCCAACAGGACCGAAACATACAGCGGGCTAGCGTATGTAAGGTCGCGCTCCACGCACTCTTCGATGCTATGTTTGGGTTCACCAAACCAGTATTTCAGTCCCCATTGTTGAGATTCAGGGCCACGACTGGGGAAGAATAATTTCATCCCCTTGTTGTACGACTCAATTGGTGAAATCTCATGGAAGAGATCGCCTAAACCTTCTTTTTTCAGTCGAGCAAATGAATCAAGTTGTACTTCTATTAAGTTTGGGAGATCGAGCTTGACGGGAATACGTGCGTAACTCTTGCGGGGCAAAGAAGATGCCATTCTTCTCTCCTGACCTTTTGGCTGATTGGATACAACAATTAAACTGTCCTAGGCGGACAGCGACCGACTATTATAGTCAAGCAATAATAAAAAGTCAAGACCAGTAACCTGGGAAAAGATCATGGAAACCACTTTTCTTGACAATACATATAAGTACGTGTAAAATCACCGACGCTTAACAACAAAATTACTTGGCCGAGATAGCTCAGTTGGTAGAGCACGCGACTGAAAATCGCGGTGTCCCCAGTTCGATCCTGGGTCTCGGCACTCTCGGTGATCGTTGACCGAATGCGGGCGTAGTACAGTGGTAGTACGTCTCCTTGCCAAGGAGAAGGCCGTGAGTTCGAATCTCATCGCCCGCTCACGCGATGGAGGATTGCAGATTGAGAAAACGCTCAGTCAGCAATCCTCGTTGTGTAACTGGCGTCGTGGCCAAGTGGTAAGGCAAGGGTCTGCAAAACCCTCATCACGGGTTCAAATCCCGTCGACGCCTCTCAACGAAAAGCGGGTCTTTATCAGATTCGCTTTTTTACTTTAAGATCAACAAATTGTGATTTGTTACTTGGCCACGCAATTAATTCACCCGCAAGAATCGTCTTTTCCCTACCTGCAAGACTCCCGGATGTGGAAATGGCACATCACCGCGTTCTACAGTTTCACCATCGAGGCGTACGCCTTTTTGATCGAACAACCTGCGTGCTTCACTTTTGCTTGGAGCCATTCTTGCGTCCAGGATCACCTCCATGACGGTTTGGCCCATCTTCAGAGAATAGTCGGGAATATCGTCGGGCACTTCCTTTTGCTGGAAGGTCTTAATGAAATTTTGCTGTGCAGACTTCGAATCCGCAACGCCATAAAAAATACTAGTGATCTCGGTTGCCATTTTCATCTTGGCATCGCGTGGATGTACCGCACCCGAGGCAATGTCCTGCTCAAGTTTAGTGATCTCTGGCGGACTCCAACGAGTGGCCAAACGCATGTACAGCCCCATCGCTGAATCAGGCACGGACATCAACTTACCGAAGATATCATTCGCACCGGTATTGATCGGTATAATATTGCCAATGGATTTGGACATCCTTTGCACACCATCTGTTCCCGGTAAAATGCCGGTGATGATTCCGACCAATGGCTTTTGCCCAAGCGCCTCCTGCAACTTGCGCCCCGCAACAATAATATTGAATAACTGATCTGAACCGCCCACTTGAACGTCGGTCTGCATAGCGACAGCATCATAACCTTGCATAAGGGCGTAGAAAGTTTCGTGCAGATAGATCGGCTCACCTTTTTCCAAACGATTTGCAAAATTCTCACGCGCAAGGAATTGTTGCACGGTGAAATTTTGTCCAAGCCGGATCAAATCCACAAGCGTAAGCTTCGATAGCCACTCTCCGTTGTAACGGATTTTCGTCTTTTCGCGGTCAAGCACTCGGAATGCCTGCTGGGCGTAGGTCTTTGCATTTTCGGTCACCCTCTCCTCGGTCAGGATCGGACGCGCTTTATTCTTATCCGAGGGGTCACCTACCAGCGCGGTGTAACTACCGATGAGAAAAGTCACCTCGTGTCCCAGATCCTGGAACTGACGAAGCTTTCGCATTGTGATGGTATGACCCAGATGCAGGTCAGTGGACGTAGGATCGTATCCGCAATAGACACGCAACTGCCTCTTCTCGCTTTGAGCGAACTGCAGGCGTTCACGCAGATCGGCGGTCATGGCCTTCTTGATCTCTTCATCGCCATAGTCCGTTCCCAGCATCAATAATTCAACTTGCTCTTCAATATTCATGATAACCTCTCGAGAGGAACAATGGCAAACAAAAACGCGCCCGCGATGGTGAGGGCGCGTTCATAACACACCATCACAAAGTTCTATAGATGACCGCAATAGTGTTCGTTGGAGAACGCCCTGTCAAACATTAGGCAATTATACAACAGGAATTTTACTGCGCCAAATTGAATGAAAAACTCCACGGGCCTTTGACGGCATAGAATTCATCGCTATACACGATCTGCTCGGCTTGTTCCTGAGACATCTCCGGCGGCATGCTCACGATTTGCATGGTCGGCACACCGTTCAGATCCACACAATCGAGCACAATGCCGATGCCGCGCTCAAGCATTGCCTGTTGTATCTTTGGCATATAGACAGAACAATATTCGTCTGCGCGTAGAGCAGGTGCGATGGAATCGATAACAATTGTCGCGTGGGTAAGATCGGCATCTGGTGGAACAACAAAGGTCAACGTGTCACACCGCAAACCGGCCTGTCCGTTTTCTGATTCTTGAACGCTTAGCAATGTTGTGCCGTATTCCTGCAAAACGATACCAGCGTAATTCAGACTTGCGGCGTATATAGACCAGTCTGAAGAGTCTGGCAAAGTAAAGCAGACATTTGCATTCACATTTTTGCCATCCATCCAGACCTGCTCCATATGTACGTCGATTCCGCTCGCAGTCTGGTTGGGTGATTGAATATCAACTTGCGCGGTGGGATAGGATGGATCAATATATGCAGTTGACTGTGCAAGGAACTCGGGCAGAACAACGCTTTGAGGCGCGGCGGATCCGCATGCCACAAGAATAAGACCTAGCAATACGATCGAACGTTTCATCTGGATTTTCTCCTTTGATTATTTTCCATATAGATCAAGGAACGCTTCACGCGGCCCCGCAAACTGGAACCGGTACCCGGACTCGGTCAACCGTCTGGGCCCCGCGAACCTGCCTTCAAGGATCCAGGCGCTCATCTCACCTAAAATGGTCCTCAGTAAGAAAGCGGGCACAGGGAACCA
>CAZSVR010000046.1:0-25589 GCA_964610295.1 uncultured Anaerolineaceae bacterium
GAGCGGATTTCACACGCGAAAGCCCGACCACCGAGGCCGGACGCAAACTGGTCCTGGAACCATCCACTGCCGGCCTGTATCACCTGACCTATGCCTGCCTGCTCCTGCCGCGCTTTTCATCACACTATCTGACCGGCGACCTCTCGGAGAGCATCAATGAATGGCTCCCCAATATTTGCGTCGCCTTCGGCTGGCGATTGGAATTCCTCGCCATCCGCCCAGAATATTTGCAATGGGTGGCCAATGTGCAACCGAACACCTCGCCCGGCTACCTGATGCGCATCACGCGCCAGCAAACTTCTGAAAAAATATTTTTTGAATATCCGAATTATCAGAAGGAAAATCCATCCAGTGATTTCTGGGCGCCGGGGTATCTCATCATGGGCGGCTCACAACCGCACCCACCTCAACTGGTTCGCGATTATATTCGCCAAACCCGTCAGCGCCAGGGACAGGAAGCCACTCCAAAACGGGCAACATAACAATGGAATAAAAAACGCAGAGTATAATCAACTCTGCGTTTTGTTTTATTGCTCTTATCCTTCAATTTAGCCTATATGGATTATGCCCCCTACACTTTACCTTATTGACGGACACGCCCTCGCCTACCGCATGTACTTTGCCCTGACTGCAGGTGGAAGCAGCCAGCGCTGGCTGACTTCCAAAGGCGAACCAACCGCAGGCATTTACGGCTTTGCGCGTGAACTGGTCAGGATCCTCGAGCAGGAAACGCCCGAATACATCGCAGTTGCATTTGACGTCGGCAAAACTTTCCGTGATGAGATCTTCCCAGAATATAAAGGCACGCGCGAAAAAATGCCGGCTGATCTGCGCCCACAGATCGAACGCATTCGCCAGATGGTGGACGCGTTCAACATCCCGCGTCTTGAGATGGATGGCTACGAAGCGGACGACGTGCTGGGAAGCATTGCGCGCATCGCGGCAGGGCAGGGCCTCGGCGTCAAGATCATTACCGGTGACCGTGATCTGCTGCAATTGGTCAATGAACGCACAGCCGTCTACCTGGCGGGCGATGACCAGACCTACATCACCGATCAGGATGTCATCAAAAAACTTGGTGTGCGCGCTGACCAGGTCGTGGATTACAAAGCCATCGTGGGCGATACATCCGATAATATTCCCGGCGTAAGGGGCGTGGGCGAAAAGACAGCCGTTGCATTGCTTGAAAAATACGGTACATTGGACGCGATCTATCAAAACCTGGATAAAGTGGAAGGCCGTTGGAAAACCAAATTGGAAGCCAATAAAGACTCAGCCTATATGAGCCGGGAGCTTGCGCGCATTGAGACCAACCTCAAGATCAAACTGGACCTTGAGCACGCAAAGGTCAAACCATTCGATCCAGCTCCGCTCGAAGAGTTCTTCAAGGAAATGGAATTCCGCACGCTATTAACCAAGGTCCCGGCAATCAGTGGAAATCCATCCGGCATAGAGGCCATTGCAAAGCCTGGCAAAGGCAAGCCGGGCAAGCAAATATCCATGTTCGTGAACCAACCGCAAGTTGTTATCGCTCCACAAACGTCCAAGATCGAAGTGGTGATCGTCGATTCGCAGGATAAGCTGGATGCCTTAACCAAGGAACTGGGAAAGGCAAAAGTCATTTTTTTCGATACAGAAACCACATCCACTGAAGAAATGCAGGCCGAGATCGTGGGCATTTCTCTGGCGGTCAGGGAGGGCCAGGGATATTACATCGCGGTGGGTCATGTTTCGGGAAACAACCTGCCGCTTGATAAAGTGATCGCCGCGCTCAAGCCTTCGATGACGGATGCGCGCATCGCAAAAGTGGCGCACAATGCAAAATATGACTATATCGTGCTCGTGCGACACGGATTGATTGTCGCGCCAATCACATTCGATACCATGCTGGCCGAATTCATTGTAGACCCCTCCTCGCGCAACATCGGACTGAAAAATCTTGCATTTACGCGACTCGGCGAAGAGATGATCCACATTGAAGAATTGATCGGAAAAGGGAAAAAACAGATCAGCATGGCAGAAGTCGCGATCGAATCGGCGGCCACATACGCAGCGGCAGATGCCGAAACCACATTACGGCTGATGCCGATCATGCAAAAAGAACTTGAACGTGTGAATGGCATAAAGCTGCTTGCAGAAATAGACCTGCCGCTTACACCTGTTTTGGCAGAAATGGAAATGACTGGTGTTTTGCTTGACCTGCCCTTCCTGAAGAAGATGTCCGATGAACTTGCAATTCGCCTAAGCGAGATCGAAAAGCAGGTATTCGACTCGGTTGGCAAACCATTTAACATCAACTCTACACAACAGCTTTCAGAAGTTCTCTTCACTCGCTTAAGGTTGGAACCACCGGACAAAGGCAAGAAAACCGCCAGCGGACATTACTCTACATCCGCCGAAGTATTGGAGGCTTTACGCGGCAAACATCCCGTCGCGGATTGGGTGCTTGAGAATCGCGAGCTTTCCAAACTCAAATCCACTTATTTGGATGCGCTCCCGGAGGCAGTGGATGAAAAGACCGGCCGCGTGCACACCTCCTACAGCCAGATCGGCGCGGTGACCGGGCGTCTGTCCTCCAACAACCCGAACTTGCAAAACATCCCCATCCGCACAGAGACGGGACGCCGCGTGCGAAAAGGATTCATTGCAGATCAAGGCAATGTACTGCTCTCAGTGGATTATTCACAAATCGAATTGCGCATCGTCGCGCACATGGCGCAGGATCAGGCCATGCTGCGCGCGTTCCGTGCCGGAAATGATATCCATGCCACCACTGCCGCGGCAGTATACGGGGTTGGGTTGGAGGCGGTGACGAAGGATATGCGCCGCCATGCAAAGAGCATCAACTTCGGTCTCATCTATGGCATGTCTGCATTCGGCCTCACGCGTTCCACAGAATTAACCCTCGCCGAAGCGGAGGATTTCGTTCAGGCGTATTTCACGCAATTCCCCGGCATCAAAAAATATCTCGATGGTATTCGCCGGCAGGCCGCAGAGATCGGATATGTAGAAACATTGCTCGGGCGAAAAAGATACTTCCCCGCGTTGCAAGGCAAGGTTAACGTTCAAATGAAAAACCGTGAAGAACGCGAGGCTATTAACGCGCCCATCCAGGGCAGCGCAGCGGATATCATGAAGATCGCGATGATCAAGATCCCGCCTGCCATCCAGGCTGCCAGGTTGAAGGCAAAAATGCTCTTACAAGTGCACGACGAACTCGTGCTGGAATGCCCGAAAGATGAAATGGAAAAGGCCGCACGCCTCGTACAAGAGATCATGGCCAACGCCTACCCGATGAGCATCCCGCTCGAAACAGAAGCACGCTGGGGGATGAATTGGGGTGACATGACGGTTTTGAAATAGATTTATGGTTAAGTATTCAAAAAACAAAACTGCAAAGCGTCAACCGAAACTCCCATTCGCCAGCAATCCATGCAAGGTTATAATTGGGTCGAAACTTTCACATGCCCGCACACACAAAAATAGAAAAGACACATTATGCCCGGACGAGAAGACATCTTTCAAAAAGCGCTGAACGACGGCCACTCGGCTGCCTGGGACCAGGACTGGGAAAAAGCCGCGGCCGCATATCGCCGCGCCCTGCAGGAGTCTCCCGACCATCCCAAGGCGCTTAACAGCCTGGGTCTCGCGCTTTATCAACTTAATAACGTCGACGAAGCCTTGCAGATCTATCTGAACGTGGCAAAGCTCTCACCTGACGACCCCGTGGCCATGGAAAAAGTGGCGCAACTCTCCGAACGTACCGGCGATTTGAAGTCCGCAGTCAATGCGGCTTTACGGGCGGCGGACATCTTCCTTCAACAACGCGATACAGATAAAGCCATTGAAAACTGGGTGCGCGTGACGAGCCTGCATCCCGAAAACGCCATGGCGCATTCGCGTCTCGCACAAGTCCATGAAAGACTCGGCCATGCCCAACAAGCTGTTACCGAATATCTCGCAATTGCAAGCATCCTCCAACGCGCCGGCAATGCTGATAAAACCATGCAGATGGTGGAAAAAGCACAATCCATTCTTCCAAACAGCCCCGAAGTAAAGCAGGCGCAGACATTGCTGAAGACCGGGCAGCTCCTGCCCAAACCGATCCGCGGGAAAGGCGGCACCGGCCCGATCAGCATGGCGCAGGTCAAGCAACTCCAAAAACCTGAAAAGGCCGCTTCCGGCCTGGACCCGATCGCGGAGGCGCGCCAAAAAGCGCTTACCCGACTGGCAGAGCTTCTCTTCGAATTCTCAGATGATAGCCCCTCGGCACAAGACCGCCGCGGGCTGGCTGCCATCGTGAAAGGTACTGGAAGCCTTTCAATGCAGCAGACTGACCAGGTCAAAGTTGTTATGTACCTGAGCCAGGCCATTGACGCGCAAACCAAGGGAAATGAGGCTCAGGCTGCCGAAGAAATGGAACACGCGCTCGAAGCCGGTTTCAAACATCCCTGCCTTTATTTCAATCTCGGTTTATTGCGGCTCAAAGGCGAACGTTACGAAAGCGCCCAGCGCTTTTTACAGAACGCCGTCAAACACATCGATTACGCACTGGGTTCACGTTTGCTACTTGGACAATTGCTTGTAAAAAAATCACAATTCAAGGAAGCGACCCTCGAATATCTTGAAGCATTAAAGCTGGCCGATTCGCTCACGGTCCCGGCAGATCAATCCGATGAGATCCGCCAGAGCTATGAGCCTTTGATCGAGGCACATCAGAGCCCCAGGGAAGAGGGTTCTCTTCGCAAGATCTGCGAGAATATTCAGAATTTGCTCGTGCGCCCCGATTGGCGTGAACAACTACACAAGACGCGCGACCAGATGCCCAGGCAGGATGGCAACTTGATCGCGCCGCTCTCAGATGTGATCTTGCAGGCCCAGTCCAGTTCGGTGCTCGAATCAATGAATCGTATTAATCAACTGGCGCGTATGGGCAGCCTGCGCTCCGCCATGGACGAGGCCTATGACGCGATAAAATACGCACCCACCTATCTTCCCCTACACACCCTCATGGGGGACCTGCTCGTGCAGGAAGGCCGTCTACCGGATGCCATCACAAAATTCAGTGTCGTTGCACACTCCTACGGCGTGCGCGGAGAAGTGACACAGGCAGCCAAACTTTTGCGCCGCGTCATTCAACTTTCTCCTATGGACCTTTCCGCACGCACGCGATTGATCGACCAACTCGTGGCACGCGGCCAGATCGACGATGCGATTCAGGAATATCTGGAACTCGCCTCCATCTACTACCGCCTGGCCGACCTCGATATGGCACGCAAGACATACACCGTGGCCTTGCGCGTGGTGCAACAGGGCAGTGCCAACCGCGAATGGAACGCACACATCATGCAACGCATGGCAGATATTGACCTGCAACGCCTGGACTGGAAACAAGCCATGCGCGTTTTCGAACAGATCCGGACCCTCACTCCCAATGACCCCGGGGTCCGCAAACAACTCATAGAACTTAACCTGCGTATGGGTCAGCCCGATAAAGCCATGGGCGAGCTTGAGAATTACATCACCAATCTTGAAAGCCAGCGAAAACAGGAGTTCTCCCTGCCTTTCCTCGAAGACCTGATCAAAGAGCACGAAGATCAACCTCTTCTCAAACGTGCGCTGGCCGCGCAACTTCATCAGGCAGGTCGCACCGATGAAGCCATCTCTTTGCTGGATGCGCTGGGCGAAGTCCTCGTGGAAACAGGCAACAAACCGGGCGCCATGGAAGTGATCAATCAGATCGTATTGATGAACCCATCCAACGTGGAAGATTATCGCCAGTTACTTTTACAATTGCAAAACGGATGAGCAACGATACCGCAGCAGTTACAAACCAATACTTGCAGGAGGCTTTGCCCGCCACGAAAATGGCGGGCTTTCTTTCATGCTCACGCGTGACCCGCAATCTGCTCCCGTTTCGAGGGCTGAATCCAAAGCGCGACCCACGCGTACAATAATCCCGGCGATTTCCACTTCGGAGAACCAAAATGCCAAAAACTCACTGGGAGAACACCAGTACTTCGCAAAACAACGCCGTGATGAAATGGCTTTTCGTCTTTGCCTTCATCGTGGCGTTTCTCGTCGTCTTCGGAGGCTTTGTCCGTCTCACCCGCTCCGGGCTTTCCATCGTGGAGTGGAATCCGATCAGCGGAGTGATCCCACCCATCGGGCAGCCGGCCTGGGAGCAGGAATTCGCCAAATATCAAACCACGCCTGAATATCAGCTGATCAATGTTGGGATGACCCTCGAAGAATACAAATTCATCTTCTATATGGAATGGATCCATCGCCTGATCGCGCGGCTTGCGGGCTTGTTCTACGCGATCCCTGTTTTCTATTTTCTCCTCAAGAAAACAATTCCTCTCAAGGAATTTGGCATTTATTTTGCAATGGGCTTGCTCTTCATCGCGCAAGCATTTATGGGCTGGATTATGGTCGCCAGCGGACTCGTTGACCGCCCGTCTGTCAGCCACTTCAGCCTGACCAGTCACCTGCTCTTTGCAGTGACTCTCATCGGTCTCGCTTTGTGGACAGCTCTCGGCCATAAATACGGCTTCCGCGACACAAGTAAGAAAGCAAAATGGTCCATGGCTTCGAAATTGGCTCTTTGGTCAACGGTCATTCTCATCATTCAGATCATTTATGGTGGCATGACCGCGGGCCTCAAAGCCGGTCATGTCTCAGATACATGGCCGTTGATGTTCGGCAAGTTGATCCCGGAAAACATCTTCAATTCGTGGATCGACCTGTTTGAAAAGCCGCAGACCATTGTCTTTATTCATCGCTGGTTTGGATGGCTGGTGCTGATGCTTGTGCCTTTAATTTATCACCTCGTAAAGAAGCAGAACTATCCGCAGGGGATTCAAAATGGGCTCAAGTGGCTAATTGGCGTCGTCATCCTGCAGATCACCCTGGGCGTGCTCACGATCCTATCCTACGTCAACATCGTTATTGCACTGCTCCACCAGGCCAACGCGTTGGTGTTGTTTGGGTTGGCAATATATTTCATTCATCGATTCAGAGCACTGGATCGGGAATGAGCGCAATATCGAATAAAAACGCGTGAGGCATGTATGTTCATGCCTCACCCGTTCTGCTTTAATGCCTATTTCGTTTCCACAAGTGGATATATTTTGCCGGCCCCATTGCGGACCATTTCAACCAGTTCGCGGATGATCTCACGCGCCTCCCCTTTTGAGGCAGCAGGGTCTGGAATGTCATAAGCGACCCCTTCCACTACCTGGGACGCTCCGGAGGCTTCGGTCTCCGGCAGCATGATCCCAAATTCCTCGCCCCCCAAGCGGGCCACCACGTCCAGGCTGCGGCGTCCGCTCACGAGACAACCAGCAGGCTACAAAATGATCGGGCTCTGGCTCAATTCCTGTGTCTTTTTTTATACATCAATCGTTTATTGAGCAGATTCCGCCAAGGCAGCCTCAATTGCCTGTTTGAAGACATCGAACGGCTGCGCACCTTCGATCGGTTGAGCAGGGGCTACCTCACCGTTGGCTTTGGTATACGTCAGGACGAAGTACGGCGTGCCACTGATACCGGCATTCTGCGCGTCTTCGAAATCCTGGTCCACTTGCTGCTGATATTTATTGCTGGAATAGCAATCATTGAACTGTGCCATATCGAGACCCGCAGCCTCAGCGATTGCACCCAGGCGGCGATCAGAAAATGAATTGACATCTTCGCCAAGCACATTGGAAAAGAGCATATCGTGCATTTCCCAATACTTGTTTTGGTCGCCGGCACAATAAGCGGCCTTGGCAGCATCTTCCGATTCGGTCTGGCCGCCGCCGATATTACCGCTGACCCAGTTGCCCGCCGAATGGTAGGTGAAGTAGACTTTGCCTGTGGCAATGTAATTATTAACCAGCAAAGCTTCGGTCTCAGTGGTGAAACGCTTACAGAAGGGGCATTGGTAATCGGAATATTCGATGATCTTGATGGGTGCATTTGGGTCGCCCATATTGTTGGCCTGCGCTTGAGGACGCGGATTAGGAACAAGCGGGCTGATGCCGGTAATGGGCTTCACCATCGGCCAGATGATCAGGAAGGCAAACAAGAAGGCGACAATCGTAACGAGGCCGGTCCAAAGCAGCCGGCCGCGCGTTTCCTTGCGGCGGATTTGCTCCCGGCGCATTTGCCGTTTGCTCATTTCTTTTGGTTGATTCATGCTATCTCCTATTAATTCTTTTTATTATAACAACAATTTTTGCGATGTAGAATTTGGTTGTTCTGGATTAGGCTAATAATTTCTCATCTTCTATTCCTTCAAACGTGCGTCCATCCAGATCGTCATCGTCTTGAATACTTCGGCCTGCTCAGGTTCGTTATGCAGTTCATGAAAAGCACCGTCCCACAACATCAATGTGCAGTTTTCCTTCAAAGGCGCGCCAAACTCGATGCTGCCGGACGGAAAGGCAAGTACATCCGCCTTGCCATGCAGTAATAATAGCGGAAGCGTGAATTCGCCGGCATGTTCGAGAGTCCATTTGGTGGCGCCGAGCATGATTTTCCCAAAACCGAGTGTAACTTTGTAATGCACCAACGGGTCGTCAATATAGGCCTGCACAACCTTTTCATCGCGCGAAATGGTCTTCGGGTCCAATCCGCTTGGAAGCGTCAGGCTTGGCACCACAGAACCCAGCACCTTTGCGACCATCACCTTGGCGGGCTGGTTTTCCAATGCCGTACGCAGACCAGAGCTGGTCGCGATCACACCTTTGGCGTTCGGCTTACGTTTCAATACATAATGCAATACAAGAACTCCCCCAAGACTATGACCATAAAGGATCAGCGGTAGACCAGCATATCGCCTGTGTGCTTGATCAATCAGGATATCAAAATCCTGCATAAAATCTTCAATTGAGTTAATGTGCCCGCGCGCGCCAGCGGAGCGACCGTGCCCGCGCAAGTCTGCGGCGAACAACACATAGCCCTCCCTGCAGAAGGCTTCAGCGACATGCGTGTATCGTGAGGTATGTTCCCCCAAACCATGCATAAAACAAACCACAGCCTTCGGCGCGCGTTCCGGCGGTTCCCAACCTTGTGCAAAAAGCTCAAGATTATCGTGTGCCTTCCACTTCGTTTCAAAGTGCTTCATTTCACCCTCCGATGACTATCTTAAATTCGCATTGCTGGGCATCCAACGCACCCAAGTGCGCAGCGAGCGTCAATTCTTCCGGCAGGCCCGATTTTGAGAGCACGGCGGTAAGCATATCGTGACGCAAATCTGCAGCGAGCGTTTCAACAAAACGGCGCATGACGCGCGCAGGAAAAGCGGTTTGAGCCATCAATTACCTTTCGGGTATACGAGTACAGGAAAATGCTCGCCCGTGCGCGTAAACCCGATCTTTTTATATAATGACAGGGATGGTTCATTATCTGCCTGTGTGTTGACTGAAAGGCGCGCGAGATGGTTTGGATCCAGCCTGTGGATCAGGTCGCTGACGAGCGCAGCGCCGACGCCCCTGCCCTGCGCCTCCTTTCGGACCCCAAGTCGGGCGAGGTGTGCCCCGAATGGATTCCCCGTACTGAGCTGATACCCGATCACACCTGAATCATCTTCTGCAACCGAGGCATATACGGCCTGTGAATGTGCACGCCTTAGCGCGTCCAGTGAATTATGCCAGAATGGGCCGAACACATCGATATCCAATTGTGTTGCAGCTTGGAGATCAGCTTCGAGCATGTGACGAATTTGTATTCCTTGAGGCGCGGGGAATGATCTGAAGTTTTCATTTTTCAACTCAAGCAACACGACACTTTGTTTTACCTCAAATCCACTGGAAAGTAAGAGGTTTTGGAACCAGTGCTTTACCACGATCGCGGCGACCTGCGATTGAGCTGCGCGTACAATCTCCGTGCGGGCAATATCCCATAACGGCTGCCAGGCCCGAGATGCGGAAAGAGGAGGGATGAACCCGAATAGACGGATCCACGAAACGTGTGGGGGATCCTGCGGACAAGCCAATGCAGCGGTGACGCGTCCCCCATCCTGCAAGACCCAGTAATCCGGCGAGCCGAGCCAATCGAGAGGGGAACGCCAATCCAAATGACGATGGATATTGGCCGCATGGAACATAAGGCTGGCGATCTGCTGGTAATCTTCAGGGACCGCGCGACGGACCTGCAGACTGACGTTGATCATCTGATAAAACGAAGGAAGAATTTTAAGATGCGTTCAAAGTTGGAGGGTCTGTCTTTGGCCTCGAGTGCGCCCATCATTTTGAACGCAGAATCGGTGATCTGCCCCGTCTTGAGTTTAATGGCCGCGGCAGATTTCATGACCATGGCGCGCATGTCGCCTTCGCCTGCCTCGCGGAAAAGCTCCGCGGAACGTTCATATTTTTCAATGGCGCCTTCCGGACGGTTGAGAGCTTCGAGCGCGGCCGCCTGATTTCCCAGCGCCATGGCCTGACGTTTGAGGTCATTTGCGCCTGCAAAGACTTCATCTGTCCCAAGAGTGGCATCCAGAGCTTGCTGGGCCCGGCCGGCCTGAAACCAGGCCACACTCTCGTTGTTTTTCATTTCGGCAGCCATGAGCCCAGCGCGAGCGGAGGTAAAACCTTCAGCGGCTTGTCTAAATAGCTCTGCCGCTTCTTCAAATTTTTTATCTTCAAAAGCGCGTTTACCTTGTTCGGCGAGTTGGGAGGGTTCGTTTGCCATGCTGGTGGGTGCAAAATCAGAGGGTAATATCCAGCAGACCTTCGGCCACAGAGCGTAACTTTTCCTTTGACATACTGTTGAGTTTCATGGCTAGTTCGAGATAGGGGCGGTTAACCGCCTGGCAGACGAAGTCTTGTATATCTTCCGGAAGTTCAAGAAATTTTTGCAGCGCACTCTGGCTCGACATCCATTGCCCCACAGGCCCACTCTGATCAAAGAAAGTTTCGATGCGACTCCCGATCACCGAGAGGATGACCTCCAGCT
This sequence comes from uncultured Anaerolineaceae bacterium, assembly GCA_964610295.1. Lineage (GTDB taxonomy): Bacteria > Chloroflexota > Anaerolineae > Anaerolineales > Villigracilaceae > Villigracilis. Next base: position 10,942 of record CAZSVR010000046.1, read on the forward strand.
CAGGCAGGGGCACTGATTTTGCGCCCAATTCGTAAGCCTTAAGACGAGCCTGCCCAATGCCGGTGTCATTCACGATGTGCCGCAGTGAAATGTTGGCATTTGTGCGTTCCTGCCTGAGCAGGGCGCCAATGATGCGCTGACGAAGCGAGATCAGGCGCGGCATATCGAGTGATTCAATGGGAGATGGAGTGTCAGATTTGATCTCTCTGCCCCACAACTGTGTAATGGGAAGTTTAAGATAATAGACCAGCGTTTCAAGTTCAGGCAAAGAAGGCGAGCGCAGGCCTTCTTCATAGGCACGGAATAACCCCGGCTTGATACCGATCGCTTCGGCACATTCCTTTACGCTTCGACGTTCGGTCGTGCGCGCATCACGAATGAGCAATCCGAGTTTCTTCGCGCGTATTGTGATCTGAGTGTTGTTCATGATTCCTCTAAGCGGGAAGGGATATCCAGATTATAGCAGAGTGCATCAACGACGCGGTTTTGGATTCTCCGATAACCCTGTCGTAACGACCTCGGCCTCGAGCTTAAAACCAGCCGCCTCGAGGCGGGGCGAAGAATTGGGACGGATTCCCATTGGCTTGAGTTCACCCGGGACTTTGCCATTCTCAGCCAGACCGGTTTGATTCAACTTAAAGATATCGGTCAGCACAATGATCCTGCCCTGCATGCCCGCCACTTCGGTCACAGATGTCACTTTGCGCCGGCCGTCCTTTAGACGCGTTTGTTGCACAATCAGGTCAACTGCGGGGGAGATCTGCCGCCGCACTATATTGAGAGGCAATTCCAAGCCCGCCATAAGCACCCCTGTTTCAAGGCGAGAGAGAGCATCCCGCGGAGAATTGGAATGGACAGTGGTCAGGGAACCGGGGTGGCCGCTATTCATCGCATTCAATGGAAAGGGTATTGCTCCTCTAACATTTAAATGGCTAAAAAGCGTCGCCTACTCAACCCGCAATTTTTCCGCCAGCGCAGACATCTCTCTTGCCGCCTCCAAAAATATCACGGAGGCTGTATCTTTTGGAAATTTCAGCGAATAAGGTTGGTGTTGATTATTGGCCAGGGTAAAATTACTGTCCAAATAAGGAACAGCAGTCTTAATCGAGATATGGAGAAGCTTCTCTGCATCCGTCTTGCTCACTCCTTCCAGGCCGATCGCGCGGTTCAGGATCATATAGATGCCCGTTTCCTTTACTCCTTTGGCTCTGAGATAATCCAATAATGTTTTTGTCAGATTAACCGAGCTCATATCGGTACTGACGATCAAAGCAAGCAGATCTGCATGTTGAATAAGCGGCAAACTGATCTTGGAAAGATTCCTCCCAAGATCGATCAATACATAATCGTAGGCCAACTTGACAGAGGCAACAATACCCCAGATGCGCGACCCATTCAAATAATTGCTGCTTTCCGGATCCGGCGAGCCCGAGAGCAAATGGAATCGCCAGAGTTTCATATCCGCGAGTTCATCCCGGAAGAACTCTGTGCCGGTCTCGGCTGGGGGCAGATCTGCAACAGTGACGATATTCTGGAATCCTTCGTAACCCACAATTGGACCAATGGAACCAATGGGTAATACCATATCGATCACAGCTACGCGTGCCTGGGGCTGATACTGGGAAATATTCATCGCGATGTTCGCACAAATCGAGGACGTACCTGCCCCACCTTTTGCGCTCAAGAAGACGATCAACAGGCCGCCTTGTTTTGTATTTGCGGTTGCGACTCCGAGCAAACGATTTATCGCTTCTCCGAGCGAGGCCACGGCTTGCCCGGATTTCGTTATATATTCGTTAAATCCTGAATCAAGGCATGACTTAATTCTAACCACGCTTGAATCACTGCTTAAGGCGATCAGGGGCATATTTGAGGTACGGGGATCCTGCCGCAGTTTTGCCGCCAGTTCCTCCCCTTTAAGATCCGGGATCGTCGGGTCAACGATCATCAGGTCTGGACGGTCGCGCCATGCATAGATCAAACCCTCCTTCCCAGAACCAGCCTGAATTACTTCATATTTTTGATCAAGCAAAGTACGAGCAATAAAATTACGGCTGGCTACATCTGCATCAACGATCAGGACTTTTTTTTCAGGCATAATTCTTTTTCCGTTGTGCCCAAACGCACAACTTTATATCACACTTCAACAGGAGGCATTAAATATCCCAGACCTGAACGTGTGACAATATGGCGTGGATTGTGGGCATCTTCCTCAAGTTTTTGCCTGAGGCGGGCAATACTCACCCACAGGATCTCCTTGTCATTTTTGTACTCAGCGCCCCAAACACTCGTCAACAGATCTTCGGATGTCAGGATCTTGCCAATATTATGCGCAAACTGAAGCAGAAGACGATATTCGGTGGCAGAAAGCGAAACAGCCTCTTCGGCGACCCATACTTCAGCACGGGCAAAATCGATCTTGAGATCATCGTGCGTAAAAAAGCGCGCCTGCCCTGTTTCCGCGGGAGGCTGGGCCCGTCGTAAAACAGCGCGGACCCTGGCCAGCAGTTCAGTCGCGGAGAACGGTTTTACGAGGTAGTCATCGGCACCCAGGTCCAAACCGCGCACGCGGTCCTGTTCCTCGCCTCGTGCAGTCAGGATCACGATCGGCACATTGGAAAACTCACGCAGGCGTTGACAAACGCCAAAGCCATCCAACCGCGGCATCATAACGTCCAGTAACACCAGGTCTATTGGTTGTGCAGAGAAAACTTCCAATGCCTGTACACCGTCCTGCGCAGTGGTCACCTCGTATCCTTCCGTCCGCAGGTTTGCTTCCAACAATCGCAGGTAACGAGGCTCATCGTCCACGATCAATACACGCTTGGCCATAGGATTCTCCTTACGTAAAAAGATGAATGCAAATCAACTCGTTGGATCACGAGGCAATTCAATAAGAAAAGTTGTGCCTTTGTCCAAAACCGACTCTACCCAAATCTTACCATGATGTGCCATAATAATTTGCTTGCAAATATAGAGCCCCAGGCCGGTGCCTGTCACTATGCGCTCCCCGGGCACCCGAAAAAAACGCTCGAACAGGAATGGAAGATAATCCTCAGGAATGCCCTCCCCTTGATCGGCGAAGGCGATCCTGATCTTATCGCCTGCCGTGCGCATACTGATCATCAATTCGGAGCCCGGCGCATATTTGATCGCATTGCTGAAAAGGTTTTCAAAGACCTGTGATAGACGCAACCCATCTCCCCGAATGGGAGGCAGGGACTGTACATCAAAAACCACCTTCAAAGCCGGGTGATGAGTCGTGACCCGCTGGGCAATATCGCGCACCAGTGCGTCCATGCGGATAGGTGAGAATTTGAATTGCAATGTCCTGCTATGCAGACGGGCAGATTCAAGCATGTCTTCGATCAGTTTAGTCAGGCGGTCGGCTTCCTCATCAATGATCGTGAGAAATTCCCGCTGGGTGGCTTCATCCCATGAAGTGTCCTGGCGCAACAGGCTGGTGGTATACCCTTTAATAAAACCCAACGGCGTACGCAGTTCATGGGAGATCGTGGAAACGAAATCATCCTGCAAACGCATTTGCCTTTGCACCGAATCCAGTTCGGCGCGCGCTTGCTGTAATGCCCGGCGTTCGATCAATGCCATTGTCCAAAACGCCTGCAAAGACGCAAGTCGAATATGTGTTTCGGAATATTGCGGGCCGCCAAACCGAACGAAAACAATGGCGCCTTGCAATAGCGACCCAATAAATAATGGAAAACCCAACAAATATTCCTGCATAAGGCGGTCGGCTGCAGGCGTATCGGTAAGCGGCTCCCGCAATATCATTTTTTCCTCTGCAATGACATCGTTCGCGAACACCTCGCCCCAGGCGATATCAGCTTCAGCCGTTTTGCCTCTCCCCAAAGCGCGTGCATAGGCGACATCCAATCCCTTGGTCTTGGGGTCGATCAGATAGATCGCGACATTATCAAAAACGAAATCGCCGCGCAGGGAAACAAAAAGCTTATCCAGCGCGGCCTTCCAATCCTGCTTGTCCTGCAATTCCTGGAAAATATCGTCCAGGAGGGATAGAGTCCTAGAATCCATATAACCTATCAATCACGCATCGCCAGCAGGGGGAACTTAAAAGCCGAGCCTTTTCCCTCCATCGATTGCACATCCAATAATGAACCATGCGCTTCCACAATTTGGCGAACAAGCGAAAGGCCAAGCCCGGTTCCACCATAATGCCGCGTGGATGAACCATCCAATTGATGAAAAGGCTCGAAGATCTCCTTGATGCGATTCGGATGTATTCCTATTCCCGTATCTGTGACCGATACCAATACGAGATTATTGCCCTCCTGATGGATCGCAATCACCACGCTCCCACCGGACGGGGTGAACTTAATCGCGTTATCGAGGAGCTGATTCAATACCCAGCCCATTTTTTCTGAGTCTGCCTGCACAGAGGGCACATCCTCGGCCGCGGCAGAAATGACCTGGACGCCGCGCTCTTCGGCCTTCGGGAGGGCCGATTTCGCCGCGAGTGTCACCAGACGACCAATATCCACCTTCTCGAGATTCATGCTCATTTCGCCGCGCGTAGCCAGTGAGAACATGATCAGATCTTCGATCATACTTTCGAGTTTGGCGGCCGAGCGTTGACTCACTTGAAGCGCATGGCGTTGTTCATTGGATACCTTTCCAAGCGATTCAGTGATCAGTAATTCGAGATAGCCTATTACGTGCGTCAGGGGCGTGCGTAATTCGTGTGAGATATTTGCCACAAAATTGGCTTTCATCTGGCTGAGTTCTGAAAGGCGTTGCAAGGCCTCATTCAACTCAGTCGTTCTATCTTTTACTTTTTGATCCAAATTGCGGTGAGAGGCCTGAAGCGCCGAACGAAGTTGAATGATCTGTTCAGTGACCACTTGATCAAGCGTATCACGATCGATCATCTTCAAATCGATCAGGGCCTGGCCCAGCAGGCATTGTTTCCCTTGCGCCGTTTGTTCCTGCTGATAGGACAACGCCTTCTGAAGATTTTCTTCAGAGATCAATCCCTTCTGGACAATATATTCGCCCATACGTGGGACAAGCATTTCAGGGGAAAGTTTGGGAAGTATTTGTGCCATGGGTTAAGTCTGCCAGACCCATTCGCCACCGATCATCGTCGCAGAAGATCGAGTGGTCAACAGGTCATTGGGGTCCATTGAAAAAATATCATGATCCAGGACGATCAAGTCCGCGAGATAGCCGGGAGCAAGTTTGCCAATACGATGCTCCGCGTTGGCCGCGTAGGCCGCGCCGAGGGTATAGGCCTGCAAGGCTTCAGCGAGAGTCAATTTTTGTTCGGGATACCAACCTGCGCTGGAAGGTGAACCGTCTGCCCGTCTGCGAGTGACTGCAGCGTGCAATCCCAAAAATGGATTGGGTGATTCCACGGGTGCATCTGATCCAAAAGCCAGTCGCGCGCCGAAGTTCAATTGAGTCCGCCACGCATAGGCCAGCGCAGAACGGTCACCCCAGAAACGATCTGCCGCAAACATATCCGATGGCGCGTGGAGGGGTTGCATGGAGGCGACCACATTGAGTTGCGCGAGACGCGGCGCATCATCCGGATGCAGGACTTGCACGTGCTCGATGCGATGTCGCAAATGCGGCAATTCCCTGTCTTGTTCATACTTGCGAAGCTGCTCGTACGCATTGAGCACTTCATGGTTGGCACGATCACCGATCGCATGGACGGTCATGCTCAGGCCGACCTCCGCGGCTTTGCGACAATGCTCGAACAATTCTTCGCCATCCATATTCAGGATTCCGCGATTCTGCGGTTCATTCACGTAGGGTTCGAACATGGCAGCCGTGTGCGGACCCAGGGCACCATCCATAAAGGCCTTTACAGACCCGATCCACAACCATTCATCGCCAAAGCCTGTTCGCAGGCCGAGCTCAAAAGCATGGTCCACACTTTCAACAGGAATGTTTTTGCTCACGCGTAATTTTAACTTTCCACGCGCATGCAAGGATTGCAATGCCATGAAAGAATCGCGGCGGTCGAAATCGTGAATGGCTGTCAACCCCATCTTCCATAAGATGGGCTGTGCTTTTTCAATGGCGCTCTCAAGATCATGGATGGATGCCGCGGGGAGAACACTGCCCACCAACTCCATCGCAGTTTCAAGCAGAATTCCCGTCGCGCGCCGCTTGTCATCGCGTTGGATCACGCCGTCTTTTGGATCAGACGTCTCGTTGGTGATCTTCGCGAGATTCAACGCAGCCGTGTTTGTCCACGCGGCATGTAAGGACTTGGCGGTGAGATAAACCGGATTGTTCGGCGAGAGCGCGTCCAATTCGCCTGCCGTGGGCCACTGGCCCTCACCCCCAGCCCCTCTCCCAAAGGGCGAGGGGAGCCATTCATTTTGATTCCAACCATGGCCGAGCATCCATTCGCCCGGCTTAGAATTCTTTACGCGCTCGGCTACGCGGCGCAGACATTCCTCTTTTGTTTTTGTCTCACAATCAATTTTTCCAAGCGAAAGGGCGTATTGCTGAATATGAATGTGCGCGTCAGTCAGGCCGGGCAAAACAGTTCGGCCTTTCAAATCCAGTTCTTCGATCTTTCCGTGCGAAAATTTCCTTACTTCGTCTTTTGCGCCCAGCGCGAGAACGCGCGCGCCGTCGATCATCACTGCAGAAGCGTGCGGATGGGATTGTTCCAGGGTGTGGATGTTCCCATTAAAGAGTAATTTCATGGCTTATAACAATTTTTCCAGCAGCGCATCCAACTCTTCCCCGGAATAATAATAGATCGTGACTGTGCCACCCTTCTGGCCGTGTTTCACTGCGACTTTTGTTCCAAGGCTGTGCTGCAGACGTTTCTCCACATCGTTCACATCCGCGCTGCGGCCGCGCTTCTTTGCCTTGATCTTTTTTTGCCCTGCGAGTTTTCTGACCAACTCTTCGGTCTGACGCACACTTAACGAGAGATGCATCACGGTCTGTAATGCAGATGACTGCGCCTTCTGAGTGGATAGCGTCAGCAAGGCGCGCGCATGACCTTCCGTGATCCTGCCATCCACCAGGGCTTGCTTAACCACGTCTGCAAGACCCAGCAAACGCAGGGTATTCGTCACGGCCACGCGGCTTTTTCCGACGCGTTTCGCAACAGATTCATGCGAGAGGCCAAAATCCTCCACCAATTGACGATAGGCCTCGGCCTCTTCCATTGAATTCAGGTCCGTCCGCTGAACATTTTCGATCAAGGCGAGTTCAAGTAATTCCTGATTGCTCGCCAGCCGCGTGATCACAGGGATAACACGCAAGCCGGCGCGTTGCGCAGCCTGCCAACGACGTTCGCCGGCGATCAGGACGAACGTGCCGTCTGAATTCGGTGTGACAATTACAGGTTGGATCACCCCATGTTCACGAATGGAGGCGGCCAATTCATTCAATTCTTCTTCATTGAATTTGATACGCGGCTGGCGTGGGTTGCGTTTGATCAATTCCACCGCGACCTCTTGCACGCCTGCACGACCCGCGTTAGACATCCCGCTGGATTTTCCACCAGTAGGGATGAGTGCGTCCAATCCTCTGCCGAGACCTTTACGTTGAGCCATGGGCGCTGCTTAAGCTGAAACCTTCACACCATCACCTCTCAATAATTCTTTCGCGAGAGCCTCATAGGCCAACGCTCCAACAGAACCAGGCGCGTACTGTGAAATGGGTAAGCCATACGAAGGGGCTTCGGCGAGACGGATACTGCGCGGCACCACGCTCCTGAACACCTGGTTCGGGAAATGCTTGTTCACTTCCGTCACCACATCAGTGGAAAGGTTCGTGCGCGAGTCGAACATGGTCAAAGCCACACCGCGCACCTGCAATTCCGGGAATAAAGCCAGACGCACCCGTTCAATTGTTTGGGTTAATTGACCCAAGCCTTCCAGGGCAAGATATTCGCACTGCACCGGCACGATCACGCCATTTTGAGCGGCCACCAGCCCATTTACAGTTAATAGTCCGAGCGAGGGTGGACAATCGATCAGGATGTAATCGTAGCGATCATGCAGCGGCTCGAGAGCCTTTCGTAAACGCGTTTCACGCGCCAACTCATCCACAAGTTCCACTTCAGCACCGACCAGTGAGGGCGAAGAAGGCAGCAAGGATAATTTCAAGCGCTCGTTCAACAGGATGTATGAAGCAGTTTGCGTATCGCCTAGCAAGGCCTCATAGGTCCCGCCGCGCACGCCAAGTTTATCCACACCGAGACAGGAGGTAGCGTTCGCCTGCGGATCAAGATCAACTACGAGTACGCGTTGACCAAACTGCGCGAGATACGCGCCGAGATTGATCGTGGTGGTGGTCTTCCCCACCCCGCCTTTTTGATTCACGAGCGTATAAATACGCGTCAAGATAAAACCTCCATGAGGGTCTCTTCAACTTCCTGTTGAGTCGGAATTCCATCCAACCCTGCGCGTGTCACCGAGTGCGCGGCCAGGTGGGTCGCGAAGCGCGCCGCCTCCCATGGGTCACGTGTGGTGTACAAGCGTGTAAAAAACGCTGCGGAAAAAACGTCACCCGCGCCCGTGGCATCCACTTCCTTCACAGCAGGCGGGCGAAAACGACGGCGATCCCCGTTCCAATGGAGCACCGCGCCGGATTCCCCTTCCGTGAGACAAAGGATGCGAGTCTGGTGCGCCATCGCTTCGACAAGTTCGAGATCGCGGTTGATATCCTCCACGCTCATCACCACGGCTCCCGCGCGACGAAGGGTCGGCTCACTATTTTCCCAGCGACTTGCTTCGACGCGGCCATTTTCATCCCAGGCGCGCATCCACCCTTGCGGTGTGATCCCCAGCAAGGAAAAAGACAATTGCTCTGCTAAATGCGGGTCCAACTCTTGGGCGATCGGTGCGAGATGAACGATCGGCGCGTTTTTCCATACCTTAGGGATGTGCCCCAACGTGATCTGAGCGGCCTGATGATGTAGGGTCTGCCTGCGCCCGTTTTCCGTCTTTACATTTTCAAAGGTCGTGCTGAATTCAGAAGGAACAGAGACGACCTGAATCCCATCCAACGCCTGCAAAGGCGCGTCTTTCCCCGCGGAGGTGACAATACCCACACGTAATCCCAACGCCCGGGCGGTGAGCGCAGCGTACGGCACCGAACCGCCGAGATTATTTCCATCAGGCGTTAGATCCACAGCCAGATGGCCTACAGCAAGATAATCCACGGGCTGAAGAGGAACGAGTTCAAACATGGAAGAATTATACCGTAGGGAAAAATAGACGAGCGTGGCAATGCCACTCCAAAAAACATAAAGACACAGGCTTGCTGTGTCCTTGAGGTTCATTCTTTCGGCATGATCATGACTTTGCGATACGGCTCTTCGCCGGTGCTTTCAGTGGTCACTGCCGGATGGCCGCGTAATTCAAGGTGTACCACGCGGCGGTCGTTGGAAGGCATGGGCTCCATGGTGGTTTTGCGTCCTGTTTTGGTGACCTGCTCCGCCATGCGGACCGCCAGTTGGCGAATTTGCTTCTCGCGGCGCGAACGATAGCCTTCCACGTCAATGATCAATTGCACCCATTGTTGCGTCTCTTTGCCAACGATCAGGGAGGCCACGTACTGGAATGCATTCAATGTTTCTGCGTGGCGGCCGATCAGCGCGCTCAGGTCTTCGCCGCGCACGTCCACAAGGATGTTGCGATGGTCGTCTGTGCTGGTCTCATCAAAATGTGCAGAGACTTGCGCCTTCAGGCCGAGATGGTGGATAAGTTTTGAAACAATATCCTCCGCCTTATCAAGCAAAGGATCATGTTCACCGTTAATTGCAGCGGGTGTTTCTTCGGTGCGCTTCTTTTCGGGGGGGGCTTTCGACTCGCGGACTTTCGGCTTTGACTCTGCTTTTCTCCCGGAAGCAGGTTTCGGGTCCGTAGTGGAAGTGGGAATTGCCTCGCCCGCAGGCGGATTCACAGAGATACGCACACGCACCTGGCGGCCACCCAGTCCGAATAATCCTTTTGTACCTGAATCCAAAACTTCCACAGAGACGGCCTCTGCTGACAGGCCGAGTTGACTCAGCCCTTGTGCGAGGGCTTCTTCAACTGTCGGGGCGATGATCTCAAGCGTGGTTCGCTCGTTCATGTTGCCTCCCTATTTTTTCGAGGATGATTTTTTATTGGCGCCGGGCAAAAGGTTACGCCAATTGGCGCGTCCGGTTGCAGCATATTGAACGATCCCCAGCAGGTTACTTGTAATGAAATAGACCGAGATGCCAGACGCAAAATTAAGGGCGAACCAACCCAGCATCAGCGGCATGTAGATGCTCATCATACTGCCCATGGCGGCGGATTGGTCGTTAGGGTTGGTGGAGGCGGGCATGGTCAATTTGGATTGCACATATGTGGTAAACGCAACAATGATGGCGAGCGTGGGCAGTCCAAAACCAAAGATGGCGATCGATTCAGGGCGGCTCAGATCCATCCATAAAAAGCGGCTGTTGAGCGGGATGATGTTCTCCACATTGAGGGAGGGATATACAGTACGTGCCAGTTCCAACATGCTCAGCGGTGTGGCTGCCATCGCACGGCTAATACTCTGATACAAACCGATAATAATCGGAAATTGAATGAGTGTGGGCAGGCAGGAGGCAAACGGATTGATCCCGCGCGCCTTATAGATGCGCATTTGTTCCTGCGAAAGTTTTTCGCGATCTTTGGCGTATTTCTTTTGGATATCCTGCCATTCCTTATCGTTCTGCAATTCCTGCATCGCCTGCGCACCTTTTACCTGAGAGGCATTCAAAGGCCAGGTGATCAAACGAATGACAATGGTAAACAGGATGATCGCAAGTCCAAAGGTATGGGGTCCATGACCGAGCAGCTCATAGATGAACAACAGCATGTTGGTCATCGGTTGGATAATAAAAGTTTGCCACATGAGGTTTATTCCTTATTTTGCTGGCGTGAACGTCCAGGCTTGCTTGCCTTCAACGTCATAGGCGGCGAGTAAGAACTCGGCCTGCTGATAGGGTGCGACGAGGATCAAGTCAGCGGAGGCCACGGGGGTCGTGTAGATCTTGCCACCCACTTCCTTTTCCCAGACCGTCTTTGCATCCCGGTCCAAAGCGACCAAAGTGCCCGCTTCGGTTGCAACATAGATCTGGTCACCGTCAATAAGCAGACTCGCAACAATGGGGCCGTTCGGTTTCACGTCACCCCAATTTTGCTTGCTGCTGGCAAGGTCAAATGAATAAATGCTGCCATTCAGGTCCGCATAATACAATGTTTCATCATCGAGCGCAGGTGTGCCCCAGATCCAGCTCGAAGCTTCGGTAATGACTTCATGCTCGCCAGTGGAGCTTACAAATTCTATTCTGGAGGCGAATGAACCAACATATGCGCCATCCTTTGCAACCACGGGACTGCTGGGTGCCGCGCCGCCAAGGTCAATGGGGTCGCTGAGCGTACCCTCTGCCGGATCGATCACGCGCAAATGGTGATCGAGCGAGGTGATGTAAAGAAGCGTACCATCTGTAGCGGGCGCCGACCAGAGTGCACCACCAATTTCAAGGGGGTCGCCTGCAGGTTTTCCCCGCATGTCCAATATGTAGATGTAACCGTCTGAGTTGGGCGCATAGATTCTGTCGTTCAACACCAGCGGCGAAGCCACCCATGCGCCTTTTGCATCCGAGAAAGGTTCAACCCAATTATCCTTGCCTGTCTCAGGATCGATACTTACAAAAGCGTGATTTGTACCCTCACTGCCGATCAATAATTGACCATCCGATGTAAGGACGGGTCTGGCGAAGAAAATGTGCTTGCTATCGGCCTCTGCAGGGTAACGCCAGACTTCCTTCCCTGTTTTCAGATCCACTGAATAAATATGCGAGCCAGCGGAAAGGTAGGCGCGATCTGAATCCGCCGCGAGACCGGGCCAGTTATTGACCGCGGTTTGACCAGTACAGGCGCTCAATATCAATGTACTGAGCGCGAGCAAAAGCATCAATGTCAGTTTTTTCATGTTCAAGTTGGTATTACTCCTGATTATAGTAGGTACGGCCGAGGCCGGCCCTACGAAAATTTCATGGTACTGGGTCGTACCCTCCGGGATTGAAAGGGTTACAGCGCAAGACACGCCAAGCCGCCATATAGGAGCCTTTCAGCGCGCCATATTTATAAATGGATTGATAGCCATAATGAGAGCAGGAAGGATAAAAACGACAGGTGTTTTCGGGCAAACCCGGCGAAATCGCCATTTGATACAAACGGATCAGTGCCAGCAAAGCGAACCGCGGCCAATTCATTAATGTGCGCGGCATATTGCGCAGGCGCGGCTCGTGCGAATAATCGTGCAAATGGAATTGTTCTTCAGGATTCATCCGATGGGAGAATTTGTGCTCGCTGGAGCAGGTTGATGAGGGCTTCGCGAGTGTCTGCCAAAGAGGCAGTCACAAGCGCGGCTCGGGCGATCAGGATCAGGTCCCAGCCGGAAGCGAGAGAGGGCAGCAATTGACGCATCGCCTCGCGTAACAGTCGCTTGGCCCGATTGCGATGCACGGCTGTCCCCGTTGTCTTTCCAGCGGCTACGCCAACGCGTATATGTTTCAACTCGCTGGATTGAGCAACCAACACCACAAGCGAGTGGGCATAGGACTTGCCAGACCGCCGCACCCGCCTGAAATCTTCCGACCGGGTCAGGCGGAATTTACTTTGCACCCGCGCCTCGAAAGAAAATTTACTCCGCGCCTAAGACCCGTTGGTTTACCAGCGAGTGCCCTTCACATGCTCGTTGGATTTGACGGTCAATCTATTGCGGCCTTTCAGACGGCGGCGTTTGAGCACTGCGCGACCATCAGCCGAAGCCATGCGCTTGCGAAAACCGTGTACACGCACGCGGCGGCGGATCTTGGGTTGGTATGTACGCTTAACCATTCTGGATACTTCCTTATTTCCTAAAAGATAAATGCGCTAGTCCCTTTTGGGGCAAGTCCCATTCAGGTGAGGACTGGCTGTCTGTGAGTGGCGGGCAATTATACCGCAGGGATTTCGATTCGGTCAATTTGAATTCCATCGGATTTCATGGCTTGCATAAATGACAATAATCAAAGACGGGTTCCGAGCGAAAACCTTCCGCAGTATGGGTCACAGATTGTATAATGCCTTTTGAGGAGTTACGCCATGTCCAATCGGATCGAACATTTCGAGAGCCTGTTCGCGCAGGCTCCCATCTCGCTCTGGGAGGAGGATTACAGCGGGATCAAGCATTTCTTTGACGAGCTGCGCTCGCGCGGCCTAATAGACCTGAACCAGCATTTCGGCAAGCATCCACAGACGACTCCATGTATGAAGAGAAAGCAGTCCATCATCACCGGAGAAGGAACGATTAAGGCGAAAGCAAACGGAATTACTTGAGCAGCAGCCCGACCTTGTCAGGATTCGTTGGGTCAGTCAGATCCACCAGAACAGGCAGGACCGAACCAGTTTGCACCTGGGAAAGATTGATAAGCGGAATGGTTACCGATTTTGTGACTTGATAAGGAGCCATGTTGGGCATACGGATATCAAGCACAACCGTCACGCGCGGGTCGTCATTGATCCGCGTGCCAGTATCCTTAAGCCAAAGGATGGTAGCCTCACCTTGTGCGCCTTTCGCCATCAATTCGTGCGCGCGTTTCTGGTTATTGCGCACCAGATAAAAAGGGATGGCAATTGCCGCGGCAGTAATCACGAGTGTGCAGAGGACAGAGCCGCATACAAGAACGATCGTGAGCACTGCCCCTGCACCTGCAAAAATTTCAGGTCCCATAATAGAATTTCTCCTTTGGTAATAAACGGATGGCACAAGTATACAGTAAGAGGTACAACACGGATGCGGTTATTTAGTCCCATCCCAGTTGAATTTACCGCTTGTTTCATTAATTACTTAAATTTTGGATTAATTTGCAGGCTAAAATTCAAACTTCCAGTTTAGATATTTATGCGGCACTGTGTAGGAAGGAAATTCCATGGACTTCAAGCTGACCATCTTCTCCGATTACATCTGACCGTGGTGCTACGTCGGCCAGGGTGTGGTCGAGAAACTGCAAGCAGAATATAAAGTGGATGTGGAATGGCGTCCGTTCTACCTGCGGCCTGATACACCGCCCGAAGGGATGGAACTTCCCGAATATATTTTGCGGGCCCGCGCCTCGGGCTCGCAGGAACGCCTCGAACAAATGGCCAATATGTACGGAATGAAATTCATGTCCACGCAAAGGATCTACAACACGCGCCTCGCGCATGAAGCCACAGACTACGCTCGTGAGCATGGAAAAGCCAACGAATTCCACCATGTGGTTTTTCGCAAAGTCTATGCCGAGGGACAGGACATCAGCAAATGGGAGGTGCTACGCGCGGCAGGGGAGCAGGTTGGTCTGGATGCCCAAGAAATGCAGCAAGTTGTAGAGAGTGGAAAGTACACCAGGCAAGTTGCAGGACAGGTACAGGAAGCGTACCAGATCGGCGTCTCGGGTGTACCAACTTATGTTATCAACGATAAGTATGCGCTTGTCGGCGCACAACCCTACGAAGTATTCAAACGGGCCCTTGCACAGATCATGAAAGATAAATAATTATGTCATTGCGAGGAGGGTGAATTTCCCGACGACACTTGCGCCGCACTCCCACTCCGCTGCGCTAGGCCCACTCGCTGCGCTC
>CAZSVR010000047.1:0-4168 GCA_964610295.1 uncultured Anaerolineaceae bacterium
GGAGCACCACGTCGATCATATTACGGAAGATCAGCGGCGTGAGCAGGGACAGGCCCGTGGTCAGCAGGATTGTCACGAGCATGCCAGTAATATTCCACCAATACCCGCGCGCGTAGGTAAGCACGCGCAACAATAATTGACGTGTGACCTTGGGCTTCTCGTCCCCTGAACGCATGTATGCAAACCAACCACCGCCGTGCCACATAAATTAGTCTCCTAGTAGTCTAAATAGTCTTGTGGTCTGAGTGGTCGAGCGGTTCGGCTTTGACTGATCAGACTGTTGGGACTATACGACCAATTTGACCAATCCGCAACTGGATATACGGGGAGGTTAATGAAAGTCTGATGGGGGAGGGGGAGGTATAATGCATTAATTAAGTTCCAATGAGTTAGCGTCGAACATTAATTATGGGTTGACCGGCAGGTTAATTCAGCCCCCAAGGTGAATACCATGTCAAATAAATTAACCCCCTACGAATACAACCAGCGCGTACGCACCCTTTCCGTTATTATCTGGATTGTGATGGTTGCTTCTTTTGCTCTTGGATTAATCAATATCCAATTTAGAACATGGGACTCGGTGATCGCGCTTTTCAGTCTGGCTGTTATTTGTATTCCTCTCCTTTGGTTAAATAGGACAGGGCACGTTACCATTCCTGCATTTTTCTTAAGTTTAATCGTGCTGATGGTTATCAATATTAATATGTGGGATGGGGATGGGATACGTGACTCCGGCCTTTTGGCCTACCCGATATTCATTATGATAGGCATATTATTCTTTGGTAAACGTACAGTGCCGTTGTTCACGCTTGCTGCAATTGGATCGCTGATAGTGCTCGTGTACCTTGAAATGCATGGATATGTCCATCCAACGATCGGCGCGACCAGGTTTGATATCCTGATCCCGATTATCATCCTTCTAATAGTGGCAGCTACTGTGACCTGGGTCGTTGCGGGAAACCTGGATAACAATCTGGAACGTGTCAAAAACTCCGAGAGCGAACTACGCAAAAACTACGATCTGACTCTGGACGCCTGGGCCAAGGTTTTGGAATATCGGGATAAAGAAACGGAGGGCCATAGCCGTCGATTGGTTGAGCTCGGTACTCAACTGGCGCGGGCGCTGAATTGCAGTGAAGAAGAGATTGTCTATCTTCAACGCGGCGCATTAATGCATGATATCGGGAAGTTGGCAATCCCCGACGACATTCTTTTGAAACCCGGACCGCTGGATGATGATGAAAGGAAGATCCTGGAACAACATCCAATTTATGCAAAACAAATGCTTTCCCAGGTTTCGTTTCTTCAGCCATCCATTGATGTCGTGTACAGTCATCATGAGCGCTGGGACGGGAATGGCTATCCTGATGGATTGAAGGGCAACCAGATCCCCCTGGCCGCGCGTATATTTGCAGTAGTGGATCATTGGGATGCACTTGGATCGGATCGACCTTACCGCAAAGCCTGGCCGGTTGAAAAGGTCATTGCCTACCTTCGCGATAATGCCGGGATCATATATGATCCGGGCATCGTTGACGTCTTTTTGACCCTGATTCACGATAAAGAAAGAGCAACAAGTAACTAATTTCCAAATCGAAATATCGCGGTTGGCACGGGCGTGAAGGGCTGGGAGTTGTCAGGCCCGCGGGAGGTGAGGGTCGAGGAGCGGTTCTGGAAGCATGGTGGTGGCACAGGTAAAATTAAACCCGCTGGCAAATAACCAGCGGGTTTTTCATTCAACATGATTTTGATTTGCGCCAATATTTCATTTTAGGACGGCGTTTGCGAATCAGGGAAATCATTTTTTTGGTTCCATACTTTTATTAAACAATAGTTGCATTAACGCACACTGGCTCAGAATGTCCACGACTGGCGTGCGCATGGGAATACGAGATAAAATGGTCATCCATGATTTCTTTTTCTGCGGTGGTGCCTGAGGATGACTGAATCAAAAGCGCTCAAGGAATTAGAGCAGTTGGTCCGCGCACATGGACATCTGGCAGCCGGGGAATCCATTCCAGCCGTAGCCAGAGGCGAGCTTTATATGGAAGACCGCAGAGCAGGCTATTGTGTGGAGAATGATGCGATCACGGCGTTCTCCATCCACGATTGCGAATTGACCTCCCTGCCTGAGAGCCTGGCCGACTTTAAAGACCTGACCCAACTCTATCTGCATGCCAATAAATTGATCTCTCTGCCCGCAAGCATCGGAAAGCTTGCCCGGCTTCACACGCTGGACCTGGGTCATAATGCCCTGGTCTCGATCCCCGAATCATTTTGGGAGTTGAAGAGTCTCGCTTTTCTCTATCTCAGCAATAATCAGTTAACTACCATCCCTGGGTTAATTGAGAATCTGGAAAATCTTGTTTATCTGAATATCACGGATAATCGCTTAACGTCCCTGCCGCAGGAGATCGGGACTCTGGCAGGTCTTCAGGAACTCAGGCTTTACAACAATCAATTATCGTCGCTGCCGGAGTCAATTGGCCGGCTGACACACCTCAAAGAGTTTCATCTGATGAATAACAAACTGACCTCGTTGCCCGCGTCGATCGGCAGACTGACAGCTCTTAAAGAGTTGCGCCTGCTCGATAACAAATTGAGGTCTGTGCCGGAATCGATCGGCAACTTGTCAGGCCTTACCCATCTCGACCTGAGGAACAACCAGTTGACGTCATTGCCCGAATCACTTGGAAGTTTGAAAAGACTGACGCATCTGGACCTGCGTGCGAACAAGCTGACGGCTTTGCCTGAAAGTATCGGGAATCTGGGATCCCTTGAGAAGGTGGATTTGAGATGGAACCGATTATCTGCCCTGCCCGCATGGATCAATGCGCTGGGACAGCGTGGATGTACCGTTTATTATTGAAATTTTCAAACCTGCCCTGAAAGGGATGAGATCATGACCGTAAATATATGTCCCATCGCGACCGTCAACGCTCCTGTGGAACGAGTCTGGTCGTTTCTTTCAGAACCAGCCAATTATGCTCTTTGGTGGGATGCGGAAACGCGTTCGATCGTTCCGCAAGGGCATGCGCGCGCCGGGCAACAGATCCATGCCCAGACAAAGGCCCTGGGCAAACAATGGCAGGTGAACATCCTGGTCAATTGGGTGGACGACTCGAATCGTCAGATAGAGTTGACCACTGCGCTGCCATTTGGGATCACGGTGCTTAACCACATTAGCTGCACTTCGATTGATAACGCCAACTCGCGCGTCACCTTTGGCTGAAACTTTGTCATCTCACCTGGAGGGTGGGCGTGGATTCTTGAACACTTTGCTTCCGGTCAACTGCATGACGGAGTGGCAGAAGCCCTGGCGCGGCTCAAATACGCGGCTGAAAATATGCGGGATGGATCGTGAGACGCCGCATTCGGCGATGCTGCATCCAAAGGTGCGACAAAAATAAAGCCAAAGGATATAATTGATAGAGCAAATTCATGAATTTGGGTCAATAAATTTTCGACCTTATATCTCGCACCAACCATATTGACTCTGGTCGGTATTGGTATGATCCTTTCGAACCTGCCCATGTTCCATGAGCCCGTGCAGAAGCTCATGGATGTTCTGGAAAACATGCTCAATAAATTACTCTGGTGGCTTTAGCAAGGAATCATTCCATGGAAATGTCCGTCATCGGCGCGTGGAGACTAGTCACATTTGAATTCCGCAAAGCGGATGGGAATGTCATCTATCTATACGGTGAAAAAGCGCGGGGATCCATTATTTATACAGAATCGAGTCGTTATTCCGCACAATTGATGCGCAAGGACCGTCCCAGGTTCGCGATCAGCGATCAAATGATGGGAACGCCCAGCGAAATAGAGGCAAATTACAAAGGTAGTATTTCCTATTTTGGCACGTATGAAGTTGACATTGAAAATGGCTTCATCATTCACCATGTGGAAAGTTCCATTTTCCCGAACATGGAAGGTAGTGATCAAAAACGATTTTTTGAACTTTCGGAAGGCCGTTTACAATTGACCACGCCGCCGATCAACCTGGATGGCGAAAAGGCGATCGGCGTTCTGCTATGGGAGCGGGTTGGGAAATAAAATTATCGATTGCAAAGGGAATCATATACTTCGCAAACCTACGGGAAAACAGTAAAATCAAGGGATGCGTGATAAGTGGAATAATTTTTTGGCAGGTATTGCACAAAACGCC
>CAZSVR010000047.1:4178-7499 GCA_964610295.1 uncultured Anaerolineaceae bacterium
CGCATGGGATTTTATCAGCAGTATATTCCGCTTGCTGTTCAAATTGTGGCCTCTCCTTGTTTCTGGTGGGTTGTTTGTTGGCGGGTGGGATTTTCTAGGATTAGTTCCCATGTTTGGATACTTGATAGCCTTTTTGGGGTATGGTTTTATGGTGATTGGGTTTATCGCTACCGCTTGGGTGGTGGCAGGCAGGATTTCTAAGGCTTCTGACCTATTAGAGAGTGATGTGCCAAACCTTATTTGTGAACATGAGTGGAATCAGATAATAAACCATGAAGAAAAAAAGATTGCAATTGCTGTTATTGCCGTTAAGAACAAGCCGGGAAGACGAACAGATAACAGTACAGCCTATCAGGTTTCTGCGCGCTTAGATTTTTTTGACAGAAAAGATCGAATACTTGCACAGGTTAGATGTGGGTATTGGTCAAGAGATTCGGCGCAAAACTATTTTTCGGAAATGGGCAAGAAAAAGAAGTGCGAGAAAATCGTTTTCTACACACATGACTCGTGGAATTTGCCGATTGCCTATCAAGTGGAGGGCAGTGACATAATATATGCTTATGATCAGGCAGCTCCAATTGAGTCAAAAAAGATAGGAAAACTCCCAGTAAAATTGTCAATTGTTTTTGAAGGCGAAAACTTCAAGGCTACACAGCCTACGAAATACCTACTTGTTCCAGACACCACAGGGACGCAACCAGCCGGAATATGGCCACAAAAGAAAATCTAGTGTGTACTTATCAGTCATTTGGTTTGTCAAGTACATAATTACGATTGCAAAATTGGAAAATTTGTTCTATAATCATATGAACTGAAGGCTCACATGATTTTCGAGGTACACCTCCCCGCCTTTCCACTCAATGCATTTATCAAGAGTTTTTGCTATTACGAGGGCTTTGATCCCGGGCACACCATGGACAGGTTCCTGCCCGATGGAAACACGGAGATCATCATCGACCTCAGTGAGAACACGCAATACATCTATGACAACGAAAGCTTGAAAGAGGTCCAAGCCTGTCGCCATGCCTGGGTCAGCGGTGTGCGCACCAGGTCCATTACCATCCCCTCAGGCAAGGGTAGCAGAATGTTGATCGTGGCATTTAAAAAAGGAATGGCCCATCCGTTTTACTCACTGCCAATGAGCGAACTTACAGACCTGGTGGTGGGAGCCGACCTGATCTTCGGAAGAGCCTTTTGCGACCTCAGGGAACAGTTGCTTAATACAACTTCAATCGACCAGATGTTTTTACTGGTTGAAAGGTTTTTGTTCCGGCAGGCGGGCGACTCACTTCATGCAGATATTCCATCCAAATGCATTGAGTATGCCGTGGCAAATATTGTGGGCAAATCGGATGTTTTGAGTTTTCAGGAACTCAGCAGTCACATCGGGTACTCACAAAAGCATTTCATCGGCCTGTTCAAAAAACAGGTGGGGGTCTCTCCCAAGCAATATCTGAAGATCATGCGCTTTCAAAAAGCAATACTGGAGATCGAGAACAACGAATCCATTCACTGGAGCAGCGTGGCCCTCGAAAGCGGATACTACGACCAGGCGCATTTTATCAACGACTTCAAGGATTTTTCAGGTTTTACTCCCAACGAATACATCAAAAGAAAGACGGACTTATTGAACTACATCCCCGTTGATTGAGGTAAATTTTTTCCAATACAGGGATCCCTGCCTTTCATAGAATTGTGCCCAAAATCAAACTTTACAAGGAGTAATATCATGGAAAATCTATATATCAACCACATCGCCGTCTTCGTCTGTGCACTTGCCAACCTCGCTTTGGGTGGCTTGTGGTACTCACCGGTCCTGTTTTACAAGGGTTGGCTGGCTGAAACAAAACTCAGTGAAGAGCAAATCGCAAAATCGAACCCTGCAAAAACCTATGGGCTGGCTTTCCTCTTTGCGTGGCTGATCTCATACAACCTCGCCTTCTTCCTCGGTGATGCTCAAACAGATGCCGCCTGGGGTGCAACTGCAGGTTTTCTAGCCGGCTTCGGCTTCTGCGGGTTGATCTTTGCGATCATCGCTCTGTTCGAGCAGCGTTCATGGAAATATATACTGATCAACGGCGGTTTCATTACTGTATACCTCACCCTCATCGGTTTTATTCTTGGAACCTGGCGCTAGATGTTTTAAGGAGATGGCCCATGAGCACTCTCGATAAGGCAGTTCAAACCCAGCTCGACAATATCCAAAAGAAAACCGGCAAGAGTCTCGCTGAACTTGCAGCCATCGCCAAAAAAAGCGGGCTCAGCAAGCATGGCGAGCTGCGCGACATGTTCAAGGAGAAGCTTGGCCTGGGTCATGGCGATGCAAACGGCCTTGTGCATGCGATCCTGCAATCCGATGGCACGCGCGCTGCGGATGGAAAATCCACTGATGCAGTGTTGGACGAAATCTATTCGGGCGCGAAAGCGGGTATGCGTCCGATCCATGATTTGTTGATGAAACAGATCAACAAATTCGGAGAGTTCGAGAGCGTGCCGAAGAAGGGCTACGTCAGCTTGCGGCGTAAAAAACAATTCGCCATGATCGGCCCCAAAACAAACACGCGCTTTGAGGTTGGAATCAATGCGAAAGATTTTAAGAAAAATGCCCGCCTGCTGGAACAGCCAAAAGGAAGCATGTGCAATTACGTCGTCAACGTAACCGACGTGAAGGAAGTCGATTCCGAACTGGTCGCGTGGATCAAATCCGCATTTGAAGGAGCAGCATAACTTCATGGACAAAATGATCAAGCAGGAGGATTTTCTCAACAACCTTTTCAGCCTGCTGGATGAGACGTTCAACAACACACACGGCCATTATCTGGATAAGGACACGTCTCTTTTTCAGACCCTTGAAACTGTTTCTGCCCGGGAAGCTTCCATCCCCGTTGGAGGCAAGTGCGCCTCGCTCGCGGCACAGGTCGCGCATGTGACGTTTTACATGGAAGTGTTGGAACGGGTCGCCATTTACAATGACACCCCTTCCATAGATTGGGGTGAGATCTGGCGCACCGTGGAAAAGGTCACGCCTCAAGAATGGGACGCGCTCAAAAACAAATTGAAAGACACGTATCATCGCATTGAGGACATGTTTCGCGGAAACCCTGTGTGAAATGACGATTCCATTGGTGGCTCAATGGCAATCCTTGTGCACACGGCCTATCACCTAGGTGAGATCCGTCAGGCATTATGCACTCTTAGAGAATAAATTTGGTTTCATTCATGACGTGGAAAACATGGCTTTCCGTTATTCTACTCGCCCTGACCGCAGGCTGGATGCTTTCATCTCGGTCCGGCTAAAAAAAGTCCACATGACACCAATGG
>CAZSVR010000047.1:7509-24754 GCA_964610295.1 uncultured Anaerolineaceae bacterium
GCATACAACAAGAGCGACCAGGAATACTGGCCGCTCTTGTGACTTATGTTTTCATCTCTGTCGTGCCGAAGAATATCCACATGAAACCAATAGCCAGCAAATATAAAATCGTGGTTGCAACGAACAAGGGTGTGAACCCGTACCCTATCTGCACCAACCCTGAAATATAGGGTCCAACCGACCAGCCAACCTGCCAGGCAATATTGAGGATGCTGCTCGTCCAACCTTGATGTCGTTCATGGGTTTGTTCCATGCAAAATGCACTGTACAAAGGAGCAGACATGTTCATCAACGCGCCGCGCAACAGGAAGGCGATCCCTGCGATCCAATCGGAGCCGGAAAAGCCAACCATCAGCAAAAATACCACGCTTGCAAATTGGGTCAATGCCACCGTGCGGATCTTGCCTCCCAGGATCGTTGTGAGTCTGGGACCGATGATGCTCCCAACACCAATGCATAAAGAGGATAACCCGAACAGCGTACCCATGAACGAATCCGATATTGCAAAACGGTCCTTGAAGAAGACATTCATGTACGGGATGAGGATCGCCGCGCCCATGCCGATCAGAAAATTGGGCGTTGCGAGTTTAACGGTCAGGCGCGTACGGCTGGACGACAAGCCTGTTTGCGGCTCATCAGGCTGGAGCGGCGCATGAAGCATCCTGGG
Source organism: uncultured Anaerolineaceae bacterium (assembly GCA_964610295.1). Taxonomy (GTDB): domain Bacteria; phylum Chloroflexota; class Anaerolineae; order Anaerolineales; family Villigracilaceae; genus Villigracilis. Next base: position 8,177 of record CAZSVR010000047.1, read on the forward strand.
TTCCTTCATCATCGATAATGGGATCAGCGCGGTCGTTCCCAACAAAACGGTCGCAATCAAAACGGCTTGGTACGCGTTTGCGCTGGTTGGACCGACATTCATAAGGTCACCGAACAACCCGGGCAACTGTCCGGCGAAGAGACTTCCCAGCGCGCCTGCCAGGGTCTGAAGTCCAAAGTTGAGGCTGAAGAGCATCGTACGGTTTTTTTCGTCTGATAGTTTCATCATCAGCGGCGATTCGCTCACGATCAGAAACATGCTGAAAATTCCCGTGAGCGCCGACATAATGACGATGAGCGCAGGCTGTTGAAAGGTGACTTGCCCCAGAAAGGCAAGGCTGGAAAACGCGATCCCAATGATCAGCGCCGGCTTGCGCCCAATGCGGTCGGAGAGACGACCAATGGGGATGCCGAGCAGCAGCCCGGATAGCGAAGGCAGGGAATTAATGATCCCGAGAAAGTCACGCTCGAAGCCGCTCTGCAGCATATAGATGTTGAAGAACAATTGCCATCCACTAAAGATGATACCGTTGATCACGGTCATCCAAAGAAAGAGGCGGGCTTCCCGATTAAATGTGCGGATGGGTCGGATGTAATGCATGTTGAGGTTGTTGAGCATCTACACAGTTTTATCATAAAGCCAGGACGCTGGACGGGTAAACAGGTCGGTTTTATTTTTATGTGGCAAAATAGGGGATATGACACAAGACGACATCGTCCAGAGGACAGCCAACTATGTAAAAGGGGAATTTCAGAACGAACCTTCAGGTCACGATTGGTGGCATATTTACCGCGTGTGGAAGAATGCCCTCAAGATCTGCGAGCACGAAAAGGCGGACAAATACATCGTGCAACTCGCAGCCCTGCTTCATGACCTTGATGATTGGAAGTTTAATGAGAATGAAGATGAAACGCCGCAGCGCGCCAATGCATGGATGGAATCATGCAAAGTAGATCCTGAAGTCATCAAACAAGTCTGTGAGATCATCCTGCACATCTCGTTCAAAGGGGCAAATGTGGAAAACAAAATAAGATCGCTTGAGGGTTTCATCGTACAGGATGCAGACCGCCTTGATGCGATCGGCGCGATCGGCATTGCCCGCGCTTTCGCGTATGGCGGTTACAAGAACAGGCCGATGTACGATCCGGAATCCCCTCCGCAAATGCACGCGACCTTTGAGCAATACAAGACCAGCAAAAGCGCGTCCATCAATCACTTCTATGAAAAATTGCTTTTGCTTAAAGACATGATGAATACAACCACTGCCAAAAAGATCGCGGAGCAACGACATGAGATCATGCTCAACTTTCTCGATCAATTTATGAACGAATGGGAAGGCAAGGATATTGAGTAATTTGCCGTCATTGCGAGGGCGTTAGCCCGACACTTGCGCCATCACTCCCACTCCGCTACGCTAGGCCCACTCGCTGCGCTCGGGACTGCCGCTTTGCGGCGTGCGCGAGGGACTTCGTGCGTTTGTTGCAGTGCAGATGAGCAATCCCCAGTTAAGCAGAGGCTGCTTCGTCGGGAAAAGCACGCTCCTCGCAAGGACATTTTATTTCCCACGTTCAAACACCAAAGCATTTTCAGACACATATACCGGCAAATGCAAGGCCGAACTGCGCGCTGAAATGGCCAGGCTTCGCAAGGAATTTGCCAGTTCATCTTCATCATTCGCAGGCGGGATCATCACGATCAAATAATCATAATTTATATTATTACGCACAGACCAGCCGCTTACACATTGCACATCTGCACAATGCTGGAACGCAATCAACTCGTCATACCACGGAAAAAACTGTTCGCCGAGAGTCCATTCCAGGCCCTGCATGGTCGTCGCGCTGTACTGCCCGGTCAACGCGGGGAACCATTCCTGCAGCGGGTCAGACATCGAAAACTCGCGGCCCGTCGCAAGTAAAAAGGTTTTATGACCGGTCACGTTTGCCTTCACCCATTCGATCATCGCGAGGTCAGCAGGTTTCAGGCTGGTATTGACCAATTGAAAATCAAAGATGCTCGCCACAAGGAAAAAATAAATCGTTAAGCCGAAGACCAACATCTGGATACTGCGCCTCGCTAAGAGACCCTCGTCTGGCGCGCTGTCCGAACGACTGATCCACACTGAAAGTTTAGGCAAACCCACTCCCGCGAGCATGGACAAGGACAATAAGGCAATCCCCTCGCCGCCGCGCGGATCGATGAGATAGGCCAGTACGGCCCAGGTAACAAGAAACAATTCGCGCCGCGTGTATGTGAGCCAAATGCCGATAAACGCAAGCAGCAAAATAGGAAGAAAGAGATAATCCCCAAGCCCGTCAAATTTGAGGATGGTGAGATAGGACTCAAGGGTCCGCTGGCTGGTCTGGCCTGCCGAAAGGAAAGGCTCCAGGCCGTAGCGCGAGAGCGCGAGTCCCCACCACGGCGCGGTAAGCAATGCCACACCGAGGCCGGTGAGCAATACCGAAATCAGGCCGCCTTTGTTCCGTCCATAAAATGCAAAGATCAATATGCCCGCGAGCGCAGCATGCAACGCTGTCTGCGGATGACTCAAGACCGCAGCCGCGCCGAACAGAACCGTCAACGCGAGTTTTTTATGAGTGTAGTCCTTGAACAATTGCAGGGCCTGCCAGGACATGAGCAAAAGAAACAGCATGCCGAACGCGCGTGTGACCCCTCCACCCATCACCTGCCACAAAAAGGCGCGCGGCGAGAGCGCGTAGATCAACACAGCCAGTGAGGCGAACATACGTGATGGAATAATCTGTTCGGCGAGTTTGTAAAAGACAAAGATAGAGATGGTATTGATCAAGGCCGGGAGCCAGAGGAAAATCCATAGATCGGGAACAGGTAAAAGATCCGAAAGAGACGCGGAAATATAAAATCCCAACAGAGGGTATGCGAAGGGAATATCCGAATAATTATAGGTCGTGAATTGCGGAAGCAGGTAATGATTCGCCTTCAAATCCTGCGTCATGGTGTAGAACATCCCGCCGTCGTTGAGCGGAAAGCCGTTCGAGATCGCCGGCCAAAAACGAACCACCGCGCCGAAGAGCAAAGCAGTAAATAGAAGAAGTGTGGGCCAATCGAGTTTGCGATCCATAAAATGATTATACCGCCAGTATCTTTCCTGTTTTACGTCCTGCATTTTCCCGCCATGTTATACTGCCTTAAACTTCAAGGAGACACAATGAATCATCGAAGATCAACGCAATTATTTTCTACTTTCCTCATGATCGCCTCACCGATCTTGGCGTGCAATCAATTTTTTCCAACTCCAACCGCAGTACCAACAGATCCGCATGCTGGCTCATCCGGATTGGGTGATTCGCTTTACCCCGGATTCGGGAATGGCGGTTATGAAGTGGAACATTACACGTTGGATATTACGGTCAATGACGTTGCCACAAGCAACCTGACAGCCGTCACGACCATCAAAGCGAACGCGACCCAGGAATTGACCAGCTTCAATCTTGATTTCATCGGTTTTGAGATCGCCAGCATTACGATCAACGATCAGCCGGGGACTTTTAAACGAAGCGGGCAGGAGTTAACGGTCACCCCTTCCGATCCAATGTCAGATGAGGAGCCATTTACGGTTGTCGTTCAATATAAGGGTTCACCCGAGCCCATGTTTTCGCAGGCACTTCCATTTCAGACCGGCTGGGTGAGCTTTGATGGCGGAAGTTATGTATTAAGTGAGCCGGATGGCTCTGCAAGTTTTTATCCGGTCAACGATCATCCGCTCGATAAGGCCTGGTACACATTCCGCGTGACGGTTCCGAGACCTTTCGAGGTTGCAGCGAATGGTGTCTTGATTGAAACAACGGACAATGGTGATACGACCACTTTCCTTTTTGAAGAACACGACCCGATGTCTAGTTATCTCGCCACGATCAACATTGCTGAATTCGATGTTGAAACAATGGAATCAGAAAATGGGATCCCGATACGGAACTATTACGCAGCGGGGTTGCCTGAAGAAGCACGTAAACCTTTCGCGCGACAGGGTGAAATGCTTGTGTATTTCAGCGAGTTATTTGGCCCATACCCCTTTGAAGTGTATGGTGCGCTCGTGATGAACACTGAATTCGGCGCGGCATTGGAAAACCAGACCATGTCCATTTTTGGCACCGACATGATAGACCTCGAGGATGTGGCAGGCACTGAATTAACCGTCGCGCACGAACTCGCGCATCAATGGTTTGGGGACAGTATCAGCGTGGCAGATTGGCGCGAGCTCTGGCTCAATGAGGGCTTCGCCAGCTATGCCGAAGGTCTGTGGATCGAACATACAGATGGGCGTGAGGCATTGGATGTTTGGATAAAATCCTCATATGCAGATGTAGCTCAAGATCCCCAATACTATCCAGCGCCGGGCAACCCACCTGCAGATAATCTATTCAATGAGGGCGTGTACGTCCGCGGCGGCCTGACGCTCCACGCTTTGCGCCTTGAGGTGGGCGATCAGACTTTCTTTAATATTCTGCGAACCTATCATGACAACTACAAATTCGGGAACGCCACCACTGAAGACTTTATTACAACAGCAGAAGAAGTGCGTGGAAAGGAACTAAGCGGGCTTTTTGAAAGCTGGTTATACGACGATGAACTGCCGCCCATCGCGGGGCTTGGCTTGGGAACAGAATAAAACAAATCTAAAAACGAGTGCGGACATTTATGTCCGCACTCGTAAGGTATTAACTGACCTTATGCACCTAACCGTGATTCCCTGAGAGAAGCGAAGGGTCTCCACCCCTGAAAGCAGAGATTCTTCGCTACGCTCAGAATGACACTGCGTAAGGTGAGGTATTAAGTAAGTTTTTTCGGTGAAATAAACGATTATTCCAGCGTGGGGAGCAATACAAAGAACGACGAACCTTTGCCGATCGTCGATTCCACCCAGACGCGCCCCTGGTGGCTGTCGACAATAGATTTGACGATCGCCAGCCCCAGCCCGGAGCCCTGTATTTCATCTGGTGCATTGGTTGCCCGATAGAATTTTTCAAAGATATGGCTCTGTTCCTCCTGCGGAATGCCGGGACCCGTATCTTCCACTTTTAAAATGATCTGATTTTCATGCACAGACATATTTACATTGATCCTGCCGTTATGCGGTGTATACTTTATGGCATTCCCCACCAGGTTATCCAGCATTTGTCGAACGCGGATCGGGTCGGCGCGCAAGGGTTTTAACCCGTTCGCTATATCAATATGCAGGTGGATCTTTTTCTGTTTGGCCAGGGGGTCGAACATATCCAGCGTGTATTTCAAAACTCCTTCCAATTGCACGATCTCCCGCCTTGTATCGAAGCCCGCTTCAAGTCGTCCGAGATCGAGCAGATCATTGATCAGGGCCGTGATATGTTGAACACTGCCCTGCAGGCGGTGCATGAATTCCTGTTGATTTTCATTCAGAGTCCCGGTACGTCCGATCAGTTCCGTATATCCCAGGATTGCGGTCAGCGGAGAGCGCAGGTCATGCGAAACAGTGTCGACAAAGTCATTCTTGAGGCGGTCCACTTCTTTGATGTAGGATATATCCTGCATGGTGATGGCAGCGCCGATTTTGGGAATGGGGGTGAATTGTGCGTTGAACACGCGGCCATCGTCGAAATTGATCTCATGATATTTCAGGGAACCCTCGCTGGAACGCGAGAGCAGCGCCTTCAGATCCACGTTTAGAACCACATCCTCTATTGGTTTCCCAACCACTTCCTTTTCTGCAAGGTTGAACATTTCACGCACGGAACGGTTGATCAGCAGGATGTTCTTGTCATCATCCAATACGATCACACCAGCCTGAATATTACTGATGATCCCTTCCAGTTTGGAGCGTTCCGACTCGGAGATCTTGGCTTTTTCTACGAGGGATGAGGTCGTGCGCTTTACTTCGCGGCGCAGCCAGTCCCCCAGATGACGGGCCCGCGTGAGGGCCTGTCCGACATAGCTCACGATATCTTCCATGGTGAGCGGCGGGTAAATGTAATTACTCAACCCCGCCTTCAAAGTAATCTTTGCCAGGCCCGGCTTGTCGTGATCTGCATATAAAAGGATGGGAAGTGTGGGAAATCGATCAAGCAACTTGCCGGAAATGGAAACCCCGTCCAGCTTTGCGAATTTTTCACCCAGAATGACCAGTGCAGGAATGGCCTCCTGCAGGGACTTATCCAATCCACCCCGATCATGAACACTGGCCACCCCGTACCCGGCGGCATGCAGGGCACGATCCATCAAATTGAGAATATCAGATGCATCAATTGCCAATAGGATCAGATCATGTTTGGCCATGGGCTCAACTTTTAGTTATTGTTTGGTCGCGGCAGGGGCGGAGGTCTGTTCAGATACATTCGTCAAACGCTGAAGCGCGGCCTGTACTGATTCAAGCGCCTTGCGTTGTTCGGCGTTTAATGCGCCCGGCGTTTCAGTCATCAAAAGATCAAGCGGATAACTCGCCGCCTGGACTTCATCACGGATCGCATTCCGCAGTAGATCGAACAGACCTCGGCGGTTTTTCTCGCCGGTACTCGCATTCACGGTGGATTCTTCCAACGCACGGAACAAACGCGCACTCACCAGAGAAATGGATGCGTAATCGGCTATGGCTTCCAACAGGGTTTGTGTATCACGCGCCACCTCGCGGTCATTCCTGCGCACCACGATCAATAACCCGATCACTTCATTTTGGATCTTAATCGGGATCACCCCCACAGACTTGCCCAACGCGGCGATCTTGAACTTTTGCAGAGAGGCACCGTTCATCACAAGGCTTTCCCCCGAAAGGGACACCAGGGAACTGATCCCATCATCGACCGGTTGGTCCATTTTTCTCGCCCAGGCCTCGGGCAAATTACGTTGAGCGCGCAGCAGGTATGAATTGGTCCGTTCTTCGCGCAATAACAGCCAGCACATATCCGCCTCAGATAACTGCATGGCGCTATCCAGGATCCGTTCGAACAACTGGCGCTGATCTGTGATCGAGACAACCGCTTTCCCAGTGGCGAGAATGGAGGTGAGATCGCGCAAGCGGCGCTGTAACTCATCATTGGTTGCCTTCAACTGGCGGTCCAGTTTTTGGCGTTCGCGCGCTTCCTTTGTCTGGCGCAGGGCGCGTTCCACGCAGGCAACGACTTCCGCATCGCGGGCAGGCCAAAAGAGCGCATCCACTGCGCCCAATCGAAAGGCCTGGATCGCGTCGGCCTCCTGCCCCTTTTCTGCGACCATGATCACAGGTGAAATGATGCCCTGTGAATTCAATGCCGCCAGCAGGTCTTTCCCGCTCAAGCCGGGCAGATTTAAATTGGCAATGATCAGGTCGGGAGGAGTTTGCATTGCAGATTTGATCGCCGAGGCTGCATCCCCGATCACAGTCACCTGACAGCCCAACGGCTTCAGAGATTGTCTCCCGATCAAATCCGCAATATCTGGATCGCTTTCAACAATGAGAATCTGTTCCCCAGTTGCCATATATATTTCCTTTGCACGATTCTAACACCTTTTCGAGTACAATCTCGACCATGAATTTTAATAGATATAAGATCGCCGCGATCATTCCCGCGTATCGTGTGGAACATGATATTAAATCTGTGCTTAGTGGACTACCTGCCTACATAAAACATATCATCGTTGTGGAGGATGCTTCACCCGATTCCACTGCGGACCTGGTCACTAGCGCGGCCAAAAAAGACAAACGCATCATCCTGATCCGGCACTTAAAAAATAAAGGCGTGGGCGGCGCGATCATCTCGGGCTTTCGCAAAGCGCTTGAACTCGGCGCACAAGTCGCAGTCAAACTGGATGGCGATGATCAAATGGACCCTGCATATCTTCCCGCGTTATTAACGCCGCTCCTTCGAGGAAAAGCTGATTACACCAAAGGCAACCGCTTTCATGATTTTGTCTCGCTTCGCAAAATGCCTTGGGTCCGCCGTATGGGAAACCTTGCTTTAAGTTTTTTTACCAAGGCCGCAACAGGCTACTGGAATATCTTCGACCCCACGAATGGATTCTTCGGCGTTCGCGCTGAAGTGCTGGCAAAACTTCCTCTCGACCAAATTGACAACCGTTATTTCTTCGAAACTTCCATGCTCGCGAATTTATACCTGCTCAACGCCTTCGTGCTGGATGTGCCTATTCCCGCGCGATATGCAAATGAAACTTCCAGCCCCTCGGTTCGCCGGGTGTTATTCGAATTTCCATTCAAACTCATGCGCACTTTTTTTCGACGCATCCTTCTCAAATATTTCCTCCTTGATTTTTCCATGATGTCCATTTATTTACTCACGAGCATTCCACTGCTGCTTTTCGGGTTGATCTTTGGCATTACCAAATGGATCCATTATGCAGAACTCGGCATCCCCGCGCCCACCGGCACGGTCATACTCCCCACACTTTCCGTCATCCTCGGTATTCAAATCCTGCTCTCCTCGATTGAAGTCGACATGAACGCCACCCCGCGGCAACCAATCACTAATCCATTATGAACTCAGCGGAATTCAACACTTACAAATCCCGTTATCGCGCCGCGCTTCGGCAGGTACTTGCCGAAGCTGAAAAAGGCCGGCTCGCTGAGGCAGGCTTCCCTGCGTATTCGCATCCAAACCCCTTGATCAACTGGTTATTCTGGCAACGTCTTCACACTGCAATGAAGCATATCGGCAGAAATGCACCTTACGAACGCATTCTTGATTTTGGCTGTGGAAGTGGTGTGATGCTGCCATTCCTCTCACAAAACAGCAAAAAGGTCGTTGCCTTGGACATGGACCTTCTGCCTCTCGAGCGCGTGCAAAAACATATTCCTCTCGCTGCCAACGTAGAAATACACGACTCGAAAAAGACTGCCATTACAGATCTGCCAGCGAATTCCTTCGACCTGATCGTCGCATTAGATGTGCTTGAACATGTGCATAACCTGCCGCGTACATTAAACGATCTCATTGGGTGCCTGAAACCGGGCAGCCAGCTTGTGGTCTCTGGCCCAACTGAGAACATCCTTTATCAGATTGGCCGCAAACTCGCGGGCCCCGAATACTCCGGCGACTATCACAAACGCGGCATTGCCGAGATCAAAGGCGAACTCGCAAAACTCGCAACTGTCACACACAGCGCCACACTATACTGGCCTATTCCACTCTTCGAAGTCTTCACCGCAAAAAAGTGATCTGCGACCATCCTTCACCGGATGTATACTTAACTCAAGATGGATCCACAACCCTATATTCCGGGATTCAGACCTGCGGATACGGGCCCGCTCTCACGATTCCTTCCTCCACTCGAAGAGGGGGTGATCTCCGCCTGGCTCTCGCATCAGACTTTACCCTTCGACACGGCTCGGGGCAAGCCCGGCAGCTGGTTGCTGGACCCATTCGGATTCTCCCCGCGGCTTGTTCTGGAAGCCGCGCGCAGCGGGTTCCGCGTGCTCGTCACCGCGAACAACCCGATCACGCGTTTTTTACTCGAGACTTTCGCGAATCCGCCAGCCGAATCAGAATTCACAGCCGCGCTGGCTGACCTGGGCGCGGTGAAAAAAGGGGATGAAAGACTCGCAGGCCATCTGCAATCGTTGTATCTCACGAAATGCGAAAAATGCAGTCAGCAAATTCAGGCGCAGGCATTCTTATGGCACAAGGGGGAGGACGCGCCTTACGCACGCATCTACGAATGCCAGCAGTGTGGCGACTCTGGCGAACACCTCGCGACCGAGGAAGATGTTGAGCGCGCAAAAAAGATCGCCGAGACGGATACTTTGCACCGCTCGCGCGCATTTGAACGCGTGGTCTCTTTAAATGATGAAGATCGCGTCTACGCGGAAGAAGCCATTCAGCATTATTTACCGCGTCCATTGTATGTATTGACCACCATCATCAATCGGCTGGATAGTTTGAACCTCTCTCACGAACGAAAACATGCGCTGACCGCTCTGATCCTGCTCGCCTGTGACGCGGGCAATACGCTCTGGGCGCACCCGGCAGAACGCCCGCGGCCGAAGCAGTTATCCACACCGAACCAGTTCCGCGAGCACAATGTCTGGATGATGCTGGAGCGTGGATTAACTCTTTTTACAGAGACAGGCGGAAAGGTGCCATGTGAAGCGTGGCCCGCCCGAGGTGGGCGAAAACTGCCGGAGAGCGGCGGCATCTGCATCTATGAAGGCCGTCTCAGCGATCTGGCACGTGAGGTCAAAAAAGAGATCCCGATCGCAGCGGTGATCGGGTCTCTGCCGCGCCCCAACCAGGCCTTTTGGACTTTCTGCGCGTTGTGGGCAGGCTGGTTATGGGGCAAGGAAGCGGTGGAGCCTTATAAGAACGCGCTGCGGCGCAGGCGATACGATTGGGCATGGAACGCGACCGCCCTCTACGCCATGTTCGATCATTTGAATGAATTGCTCACAGATGGTGTGCCTGTCTTTGGATTGCTATCCGAGCCTGAACCTGCCTTCTTAACCTCCGCACTGACTGCAGCGCAAACAGCGGGTTTTACATTGGAAAGCATTGCCTTGCGAACCGAGCATGACCCTGTGCAGGTGATCTGGAAAAGCGCGCAAAGAACAAAAGCCTCGGACGCCGATGGTGAAGTTGTGCGAAATGCCATGCATGAATTTTTATCCCTGCGCGGCGAACCCGCCACTTATTTACATCTTCATACAGCTGGACTAATCGCCTGCGCAGAAGCGAATGCGATCAAACAACCAGATCTTGAATTCGATGAAAGATTGCGCAAGACACACGTCCTGTTCGAATCCATTTTGAAGGGAGATGAAAGATTTGTCCATTATTCAACAGGCGAAGGTGTGGAAACAGGCTTGTGGGGATTGAGTCCTTCGACTTCGGCAAAACCCGCCTCCACTCACAGTGTCCCGGCGCTCCTTCGGGAGGACGAATTAGGCGAATCACTTTCAGACCGCGTGGAGGTGGCAGTGGTCACATTTTTGCAAAAGAGTTCAAGCGCGATCTACATCGAGATCGAAAATGATCTGTATCCGCGTTTTCCCGGCCTGCTCACGCCTTCGAAGGGGCTGATCTATGCGGTCTTGAATTCCTATGCTGAAAAAGACGGCGCGCGCTGGAAATTGCGCGCGGAGGATGTGGCCTCTGCCAGACGCGATGAAATGAACAATATGTTCAACCTGCTGGAGATGATCGGAAAACGGCTGGACTATAAACCACGCAAGGAGGAAAAACTCTTCATTTGGGAGGAGCCGGGCCGGGCTACGCGTTCGTTTTATGTGCTGGCTTCTGCGTTGGTGGGTCGTGCCTTGGAAAGTACAGACGAGCACACTGTGATCGTGATCCCCGGCGGTCGTGCCGCGCTGGCTGCCTATAAACAGGAACGCGACCCTGCGCTTGCGGCGCGGCTGAATAAATATACGGTGGTGAAATATCGTTTATTACGCGCCCTGTTTGAGGTCCCGATCTTGACGCGTGAGACGTTCGAGGAGCAGATCGCCAGCGACCCTGTCGAACAATCCAAGGGTCAAATGATGATGTTTTGACATGTATAAAAAAATAATTTTCACTTTTCTTATCGCAAGTTTCCTTACTTCCTGCATTTCCGTTTCAGTTGATGCCGAAGAAACCGCGCGCGCGAATTTCGTCACGGCCACGTTAATCCCAACAAAGGCAAGGTTCGTTCCAGCTACTTTGACTCGCACGCCCGAGGCGACACAGACTATTGCAGTGACCGCCTCTGCAAATTGCAAAGACAGCGCGGTATTGTTGCAGGATGTGACCATTCCAGATAACAAGCAGATGAAAGCGGGGGATCAATTTACAAAAACGTGGGAATTCCAAAATACAGGCACATGCCCGTGGGAAAATTACACACTTCGTTTCGCATCGGGCGACCGGATGGGCGCGCCTGAATCCAAACCGATAGCGGCCACGCAGCCGGGAAAAAACGTGAATGTTTCAGTGGACCTGACCGCGCCGTCTGTGGACGGAGCATACACAGGTTATTTCACGTTGAACGATGCTTCCGGAACAGACCTGCCGATCGGGATCGAAAAAACATTCTGGGTGAAGATCATTGTGGGGAATATTATCTCCACACCACAAGCGACAACTCAAAGCAATGTCATCAATACGCCCTACGTTCCAGGTGGAGGGAACAGCAATTGCGCATACAGTCAGAATGGCGGGTATGTAGGACAAGTGATCTCGTTGATCAACCAGGCGCGTGCGGCCATGAATTTGCGTGCGCTCTCGGTCAACGCGCAGCTGACCGTTGCCGCGCAAACCCATAGTGCGGATATGGCATGCAATAATTTCCTGGGCCACACCGGGTCGGACGGCTCATGGATCGGCGACCGTCTGAGAGCGGCCGGGTACAACTCCTATGGCTATCAGGAGATCATCGCCATCGGCACGCCGCAAAATGCAATGGACCAATGGGCTTCCGATCCGCCGCATTGGGAATCTGTGCTCAACCCGCTCGTCACAGAGATCGGTGTGGGATATGCCTATTATGCAAACAGTGACTTTGGCGCATATATTACAGTGGATTTTGGAGGGCAATAAATTGTAAGGGCGGACGCCCCCTTCACCCATCCCCTTCGGGGACCTTCGGCGGGTACTTCGCGGGGATGCTTGGCGAGCCATCCGCCCCTAAAGAATCACAAAATCACATTCAACATTGTTGGTTGATATTCCGGGAAGATCTCATTCGTTGCCGGGTTATTTAATCGTTTGGTTAGAACCTCAGATAGCACATCGCGATAATCGGTTGTGACGGCGAGGTCGCCAGGGCCGATCAATTGACCTTCCTGCATCCCAGGCCATTCGCCATGGACTTTGCCTCCATCCACATGTCCGCCCAGGACCATCATCATGCTTCCATGGCCGTGATCGGTTCCCAGACTTCCATTTTCAGAAGCGCGGCGTCCAAACTCAGACATGGTTACAGTTGTTAAGTTATTCATATGGTCAAACATATCCGCATGAAAGGCAGCCAGGCCCTCGGCCAGGTCTTTCATTAGATTCGGCATCTGACCGTTGACCGAGCCCTGTGCGAAGTGTGTGTCCCATCCGCCCACATCGATGGCAGAGATTTCGAGCCCAATGTTTGCTTTAATAAGCATGGCGGTTTGCTTGAGTGCCATGCCAAATTCCGTATCCGGATATATGGCTGAACGCGAGGCTGTGTATTTCAAAGGGTCAAGCGTTTGAAGGGTATCCATAATGGATAATGTATCCTGTCCAAGCACGTCATCGGCATAAACCGTGTTCAAGGCAAGGCGCATTTGTTGCAAAGCGCGCGCGTCGCCGCCGAGATGAAAATCCGCAATGGAGCGTAAAGCAGAGACAGGCACAGATCCGCTCAAACTCCTCTGTGGACGCGTGCCCATGCCCACCGCGCGCAATGGGGATGAATTGCCTGTGTTCAATGTCGCCAGGTGACGACCAATCCAACCGGAGGCCGGGCCACGTTCATCGTCCACGCCGCGCTCCATAAGTTCCATTGCTTTGAAATGACTGCGTGATTCGTCCGGCGCGCCACACGCATGGATGATGGCAAGTTGTTCACTTTGCCATGCGTCCAGTAAAGGCTGCATCGTTGGATGAAGGCCAAAGAAACCATCAAGGTCAACGGCGCGGTCCTCCTTCTTCACGCCTGAGTCATCCGGCCGTGGAATGCCGAGTGACGGCCTCAATTGATAATATGCATCCTCGCCATGCGGCACGACCATGTTCAATACATCGGCTGCACCGCGCAGGAAGACGACGACCAATGTGTCACCGCGCGGCGCGACGTTTTGCGGTGCAAAGGCGAGACGGGGCATCCAAGGCTTGTCCTGACTGGCGAAGCCATGTCGAAGGATGGGAAGTGTTTGGGTGAGCATTATTGATCTCCATTTTCCGTAGTAAACGACTTTAGTCGTTTTACAAAAGAGCGACTGAAGTCGCTACTACTTCAACGCCATTGAAATGCGGGGGAAGCCAGCAAACCCGCGGTAACGATCTGCAGAGTCTCTTCTGCGGTGGCGCCGGCCGATCGGATGGAAGCAATCAACTCGTCCCGCGTGATCGGAGCGAGGGGCGCGCCTAATAATAGAGCGGTGACCGCATCCACATCGCCCGGTAAATCGTCACTCAACGAGACATCCATCAGCGACTTGAATCCGGTCTTTGTCCCTTTGATCTCATTGCGGATCAACTCGAATGCAAATTGCCAGCGCGGCATGAGATTGCCCTGCCAGGCAATGCTGCGATCGGGATAACCATCTGGTGTGGGCCAGTTGAAGTAGGATTGACCCATGCGAAGTAGATGATCGTGGATCGCAACGCTGTCGGTTTCAACGTTGAGCATGCGAAGCGCCGAAAGGATAAAGTTCGCAGGGCGTTTGTACTTGGGCTGCGCGCGAGGCAGGCCCTCGAGCAGGATAACGCGCAGAACAGATTTGATATCGCCTTTTGTTTGAATAAAAGTTTGCGCGGCTTTTTCGATGATCTCTTGCGGAGGCTCATCTGCAATGAAACGACGCGCGAGTTTGGTCGAAATAAAATGAGCAGTGCTTGGATGAGTCACGAGCATTTCAAGCACTTGTTCTGCTTCCTTTATTCCGGCGTTGGGGATGGTGAGGCCTAAAACGTTTTTCGTGCCTGTATCGTGCAAGTCTTCCTTGAAGACAAAATCGCCAAGCCAGAAATGCTCCTTGACGTTCCAACCCGTGAGACAACGCGCCAGTTCCATCACATCCTGTTGGGTGTATCCGCCGTTGACTCCAAGTGTGTGTAGTTCCATCAGTTCGCGCGCATAGTTTTCATTCGGCGCGCTTTTTTCATTTGCCTGGTTATCGAGATAGATCATCATCGCGGGCGAATGGGCCGATGCCCACACGAGATCACGAAACGAGCCAAGTGCATGCTTGCGAATCACTTCGCGATCATCGACAGTCTTAAGATAAAAGCAGTTGCCTTTTTCAGCATAGATATTGAAATGGTCATTCCAGAATTCGACCATGACTTCATAGAGTTGGCGTTTGCTATAGAGCTGTCGCAACAAAGTGGCCTGGCGCAGTTCATTCGGCACTTTTTCGCGATTGTAGTTCTCAAATAATTCGTTGCTGATGGCCTCGAGTTCGTTCGCGTCCATTTTCAGTGTCTTGAATGAGGCCAGTTGGAGCTCAGAATCGAGATCATTGATGGACTCAAATGCGAGTTGTTCCTCGATGCATGCCTGCAAGCCGATTTCAGAAAAGCGGGCGCGTTCTTCCACGCGCGGACCAAAGGTCAGACGTTGAAGCGCAAGGAAGTCTTGTTCCTTTAGAGGAGCCCACGGGACGGCTGGCAGGTCACCTGCGATCCTGCGATAGACAGGCGCACACGAAGACAATGCTGCGCTGGCTGTGACGAGGGCGCCAAGTTTGAGGAAGTCGCGTCTTGAAAGGGTCATGGTTAACTCTGAGAGATCAAACCACCAAGCCGCAAGGACACGAGGTCACACCGTCCGTCCGCAGGATCGCTCACCTGCACTGCAACGAACGCACGAAGTCCCCGTAGCGAAGCGGAGTGGGAGTGCGGCGCAAGTGTCGCTGATGCCGCGAACAACGGCGGCACGCTGGTCCACAGGATTGCTCACCTGCACTGCAACGAACGCACGAAGTCCCCGTAGCGAAGCGGAGTGGGAGTGCGGCGCAAGTGTCGCTGATGCGAGACGGCAAAGGTTTTTCCTGGTGTCTTGGTGGTAGATGATTAAGCCTGTGAAGCAACCGCCTCAGATACGCGGACGGTCGTCTCGCGCGGTATCCAGTTGAGCAAGGCGAAACCGGTCACACCGAATGCCATGATGAGCAAGAGCGGCCAGATGAAGAACCAGCCCAACACCGGGAAGAAGGCGGCGAGTTCCAATACAACGGAGCCGCGCACGAATCCACCCAGTGCAGAGAAATTGCTCTGACGGGCAAGGCGAGTCCCAAGATGCGCGGCGATGCCTGCGGAACCGACGGTCGAAAGCGCGAGGGAAGCCGCGAGCAGGATCCAACCAACAAATTTGGCCGGGCCAAATGGAAGCGCGAGCAGGATGAAGGTCGGAACGGAAGCGGCGATCACAACGAGGATTCCCATCCAGAAAGATTGCAGGGGAGTCCGTTCGACTCGAACGCGCGCACGTTCCACAACAGCGGGGAAGAACAGCCACCACGCGGTAAGCATGGCGGGTAATGCCACCCCAAGGATGAGCAGGATGAAGAAGATGGCGGAGATATCGGCCATGGGAAAATCCTTTCTTGTTTGGTGAGTTACAAGAGATACAGGAATGGATGTGAAAAAGTTGCAGGCAAAAAGAGTTCACGAATTTTCGCCACTGCCGCTGCTTAGCGCGGCGTTCGCGAACTGATCAAAGCTTAGTGCGAATTCGCGAAGATTGGTGGATAGAAAAATTTTGACTTCCACCTCTTGACACATCGTCAAATCGGCGTAAAATTCGGCGGAGTGCACAGACATCCCAACCCCAAACGATTATTCCCTCAACAATTCTTCGGAATGATTGTTTCTGTTTTTTGAAGTTAGAGAGTCGCTTTTAGCGGCTCTCTTTTTTTGTGTGTTTACAACGACATGTCATGCTGAGCAAAGCGACCCTTGCACC
>CAZSVR010000048.1:0-798 GCA_964610295.1 uncultured Anaerolineaceae bacterium
ATTATTTACATCCTGCGGATAAGGAATATGCTTTCAGTATTATTCCTGTTGAAGAACCATTAACCACAACCCCAAAGAAGGCGGGCATGCGGTCATGGCGTTCAACAGCAAGGTCGAATATTTCATTAACAACGTCTTCAACTACCCAACCCTTGCAGAATGTTATAAGACAGCCGCGTTTGACGGTATCAACCGTCTCGGCTTGTAATGAATCTATTATGAATTAATTAGAATCGCTTGAGTCGGGGGTCAGGGCCTGCATCGCAGTTGAGATAACATCATCTTTGTCAATTTCGATTGGCGGGGAAATAATCGCTGTCCCATCTGCGAGGTCCTGTTGAATGCGCTGAAGTAATCGTTGAGCAGCCTTATCATACATCTGCAGAATAATTGAATTCGCAATTAACTTCCCAACAGTATTAATCATCATACAGAGAAGCCAGTTTCCTTGCGCCTTCCCAAACAAACTAATCAGACGCGTTCCATCTTTTGTGGGATCCAATCTAAACGTAGAGTTTCCTGTCGTCCCCGGCAGATAAACAGCATTCGTCGTGTATTGCTCAAACGGCTGCCAATCTACGATACGTTGAGGGGATACTCTCTTGCCATGCGCACAATAGTAAACCGAATCAACCGCTGTCCGTCCTTGCGAAGGGTTTCGAAGCTCCTGTGTATCTGAGCCGGATAGAATGTTGCGGTATTCCGGCTTGGTAATATACTCCCACATTAACGACGGGGGCACAGGGTACTCGTGTTCCAATTTCACCAGCGCATCTGCAGGCGGCACCACAATGCGAA
>CAZSVR010000048.1:808-24290 GCA_964610295.1 uncultured Anaerolineaceae bacterium
AGTTTTTCAACCTCTCCCAAACCCCATGCAGATCATGGACATATAACTGCACTTCCCCCACATCCGCGAAGGTTTCACGATACGGGGTAATACTTTTTCCAAAATCATCAAGTCCCAGCGCCTCAATCACAGCTTGAGTGAACGCGGCATACGCCTTGAAACCTGTCTCAGCCTTAATATGATTCTTTGCAAGGCGATGCACCAGGTTGACATCGTTCCCCACCAATTCAGTGTACTTTCCCAGGTTCTGGGTCATAAAAGAACCGTAATGCACGAAGAATTTCAAATCCAAGTTGGGAAGATTGCGGCAGGCATTGCAAGTGCAAGTCGTGTTGATGACCATTAATTCCAACGCCTTGCGGAAAGCCGCATAGGTGGATTCGATCATATCCACGAGGGTCTGTCCCTGCAAAAAACCGCCCAAGGGAGCATAGGAAAAAACAGCATCGCCTTCCAGATCGGAAATCACCAACGGCGACTGTGTATGGTCAATCAAAATATTGAGAAGGTCGGTCAGGCTGTCACGCGCGTGTTCAAGCTCAGACTCGTTGACATACTTCGAGTACCCCGTAATATCAGAAATGACCAGGAAGCCTTGTTGCGCCATGTGAGCATTGTATACCACAATGTCAAATTCATGGAGGTTATAATCACGCCATTATGATTTACGAAACTCTTCATCAATTGAAACTGCCCAAAATCGGATTTGGCACCTGGAGCGTTGGCGGCGGAAGGTCGACAAATCCATCGCACAGGCGGATGAAATCCTTGGCAAGACGCCCGATTATTACTCCGCGCTGGATGCGAAGGGGTTGGCGTTGTGCGGGTTGGCGATAACTGGTAAGGGCGACCCGTCCATGCCAGCAGGCGCGAATATCGGCAAAACCGTCCCGCCTGACAAGGCGACGGTCAGCGATGGGTGGGTCGCCCCTACGATCAACGATGCCATCGAAACCTTCCGCGCGGCGCGTAAGATCGCTCGGCATGCGGGAGTGGTCAAGTGCTGCGGTTGTACGATGGACTGGTCAAATGCGATGAGCAGGGGGTGTTGAAGGATGTAAGAGAGGCAGTGGAGGATTCCTGACCCCCTTTCCTGCCCTGCCCCATTTGCGCCTTTCAAATGGGGCAGGGCAGGGGTGGAGGTCAAATGCATAAACGCACCACACCGAAAATCTTCGGGCACGCAAAGCAATTACATCGCAACATGACAAAAGCACAAGCCAAACTATGGGCACGATCGCGTGCGCATCGCATGGCAGATCTCCATATCCGCAACCAGCACGCCATCGGAAACTACATCGTGGATTTCTGCGCACCGCGCCGAAAAGTCATCATTGAAATGGATGGAAGTCAACATCTGGAACAGGACGATTATGATACAGATCGAACCGCTTTTCTTGAATCAAGGGGCCATCAAGTATTGCGATTTTGGAGCAACGAGGTGATGAATAATATTGATTCAGTTCTGAATGTGATTTGGGATACTTTGAATGCACAAAACTCAGAAGGATAAGAATGAAGTAAAATCTGGGACAGTACTGGCAGTAATATTCAGTTTGTTCAAAGGAGAATACCATGTCTGACAGCGTATACAAAATCATCGAGTTAGTTGGAACCAGCACCGAATCATGGGAGAAAGCCGCGGCGGTGGCTGTGGAGCGCGCCGCCAAGTCCCTGCGCGAGTTGCGCGTCGCCGAAGTCGTCGAACTGGATATGGTCATTGACGATGGGAGGATCACCGCCTACCGCGCCAAGGTCAAGGTCTCGTTCAAATATGAAGGCAGCGGATAATCTTCCGTCCGATCAGGGCGGCGTGAGTTTTTCAATCGATCCAATTTAAAGCCATCGAAACCTTCGGCGCGGCGCGCAAGATCGCTCCCCAGGCAGGCGTGGTCAAGTCCGTGCTGCGGTTGTTCGATGAACTGGTCAAATGCGATGAGCAGGGGCTATTGAAAGATGTGAGGAATGTAATGGAAGGTAAATGAGGGCGCCATTGCTATAGATACGCGCGTAAAACCCACAAAACCTTAGATGGTATAATCCTGCCGAATTTACGTTCGAACAGGATCATGCAATGTCCCTCTCAGAAACCGTATTAAAAGAACTGGAAAAATATTCCGGCACAGACCAGGTTCGCAAAGACCTGAATATCGATCTCTTTGGCGAGAAATTGCTGGATTCGCTTGCGACGATCGAACTGATCCTGGCGCTTTCAGAGGATTTCGGCATCGAGCTTTCCCCCGGGGAAATCGACCGCGATATGTGGGCCACGCCGCAAAAGATCATTGATTATTTAAACGAACGAGTCAAAGCATAAATGAAGCAAACGCCTCATATCTTTGCGGGCGCGCTTGCACTCCTGGCCGCTTTAATGGCAGCCCTCGCCTTCACTGTTTACGCACAACTATTTGAAGAAAAATATGTCCATGCCATTGCCGGGGTGGATCATGCGGACATCAATAACGGAAGCGAGTTGGAACGCCTGGCGATCAAACAGGACGACCTGCTCCTGATCTTCGGTGCCTCTGAGCTAGTCTTGCTGGATACAAAATACCAGGCGAACCGTTTTTTCAGCACCTATCCCACCGGTTTCATGGTCTTCAATGTCGCAACCAAGGGTGGTTCAGCTTTAACGCTCGCACAGAAGTTTGCAGGGCTGGGGGATGACCTGCGTGGGAAAAGACTGGTCTTGGCCCTGGGACCTGCCATTATGACCATGGCTCCCTACGGCGAAGTGAATACGCGTCATTACGACGCAAACTTCTCGCAGCTCAACGCCTTGGAACTGGCGTTCAGCGCGGATCTAAGCATGGAAATCAAAGGACATGCAGCAAAACGTATGCTGGACTTTCCAGATCCATTGAAAGATACACCTTTCATAAAATTTGCACTTGAAAAGCTTGCAGGAAATTCGCTTACCGATAAAATCCTGTATTATCTTTCCTGGCCGCTTGGCAGGCTGCAGATCGTGATCCGGCGGCTACAGGATCATTATGCGACTATAAACTTTATTCGTCATCTCTCCAAGGAAGAGGTGACCATTCAACACAAACCGCAGGAGATCGACTGGGACGTATTGATCCCGGTTGCGGAAAAAGAACAAATAAAGAATACGGACAGCAACCCGTTCGGAGTGGATAACAGTCAGTGGCCCAAAATAAAGGAATTATTTGTCAGGCCCATTCCAGTTGGTACAAAAGATGTAGAATTCATTTCAGACGTCGAGTCCGCGCGGGAATGGGAAGACCTTGATATCGCTTTGCAGGTGATCAAAGAGTTGGATGGAAACGTGATCGTGATGAGCGCTCCAATGAACGTTCCCTTATGGGAAACCATCGGCGTCTCTGAACAGGCGCAAAATACGTATTATGAAAAGCTTCACTCCGTCGTGGCTCCTTATGGATTGCCGGTCATTGATCTAAAGGAATACGGCACGGTGAAATATTTCAGCATGGACCTGGCCTCGCACGCCAGCCGCAAAGGATGGATCTATGTCGATCAAACGCTTGATGCAATTTATCACGGGAATTTACCATAACCCGGGGGCGCGTGTTATCCTGTTATCGATTTATTACCTGGCGATCATCGCCGGGCTGGTCTTCATGTACGGAAAGGGTGAATTGACCTCACCCGATTTCGTTTATCAGGGTTTTTAATTTCACATGGATTTGCTGGATCGCATCGATCAATGGGGCAAGCTTGCCCCCGGACGCGCCGCGCATCTCAGCGCAGGCAGGCGTTTGACCTATCAGCAGCTTACCGATCAGTCAAATATCCTCGCCTCGTACCTGACCCGCAACCTGCCCGAAGACAATTCGCCGGTTGCCATTCTCGGTCATAAGCAAAACGAAATGCTCGTTGGGTTTCTCGGCTGCGTCAAAGCGCGGCATCCATACATCCCATTGGATAACTCCCTGCCCAGCCATCGAATCGAAACGGTCACACAAACAGCAAAGGCCTCCTTGCTGTTAACGCCGCAAAAAATAAAGGAGATCGTGCAAGAAAATTCTGCCTCTGCTCTATTTGAGATCCGCAAATCAGGCATGGATGATGCCTGGTACATCATCTTCACCTCCGGCAGCACAGGCGACCCCAAAGGCGTGGTCATTACGCGTGAATGTCTCGAAAGCTTCGTGGATTGGATCCTCGGCGAACAGAAATTCAAGGATGCCCGGGAAGTCTACCTGAATCAGGCACCTTTTTCCTTTGACCTCTCGGTCATGGACTTGTATTCCAGCCTCGCGACCGGCGGAACACTCTTCAGCATCACCAAGGATGAAATTGCGGAATTAAAGGTCCTGTATCAATCGATTGCAAAATCCGAGATCAGCGTCTGGGTATCCACGCCTTCGTTTGCGCGCATGTGCCTAATGGACTCATCCTTCAACGAGTCGATGCTTCCTTACGCCCGCAAATTCTGGTTTTGCGGAGAGACGCTCGCGCCCGAAGTCGCCGCGAATTTGCTCAAACGCTTCCCCAAAGCCGAAGTGTGGAATACCTACGGTCCCACCGAAGCGACGGTCGCGACTACATCCATTCAAATCACTGAGGAAGTTATTACGAAATACAGTCCTCTGCCCGTGGGACGCCCGAAACCGGGCACCCAGGTCGTGGTCCATGATGAGAACGCAAATCCAGTTGCGGGCGGGGAAAGAGGCGAGATCATCATCGCCGGACCGAACGTTAGCACTGGCTATATTCATCGGCCGGATCTCACATCGCGTGCCTTCTTTGAATTGAACGGCTACCGCGCTTATCATACCGGCGATTCGGGACATTATCAGGATGACCTGCTTTTCTTCGATGGCCGTATCGATTTTCAAATCAAACTGCACGGCTATCGCATTGAGATCGGCGATATCGAAGCCAACTTGAATGCTTTGGCCAATGTGCAGGATGCAGTGGTGATCCCGGCCATGAAAAACGGGCAGGCAGATCATCTGGTGGCATTTATCATCTTCAAGGAAAAACCATCGGCATCGGATTTTGAGTCCATGAAACAAATGAAAAAGCAATTGGGTGAACGCCTGCCAGATTACATGGTGCCGCGCAAATTTGTCTTCCTCTCTGAATTTCCCATTACGACCAATGGCAAGGCAGATCGACGCAGGCTGGCTGAAACCATCCAATGACCCCGTTCACTGACTTTTTATATTTCGGCATTTCGCTTTATGTATTGATCCCGGCCCTGATCGCGGGTCTGTTCAAGCGCGGGTGGAAGACCTGGCTGGTGATCGCCACGCTCTCGATGCTGGCGATCCAATATTCGCACACACTCGAGGTCTTTGGAAATGCGATTCCCGACCTGGCACTTGTCGCAGGATACGCTTTCCTACAATGGGGCATCTCCATTTTATTCCTGTCCATTCACCGAAAAGGGACGGAACGATTCGTTTTTTACTGCGCGCTGGTGCTTAATCTCCTGCCTTTGCTGGCCGCAAAATTCATTCCGCTCTTCCGGCCTGAATACCCTTTCTTGTTTTTGGGATTATCCTACATCACCTTCCGCGTTCTGGATGTGACCATCGGGATCCAGGACGGCTTGATCAAGGAAGTAAAGCCGATTCCTTACCTGACCTTTGTGCTGTTCTTCCCCACGATCTCTTCCGGTCCGATTGACCGCTATCGCCGCTTCTCCGAAGACTGGAACCGTGAACGCACACGCGAGCAATTCGCTCAAGATGTGGATGGCGGGATTCATCGCATTTTTACAGGGTTTCTGTATAAATTCATCCTGGCCGCGCTGATCAAACAATATTGGCTTGATCCACTCTCTGAAACAACAGGCCTGCTCCAAACTGCTTCGTACATGTACGCCTATTCTTTTTACCTTTTCTTCGACTTTGCAGGCTACAGCGCCTTCGCTATCGGGTTCAGTTATGTCTCCGGCATCCACGCCCCGGAAAATTTCCGCCTGCCGTTCATCTCACGCGACATCCGCGATTTCTGGAACCGCTGGCATATGAGCCTGTCGTTCTGGTTTCGCGATAATATCTACAACCGCTTTATCTTTGCCGCGCTCAAGGGCAAATGGTTTAAGAACAGCCAAACCGCTTCATATCTCGGTTACCTGCTTACGATGGGATTGATGGGTCTGTGGCATGGCACCGCACGGCATTACATCGCTTACGGTTTTTATCATGCCTTCCTGCTTATCATCACAAACTGGTTCGATAGAAAATACAAGGGCAATCGCCTGCTAAACGATCAGGGATATCTCTGGCAGGCAATATCCATCGTGATCACCTTCCATCTGATCGCGGTTGGTTTATTGATCTTCTCAGGCAGATTGTTCTAGAGAGTCTCTAATCCTGAACGTATAGCGTCATTCTGAACGACCGAAGGGAGTGAAGAATCCCGCCGCAAAGCGGCGGAGACCCTGCGCTCACCTGCACTGCAACAAACGCACGAAGTCCGCGTAGCGCAGCTGAGTGGGAGTGCGGCGCAGTGTCGCTCACCGTTCGTGCCGCTATCAGCGGCGGCACGCCGGTGCGAGACGGCAGGGCGACACATTAGATCACCTTCGGGTTAGCCAGTCTTTTATTCTAAGCCTGCCCGTGACGTGGGTTTTTGGTGCGGTACAATTGCGCCTATGATTCAGTTGTCCAATCTCACCTATTATCCGATCAAGGCCTGTCGCGGATTCGATGTCAAAGAATCCAACGTCGAGCGCATCGGGCTTGAACATGACCGCCGCATGATGGTCGTCACATCTGACGGCGATTTCCTGACACAACGCGAATATCCCAAACTTGCGCTGGTCACGCCAACCTTATCAAACGAGGTCGTCACGCTTTCCGCGCCAAATTTCAATTCGATGCAGGTGGCGATCCAAACAGAAGGCTTTAACTGGCCGGTCAATATTTGGAAATCCAAAGGCGTAAACGCGGTCGATCAAGGTGATGAAGCTGCGAATTGGTTTTCAGACTGGCTGGATAGCTCGGTTCGGCTCGTCCACATTGCAGGTGGAATCCAACGCAAGTTGAATCCTGATTTCTCGATCAATGCGGACGACCACACCGGGTTCGCTGACGGTTACCCCATTCTGATCATCTCGGAGGAATCGCTTCAGGACTTAAACTCGCGGCTTGATTTACCTCTCCCGATGAATCGATTCCGCCCGAACATTGGGGTCAAAGCCGGTGAGCCGTTCGCAGAAGACACATGGAAACGGATCAAAATTGGGGAGGTTGAAATGGCGCTCGTAAAACCATGTCCGCGTTGTGTGGTAACCACCATTGATCAGGACACACTTGAGAAAAGTACGGAGCCACTCAAGACGTTGCAGAAATATCGCAGGCAAGAGTCTGAAGCCATTTTCGGGATGAACGTCATTCCATTGAACAGTGGCAGGCTCGAGGTCGGAATGAACGTGGAAGTTATGGAATAAAAAAATGGAAAAAATCGTCATTGACATTCTCGGTTGGATCGGCACGATCACCTTTCTGATCGCATATGGATTGGTTTCGACGAAAAAAGCCGAGGGTGATTCACGGCTGTATCAGGGATTAAATTTGATCGCGGGTATTTTCCTGATCATCAATACCCTTTACCTGCGCGCATATCCATCTGCTGGACTCAACATCGCCTGGGTGGCGATCGCAGTATTTACATTAGGCCGCAAAGTTTGGGTGAAGAATGGCTAACTTATCGCGACGCGATTTTCTCAAACTGGGCGGCGCGGCATTCCTGGGACTCGCTGCAGGCAAGTTGATCCCCTGGGGACAGGAAAATAATTTCAACGCACCGTTGATCTGGAATGGGAGCCGCAAATATAAAAGGCTGGCTTTCACGTATGACGATTGCTATTTGCTCCATCGGATGCAGGACCTGGAAGTATTATTGAATGAGTTCCCCGATTTTCGTGTAACGTTCTTCCCCATCGGGGCAAAATTGCTCGATCTCGATCAGCAGGACGAGGGAATTTGGAAACGGCTTGTGGACAAGGGTCACGAGATCGGCTATCACACATTCAACCACGTCAATCTCGGCGTGATGTCTCCCGCGGCCGCGTTGAAGGACTACGATAAATGGTACGCCGCACTGACGGAGGTACTTGGTACAGATTACAACGTCCGCTTTGTGCGCCCCCCCTTTGACGTCATCAGCTACACGTTGAATGTGTTATGTCAGGAACGCGGGCTGGTTGCCGCTTTATTTTCCATGGGCGGCGGGGGCGAACCTGATGTGGTCATGAGGGCAATACAGGAAGCGAAAGGCGGGGATATCGTGCAGATGCACATCCGTACCCAGGATTACAACTCCAGCGTACAGATATATCCGTGGTTAAAAGAGAACAACTGGGAATTAGTGACGATGAGCCGGTTATATGACGAGCTTCTGCTCGAACAGGCCAATTCGGATGGGTGTGATCTGGATGTGGGCACCTGGCTGACGAGGACGTGCCTCGATTAGAGAAACAAGTACAATTTTGAATCCACGAAGAACACCAAGATTCACGAAGATTTAATGTACAAACCGTTTCCATTCAAGTTTTGGATGGCTTCCAAAATTGACTAATACCCCAACTTTATAGCCTGTGACCTTTAGATAATTGATAAGTTGCGCCGCTCCCCTGCCGGTCAAATTATCAGGCGCTTTGAACTCGACAATGATCTTTTCATAGCAAACCATCTCCGCCACATATTCCTTTTTCAGGATATGCTCTTCATATTTAACTTGAAGTATTTTATGAGGCTCACGAGGAATGTTGCGCGTGTGCAATTCGATTTCGATTGCTTCTTGATAGTCCGCTTCCAAAATCCCAGAGCCGAGAACTCGATGAACTTCCATTGCCGCGCCTGGAATTGCATAGACTTCGTCCTTGTAAATCAACTCAGACATCGCACCTCCCAAAAATTCGTGTTTATTCGTGTTTTTCGTGGATTCTACTCTAGGGTCTGCCTTGTTTGTTTCTGTCCACGCGACCGCATCACATCCAGTACGCGCGGCATGATATCAGCATACAACTTGTACAGCAATTTATTCGCCGCGTAATCCCATGCGCCCAGCGTACGGATCACTTTCCCGCCCAGGCCTTCTTTGAAACGATATACACCCCACATCGAATCATTTTCAATGAATTCATCCGGCGCACCCCAAAGATCGTATATCGTACATCCATTGGCCTTCGCACGTTTCATGGCCTCCCATTGCAAGAGATACGTCGGCATTTTTTCGCGATGAGCATCGCGCGACATGCCATAGACATAATAGGCGCGTCCGGCGAGCACAAAAAGAA
This sequence comes from uncultured Anaerolineaceae bacterium, assembly GCA_964610295.1. GTDB lineage: Bacteria > Chloroflexota > Anaerolineae > Anaerolineales > Villigracilaceae > Villigracilis. The sequence goes on from CAZSVR010000048.1 coordinate 10,050, forward strand.
ACATCCCGGCGACAAGCTCGCCATCCACCTCGGCGATCAACGGGACTGCTGATAGCTGACCGCTGACCGCTGACCGCATGAACATCTCCCAGACCGTCTTGTAATATTCTTCATCGCGTATCACAAAACCATCCCGCACGGACGTCTCTGCATACAATTGATAGAGCATAGGCAAATCATCCAAAGTGCCTAGGCGCACCGTTACACCCTTCTTCTCCGCGAGACGGACGTTGTAGCGCGTCTTCTGCTTCATGCGTGCCAGCATTTCAGCTTCAGTTGGAGATAGATCGATAAGGATGGTGTTTTTGAATTGGATTTGGTCAGACGAATAGCCCCATCCCCTGCTCGTCAAATCGGACATAACAGTCTGCCCGGAGTTATCAATGACATCGCTCGCGCTTTGAGGTACTCCGCGTCCGAGCACGACATCGGGATCCATTTTGAAGAAGATCGCGCCTTGTTGTTTGGCAAAGAACTGCAGGTTATTCAGAACACGACTTCGTAAGGGTTCATTATTCCAATCCAGCAATGGACCTTTGGGCGCGTACAGAATGCATATGCGCGCAGTAAATCCACTTTTGAGGATCTGGCGCTTTAAGATCATAGCTGCAGCGACTACATTCCCGGAGTTATCTCGCCAGGTAAATGGCATTGGCTTCCAGCCATACTTCTCTTTGACTTGTGCCCATTCCGAGGTTTGCAGGAAGTGCGGTCCGGGAAGTTGGGAAATTATTTCATTCCACTCGCTGGAGCTACCCGTAAATACCTGCATTATCCGCCCTCACGTCCTGCCATCTGCCAGAGATACAGTTTATACAACAATGGATTATAGACTCTGTCCAAGGCCTGCGCGGCGCGTTTGAGTTTGCCGCCAAATCCACGCTTGAAACGATAGACTCCCCATAAGCCATCGTGACGCGTCTCGAAATTGGCCTCGAGTGTTTCCTCTTTTTCGTCGGGGACGCCCCACAGATCATATTCTTCGCAGCCACGCGCCTTTGCCCAGCGAATGGCTTCCCACTGCAGGAGATAAGTCGGCATACGATTCCGTTGCTGGTCATTGGATGCGCCATAGACGTACCATGCGCGCCGTCCGTTCGCGAAGGCCATGAGAGCGCCGAGAGGTTTGCCTTCGTATTCTGCCACGAGCAATTCACACGTCCCATTTGGATGAAACAATTCATACGCGCGCTGATAGTATTCCAGCGAATGCACGCCGAATCCATCGCGGCCGCCTGTGACTTGCATCATCGCGTGGAAGCCTGCGATATGATCCCATGCACGCACGCTCACACCTTTTTTCTCGGCAAGGCGGATGTTATAGCGGCATTTTTGTTTCATGCGCGCCAGGAGCTGTTCTTCGTCATCCTTGATATGAATAACGATGGTACGTGGGGGCTGAATGTTGTGAGAACTTACCCTCACCCTGCCCTCTACCCTTTCGGGCACACGTCCCAATGGGAGAGGGGAATCCACCCATAGATCGGGTTCTATTTTTAGAAAGATGGCGCGATTCCGTTCGCAAATCGAATCAACCTCTTTCCAAAACTGTTCATTAATTGCTAATGGCTGACTGCTAATAGCTGGTTTCGGCATGTAGCCGAGAGTCAAACCGAAAGGCAGGCGGCGGAACAAGATCTGCGCGCCAGTTTTATCGTCAAGAATGAGGCGCACAGGTTTCCATCCAAAACCGGATTTTAATTCGCCCCATTCACCCATTTGTAATAAATGTGCGTTGGGATGTTTATCCAAAAAGCCATTCCATTCAATAAGGGATGCTTGTGTCATGGCGTTTCAACGTTCGAACGTGTGTGCCTTCAAACAATGGAAGTCATATCGGGCGGAGGCATTGAGCCCACGGAGGCCGAAGGGATGGATTCGTCTAGCAGGCGGATCAGGCTCTCGGTCTCGGATCGATGCGCCAGGTGCGCGAGCTGTTCGATAACATGCGCGAGTTGAGCGCCATCTACTTTCTCCTCTTCAGCGGCGCGATAAATTTCAGAATGTTGGGTGGGTTGAAATTGCATTCCATCCTCCCAGAGGTCTTCACGCAACTTTTCACCGGGGCGGATGCCCGTAAAAGTGATCTCGATATCGCGCTGCGGTTCAAGCCCGGAAAGTTTTATGAGGTCCTCGGCGAGATCGAGGATGCGCACTTGCTGGCCCATGTTGAGCATGAAGACTTCGCCGCCCTGCCCCATCGCAGCGGCTTGCAAGACGAGCTGTACAGCTTCGGGAATGGTCATAAAATAACGATGCATTTCAGGGTGGGTCACAGTCACAGGGCCGCCGCGCGCGATCTGATTCTTGAAAAGAGGAACGACACTGCCGCGGCTTCCCAGCACGTTCCCAAAGCGGACAACCGAATACGCAAGCCCACTGCGATGCGCGCCATCGAGCACGATCATCTCCGCAAGACGCTTGGTCGCGCCCATGACGCTGACCGGTCTAACTGCTTTATCCGTGGAAATGAGAACCAGTCTCTCGACCGCGTGCCTGTTTGCGGCTTCAACAATATTGCGCGTGCCGAGTATATTGTTCGTGATCGCCTCCTCGGCATTCGCCTCCATCAAAGGGACATGCTTGTGCGCTGCAGCGTGGAAGACCACCTGAGGCTGATGGACCCTGAACATCTCTTGAATGCGATCCGCGTCGCGCACATCTGCAATGACGGGATGAATGGCTAACGACGGAAAGTCCTCGGTAAGTTCAAGGAGCGACTCGAAAATACTGTTCTCGCCGTGACCCAGCAGCACGAGTTCCGCAGGAGACCAACGCGCAGCCTGACGGCAGATCTCGCGCCCAATGGAGCCGCCCGCTCCGGTAACCAGTACACGCTTACCGCCCAGAATTTCCCCGATCAAGCGGTCGTCGATCTTTACTGGCTCGCGCCGCAAGAGGTCAGTGATGTCCACTTCGCGCAAACGGTTGACACTGACCTTGCCACCGATCAGTTCATAGATACCGGGCATGGTACGCGAAGGTATCCCTTTTTGCCTGCAGGCGTCGTTGACCAAACGAATGATATGCCCCGGCGCAGAAGGAATGGCAATGATAACTTCATCCACCTGCTGATTGTCGAGGAGTTCCGCAAGTTTCTCGACCCTGCCAAGCACAGACACGCCATAAATTTGGTGATTCTGTTTCGCGAGGTCATCGTCGAGAAAGCCGATGGGGATGAGATTTAATTGCGATGGCTTTTGCAATTCGCGCACGACCAGCGCGCCGGCGTCCCCGGCCCCGATCACGAGAACGCGTTTTGCCTTTCCAATTCGGGGCACAGCGGATTGTTCCGCTAGGATGCGCAGCGTAAAGCGGGAGCCGCCAATGAGAACGAGCGAGAGCAGCCAGTCAATGCCGAGAGCCGAGCGCGGCATACCAGGTTGGATAAATCCCCCGCTGATTAATAAGAGCATAATGCCCGAGGTCAAAACAGAGGCGGTCGTGACCGCGACCGTGATGAGGCGAAGTTCATTTGTACTGGCGTAGATCCACAAGCGCCGATATAGACCAAATAAATAATAAACGGGCATCTTAACCAGCAAGGCCACCGCGCACATGATCATTGCGGCCGGGAAATAGAAGGGAAGTTGACTTACATCCAACCGCAACGCAAAACTACCCAGCACCGAGACGATGATGAGAGCGAAATCGCCGATCAGGACAAAGCGATTACGAAAGTTGGGGCGGGAGCGATTCGATTCCATTGATTAGTCACACAAGGACGCAAGAACATTCTGATGCAGATATTTTCTTTTCGTGCGTTTCGCGGATTTGTTACGCGGCTTTCATCTCTTCCACTACTTCTTTCAGCCCTTCTGTTAAAGTAACCTCGGGATTAAAACCGAGCATTTCGATCGCCTTTTTGGGGCTGCCAACCGAGCGATAGATATCGCCTGCGCGTGCTTCAGCGTGGAGATGCCTGGGGGCATTTGCAAAAAGTCCATATAAAACATCAAGTAGATCCAGTATGCGGGTCTCCTTACCCGTGCAGATATTGAAAATTTGCCCGGGTGCAGAAGGATGTTGAGCAGCCAGCAGGTTTGCGTGCACCACATCGCGTACGTTGATCAAGTCGCGTGTTTGGCCGCCATCCCCGTATACGGTGATGGGTTTGTTAGCCAGCAATTGGCGGATGAAGATCGGAATCGCGGCTGCGTACATCGAATCTGGTCTTTGGCGAGGACCGTAGACGTTGAAATAACGAAGCGCCGCAACCTCAAGCCCAAAGGAATGTGTGTAGAGTTCAGCAAACATTTCGTCCACACGTTTGGAGACAGCATAGGGGGATAATTGGCGCAGCCGAGTCTCCTCCACGAGGGGCATGGCTGCCGCACCGCCATAGACTGCCGCGCTGGAGGCGATCACCGCGCGCTTCACACCTGCCTTGCGGCCGGCTTCGAACAGTATAGATGTTCCAGTTACGTTCACATCGAAACACTCTTGCGGCTTTTCCATGGACTCAGGAACTGAGACAAATGCCGCTTCATGGAAAATGATATTAACATCGCGTACAGCCTCGGTCACGCGTGAGAGGTCGCGCAGATCGCCTTCCATGATCTCGAGATCTAGTCCTTTCAGGTTTTCCCGCCGGCCGGAAGAGTAATTGTCCAAAACACGAACATCCAGACCTTGCTTCAGCAGGGCGCGTACAAGATGAGAGCCGATGAAACCGGCACCACCGGTAACAAGATACTTCATTTATCGCCCTATCATCCGCAAGACCGTGCCAATGGTACGCAGGACAATTTGAATATCCATTGGCAGGCTACGATGCTTAATGTAGTAAAGATCATATTCCAATTTGACCGCGGTCTCTTTCACATTGGCCACGTATCCATAATTGATCTGCGCCCAGCCGGTCAGGCCCGGTTTTACCAATAGACGCGCCCGATAAAAGGGGATCTGCTTTTGAAATTCGGCCACCAACTCAGGGCGTTCGGCACGCGGGCCGACCAGACTCATCTCGCCCCCGATCACACTCCAAAATTGCGGCATTTCATCCAAACGGGTACGGCGCAGAAAACGACCCATGCGTGTCACCCTTGGGTCGTTTTCCATCGCAAATTTCGCTTCACCATCCGCCTCGGCATTATTCTTCATCGTGCGAAATTTGTGGATCCTGAATATGCTGCCACCCTTCCCAAGCCTGGCCTGGGAATAAAAAATGGGGAAGCCGCTTTCCAGCAGGATCGCCAGCGCAGTGAATGGAAAAATAACTAAAAAGATCAGCACACCGACAAACCCGCCCAGGATATCCATTAAACGCTTGAACAATTCATAGACACCACTTATCCGCACCTGGTCTACGAACGAGCGGATGACCCAGTCTGATTCAAGGTGTTCGATCGGTACCCGGCCAGTCATCTCTTCGTACAGGATCTGCATGCGGGTCACTTCCAGGCCGCGTTCCTGGGCGTCCAAAATGTTCTGAAAGGTCTCCCCTTTGATCTCGCCGTTGATTGCGACCACAATGTCGGAAATACGATGATCTTCGATGAGATTCAGAAGTGCTTCGCTCGTGCCAAGCACAGGGAACCCATGAGTAGCCTCACCTTGCTTACGGATATCGTCATCCACGAATCCCAATAAACTGAAAGGCGGCGGACTAAGTTTAAGATAAATATCTGCAAGCGAAAGACCCGCTTTTCCTGCACCGATGATCACCACGCGACGCATGAGTCCGGAGGAAGTATAGAGTCGAATGTAGATGGCGCGCCACACCAGTGTCAGAAAGGAGGCGAACAGAAGAAAAGCTCCCACTGCGATGCGAGGGAGCGAATTCGGATCCTGATTAATTGTAAAGAGCAGGGAATATCCCAATATCCCAACGATCGGAGCGACGGCGATGCCGCGCAGGGTTTTCCTCCAACTACCGGAGGTATGAGGCTCATACGATTCAACCATAAGCAACAACCACACCAGCGGAAGCAGGTAAAACCAGAAGGGAACCTCGATCGAAATGAGGCGTTCTGCTCGTCCGGGCGTTAATCCACTGTCAATCAGCCGATACAGGGAATATTGATACCAAAAATAAATGGCCGCGCCCATTGCGCTGGCAGATGTAATCAGGTCGCCCAGTAACAGGATCGAAAGCTGTTCGTTTGGTCGCAGTCTTAAGGCAGGTCGGTAGATATCAGCCATGTTTCGCAAGCAGGCTTGGAAGGCCGCTCCATAAAAAACCAGCACCCCAGGCAATGTGCATGGTCGCGATGGCAAGCGGTAATCCTAAAGCAAGAAGGGGTTGTCGTTTTTCAATTGCCAGTTTCAAACCAGCCAGCCCCAGCGCGACAAGGTAGAAGATAACCTGAGCCGCCAATACAAATCGCGCAGGTGCAATCCATAAGGATAACACAATCAACACGATCAGACTCATCACAAATAACGGAGGCAAGGCCTGCCGCCAGCGGAGCGTCTGCGGATAACGTCGTAACATACGCCATTTCCAGAACCCATACCGCCAGTATTGGCTCGCAAGCTTCCCGAGCGTACTGCGTGAAAAATAAACAGATCGAATGGATGGATCCAGCCAGACCACGCCACCCGCTTCACGCACGCGTGTGTTGAACTCATAATCCTCATTCGCCAGCAAGGTTTCATCAAAAAAGCCGATCTTATCCGTCAAAATGCGGCGAAACGATCCAAACGGCACCGTATCCACCGCGCCTTCCTTTGCATTGAGACGATACATCGCATCCCCTACACCCAGAGGATGCGCGGCCGCGCATGAAATGGATTCAGCGATCCATGTTTTGTCGCCCGGGTGGATCTCCCACACACCGCCAATATTATCTCCCTTGGCGGAGAGATGTGCAGCGACACAACGCTCCACATATTCTGGAATGGGAATGGAATGCGCATCAAGACGGATAATGATCTCGCCGTCCGCGTGACGAATAGCCTGATTCAGCCCCGAGGGGATTGTTCTGACAGAATTCTCAAGCACCCTCACGTTGAAGTTTGGATACTCCGCCTCAAACTCCGCGATCACTTCGCGCGTGCGGTCTGTGGACATGCCGTCAGAAATGATCAATTCCATTCGATCGCCGCGATAAGTCTGTACGCGGACGGCATCGAGCAATTGATGAATGGTCTTCTCTTCGTTGTAACAGGGAACAATAATGGAGACTAATGGTTGCATGACACGTAGGGTGTGCAGGGAAATTAATTCTTCCTTACAAGAGGGGTCTTCGGATCTTGAGTCAACGGCAGGAACACCTCAAAAGTTGTCCCCTCCGCGGGTTTACTGCGGACGCTAATTCTACCACCATGCGCATGTACGATCTCACGCGCGATCGCCAACCCAAGCCCCGCTCCATGTTTCGCCCCGCCCCTGCGTACAGGGTCAGCCTGATAAAAACGATCAAAAATATGTGCCTGCACTTCGAGTGGAATTCCCGCGCCCGTATCTGTAACGGAGGCGACCATTTCTGCATTAAGAACTGAAGCTTGAAGTTTAATAACTCCGCCGTGAGGTGTAAATTTCAGCGCGTTATCTACAAGATTTGTGAAGACTTGTGAAAGCTTGTCACCGTCTGCCAAAACATGAATGGGATTTGCGGCAACCTGTACTTTAATCTCCACACCTGCATTTTGCGATTGTGGAGTAAATTTTTCTGCAACGGCATTCAACAGGGCAGTCATATTCACGGGAGCCATCGTAATATCTGCCGTACCCGCGTCGAGCTGCGCCAGATCGAGCAGATCCAATACCATGCGATGCATGCGCGCGGACTCGTCATAGATCACCTGCGCGGCCTGTTTGGTTTCGTCAGGTGAATCGGCGGTACCATCCAAAATGGCCTGCGAGAATCCCTGAATGGATGTGAGCGGCGTCTTCAATTCATGCGACACATTCGCCACGAACTCCCGCTGGGATTGCTGACCACTCTGTACGCGCGCCACCATGGAATTAAACGCGCGCGTCAATTCCTGGACCTCCTGCGGGCCACCTGCACCTACAGGCTTTACCTCCGTTGAGGGTATTCCACGCGCAGCAAGAACCACTCTCTGCAAGGGATCAGCGATCCAATTTGCAAAGATAAATGCCACGAACAATGAAAGTGCAAGTGCGATCAACCCACTCTGGAAAATGAGGGGGAGGAAATCTTCAGTAAACACTTTCAATATCGATACACGCGGGCGCGGTGTTGCAACCAGCAGGTAGGTATTGTCTGGAAGCTTCTCAAGTGAATACAGCCATACTCCCCGGGATTCATCTCGAGCAATAGGGATATTCCCCGGTAATATTTTCTTTTCCGGGAATGGCAGGGCGGGCCTCTCACCAGAAGAGGTATCCAACAGGATTTGTCTCTCCTGTGAGTATTGAATAATACGAACCTTGAATGTACGCGAAGCCCGATCCGCCATTAATGACAGAGGTTGTCCCTGTGGATCATTTGCGCGCTCGAGCACCACGGCCTGTACGGCGCGCAAACGCTCGAGTGTCTGACGATATAAAAATGGATTCCGCAGCAGGTAAATAAACATAATCATCGCCACGACAGCTAAGGCCGTGACGATGAGCAATGCATAACTAAGCCAAAGACGGAAGCGTAGTGAGGAGAACATTAAGAGACCAATTTATATCCCACACCTGTGACCGTTTCTATCTTCACCGTGCCGCCCTGCATTTTTTTGCGAAGGTGTGCGATGTGCACATCCACGGTGCGGGTTTGACCGTAGAAATCGAATCCCCATGCAAGCTGAAGCAATTGCTCGCGGGTAAACACGCGGCCAGGTTGTTCCGCCAGAGTGAGTAAAAGGTCAAATTCCTGAGTACGCAGGTCAAGGGGCCGTTCTGCCAGGTGGGCTTCGCGAGAGACAGGGTCGATCCTCAAATCACCGCGATGGATCGGTTTGCCGTCGATCCGCTTGTTGTTATCGCTTCTTCGCAAAATTGCTTTAACGCGGGCGAGCAACTCACGCGGGTTGAATGGTTTGGTCAGGTAGTCATCTGCGCCCAGCTCAAGCCCGAGGATCTTATCAATATCCTCGTCACGCGCGGTGAGCATGATGATGGGGGTCTGGTCTCCGTTCGTGCGCAATTTGCGACAGATCTCAAAACCGTTCAGCTTCGGCAGCATCACATCCAGCACGATCAACGCGGGGTGTTGTTTGGTAATGGCTTCAAGCGCTTCTTCGCCGTCGCTCGCTTCTTGTACCCGAAATCCATCGCGCTCGAAGTACATGCGTGCGAGTTTGATAATGGAGGGCTCGTCATCAACGAGCAGGATCAATTCAGATGACATTTTCGAAAGCCAGCGGGGACGAGACGTGTTGAACAATATTCAGGAGGTCAACGCAACGGCTTCAATTTCCACCAGCGCACCTTTTGGCAAACCTGCAACTGCAACGGTGCTGCGCGCCGGATGTGCCACTGCAAAAAATTCGGCATAGATCGCATTCATCCTGGAAAAATCGTTCATGTCCTTTAGGAACACAGTGGTCTTAACCACATTTGCGATGCTCGAGCCGCTTGCCTCAAGCACATTTTGCAAATTCTTTAGGGCCTGACGCGTCTGTTCTTCCACTGTGTTTGAGACCAATTCACCCGTGACAGGGTCCAGGCCGACCTGCCCTGCAGTGAAAACAGCGAAGTCTGTGCGGATGGCCTGTGAGTACGGCCCAATGGCTTTGGGGGCCTTATCTGTTTGAACAACCTTCTTGGTCATGATTACCTCTTTGTTGTACTGAATTGCCTGTGAGTATACAACTTTTGAAGAAATCATTCAACAAGCTCGAAATAACTCAAGAATTTATGTTTGAATATGCAAAGACACGCTTGGGGCCGTGCCTTTGCATTTCAGAGAAGAGATGATTTTACGAATCCCGTTCTGTATGAGTGTCTGCAGGTTTGTTCGCTTCGCGGAAGGCTTTCACAGCCGCGCGAAGAGCCTTTCCGGTACCGTTCATGAGGGACCCGATTTCCTGCATTCTCACGCGCATTTCCTTAACAGTGGACCTGGCTTGTTCAATGTCAGTTACTTTGCCATTCTCGTCGAACCCGTTATGCGCATTGACAATCCCCTGCGTGCTTTCGTAGGCCGGTCGTGCGCTATTCAACGCGGATTCAAATGCATCCAATGCGGCCTGCAAAGCAGAAACGTCTTTGCCGTTCGAGGCAGCTTTGTCTATCAACTGCTGGAGCCCGGCAATATGTTCGTCGGCGTTTGCAAACAGCTTGCCGAGTCGCTCATAGAGTTTCAACTGACGCGCCCAAGCTTTCTCCAATTTTTCATTGGAAACTTCGCCTTGCGGCGGATTTTCATCCGCGGCAAATACGCTGTTGACAGGCAGAGCCGCAAGTGCGAGCACAGCGACCAGTGATGCTAATATCGTTTTCTTGAAGAGTATGTTCATCATCGTAAACCTCCTTTTAGGTTACGTTGATGATTTTAGATTGCGGGGGTTACAAGGGTGTGGTCACGATGTAAAAAGATTGTAAACTTTATGCTATATCCGCTTTACCGCAAGCATGCTGAGGTCATCTGAAGGCGGGAGAGGATCTGTTGCCCGTGCAGCGCGGCTTCGCCGATGAGTCCCTCGCCGATCTCCACTTCAAGCGCAATGGAGGCTTTCTTCTTTCCTTTTCGCGCCGCGACTGCACTGGAACGGAAGCGAAGTGCGTTTGAATTTGGTTCAAGTGTGAAAATGCCGACGTAATAATAATTAAATGTGGTCTGAATTAGTTCAGTAACACGTTTGGCGAGTTTATCCACATGCAAGACATTCGCGATCTGCGCGCTGACCGCACGCACGAGGTTGAGTTGTCTGAGGCGGAATTGCTCCACCTCCGCTCGGTGCGACGCGAAGAGACTGACCGCCACGATCTGGGCGAGCCCTTGAAGCAGGTACAGCTCTTCGGGGGAGAAAGCTGGCCCTTTAGGACGCGTGATCTGGAGAGCGCCGAGGGTAATCCCCTGATTCTCGAGAGGGATCGCGGCGAAGGTTACGCGTGAACCGCTTTTTGTCTTCCGATTCACTTTTTGGGTGGTAATTTTCCCCGCCTTGATCGCGAGTCGCATTCCACCTTTTGGGGGCTGTGGAGGAAAAACGAGCCGGTTATCCCAATCCGGCAAACGAAAGACATTCTCATTCAACCAAACATCCACTGAACCATCTATCAGGCGGCGGGTCATGGACACAATGCGGTCGCGTGGTGCGCTGAATGAGTCTTCGTTGCGGAGTTGTTCCCCGAGGCTGGCGAGTTGACGCCAATCCCATATTTCGGAGGGACGTGTTGTGGTACCCATGCGGTCATCCCCTCCGTTTAATCATTGTAAGGATATTGCTTATTCCTTTGGTTTCATAGCGGATCTCATCCATGAGTTTCCGCATCAGGAAGACACCCAATCCCCCGATCTGGCGTTCAGACAAATCTGCTTTCAAGTCTGGTGGTTTGACGTTGGAAGGATCGAAGGTTTTGCCTTCATCCCGCATCGTGATCGTAAGAGTATCTCCGTGGACCTCACAACTGAGTTCAATGGACCCCCCTGTTATCCCTTCGTACGCATGCTCAATAATGTTCGATGCCGCCTCATCGGCGGCGAGTTGCAATGAGTAGACCTCTTTCCCGGAAAATCCTCCCTGACGGGCCGCTTGGGCGACCAGGTCCCGGATCTTATCAAGATACTCGAAATTTGCTGGAAAAGTTGTCATAGACATGGATTGGAAATTGAAAGCCGCCTCTTATGGTCTTATGAAGAGGCGGCTCTAATTAATTCGCCGTGCGACCTTTTAGAAATTGCCTACCGCCTCAAGTGGGTCATCGAAGGTCTTGAAAAGTTCGGTGAAGCCTGCAAGTTCCAGTGCTTCTCTGATACGATCAGGAACTTTAGCCAGAACAAGTTCACCGCGATTATAGCGTCTGCAATTACGCTGGGTGGCCAGCAGGGCACGAAAGCCCGCGCTGGACATATATTCGAGTTCACTCACATCCAGCGCGATCTTAAAACGACCATCATCAGTGATCTTTTCAAGCGCTTTGGTAAATTCCGGTGCACTGGAACTATCCACCCGGCCTTTTACTTTGATCAAATCGCAGTGCTTGAATTCCTGATTGGTAATTTCCATATCGAATCCTCCATAAGCGGTGTAAATTCCTTGCAATTCAATATTAGAATTATATCACGTTCCGATTTTCGTCATTTTTCGTATTCAACTGCATTTCCAGCAGGCTATTGGACGGCTCTTCAACTGCAGGGCGATGGCAATCCGGAAAAAGCATCGTACACTCTCAGTTCGCGGAAAACCCACAACCGGAATATTTACAGCAAGACGTGGAATCTCGAGCCACACATCGGTAGAGCTGGCCTTTGAACGCCGCCTGCTGATGCTCAGTTGCGGCACGTCGGTCATCCGCATTGCGCGGGCCTTTAGCACAAAGAAGAAAGCGATTGACGAAGGCTTGAGGATCTTTGAGGAAGCCTTTACACTCGCGGAGAAAGAGTTGAGATAGGGAAGTAAAGGAAATAACTAAAATGTAAAGGCCCTGCGATGTCTTCTCTACATCGCAGGGCCTGGCCTTGTCCTTACATTCCTATAGAAAGGTTTATTCGGCACGAAAACAGGAGTATTTCCCGATCACCGACCGGGATAGTAAGCAAGATCCGCTTGTGTCTGGATGAGCACGGCGCGAACCACGGTGCGGTTAAGATATGCGCCAAGTGTCTCATCATAATTATCACATGTAACGAGGGTTAACCAGGCTTTTTCTTCGTGCCGGAAGATAGTGATATCGTTCGGTTCGACTGTTTGCATTGAACGAACTTCGTAGATATAAAGCTGACCGAACGCATGCACAAATATCTTATCACCTGGAGACAGATTGTACAATTTCCCAAACAGACCAGGATCGCCATTTGAAAGTGTCACGTGGGCAGTCAACACACTGTTGCCTGTGAAGCCGGGGAATGCCGTGCGATTCAACCAGCCAGCCTGATTGAGAAGCCAATTAACATCCCAGCTTCCATGGCTCAACGGTACGCCGACGATCGGCATTTTGAGCTTAAGCTTCGGTATGTCCAGAGTCAGATTGGTTGAGGTGTTATATGCGGTAACTGGCAATCCGCTCAGGTTAGTGACCCGGCCAGGAGCAAAACCGGTCACCGGAATGAGCGCCTGACCTCCAGCGCCATCTCCTCCGCCAAGCGGGTTGAGTACCAGCGAATCATCATCGCCGTAGTTATTGAGACCGGCCGGGTCGGTCGGATCATAGAATCGTTCAGTGGAATAAGTGTTGTAGCTCGACTGGGGAGCGCTCACGTCACCTGGCAAGCTGCTCCACTCCAGGGTGGCAACATTGGTCAGGCTCCCGGCAGGCAGGCTGGCGTTCCCCTGAACCGTGAATGTGACTTGTAGATTGTTTCCAGCCGGGAGAAGCGTGAAACTGCTCCATTCGGCGCGCACTGTCCGCGTGCCGAGGTCATATGAACAGTCCACGAAGCCAGCGGTGCAGACGGGGGCGGCGCCTACAAAGTCCAGGCCGGTCGGCAACCCATCCAGAACGATCACGTTGAAGGCATCGGTCTGACTCGCAGGCGCATGAGTGATCGTCAGCGTGAATGTAACCTGAGTGCCGTTTGCGATAAAGTTATTATCTGTGGTCTTTTGAATAGCGAGTTCAGGCTCAAGAAGTGTGACGGCCGGTGAAGACGCCGGGCCAAGATTGACAGGGCTACCAGAGTTCAACGCACTGAATGCGGCGCTGTTCTGCAGGTTTATGTTCGCTTGGTTGTCGTCGATATCCAGGACAACCGCCCTGTATCGAATCGTCAATGTCTGATCGGAGCCGCTGGAGTTTGTGAGCGTGCCAAAGTTGTAGGTAACCGGGCGCCCATTGTCTTCATCAGCCGGAGAGCCAGATGCCGGAAGCGGGAGAGTCGGATTCGCGCAGACAAGGATAAAAGTGCCTATTGAGGTCGTCAGACCAGGGTTGGAGGCAGTTATGCTCTCGCAAGCCACGAATGCAAGACCATGACCCATCGTATCCACAAGTTGTGCGCTTGTAAATGTGCCGGGCGGGATCGTCAGGCTGACCTGATAGATCAGAATCTCACCGATAGCGGCATTAGTGCCTGTTGTAAATGTCTGGTTGGTATCCGCCAGAGTCTTCGACAGGGCGCTTGGATCGTACTGTACCGTGTCCGTGTCGCTGGAGCTATTGTTCCCAGGCGTCGGATCGGTGTAGCCGCTCGGCACTGCCACCGTCGCAGTGTTCACCAGGTCGCCAGTCGGGCT
>CAZSVR010000049.1:0-10804 GCA_964610295.1 uncultured Anaerolineaceae bacterium
AGCCGAAGAGCGCAGTTCGAGTCTGCGCGGGGGTGCCTGTGCCATCAACCGCGATTACGATGGCGGTTTTTAATTTGACCCTTTTCTACTCTCACGAGCAACCAAATTCTTAGATACAATAGGCTTGTGCATCAAAAAATCTTTATTCTGTTACTGGTTGCAATGGTACTCTCGACAAGCTGTGGAATGAATATTACCAACGAAAACTCCATATCCACAGCGGGCTTTATCACTGCCACATTGCCTGGGATATCCACGCCCAGATCAACTGTAACCCAGGCCCCACCCGCAGCTCTGCCCACCACCCCTGCCATTGAAGGCACCACAACTACTCAGATCAATGTGAGGTCTGAACCATCCACAATAGGAAATTCACTTGGAACGATCGCTCCATTTTCGAAGGTACAGATCCTTGGCAGGGAATCAAACGGCGCGTGGTACCAGATCCTTTATGTCAACTCAACTGATGGAAAAGGCTGGGTCACCGCGTTGTACGTGCAGGTGGAGGCAGCCGCGGAAATCCCCGTCATTCGAACAGAAGCAGACCTGGGCGTCAGCGGGCTCGTCATCCAGCCCATCAATATTAGAAGCGGTCCGGGCACAGGTTACGATTCGCTTGGAAGTCTAAGTCCAAACGATGTGGTCACAGTCACAGGCAAGGATTCGAGCGGCGCGTGGCTGCAGATCCAATTCAAAAGCGAAGTTGGCTGGGTAGCATCTGACTTCCTGAAGGTGAATGACACTGATAGCTTGCCTATTGCGGCAGATACGAATCAAATCATCCCGACGGGAGAATCAACCGGGAGCGCGACCCCGCTTCCTGCTCATATGACGTATGTTCAGGACAATGATTCGATGCTCTCGCCTTCTATTTCGGTGCAGCTTTCGTCATTGGGCACGGGCGCGGTCCAATTTAATGGGAATGTATCCTGGCCTGACGGAGATACGGAAGATTGGTTACAATTCACGTCGGATGACTCGGATATACTTATAGGAGTAAAATGTGCAAGCATTGGGCTACATGTGGAATTGTGGAAGGATATTGAACTTGTTGAAGAAAACATACTTTCCTGCGAAGAGACTGAAATATTAGGAGTTCTAAGCGGGCAGACCTATTCGCTGCGGGTCGTGGCGAACGAGTCAGCGACTTTGCAGGTGACGCCATATATTTTGATGCTGGAACTCGTACGGTAATGCAAAATCATGCAAGAGTTTATACGGAGGCAGAGATGTTAAAGAGAAAAGTAATCACCATTCTATTCATTGCCATGCTTACCCTGGCGGCCTGCAGTCCGAAAGCAAGCCCGGCTTCAGAAGACATATCATCACCAGAAGCCACCTCTTCGGCGCAGGCCACTTCATCTCCAGAGGCCACTTCATCTACACTCACAGCTACTTTGACCGAGCTTGTGGGAACGGTGGATGTGAAACATGCCGGCCAGGATTCATTCGTAACTGCAAGCACTTATGCAGTACTGGAAGTCCAAGGACAAATTCAAACAGGAGACGATGGACGTGTACGCCTCGACCTTTCATCCGGGACTATTATTCGAGTGGCCCCCTCCTCCTTATTCACCCTCGCTTCGAATGAGGAAGTGGAAGGCGGCCTTGCCACCAAGATCAAATTAGAGCTCGGTAAGATTTTCATTATCTTGAATGGCGGCAACGCAGAAGTGGAAACACCCTCCGGTGTGGCTTCCGTACGCGGCTCCTTCATGATGGTGAAAGACGGATATGCGACCTGCCTCGAAGGCAATTGTTCAGTGACCACTCCGGCGGGCACCGTGAATTTTACGACAGGTCAAAGAGTCACCTTTACGGATTGCGACTCTAACTGTACTCTGCCCACGGTGGAAAACATGACCGCGGAGGATTATCAGGAATGGCTGGATGCCAACCCTGAGGTAGAGGACCTTGTCAATGAGGTTTCAGCGGGAGGTGGAACAGGCGGTTCCAGCGGTGATTCACAAGACGCTTGTTTCGAGATTACCGAACCTTTGGCATCAAGCCAACAACATCAAGGCAAAGTAAAATTTGCCTGGGAATCCCTGCCCGGCGCAGAAAAATACATCGTAACATTTACAGACGCGAATGGAAATGTGGTAGCTTTTGAAACGAACGATACCAGCATTGAAAAATATGTTGAAGGCTTTATCCCTGGTGCGGGCGATTATAGCTGGGCTGTTACCGCCTATGGCGAAGATGGAAGTGAAATCTGTAAGACAGAGACTGAGACCTTCTCCAAACCGGATTCGAACGCGCAGCCCCGGCATCCAGATCGCGGAGGAGACGATACTCCTGGCTGTGATATTTGTGATCCGCAGAGTAGCTGTTACGATATGTATATGTGTGGTGGTTAGAATAAGAAATGGCAAAGCAGAAACAATCATTCAACCTTCGTCTTGGTCTATTAATTGGCACAACCGCGCTGCTGCTGCTTATCCAAGTCGTCGGGTTGATCCCGGGCGTGACCACTCCGATCGAGCGTATTGAATATTCCGCGCGCGATCTGGCGGTGCGCTTCCGCGGTGTGGAGAAACCCTCCAGCGATATCGTGATCGTGGCCATTGATGATTTCTCGTTCAGTTGGACGGGGTATCACTGGCCGTGGCCGCGTTCTTATCTCGCGGAGATCGTAGACCAGGTCAACGCGGGAGGCGGCAAAGTGGTTGGGGTGGATATCATCCTTTCCGAGCCGGACCCAGATCCAGCGAACGACAAGGCGTTCGCAAAATCCCTCGGAAACTCTCCAGCCTCGGTAGCAGTCGTGCAAATCATTAATAACTCCGGGGAAGGCTATAGCTCCTTTTCACTTTCGCAACCTCTTTCCCCGTACAGACGTTCCTTAAAAGGGTTGGGTATTACAAGCTTTACGCGCGCAGAGGATGCGATCGTGCGCAGTGTGCAGGCATTCGATTCATACCAAAACGAGACCTACTATAACTGGGCATTTGAGATCGCCCGGCTATATTTGGGCGTAGATGCTCCAACGGACCCAACCAGCTCAAGCGTACAGTTCAACGGAAAGACGGTACCCCTGCGCTCGAGTCAAATGCTCGTCAATTTTGCAGGACCAGCCAAAACTTACACGACGTATTCCGCGGCGGATGTCCACGACGGCGTTACGCTTGAAGCTAACCCGGATGCCTTTCGTGACAAGATCGTCTTGATCGGAGCAACCACGCTCACCTTGCAGGATATTTATCCAACGCCTTTCTCCACACAAAATCCAACCCCTGGCGTGGAGATCGTTGCCAACGCGGTGGATACTATCATTACAGGGTCTTATATCCGAGAAGCTGCTCCGTGGATCACTTTGCTTATCACGATCGCGGCCGCCCTGATCGCCACTGTGATTTCGAGTCTGAGGCGCCCGACCCTCACAGTCGTGCTTATGACTGCAGCCATGCTGGGATATGCAATTGCCGTGCTGGTCGTCTTTGTAAGAGAACGATTCATCCTGCCGGTCGTTGCACCTGAGGTCATGCTATTTTTGGGAATCGTGCTCCCCACTCTTGAACAAGCTGTTTCTCAGGAATTGGAGAAACGCCGCGTACGCAACCTGTTCTCACGCTTCATCTCTCCCGAAATGGTGGACCAGATGATGGCCACGCAGGATCTGAACTCGCTTAATAAACGCTCCGACGTGAGTATTATCTTCTCGGATATCCGCGGCTTCACGACGCTTTCTGAAAAGCTCCCGCCTGAGGACGTGGTTGCCTTACTGAACCCTTATTTGGAGGCTATGTCCAATGTCATTTATGAGCATGGCGGCACCGTGGATAAATACGAAGGCGATGCGATCATCGCATTTTTCGGCGAACCGGTGCATTACAAAGACCACGCCGCGCGCGCCCTACGTGCATCATTAGACATGCGGAAAGCGTTGGATAAACTTCGCAAACAATGGGAAAAAGAGGGCCGCGCCAATCCGATCGAAATGGGAATCGGTATCAACTCAGGTGAGGTGTTCGTGGGCCTGCTTGGTTCGGCACAGCGGATTAACTATACGGTCATTGGCGATAACGCCAACCTCGCCTCACGCCTGCAGGATCTGACGAAGACGTATGCGTGGCCAATTTTGATTAGCGAGAGTACCTACCAGCAAGTCAAAGATGAATTCGATACAGAATTAGTGGATGCAGTTGTTGTCAAAGGCAAAACCCAGCCGGTGAATGTATATAAGGTCATTGGCCGCAAAGGCGCACCCAAATCGGAACAGTTACAAGCCTGGCAGAAATAAGTGATTAAGGTGTATTATGCTCAACAATATTCATCACCATAATAGGAGACAGCAATGAGAGTTCAAAAGGGTTTGCAATTCGTTATTTTGTGCCTCATGATCACAGCTCTGATGGGCTGCAACCTCGGTTCTACTCCCGCCCCTGCAGTGATTGAGGCTCCGCCAGTTACCTTAGGTCCGACAGCCATCACCCACACAGTTATTCCGATTGACTTGCCTGCCGAACGAACGAACAACGCCGGAGACCAGGATTCATCGAAAACTGCAAAAAACAAGGAAGCCAATGGCGGGGATCGTTTCACTTATGGTGAATTTGAACGTCCGTTTAATGCGACCACCATGGATGTGTACTTCCCTGATCTTGACGTCCTGGACACGGAGACATATCAAGATGACACATGGATATTCGGTTCAATTACTTTAAACGCGCGCGATCCTAACAATCAATTCTCGGGAAAGTACGGGCTTGAACTTGATTTTGATCTGGATGGCAGGGGAGACTGGTTGATCCTGGTCGCAAAACCCTCCTCCACAGATTGGTCAGTGGACGGGGTGCAGGTGTGGCAGGATACCAACAAGGATGTTGGGGGTAGCACTCCAATGTTTTCGGATAATAATTTGTCCACCGGAGATGGCTATGATGCCAAGGTATTCGATGGTGGTCAGGGCAATGACCCTGATGCCGCGTGGGCCCGCATCCTACCCACCAACCCGCTTGTCGTCCAATTGGCCGTGAAAAGATCTCTCTTCGGAGATGACCATAAATACCTTGCCAATTTGTGGGCCGGCCATGATGCGCTTAGTCCGGCATTGTTCGATTTCAACGACCACATGACCCATGAACAGGCTGGCGCAGCGATACGAGGCTTTGAAATCTTCTATCCCATCAAGGGGCTGTCTGAGCTCGACAACACCTGCAAGGTGGCTGTCGGATTTGCGCCTTCCGGGAATGAGCCCGGGTTGTGCAAAACTTTGATCCCAGGAGAACCAGGACAACCCGGTGCTCCCAAGTGCCAAAACACCTGCGGCGCCCAAGATACTCAGGAACCTTACCCGGCTTGTGGGTGCATTCCAGGATAATATTGTTGACCATATTAGACCAAGAATCAGGCGGAGCGTTCTCCGCCTGATTTGTTTTCCAACGAGTTCGCATTTGTGGCTAATTGTACAAATTAAGATTTTTTGGTATAGTTATGGATGAATATCACAAAGTCGAGGGCACAGAATGAAAGCAGAGAAAATCCCTGATATCATCATTGGGCGCCTGCCTGTCTACCTGCGAGCACTGCAACGTATGGCAGACAGCGGCCTCAAGACCACATCTTCGCAGGAGCTTGGAGAACAGGTGGGTATCTCCGCCGCCCAAATTCGCAAAGATATTTCCCAATTTGGTGATTTTGGCAAACAGGGCACAGGATATTCCATCTCCTATTTACTCGATAACCTGCGCGAGATCCTCAAAGTGGACCGCATATGGGATGTTGCGCTGGTGGGTGCAGGTGACATCGGGCACGCCCTCGCAAATTATCAGGGTCTTAAAAATCGCGGCTTCCGCATCGTCATGATCTTTGATAATGACAAGGCAAAGGTTGGTCACCAGATTGGCGATTTCATCATTGAGGACGCAGAGGAGATAATAGAAAAAGTCAAATCGATGGGTATAAAGATCGCCATGCTCACCGTCCCGGCCTCAGAGGCCCAAAGCGTGACCGACAAACTCGTGCAGGCTGGCGTCAGGGCCATCCTCAATTACGCGCCGATCAGTTTGAACGCGCCCAACAATGTAAAAGTACAGTATATTGACCCGGCCACACATCTCCAACGTATGACGTATTATCTCTAATAACTCACCTTACGCATTTTGGTTGAATATACCCGTAGGGGCGACCCTTCATGGTTATCAGACAGGCTGGCTCCCGCTGGGCGGGTCGCCCCTACTGCGTAAGGTGAGTAGTAAAATAAAACCAGTCAAAAAGAGGCCGCCGTGAATTGGCGGCCTCTTTTTGACATTACACCTGTTCCAGTTACCACCGATTTACTATACCTGCGGTAAATTGCGGCGGATTACATTCAACATGCCGAAGCTTTTCACCGCGCCTTGTACCACACAGGTCAGTGGATTATCCACAAGATACGCAGGGATGCCGAGGGATTTGGTCAGCAGTTTATCAACACCGCGCAACAAAGCCCCTCCACCGCACAGGGCAACGCCTCGATCAATAATGTCGGAAACCAGTTCAGGCGGGGTTTTTTCCAAGACCTTGCGGCATATTTCTACTACCTGTTTCAATGGCTCCTGCAAGGCTTCCACGATCTCGCCTGTGGTCAATGTGACGGGACGCGGCAGGCCCGTGACCTGGTCCTGTCCCTGCACTTCCATACTGTTCTCGGTATCCTGTGGAACGGCCGCACCGATACGGATCTTGAGTTGCTCTGCAGTCACCTGCCCGATCATCACACCGTATTTACGCCGCACATAATTGATGATGGCTTCGTCGAGGTCGAGGCCGCCTGCGCGCAAGGTCTCGGCAGAGACGATCCCATACATCGCGATCACTGCGGCTTCGGTGCAACCACCACCGAGGCATATGATCATATTTCCAGAAGGAGAGTTGATCGGCAGGTCTATTCCGATGGCTGCGGCCAAAGGTTGCTGGATGAGAAACGCTTCGCGACTCCCGGCCTCCATGATGGCTTCGTAAACCGCGCGGCGTTCCACGCTGGTAACACCGTATGGAACGGAGACCATCACACGCGGGCGGAATATCCTCATCGAGCCACTTACGCGTTGTAGCAGATATGCAAGCAGTGTCTCGGTAATTTCATAATCAGCAATGACCCCATGCTTGAGTGGGCGCGCAACTTCAATATTTTCCGGCACTCTTCCGTACATGTCACGCGCTTCAATGCCCGCCGCCACCATCTTCTGATCATCCACTTCTATGGCAACAATCGTTGGCTCTTCCAAAAGCACTTGTGCGCCGTCAGCGAGTCGTGTAAACATGGTGCCCAGGTCTACGCCCAGGTCTTTTGAAAACAGTGCCACGCGTGTTTAGTTCTCCGATGTTGGAATGTGCGTGCCGCCTTTGCGATAACGGCGAACGTCATCCAAACGTAACTTGGACCTGCGTAAAGCAGCGTCCGTTGTAAGATATGCATCTGTTAAGAACCCGGATAAGAAACTTATCCGGGTATATGTGTGTGATATTTACACGCAGCTCTTCATATTTCCTTCGTGAGTAAGAGCACAATCGGGCCAATCATACCTGAAAGGCCAGTGATTGTCTAGTTAACGCCAGTTCGGGATAAGACCAAACCAAATCTTTTGGACATCGTTCATGCCGCGCACAACGGCGGCACGTCGATGCGAGACGGCACGGATCACACGGATTATACGGATTTTTCCGTCAATTTAAACGACGTCCGTGCCTTCCGTGACCTCCGTGTCCAACAAAAGACCTTATCCCGAATTCACGTTAGTTACAGATGGCTATTGCCTTAAGAAATCATGCACACCCTTGTCATCTGCACATCTTGCGCTATTATTGCCTGTACCAACGTGTGTCACTTCATCCCCAGGAGCAAAAAAATGCCCGAGCCTCTCAGTCGTGAAGAAGAAAAACCTCCCCACCCTCGCATGAAGCGGTATTGGAAAGTAGCTGTGCTTGCCAACATCAAAGATGAAACACAGCCCAAACCCGAGGGCGTTCCACCAGACGCCTTCGCGGATTTCGACCAAATCGAGACAATCGAGGCGCTACGCGCTGCGCTTGAAACTGATGGCCACACTACCGTCTTTATCCAGGCGGATAGAAACCTGCCCTTTGCCCTCAAAGAAGCACAACCTGATATTTGCTTTAATATCGCTGAAGGACTCGGCGGCGACGCGCGCGAAGCACAGGTGCCTGCGTTGCTTGAAATGCTTGCTATACCTTATACAGGATCGCGCGTGCTTACAAATGGTATTTCGCTTGACAAAACTCTCACCAAAAGAATCTGGCGCGATCGGCGCCTGCCGGTTGCCCCCTTTCAGGAATTCATTATTGGCGATGAACCGCTGCGCGCCGAACTCAAATTTCCACTTTTTGTTAAGCCCGCACGCGAAGGCACGGGGATGGGCGTGGATATGAAAGCCATCGTTAAGAACGAAAAGGAACTGCGCGAACGCGCTCAATACATCATCAATATCTACCAGCAACCTGCACTTGTTGAAACTTTTTTACCCGGCCGTGAATTCACCGTCGGCATTATGGGCAGATCCGACGCAAAACTTTATTCGCGGCATCCGGAGTGGTATGAAAAAGACGGCTTTCATCGCTTCCCTGTCCTTGAAGTGGACAGCAGTCGTTCTGTAACGCCCTGGGTTTACAGCCTGGAGGCCAAGTCCAAAGACGTCGGCGAAGAAGGCGCGCCAGGTTACTTCTGCCCGGCCGAGGTTGAACCGGAACTTGAAAAGAAACTGAAATATTTCGCGTTGCGCGCCCATCAGCTGCTCAATGCACTGGATGTCTCACGCACAGACATTCGTCTCGATGAAGAGGGCAACCCGCGCGTTATGGAGATCAATACCCTGCCAGGCCTCACACCAGATTACAGTGACCTTTGTCTGCAGGCAATAGCAGAAGGTATTCGGTATGAAGACCTGGTGCTGGACATCCTTTATCTTGGGGCCAGCCGCTGGGGAATGTTGGAACCACGCAAATACATCCCAGAAATCCCCAAAAAGAAATAAAAACAGAGTTACCTCTCTGCAACTCTGTCTGTTCGCAAAACTTTTGCCGTCCGGCTCAGTCTTACGAAATCGGCACCACGTTGGCGGCTTGTAAACCCTTGGGGCCTTCCTCCACGGAAAACTCCACCTTCTGCTCGGCCTCCAACTTGCGGTAGCCATCGGTCTGAATGGCGCTGAAATGGACGAACACATCCTCGCCACTATCGCGGCCAATAAAGCCATAGCCTTTGGTCGCATTGAACCACTTGACGGTCCCAACAAAACGCTCAGACATCTTTCACTACTCCTGCTGAGAAAATATTGGTGCCCCTTCAGCTTCACGCTTTCAAAGGCGGATCGGGCACGCTGATCGCAAGATTATCATGCCTAAAACCAAGTGTCAAGATCTTAACTTCCTCACGAGAGATGCATAACGGGATGTGAGATGAACCCACCAGGGCGACCACTTCACGCGTGGGATTCCTCTGGAAATGACCTGTCGCAGCCCCTGCGGACCTTCGAACGGGTCAAGCAACAAAACAGATCTCCCCAACTCAAACGCTATATGCGCGTCCGAGCCGACAGTGCCGGCGATATTGTGTTCTTCCGCGAATTCACGTGCCCTTCGATTAAATCGCGGAAACATACAGCGGGAGTTATAAACTTCAATGGCATCTACGTCGGGTAATATTTCGAGAAGATCCTTTTCCAACCAACCACCTTCGCGCAATTCATCAAATGGATGGGATACGCTGATGAACGCACCCTGCTCCTTCAACCGCCTTATCGTTTCCTGCGGCGTGAGGCCCGCGGGGACCTCCTCCTTCACGAAAGCAGCCAGGATCTCTCCCCGGGTGGTCATAATTTCCTCGCCCACGATGACCCGCTCCGGGTCCAAAGCTTGTGCTGTAAGCGCACCCTGAATCGTATTGTGATCCGTCACAACTACGCGATCGATCCCTTTGCGACGGCAGGTCCTCACCAGGTCTTGCGGTCTGGTGAGGGAGTCTTTCGAGGAAAGAGTATGGCAATGAAATTCGACGCGTAGCATGGCTATTATTTATTCTGGGATTTATATCATGTAATTTTTACCCATGTGGAAAGTAGGGTGTCTGGTACAATTTCATAAGACAGGCCAGGTTAAGGAGATCTTCATGGCAAATGTGATCGGCCCCGATGTTAGTTTTTATCAGGACGACCCTGAGACCCCACAAGGGATAAACTTCGTTAAAATGCGCGCCCCCGCGGGGTATGTCATCATCCGTGCGGGACAAAACCTATGGCCTGACGCGGATTTCAAGTCAAACTGGAGAGCCGCGAAGAAAGCCGGGCTGCCGCGCGGCTCATATTGGTTTTACGACAGTCGGGCCGACCCCAAGCGGCAGGCGGAATTATGGGTTTCTTTATTCGAAGGAGATTTTGGAGAACTCCCCCTATTCGCAGATTTTGAGGAAACCTACAAGGGTCCTTATGCAGGCTGGAAGAAATGGTACGATTTTCTTGAACGCCTTAAACAACTGTTGCATGGGAAGGAAATCGCAATCTACACCGGCTTCTACTACTGGCGTGAGAACGCTCCCAATTCCACATTGCAAAACGCGAGCCTCGAATATTTTCATCAGTACCCCCTTTGGATCGCCAATTATGGTGTCGCAGAACCATCCATCCCAAAACCCTGGGGGAAGAATGAATGGATGTTCTGGCAGTTCACCGATGGCGGTGATGGAAATCTATATGGCGTGGAAAGCAATGGAATTGACCTGAATTATTTCAATGGAGATATGGCCGCGTTCCGCGCGCGATTCAATCTTTCGGACATGCCACCTCCCAACCCCGATGATCCACCAGCG
>CAZSVR010000049.1:10814-22444 GCA_964610295.1 uncultured Anaerolineaceae bacterium
CCCTGCTGACACGACCGGCCAAAAATATAAGGTAACCACTACTGCTTTAAGAGTAAGAGAGGGACCCGGGACGAACTTCCCGTCAATGGGAAATGTATATTTTGGCGAGGTCGTTGAAGCATTGCAGGCCACTAATGATCACAGCTGGATCAAGATCCGTAATAGGGACGGCAGCCTGATCGGCTGGAGTTCCGGCGCGTACCTGATCCGCACGACGGCTACAACGCCTTCACCTGATCCCGGGGATCCGCCGCCTCCACCGGTTCCTGGGGACGAGGCAAATAAATGGTATCGCGTCAATGCGACGACCCTGTTCGTGCGCGAATCGCCCAGTATTTCAGGAAAAAAATTGGGCTTTCTCAGCAAGGATGATACCGTCCCTGCCGTGGACGACTCATCCAACCCGGAATGGACCCAGATCCGCAAGCTGGATGGACTCACCGGCTGGTGCAATAATCCATACTTGAGTCTGATCGGCACAACCCGCCCGGATTCGATCAGGCAAAAGTTATTCACAGGCATCACCTATCTACGAAAAGAGATCAGCGAACCACGCAAGAACGTGATCCATGTTTTAGCGATCGATCTCGCGACCGTTGGATATGAATTCCTGGTCACTCCCACAAATAACGCGGATGGGATCCTCTGCACACGTACCACCTCGAAATTCCTGGATGAGTTCAAACTGCATGTCGCGATCAATGGGGATGGGTTTAATTATTTAGACTCTTCCATTACTCCATCGATAAGTTGTCCGGATGGCGGAGATCCCGTGAAACCAAACGGTTTGGCAGCCTCTCGCGGAAATATTTATTCCCCGGTAAAAAGTGCACAACCCACCGTCTATATCAGCCAGAAGAATCAGATATCGGTCGGGCCAAAAGGGAGGATCTTTAATGCGGTTTCGGGTGATCGGATTGTGGTTGAAAAAGGTCAAATCGCCAATAATCTCGCCACAAATGTTCCCAATCCGCGCACCGCGATCGGCTTGAACCAAAATGGTCGCTGGCTCATATTCATGGTCGTGGATGGGCGCGAGACGGATTACAGCCTGGGCGTCACATTGCCTGAATTGGCCAATCTCCTGATCTCGTACGATGTGTATTCAGGCATCAATATGGATGGCGGCGGCTCATCCACTTTGGTCATTAAAGGTGTAGATGGAAAGGCACGCGTCCTCAACTCACCCGTTGACCAGAACATCGCGGGCAAGGAACGCGCCGTTGCCAATCATTTGGGCCTTTTCGTAAAAATGTAGCCAAATCGCACCGGCAAAATTTCCGAAAGTGAAAGATAGTCCCAAAAGGATCTACAAGAGTATCCTCTTGGGACTATCCATTTTTGTAGTTATAAAACGGAAATTTCTTGTGAGAAGCCCTTAACTCACACTTTACCATACTCACGAATATTGTCCGTGATCTCATCCAATTTTGTCACTTCTTCTTCGGTCATTTGCCAGCCGGCACCCCCAGCATTCTCCTCGGCTTGACGCATATTCTTCGCGCCGGGAATGGGAAGTGCGCCTTTGCAGATGAGCCAGTTCAAAGACACCTGCGAAACGGCCTTGCCCGCATGGTTCTGACCGATCTCCTGTATCAGCTTAAGCACAGGTGGCAGTTTTTTAAGCATCTCGCCATATTGCGGGCCACGCACGCCGGGCGGAGGATTCTCCGACGAGTATTTTCCGGTGAGCAATCCCTTTTCAAGTGGTGAATACGCGATCAGGCGGATCCCGAGCTCCTTACAGCGCGCCAGGGTTCCATTCTTTTCCACCTCCCGGCTCAAAAGACTGTAATGCACCTGATTGGATGCAAGCGGAATCCCATGTTGCGCCAGCGTTGAGTACGCGCGCAGCATGCGCTTTTGACCAAAATTGGAAACCCCGACCGTACGCGTCCAACCGCGCTTCACACATTCCAGCATGCCTTCCATCATGGTCTCAACGCTCATCACCGGTGTGGGCCCATGGATGTGATAAAGATCCACAGCCTCGATCCCGATGCGGTCAAGACTTCCCCTCAATGCGCGCGGGATGGATCCCTTTGTAAACCTCCATGGCCACGGAAAGAATTTCGTCGCGATCAGCAAAGGCTGGTCGGTCTCTTTCAGAAATTTCCCCAGTAGGCGTTCTGAATATCCAGACCCATAGACTTCGGCGGTATCAATAAATCGAATGCCCAGATTAAGCGAAACATCGAACGCCTTGCGGATATCCTCGTCGGTATGCGATTGTCCATAGCTCCATACGATCCGGTCACCCCACTGCCAGGCACCCAGCCCCATTTGAATTGCGTGCAAAAAGCGGGTTTCATTACTGACTTCGGTCACAGGTTGCTCCTCAAAAGTAGCCTGATTCTATCTTAAAAAATAGTCCTCTGAAAAAATACAGGTTACAATTCAGCTCGCTCAAATTTCGGAACTACGCGAACGACGCTTCCTGACCCATGAGGTGAGGAGACATCGCTCCCTGAGTTCCTGGGAGGTTCCCGTGAATTCAAAACTCGACGAGCGGGATATAGAACCCGCTTCCAGCCTGAGCAAAAGGCTGGGGCTGTCCTTTTCAAATTTAGCCCTGCTGACGCGTGCGCTCACCCACCGATCCTACGCCAATGAGAATTCAGATTCCACGGAAGATAATGAACGCCTTGAGTTCCTCGGGGATGCCGTCCTGGATTTCATCGTGGGCGAGTGGGCTTATCACCGCTTCCCTGAAATGGCTGAGGGCGACCTTACCAAGATCCGTTCCTCCATTGTGAGGAATGAGCGCCTTGGAGAGTTTGCACGCCGTCTGGACCTCGCCCCTGCTCTGCGGCTTGGACGCGGTGAAAAATCCTCCGGCGGTCATTTGCGTGGCAATTTGCTTGGTTCAGCATTCGAGGCTGTGATCGGCGCTTTGTATCTGGATTCGGGCGTGGAGGAAGTGAAACGGTTTGTTAATCCCCTGCTCGAGTGGACGCGCGAATCCGTCCTCGATGAACTGCACGACCCGAAAAGCGACCTGCAGGAACAGACTCAATCGCAAAAGCTTGGCACACCCCGTTATCATGTTGTGAATATGAGCGGCCCGGACCACGCCAAAATATTTGAAGTGGAAGTGGAGATCGCAGGAGAAATAAAGGGCCGCGGTACGGGTTCAAGCAAAAGTAATGCCGAGCGCGCCGCCGCGCAAG
The DNA here is from genome assembly GCA_964610295.1 of uncultured Anaerolineaceae bacterium. Taxonomy (GTDB): domain Bacteria; phylum Chloroflexota; class Anaerolineae; order Anaerolineales; family Villigracilaceae; genus Villigracilis. The sequence goes on from CAZSVR010000049.1 coordinate 13,985, forward strand.
ATGCGCTAAAAAATCTGCAATCATAAATCTAAAATCATAAATCACTCATGCCTCTTCGCCTAAAATCACTCGAGCTCCAGGGATATAAAACCTTCGCCACGCGCTCAGTTTTTGAGTTCGCGGGTGGAATTACGGCCATCGTTGGCCCCAACGGTTCGGGCAAATCCAATATCGCCGACTCGTTCCGCTGGGTGCTGGGCGAGCAATCGTACAGTCTCCTGCGCGGCAAAAAGACCGAAGACATGATCTTCGCCGGTTCCGAACAGCGCGCCCGCGCGGGCATGGCACAAGCCACGATCACATTCGATAATTCCACTCAATGGCTGCCTGTGGATTTCTCAGAAGTGGAATTGTCGCGCTACGCGCATCGCGATGGACGCAATGAATATTTGCTCAACGGCCAGCACGTGCGTTTACGCGAAATTAATGAACTTCTCGCGCAAGCCGGGTTAAGCGAACGCACCTACACCATTCTCGGTCAGGGGCTGGTGGATGCGTCCCTGGCATTGAAAGCGGACGATCGCCGCCGCCTCTTCGAGGAAGCCGCGGGCGTTGGTTTATATCGCGCCCGCCGCGAGGAAGCCTTAAAGAGACTCGATAACACGGCGCGCAACCTCGAACGCGTGCTCGATATCATGACCGAATTGGAGCCGCGCCTGCGAAGTTTGGAACGGCAAGCCAAACGCTCGATCGAATTTTCGCGCGTACAAGCCGACCTCAAAGTGGTCTTACGCGAGTGGTACGGTTATCACTGGCATCGCTCCCAACGCGACCTGACGGATGCGCGCGAATCGGTCCGCGGGCAGGAAACCCGCATGAAACAGGCGCGCGATATTTATGAAAAAACCCAGGCGGAATACGCATCCTTTCGTGAGCGACTCTCTGGATTACGCGCACAATTAAATACCTGGCATCGCCAATCTGCGGAGTTACATAACCAGCGCGAGTCCATCAGCCGCGAGCTGGCCGTGCTGGAAGAACGCCGCCGCGCGTTGACTGCCTCGCAAGCTTCGATCCTCTCCGATCAGGAACACGTCATGAATGAGATCCATCTCGCCCGCGAACGATTCGCCGAAGCGGAGCAGGATTTCGCACGAATTCAAACAGAATATGAAGATGCCAGATCACAACTGGCAGCCTCGCAAAAATCATTGCAAACCCGTCAATCTGAACGCACCACCATCGAAGAACAACTAAGCCTCACGCGGGATCAAATCGAATCCCTCGGCCGGCAACGCGCCGAGAACAACGCGCGTTTGGACGAACTAAAATCCCGCATTGAATCGCAATCGCAGAAGATCGAACAAACAAATCGTACGATCGCAAGCATGGAGATTGTTTCGGCAAAAGCAATGGAAATGCATGGCTCCGCGCACAAGGTGCGTGAGAATGCCGTGCTCGCCTTGCAGGAGGCCGACGATCGATCACTGGGCAGGAAAAATGAAGTAGGGAATGTCGAAAGCGTCCGCCGCGCAGCGATCGAAAAACGCGCTCACGAAGAAGCCGAGCACTCCCGCCTGAAAGCGCAGATCGAGGTACTCGAACAATCTGAGCAATCGCTTGCCGGTTATGCCGACGGTGCGCGTTACCTGCTAGATGCGGTACGCCACGCTTCGCGCAAGCTCATTGGGGTGCGCGGCGCGCTGAGCGCGGTATTGGATGTTCCCGTCGAACTCGAGATCGCCATCGCAGCCGCCCTCGGTGAAACGCTCGATGCGATATTGATCGAGGCAGATCACCTGGAAGATGCTTTGCAAATACTCGAATCTGAAAATGCGGGCCGCGCGGCGTTATTGCCTCTTAAAGACCGCGATCATCATCCGCTGATGCGGCCAAATGACAATGACTGTCTCGGCCTCGCGGCTGAGCTGATCAACGCGCCGGATGAATATCGCAACGCCGTACAGCTAATGCTCGGACACACTCTCATCGCCCGCGATCGCGCCTCCGCCGCCCGGCTGATCAAGGATCTGCCGGCTCACGCACGGGTGGTCACTTTACGCGGGGAAGTCTTCCGCGGTGATGGTTTGATCATTGCCGGAAGAACCGCCTCTGCCGCAACCTTGAGCAGACCGCGCCAAAAACGAGAAATGGAATCCACCTTGAGCGGACTCATTGCGCGGCTGGCTGAATCGAATAATGCCGTTGAAGGGTTATCCAATCAACTCGCGGCGGCTCAACTTGAACTGGCACAGGCCGAGACGGATTCGCGCGCGGCCCGCGTCGGGTTGGGCGAAATCCAGGCGACCGAGCAACAAGCCGGTCTTGAGTCCGAATCGACCTTGAGACAGTTGCAATGGCAGAAGGGTCAATTAAGTCAACTCGAAGCCGAGGCGCGGGAGTCTGCTTCGATCCAACAAAAATTAATTGAGTCGCAGGCAGAGCTGGAGCCGCGTTCCATCGAAGCCCAATCGAAGCGCAGGGAGATCACCGCGAAACTTTCGGCAGTCACTGCAGATGAATTGCAGGAACAGGCTTCATATTGGTCTACGCGTGCGGCGGTGGCTGAGCAAAGCATGGCAAGTGCAAATGCAAAGAAAGAGGAGAGGGGTAAAGAGATCACGCGGCTGGACGCACGCCGCGCTGAACTGGCTTCACGTTTGCAGGAAGCTGAACAATCCGTAAATGGATTGGATCATGAAAAGATGGGCTTACGCGAACGCGAGATCGCCCTGCATGGACAGATCGAGGCACAGCGCCTGCAAATTGAACCAGCTGAAAAAGATTTGGAAACGGCAGAGCAGGAGGAAACGCGCCTGCAGGCCGCTGAAACCAGCACGCAACGTTCATTTTCAAATGCCGAGCGAGTGTTTGGTCAGGTACAGTTGGAACAGATCCGCAAACAGGAGGCGCTGGATAACCTGCGGCAGAAGATCATGGATGATTTTGGTTTGGTGATGTTCGATTACGCGGCGGATGTATCCGGGCCCGTACCACTGCCACTGGAAGGCATGGTGGAACAATTGCCTGTAGTAACAGAACTCGACCCAAATCTCGCAGATCAACTTTCGCATCACCGCGGTCTGATCCGCCGCATGGGGCCGATCAATCAGGATGCGAAACAGGAATTCGACACGGAAAGCGAACGCCATGAGTTTATGAAGGCCCAAGTGGCTGACCTGCACAAAGCCGAAGCAGACTTAAAGCATGTGATCACCGAGTTGGATGAACTCACCAGGAAGGAATTCTCACGTACATTTGACCTGGTGGACAAGCAATTCCGCGAGACCTTTGTGCGTTTGTTCGGCGGGGGTTCAGCACGCCTCTCGTTGACCGACCCTGAAAACCTTGTGGAAACGGGTATTGAAATTGAAGCACGCCTGCCGGGCCGCCGCGAGCAGGGACTGGCCCTGCTCTCCGGCGGTGAACGCAGTCTCACAGCCATCGCGCTGGTCTTTGCGTTGCTCAAAGTCTCTCCCACCCCCGTCTGCGTGATGGACGAAGTGGACGCGATGCTCGATGAAGCCAACGTGGGCCGCTTCCGCGACCTGTTAATTGATTTGAGTAAAGATACGCAATTTATCATCATTACACATAACCGCAGCACGGTTCAGGCTGCAGATGTGATTTACGGGATCACCATGGGACGCGACTCGGCGAGTCAGATCATCAGCCTGAGACTCGATCAAGTTACGGATGATATATTGAAAAGAGAATAAGAAAAGAATGTGTTCGTCCTGCAGTCCCATAGGGATGCTTCGTGATTAAACTGCGGGACGAACGACAATAAGTCAGACAACAAACATCGCCCAACTCAAACTAGTTGGGCGATGTTTGTCGAAGTGTTATTTCTATTAAGGAGTAGCTGTCGCCGTCGCATTGGCGGCTTCTGCGTTCTGTGTATTCGCGGCATCCGCGGCTTCGGTTGCAATGGTTACAAAGTTAGGCTCAAGGGGGACGCGTGCTTTCCAGAAATCGAAGCTTTCTATTTTGTAATCTTCGCGGGTTTTGGTCAGCCAATCGCTAAACGCGGTGGTTCGGGCCTGTTCATATTGACTGACGTTAAGCGGCCGATCCTGTTTCGCGATCAACTGAATAATGTGATATCCAAACTGACTCTGCACCGGCTCAAGTGTGAAATCGCCGGGATTTTTGAGAGCAAAGGCCGCGGTTTCGAATTCAGCCACCATGGCACCCTTGCCGAACCAGCCAAGATCCCCACCGGTTTGGGCGGAACCGGTGTCATCTGAGAGCTCGGTGGCTAGTATGCCGAAGTCTTCACCTGCATTCAGGCGATCGAGGATCGACACAGCCAGGGCTTGATCAGAAACCAGGATGTGGCGTGCCCAGATCTGTTCTTCGGTGCTGGGTACATCTGCGGTGACTACATCCTTCAATTTATCCTGCAGGAGTTGGATCTCCAATAACTTACGATAACCCGCTTCGGTAAGGCCGAATTTTGTAAAGTCCTTCAGCGAGCTGTCATATTCACCCTGAAATCCCTCCACAGTATACGGAGTAGCTGTGGGTGTGATCGTCGCGCTGGGACCTGTCGTCGCAGTGCCTGTCGGTGCAAGCGTGACCGTGATCGTGGCAGTCGACTCAAGCGTCGAGGTGGAAGCCGCTGTACCAGTGGTCAATTCAAGAGTGGGTGCAAGTGTTGGGGTCGGCGTGAGGTTGGGCTTGACGGTCGGAGTCCTCGTCACGATGTTATATGCATCCGCCGGAACTCCGGGAAGCACCGCTTGCGTTGCTGTGACCGTTGGCGTGTACGTTCCATTGGGGAAATATTTGAATTGTGTTTGAACAAATTCATCCAGTTCCTGGGGGCTAACAGTAATTCCACGCTTGGCGGCTTCCTGCCTGATCAGTTCCTCGTTGATCATCTGGTCCAGGACCGACTGGCCGAGTATTTCGGGATTACCCAGGTAATATTCGATCTGTTGAACCTGCTGCGTCGTATCCATGCCAAAGATCTGGGAATATTGCAGGTTCATATTGTAGTTGAGCAGCAACTGCTGGCGTTGAAGACGGACCCGCGCTTCAAAATCCTTTGCAATGATCTCAACATCTCCAACTTTGGCAACAGGTTTGTTGAGTTGCAGGTATTTAATATCCAAAATACCATATCCCAACAAAAGCAAAACCGCTGCCAGGATGGCGATGAACGAATACAAAATAATGCGGCTTTGCTGGCGCTCACGCTCGAGACGGGCAACATGTTTTTTGGTATGCAAAACGGGCTTCCTACCCGGTTCGTTAGGCATGTGCGAACTCCTTTATCAAGGCCGCGCATTACTGCGCAATCTGCAGTTTACATAAATTCGGGGCATGGATGCTCCGCGATCGCATGCCCCGTAAAAGTCCTACGGCGATCAGGAACGGTCATCGTTTCGCTGGCCATCAAATGGCAAAAGTGCCACGTAGCGGGCCTGTTTGACCGCCACGGCCACCAAACGTTGGTGCCTGGCACACGCACCGGTCTGGCGGCGCGGGCGGATCTTCCCGTCCTCGGTCACATATTTACGAAGCAGGTCGCCCTTCTTGTAATCAATGGTCAACTGCTTGTCCGCGCAGAATTGACAGAATTTCGGCTTGGCGAAAAATTTGCGGTCCCCACCGCCACCTTCCCCGCCCGAATAACTTCGTTCACTACGGTCATTACGGTCTTCACTCATGATTTACTCCAAACAAATTAGAACGGAAACTCATCTTCCGCGGCGGCATTGCCAGCCTCGGTGGAATTTGCATCAACTTCGTGAGCACGGTTATTATTTGCGTCGCGTCGTTCGCCCAGCATCATCATCTCGTTGGCCACGATCTCCACACTGGTATGCTTCTGACCTTCCTTGTCATCCCAGCGGCGGGTCTGCAGGCGGCCTTCAATATACACCTGCTGTCCCTTTACAAGATATTGCTTGCAGATCTCTGCAAGATTGCCCCAGGCCACCACATTGAACCACTCGGTTTCACTATGTCGCTCGCCGTCCGCGCTATTCCATGAACGGCTGACCGCCACGGAAAAAGTGGTGACAGGTTTTCCGGAAGGTGTGTAACGCATCTCAGGATCTTTTCCAAGATGACCAATGATCTGAACTTTATTAAGGCCTCGGCTCATGTTGATCTCCTCATAAAAAGTTACCGGGCATTTTCGCGGCGAACTAACCAACAGCAGAAAGCATGTGACGCATGACACTTTCCTGGAAACGAATATTGCGTTCCAGGGCCGAGATGGCGGCGGGGTTCATGGTAACGTTCAAAAGCACATACTGACCCTCGCGTTGTTTGCGGATGTGATAGGCCAGCTTTCGACGGCCCCAGATATCCACCTTATCCACACTCCCACCTGATTCGCTGACCCAGCCTTTGAGTCGGTCGATCACACCGTTAAAAGCGGTTTCGTCCAGGTCGGGCTGGATGATACAAACTAATTCATAACTGCGCATCGGGAAAACCTCCTTTCCATGGGTTTGTTCCTGTTCAAGCCGTGGGCCAGCCAGGGACGGAAAGCACGTTTATAAAGACTTAGCTGTATGCCCCCGATTAAGGGGGGTTCAGCGGGCCAAGTTTACCACAAGACCCTTTTCTTGTGCATGATGGGTCGCCTCAGAGAAGTGTCTGAACCCAAAGATAATCTAATGTGTCGCCCTGCCGTCTCGCACCGGCGTGCCGCCGCTGATAGCGGCACGAACGGTGAGCGAAGCGAAGGGTCTCCGCCGTAAAGCGGCGGGATTCTCACCTGCATTGCACCGAACGCACGAAGTCCCCGCAGCGCAGCGAAGTGGGAGTGATGGTGCAAGTGTCACTCCCGGAGTTTACCCTGAGCCTGTCGAAGGGGTCGTTCACATCGTCCCGATGTCCTTCGGGAGAACGACACTATACGTTCAGGATATGACGCTGCCGCGCCTCGCGCTTAACCGATAGTTGATTCTGTACGAAAAGCATTCACCTCAAGTAGATCGGATTGCTATAGATCCACCCGCGCCGCTTCCCCAGATAGCGGCGATAGACCTCCACGCGATACACGCCCGGCCCAGTCGTGATATGGGTACAGCCGATTTGATTCTTCCAGGTTTGGATCACCTCTCCGTCTTTTAGCAGGCGTATTTCAGCCTGCGCGGGAAGTTTCGCCTGCAAGGTCACTCCACCTTTCGCGGGGATCTCGTCACCCATCAGAGCAATCGTGTCGCGCCCCTGCGCTGTGAAGTGAAAACCTTTTGTAGAAGCGGGCAGGTCATAACCAACGAAACAATGTCCCTGACCCAGCGCTTCATAGATCAACTTCTTGTCCAGGTTCACATCGCCGCTCAAAGGCTCGGGGAGCAGTACATGCGTATTCACTGCCCGAAAATGGAACTCATATGGAAAGGTTATGCGATGGATCGGTCCCATGCGCATGTGCAAAGCATGTGCGTCCGAGCCGCCAATAGCCACCACGCGTCCCCCGCCGGACAACAACGCATCCCATCTGGCAAGCGTGGATGGAATCGGATGATGAGCAACGAACGCAGGGAAATATGCATAGAACGCGCCGTGCAGCTTTGTGGGGACGACGGTTTTCAACTCGCTCAACGCATTCCATAATTCTATCCCCGTATAATTTTGCACGGACCAGTCCACCCATGAAATATCAGTTTCCCTGAAGGCCGGCGCCTCCGGGTCATCCGGATGGGCCAGGAAAGACAACCCGCCGGATTCGCGCACGGCGTTGATCAGGTGTTGAGGCTGCTCGGCGAGCGCGGCAAGCTCACGTCCCGCGCCGAAGACCAGCAAGTGATTCTTCTGCGGGTCGCGCGCTTGGTCATGGACCTCCTCCCCGATTAACATCAAAACACGTCTGGCTTTATCCTTGTAATAGCCTTCGAATCCCTGCACAAGCACATTATGGTCGGTGACAATGACCACATCCACGCCGGCTTTAAGCGCGGCAGCGACAATATCGTTGTGAACCCCGCTGCCGTCTGAATATCTTGTATGCATGTGCAGGTTGACGATTACTTCGTGCATGAATTCTCTCAATAATGCCACGGCGGTGGTTTGAGCAGGCAATCAAGATAAACCCTTGTTGACGATTCACTTCTCGAACAGGTATAATTTGCCCGCTAATTTCAAGGAGGCATTTCGAATGGGCAGGTTTTTGGATATATCACTAATTATAACCTCAGTGGGTTTGATCCTCAGCGTCATCCTGCAAAGCAAGGGTGCAGGGTTGGGTGGTCTTACCGGCGCGGATACAGGTGGCGTGTTCACCGCCCGCCGTGGCATCGAGCGGGTCCTCTTTTGGGTGACGATCGCGCTGAGTGTTGTCTTTTTCGGCTTGGTGATCACCATCATCATCCTCGGACGCAGCGCAGGCTAAAGAATCTCAAGCCTTGATAAGGGCCGCCGGGCCATAGCCCTGACGCGGGGCGGCGGCGGCCTTTCTTTATTTCCCTATTCATCATGAAAAGATTACGCTGGCAGATCCTGGTTGTAGCGGTCACACTTGTGATCGTGGCTTTGTTATTAATCAGCCAGCAA
>CAZSVR010000049.1:22454-23613 GCA_964610295.1 uncultured Anaerolineaceae bacterium
ACCTATAAGTGTCATCACCCTGCCGCAGGCCGCGCCCGGCGGAGTCTATACCGAAGCCTTGATCGGTTCCATGGGACGGCTCAATCCCATGCTCGACTGGAACAATCCTGCAGACCGCGATATCGACCGCCTGCTCTTCAGTGGTTTAATGAAATTCGATTCACACGGCCTGCCCCAGCCCGATCTTGCAGATTCCTGGGGGGAGTCTTCGGATGGCACGATCTACAATTTCTCGCTGCGAACAAATGCGACATGGCACGATGGAGAACCCGTCACGAGTGATGACGTCATCTTCACCATCGAACTCATCAAGAGCAGTGGTTCCCTTTTCCCACAGGATATCAAGGAACTTTGGTCCCAGGTTCTGGTAAAGAAACTCGACGATAAGACGCTCCAGATCAAACTCCCCGAGCCGTTCGCGCCATTTTTGGATTACACCACCTTCGGAATTTTGCCCAAACATTTGCTTGAAACTGTGCCTGCAGATCAACTCGCCAGTACTGAATTTAATTTGCAACCCGTCGGCACGGGCCCGTATAAATTTGGCCGCCTGACCACCAGCGGCGGACAGATCACCGGCGTAGTGTTAACGGTCAACGAAAATTATTTTTTGCCGCGACCCTATATCGAGCAGATCGTCTTTCGTTTCTATCCTAATTCTGCTTCCGCGGTTGACGCCTATCAACAAGGCGAAGTGCTCGGTGTAAGCCAGGTAACGAATGATGTTTTGCAACAGGCATTAATGGAACCGACCCTGTCGGTTTATACCAGCCGCCTTCCGCAATTGGGGCTGGTGTTCCTTAATAACAACAACCCATCTGTGCCGTTCCTGCAAAATGAAAATGTCCGCCGCGCGTTATTGTTCGCCACGAATCGCAACTTGATCACATCCAAGATTTTGCAGGGACAGGCCATCGTTGCTGATGGACCGATCCTGCCCGGTTCGTGGGCGTATTACGGTGAGATCGAACACCTCGAATATGATCCGGACCTGGCCGCGTCTTTATTGAAAGAGGAGGGCTATGTGATCCCGGCCGGCGGTGGAGATGTACGTGCCAAGGATGGTCAATTCCTGACGTTTACCCTGGTTCATCCCGATGATACAACCCATACGCAGATCGCGCAGGCCATCCAGGCGAACTGGGCGTTGGTCGGTGTA
>CAZSVR010000050.1:0-2140 GCA_964610295.1 uncultured Anaerolineaceae bacterium
TCCCCGCGAAGCGTCCCCGAAGGGGATAGGGAGAGGGCAGGCGCCGCGCTGAGCCTGTCGAAGCGTGAGGGTGCACGCAGGTTTGACGTCAGCGTTTTGGTATATATAAGGAAGCAAATGCAGTGGGCTTGACTAAATCCGAAAATAATATATACTATTGGTATATATTAAAGGAGATAAAATGGAAACTGCAAAACTATTTCAAAACGGTAAAAGTCAAGCGGTGAGACTTCCCAAGGAATTTCGCTTTGGCAGTGACCGCGTGTACATCAAGCGAGTCGGTAATGCGGTTGTGCTTCTCCCCTATCAAACGCCTTGGGAGTCCTTGCTTGACAGCCTCTCACTGTTTTCGACAGATTTCATGAACGAACGCTTTCAACCCCCAACACAAAATCGTGAGGGTGCGTTCTCATGAAATATATGCTCGATACAAACATTTGTATTGGTTTGATTCGTCAAAAACCGCAAAAGGTGATTCGGCGATTAACTCGTTGTGAACCAGGCGAAGTTGGAGTTTCAAGTATTACGATTGCTGAATTGGCATATGGGGCAAACAAGAGCAATCAAGTTGAGAATAATTTATCTGCGTTGGATCAATTTCTTCTCCCCATCGAAGTCTGCGACTTCGACCAGCGCGCATCCGCCGCCTATGGTGTTGTGCGCGCTTATCTCGAACGCGAAGGCAAGGTGATCGGTTCAATGGATATGTTGATTGGGGCACACGCATTAAGTCTCGGCGTGACACTGATTACAAACAACGTGGACGAGTTTCAGCGCATCCCAAAATTAAAAGTTGAAGATTGGATGGCATAAATTCGCGCGCCTTTCCCCTCTCCCCGCGAAGCGTCCCCGAAGGGGATAGGGAGAGGGCAGGCGCCGCGCTGAGCCCGTCGAAGCGGTGAGGGTGAGATTTTCAAGCAGGCAGGTTTGACGTCAACTTTTTGATACTGGGATAGATGATGAAAACTGCAAAATCTGTTAATGGTGTTACCATACGATTACCTGACGAACGCTGGATTCATATCACGGAGAACATGCTGAAATGGCAGATTATCTTTATAATGCACTTGAAACCATAGAAAAACCTTTCGCAATTTTTGAAGGCAATGCAGGTGAATTGCTCGCCGCGCGTGAAATTGAGCCAGGTAAATACATCATCGTCGCATATCGCGAAGTAAGCTCGGAAGATGGTTTTATCATTACCGCCTTTTTGACGAGACGTTGGAATCAGATTGAAAGGAGAAAGAAAATATGGCAACCGTAAACCTTGAAAGCGTACTAACTGTTGTGCCTCAGGTTTTACAACTCCACCAGAACAACATCTGGTTTTCTTATGACGAAGAAGCTGATGTTTTATACGTCAATTTCAAGAAACCAAGCCATGCAGATGACTCCGAATTACTGGATAACGATGCAATTGTTCGATATGAAGGTGAGGAAGTCATTGGAATGACGGTTATGAATGCCAGCAAGAAAACGAAGAAATAACCCGCGCGTTTTCCCCTCTCCCGCTGGGAGAGGGGCAGGGCGCCGCGCTGAGCTTGTCGAAGCGTGAGGTCGCACGCAAGTTTGACCTCAGCGTTTTGGTATGCTTAACAAGGAGAGACAAAAAATGAAAAAAATGTTTTCTTTCTCTGTCATCATAATTATCCTTTCACTCCTATTGAGTTCATGCTCAAACGTATTTGCAACAAGCACTCCCAAACCTACTTCAACATTTACGCCCGTCCCCACTGGTACGCAGACAACTACGCCTTTACCTCCCACCGCAAGCCTGGTGCCTGAGGAAGCATTCATTAAGGGTATCATGCTGGACAAGAGCGGGACCAACCTGGACAGTGCTAATGCTCAAGAAGTGATTAAACAGTATATTATGCCTTCGGGGGCAAATTACGTCATGCTGGGTCCAAGTTGCTGGTCTAGCAACATGAGCGATACGAATATAAAGTGTAGTGATAAGCCTATTGAGGGACTCCTCCCTCCTGTCACAGATGCTGAATTGATAAATGCAATTCAATACTTGCATAGTATGGGTCAGAGAGTTGTCTTAAAGCCCCAAGCTCTTGTAGAGACTGTTGTTGTTACAAACCAAGAATTGCAGGAGCGTCATTGGAGCGAAGGCCAACGAAAAGCATGGTTT
>CAZSVR010000050.1:2150-20529 GCA_964610295.1 uncultured Anaerolineaceae bacterium
CATCACCCACTATGCCCAAATTGCGGAAGATCAGCGGGTCGATCTATTTGTGGTAGGCAACGAGCAACACGACAATACCAAATACGAGCAAGACTGGCGACGTGTGATCGCGGCTGTAAGAGATGTCTATCATGGGCCGATTACCTATGCGCCAACCGCATTTCAATTCGAAGCATCCCGTATAGAATTCTGGGATGCTCTTGATTACATAGGGACCAATGGATACAAGTTTGGCATGGTAGATAAAAAGAGCGCAACGGTTGATGACATGACAAGGCACTGGCAGCCATATATTCAGCGTCTCGAAGAAATGTCGAAGCAATATGGCAAACAAGTTATTGTCACAGAGATCGGAGCGCGGTCGATGCAAGATTTCAATACAGGGAGGACGAGGGACTTCATGGCTCTCCCTTACGATGGTCAAGGACAAGCAGATTTCTACACAGCATTCTTTGAAGCGCTTGAGGGCAAGCCTTGGTTAAAGGGGATTCTTCTTTGGCTTGTTAGCACGGACCCATTACAAGGCGGCGCGAACGATACTGGTTTTTCCTTTATCGCCAAACCAGCAGAGCAAGTTGTGCGACAATATTTTGGCGGCTCGGTTATTACCACCCCGACTGCTAGGCCCGCGCTTGTTGAAGACCCCGACAATTCAATATTGATATACGGTGATAATTTATTGTACGGTTGGCGGGCGTGGAATGAGCCAAATGCTACGACTATCCCAGATTTTTATTCTTCCAATGCTCATCAGGGTAGTTATTCCATTCGCATACCATTATCCAAATACAAAGAACTTCAACTGGTTTATGATACCCCTTACCTTAGAATGTCAAAATTCAAATGGATTGAATTCTATCTCATGGTCGGGAAAAAGCAACCAAGGTCTCTATTGGTATGGTTTCATTATTGGACTCCTCAGGCTTATACTCATTCGAGGAAGGCCTTGGTAAACAACCCCGACTACATCGAAGGCGGCCAATATCAACCTGGCACCTGGCAAAGGATCAGAATTCCACTGGTTGATTTAGGTATTACCGACCAAGTAATTAACGAAATCGATATTCGGGCTTGCGATTGGCCCTGCACGAGTGATCCGTCTGCAGACGATGTTTATGTTGACGATATTCGTTTAGTTGCTGGTAAACTTCCGTAAAGGTTGATTTCATGACAATTCCTCAAACTCACTCTTCATCCCCCACTCTTCTCAAACCCCTCAAACCCGTTGGCATCATTGGCTACGGCGCTTACGTGCCGCGCTATCGTCTGCCCGCCAAGGAAGTCGCGCGCGTATGGACAAGCGGCAAAGGCGGACTTCCCATCAAAGAAAAAGCAGTGCCCGGCCTCGATGAAGACGTGATCACCATGTCGATTGAGGCGGCGCGCAATGCCATGAAACGCGCGCAAATTGACCCGACGGAACTTCGGGCGGTTTGGGTTGGGTCTGAGTCCCACCCTTATGCGGTGAAACCAACTTCCACCTTAGTCGCCGAAGCGATCGGTGCCGTCCCCAACACGCAGGCCGCGGATTGGGAGTTCGCCTGCAAAGCCGGCACCGAAGCATTGGTCGCCGCGATGGGATTGGTCGGCTCAGGCATGGGTCACTATGCCATGGCCATCGGCATGGACACCGCACAAGGCAAGCCGGGCGACGCGCTCGAATACACCGCGGGCGCGGGCGGCGGCGCGTACATCCTCGGTCCTGCCGAAGAGTCGCTGGCGATCATCAACGCCTCATATTCGTACGTCACCGACACGCCCGATTTCTGGCGGCGCGAAAATCAAAAGTATCCCGAGCACGGCATGCGCTTCACGGGCGAGCCTGCCTACTTCAAGCACATCACCGAAGCCGCCACGCATTTGATGGAAGCCTCAGGCACAACCGCAAAGGATTACAAGTGGGCGGTCTTCCACCAGCCCAATACAAAATTCCCGCAACGCGTTGCTGGTCAACTCGGATTCTCAATGGAACAGATCGAACCCGGGCTTCTCGTCTCCGTGATTGGGAATACGTACGCGGGCGCGGCCATGATCGGCTTGACTGCGACTCTCGACATCGCCCAACCCGGGGATCGAATCCTCGTCGTCTCTTTCGGGTCCGGAGCAGGCTCAGACGCCCTCGACATCCTCGTCACCGACAAAGCTCCTGCCCGCGCTGGGCTCGCGAGGAAGACGCAGGATTACATCGCGCGTCGAACGGAAATTGATTATGCCACGTATGTTAGGTATCGCGGTAAGTTGCAGATGAAGTAAGAGCGGGAATCGTTATTTGGGAATCGGGAATTGGTTTTCCTTATTCACGACTCCCGATTCCCCATTCCCGAATTGTCGAATATCGAAAACCATCACACAAAGATATGGAAATCATTTATGACTGAAGTCGTTATCGCAGGAATCGGGCAAACAGAGGTCGGAGAGCATTGGGAAATCGGTTTACGCGATCTTGCTCTCGACACCATCCAGGACGCGCTCAAAGATTCAGGCGGGCTAAAACCGCAAGCTTTATTCGTCGGCAATATGCTCGCGCCAAATCTTTCCAATCAGGCGCATCTGGGCGCATTGATCGCGGATTATGCAGGTCTCTCTGGCATTGAAGCAATCACTGTCGAGGCTGCGGGGGCGTCGGGTGGCGCGGCATTACGGCAGGCATATCTCGCAATCGCAAGCGGCATGGTAGACGCTGCGCTGGTCGTTGGCATTGAGAAGTTCACGGATAAAGTTGGCCCGGATGTTGAGGAAGCCATGGCCACCACCGGCGACTCGGATTTTGAGGCCGTGCAAGGGATGACGGGCACTGCACAAGCCGCGCTTTTGATGAGGCGGTACTTGCACGAGTATCAAGTCCCTGTGGATGGATTTGCCGGGTTTGCTTTGACTGCACACGCAAATGGCGCTGGAAACAGGAACGCCATGTTCCGCAAAGCCATCAAGCCCGAAACCTATGGCAAAGCAGAAATGGTCAGTGACCCGATCAATATATTCGACATTGCGCCGAATGCAGATGGCGCCGCCGCGCTTATTCTAACCCGCCGCGACCTGCTGCCGTCCAATTTCAAGAATCCACTCGTGAAGATCGCCGGCTCTGCAGCTTCGTCTGATACGCTGGCCCTGCATGATCGAAAAGATGTGTTGTATTTTGATACTGCGCAAATCTCAGCAGGCAAAGCCATAAAGCAAGCAGGAGTGACTCTCGATCAAATTAACTTTTTTGAATATCACGACGCATTCAGCATTTATGCCGCGCTATCACTGGAAGCCGTTGGGTTTGCAATTAAAGGTCGGGGTTGGAAACTCGCCGAGGACGGCGCGATCAGCCTCAAGGGAAAAATCCCGTGCGCGACAATGGGTGGCATGAAAGCGCGTGGATTCCCCGGCGGCGCCGCGGGCGTGTATCAAGCAGTCGAAGCAGTCATCCAGCTACGAGGTGGGGCTGAAGCGAACCAAATCCCCAATGCAAAGATCGCGTTGATCCAATCCCTCGGCGGACCGGCATCCACTGCTGTGAGTCATATTTTGCAAAGCCTTTAGTGCGTCGCACCCTGCGGGTTGGATTCATCTGAATAAGGAAATTCATCCACTTGATAAGTGGGTCTCATTAGGTAAGGTGTGACGCACGCTCACGGTGTAATATTTCGTCCCTCCAAATTTTCGGGAAAACAGGTAAAATCGGGCTATCGAAGATTATATATAATATATAATCTTGAGGAGACCGAATGTCCGGCTTTACCCCTGGTCGAAGATGGCAACCCGCCTACTCCCCCTTCGAAAAAGAGGCCTTTGGCGAACACGCCTTGAGGGTTCTCGAATACAGCGTGAAGGGTCCGTTGTTTGGATGCCGCATGTGCGGGAACTGCCTGTTGCAGGAGACGGCGCTGATCTGCCCGATGGAATGCCCAAAGGGGTTGCGCAATGGCCCATGCGGTGGCTCGACACCTGAGTATTGTTATGTGGATAGGTCCCGCCCGTGCATTTGGTACAAAATTTATGAACGTTCATTTGCATGGGGGCGCGAAGATTTGCTGCTCGAGGTGCTCCCGCCGCTCGATTGGGAACAAGTGGGAAAAGATTCGTGGAGCGCGATTTTCATGAACGCCAAGAAAATTGGTTTTGGGAAGATTGCAGGAGGCTTGCTTTCAGGTTCTGTTGAGACGCGCAAACAAACTTGGGATGAGATCTTCCGTCCTGTCCGCCAGCCAGATTGGTGGCAAGGCGACTCAAAATATCACGCGCCTGCGTATACTGAACCCGCTTCAAACCTACAGCGGAGGCTGGTTGCTGGCGAATTTGTTGTCACTTGCGAAATCACTTCTCCACTATCCTCCTCCACCGTCAGATTGACCCACAACATCGAAACGATCAAACCTTATGTTGCCGCCGTGAATTTTACGGACAACTCCTCTGCCACGCCGCGCATGTCATCATGGGCGTGCAGCCAGATCGCGATGGAACACGCTGGAGAACCTGTATTGCAAATATCTGCGCGCAACCGTTCGCGTGGAAGTCTGCAAAGTGAGATCATCGGCGCGACGGCATTGGGCGTGCGAAATGTTCTGTGCGTCACTGGCGACAGCGCCAAACTCTCCCCTGCCCCACGCGATCAAATGGACATCAATGACCTGGATGCCATACAAATGCTATGGGTATTGCGACGCATGAGAGACGAACGGAAATATCTCGATGGGCGCGAGATCAAACATCCACCGATGTTTTTCCTGGGCGCGGCGGCATCGCCGTTTTCATCCAATCCGAAGTTTCAGGCATTGCGAGAGCAGAAGAAGGTTAATGCTGGCGCGCAATTCTTCCAGACTAATTTGATCTTCGATGTGGCTGGCATGGAGGTCTGGCTGAATGAACTGGCAAAGCGAGATGTGTTGAGCAAAGTCTATATTCTGGCAGGCGTCACACCGATCAAGAGTTTGAAGATGGCACGCAAACTGGCGGAAATGCCTGGTTTACATCTTCCCAGGAACATTCTTCAACGCATGGAAGTGGCGGACAATTCAGGCAACGCGCCGGAGGAAGGCGTGCAAATCGCACTCGAAACCATCAGCAGAATCAAAACATATCAACATAAGGGAATTCACGGAATCCATCTCATGCCTGTTGGCTGGGAAGAAGTCATTGCTCGTATTGTGAGTGAGGCGGGATTATTACCAAAGCAATTTTTGTTCGACAAAACAGCTCAGGAGTGGAATCATGCACACCCTATTGAAAACTAATTCGAAAGATGTAATCATCGGATCAGACAAACCATTCGTGATCATTGGCGAAAAGCTAAACCCAACGGGCATGAAAAAACTGGGACAGGCGCTGATCGACCAAAATTTTGACTACGTCAAACAACTTGCGCAGAAACAAGTCGCCTGGGGCGCGGACGTGTTGGACGTGAATGTAGGTCATCCGCAGATTGATGAAGCCACGATCATGCCAAAAGTTGTGGAGGCGGTGCTGTCGGTGGTTGATGTTCCCCTTTGTATTGACTCGAATGAGCCAAAGATTTTGGAAGCAGGCTTGAAGGTGACGCTAGGCAAGCCATTGGTGAACTCGGTCAATGCGGAGGAAAAACAATTGGCGACCGTCCTGCCCATCGTCAAGGATAGAGGCGCCGCGGTCATCGGATTGACAATTGCAGATGAGGGCATCCCACCCACAGCAGAGGGACGTCTGACCGCGGCAGGCAAGATCATCGAGCGCGCTGCGAAGATGGGCATTCCCACCGAAGACATTATCATTGACCCGCTGGTGATGACGGTGGGTCATAACAGCAACGCGGCTACAGTCACACTCAAGACGATTGAACTGGTCATAAAGGAATATGGTGTGAATGTAAGTTTGGGCGCAAGCAACGTCTCGTTTGGTTTGCCAGACCGCCATTCAGTAAACAGCGCCTTTCTTGCACTCGCAATTCAAGCAGGCGCGACTTGTTCGATCACAGACCCGATTAAATTAGGAAGTACGATCCGCGCTACAGACTTGTTACTTGGCAAAGATGCCAATTCCATGCGCTACCTGAAATACTTCCGCACAATGGAGAAGTTACGCGGGCAGCAGGCGGCGGCCAACTCACCGTTATAACAAGCGGTGGGAGCATCAACATTGAAGCCATCAAGTAAAATAGCAGGGCGTGAATTGTTCCAGGCCCTGTTTTATTTTGGAAAGGGAACCACATGAACGATCGCTTCCGCCTGTCTTGGCCCAGTTGTAGCACTTGCTCTCATCTTTGGCTTTCTGGCCTTCTTGGGCTACATGAACTACCAGGAAACCATCGCCCTCGCAGAGAGAGGGTCGACCCGCCCCGAAGCAAAATCAGGCAAAGGTCTGCCTCGCCGGGGCATTGTCATCGCCGCGCTTGGATTCGCCCTCTCACTTGGACTCTACCCCTTTGGCTTTAACTCTGGCTACAATTACCCGCTTCATCTCGGTCTTGGATGCTGGGGCGGCTTCGTCCCGCTTTTTCCTGGCCTCGGTTTGATGCTTCTGCATTACCTCACAGAGAAATAGAATAATATTGATTAGTGAAAAGCCCGCAGTCTTAACTGCGGGTTTTTGATTCAAACAGTATTGCCGATTAAATCGCTTGCTTGCAATCCACCTTCATTCCCCATATAATGAGCGGAATGCAAACACAAACAACAAGATCAACCTTTCAGAACATGCTGCGCTGGTTCATACCGGTTGCGGCGATCTTTGCATTTGCCGCGTGGATGTACATCTCACCCGAAGGCGCGCTCGGTAAATTGGACGCGATCGGCTACGCGGTGTGCCATCGCATCGACGCGCGCTCCTTTCACATCGGCGACCGCCAACTTCCCCTCTGCGCGCGTTGCACGGGAGAATTCTTGGCGGCGGGCATTGCATTGATATTTCAAATATTCGTGGGCGGCAAGCGCAGCAAACTTCCCTCGCGCGCTATCATCGCCGTGCTGGTCGTCTTCTTCCTGGCCTTCGGCATTGACGGGAGCAATTCCTATCTTTATTTGCTCAAGCAAACAGGCGCAGGCACACTTGAATCCATTCCCAACCTGTACATACCGAATAATGTATTGCGCTTATTTACAGGCAGCGGCATGGGCATCGCGCTGGCGGCGGTCCTATATCCGATCATTAATCAAACCATCTGGCGCGAACTGGATGATCGTCCCGCGCTTGAATGGAAATCCTTCGGCGCGCTCGTGGCTTTGATCGTGGTCCTCGACCTGCTGGTGCTCACTGAAAGTCCCATTGTGCTTTACCCTGTCGCCTACATCAGCGCATTAGGTACATTATCCCTGCTCGGGATCGTGTTCGCGATCTTGTGGATGATCATCATACATGAAGACAACACGTACACAAGCCTGCACGAGATGGCCCTGCCATTCCTTTCAGGCTACACCCTCGCCCTGCTCATGATCCTCAGCATTGACTTGCTGCGCTTGCATTTCACCGGTACTTGGAGCGGATTTCCCGGTTTGAGCGGCTAGGAAACAGATCAAAAAGAATTTTGTTGCGTAGATAGATTGTCAGCAAATGCTGACCTTGTATAACCAAAGGAGAAGGAAATCAAATGGAACTTCTACTCGGCGTCTTTTCTGCATTTGGCCTTTCAGCCAGCGCGGGACTCAACGCCTACATTCCGCTTCTCGTTGTGGGGACGATCGCTCATTACTTCCCCAACTTGCTCACCCTCGGCACGCCCTGGGATCTGCTCTCCAATCCATGGATCCTGATCCTACTTGGCGTGCTCGTCATCATCGAAATGCTCGCGGATAAGGTCCCGGCGGTCAATCACATCAACGACGTCATCCAAACTTTCGTCCGACCCGTGGCGGGGGCCATCGCCTTCGCGGCAAGCGCGAAGGTCATCACCGATATGAGCCCCGTGCTTGCCCTCGCCTGTGGTTTGCTTGTCGCAGGAAGTGTGCACCTGGTCAAAGCCGCGGTGGTACGGCCGGCAGTCACGGTCGCGACAGCCGGCGCAGGTAACCTGCCTGTCTCCCTCGCGGAGGACGTCATCTCAACGGTCGTATCCATCCTGGCGATCATCATCCCCATCATCATGGGCGTTCTACTCGTCATCCTGCTCAGCCTGATACTTTGGTGGTTGTCAACGCGCAACGACAAGACTCAAACAGCCTGATATAATGCGAACCATTAACCATGTGCATGTGCCCACTCGATTGCGCCAATTATTCTTATTGAGGAGAAGAAATCATGTCTGAAGCGCCTGTAACCCCAGCTCCTGAAGAACCCAAGAAGAGCAATCAGGGTCTCATCATTGGTATCGTCGTTGCCGTTCTGCTTTGTTGCTGTTGCGTGGTAGTCATCGGCCTGTGGTTCGGCGGTGACTCTATCATGCAGTCATTCAACTTCTAATGCAAAACAAGCGACCCTCCAATCAACGCGCAGGGTTGTTGTTTTTAAATCTCGTTTGCAGTTCCTGCAGACCCAGATAAACCATTTGCTTAATTTCATCGTCCAAATTCAACTTATCCAATTCGTCTTCATCCAATACGGTTTGCATTCCATTCGGCGCCACCCATAGGTCGAGAGCCAGGTCAACATACGAAACGGCCTGGTCCTCGATCACAGCAGGTTTGCCAATATTACAATACCAGCCCTTCAAGGTCTTATCATCGCGGTCATAGATCTCAAAGATGTTATACCAGCGATCCGTGTAAAACGTCTCCACAAAACGGTCTCCCCTCTTCAAGACAACGTTCATCAAAACCATATCCTCACGCCCAAAGAAAGCCTCCAGCGTGATGGCATGCTCTTCGCGTTTCAACACTTCTCCTTCATATTGAAAGACCACCTGACCCGCGAGATTCTTCTTTAATACCTTCATCCGAGACATTTTATCTTAACCAGCACACGAATGGTTTGACCGATCTTTGGTTTTTCCTTCATTTGGATGACAAGCCCGCCCTTCGACACGGCTTCGCCAGTCCGGAGACCGCCTCGCGCGTGGACCTCGAACTGATCGCGTTTAAAAAGCACGTCCTCCACTTTTAGCTTGAGCTCCTCACTCCTTTCACCCCTGGCCCATGCGCGCAGCACCCCCGCGGAGCTCGCATTGGGAGAGGAGGATTGTTTCAACAACAGGGAAATTTTTTCTCCCTCGAAATGTTTATGGCCGCAAATCAGAGTGAAATCACCAAGGTCGGTTTTGGCTTTTCCTTTGGCATTCACGATCCCTTCGACAATGTTCCCAACGCCTAAAAAGCGTGCCGCCCATGCCGAGCCCGGGTTTGACCATATGTCCGCAGGCGTGCCTTCACGTACGATCTCGCCTTCATGCAGGAGCAGAATCCGACCTGCGATCACGAAGGCTTCTTCCTGGTCGTGCGTGACATAGATGGCTGGGATTTTCGTTTTGTGTAGGATCGTACGCAATTCTTTTAGCAAATCCTCTTTCAATGACCTATCCAAGGCGCCGAGGGGTTCATCGAACATCAATAGACGGGGTTGGGTTGCGAGGACACGGCCCAGGGCCACGCGTTGCTGCTCACCGCCCGAGAGGTCAGTCACTTTTCTCCGGGCAAATCCATTCAAGTTCATCTGCTCCAGTAAAGCGGCTACACGCTTATCAATTTCGGTCGGTGAGATCTTCCGCATTCGCAAACCAAATGCCACGTTGTCAAAAACGTTGAGGTGAGGAAATAGCTCATAGTCTTGAAAGACCAGGCCAAAGTCCCGCCGGTGAGGGGGTGTTCGGACAAGGTCCATCCCATCAAACAGGATGAGCCCATCATCAGGAGTTTCCAATCCGGCGATCATTCTGAGAAGCGTGGACTTACCACTGCCCGACGCGCCCAGCAGGCATACCGTCTCGCCTGCATTTACGCGAAACGAGATGTTCGTAAGCAACGGCCTGCCTTCGTATGCTTTGGAAATGTGTTTGAGTTCAAGCAAAACGATTATCACCTTTTGTCTCGATCAGTAAAATACCGAGTATCGTAAGGGCCATAAGAATTGTGGACATCGCCATGGCCTGACCATAATTGAGACCGCCTGCCTGGGAGAGGAAACGCGCAATGGCTACCGGTATGGTGGGATAATCCGGCCGGGTAAGCAAAAGTGTCGCGCCGAATTCGCCGAGAGAGATGGTGAACGCAAAGGTCGCGGCGGTAAGAGTGGCACGCGATAGGATCGGCAGGTCCACGCTTTGCCATACGCGCAGCGGCGACGCGCCAAGTGTAGATGCGGCCTGGCGCAATCTTTCTGGGATGGATGCGATCGCCGGTTGTAATGTGCGAATGACAAAGGGAAGTGCGATGAGTGTATGTGCAATGGGCACGAAGATCGGCCATGTTAATGCACGGCCGAACGAGAGGATAAGTCCAAGCCCAAGCATGACGGCAGATGCCCCAAGAGGCAGCATCAGGAATGGATCGAGAACTTTTTCAAGTTGGGTCGGTTTGGCCAGCGCGAACGCCGCGGGAAAGCCAAGTGCGAGGGATAATAAAACGGTGAGCCCCGCGAACCCAAGTGAATTGAGCATGGCCCGCATCGGCGGGACATAAAATAATGAGCTGCGACGGTTGATGAAAAGCTCCTTATAGTAATCCGTTGTGACGCCGTATTGGATCTCTCCACGCTGACCGCGATCCGCTTCGAGGCGCGAGATGGAACGCAGAGGCAGGGAGGCGAGAGGCAGAAGAAAGAATGATGCAAGAAATAAAATGAGCAGCAGGACAAAAAATTTTTCACGTATGGTTTTGGGAGGCTGTGAAGCAGCAAAACGCGGGGCAGTCTGAGTGGTGGTCTGATTGATGATACGGGTATAGAAGATGGAAAAGATAAGGGTGAAGATCAGTTGAATGATCGATAGGAAGGCCGCGAGCGGCAGGTTCGGAAGTTTAAGGATGCGGATATAGATCTCCACCTCAAGTGTGGAAAAATTCGCCCCGCCCAATAAAAGAATGACACCGAAACTGCTGAAGTCAAAGAGAAATACGAGCAGGGCTGCGGCCAGCAAGGATGGGCGCAGGAGAGGCAAGATCACATTCCACCAGACGCGCAATGAGTCCGCGCCCAGCGAACGCGCGGCTTGCTCCAGTTTGGGATCCAGGCGCGCAAGCGCAGTGCCGACAATGCGTATGACGATCGTCGTGTTGTAAAAGACATGCGCAAGCAAGATCGCCCATAACGTACCGATGAATGGGATCGGATTTTCAAGATTGACATTAAGCCACCCACGAGGGCCGAGCAGGGAGTTGAAGGCCGCCGCAACTACGACGGTTGGAAGCATGAAGGGAACTGCAGTGAGGGCGCGCAAAAAAGATCTGCCACGGAAGTCGAAGCGGGCAAATAAGATCACGGCTGGGAGACCGATCGCAAAGGTCAGCAAGGTTGAAAGAAAAGCCTGATAAAAAGTGAAGCCGAGAACTGAAGCAGCCAGCTCGAAATTCTTTGCGGTTAAACCGGATACGTCGGAACCCAGTGAGAGGATACGGGCGAGCGGATAAAAGAAAAACGAAAGAAGGAAGAGGCCAGGAAAAAGCCAGAGCAGGAATCGAGCCAAAGCTGCAGGCGCGCGAGCACGAAGAAAATAATTTTTCCGCGTCTCAGTATTCCCATGGTCCAGGAACATGGTCATCCCGCTTTCGCCTTCGTTTTACTTCATGGCCCCTGTCCATGCTTCGATCCACGCGTCGCGGTTTGCAGCGATCTCATCTGGAGACATCACAGCAGGCTGATCCGGAGTTTGTGCATAATTGATAAAGGCCTCGGGCAGAGCGGCATTCCTGTTCAGCGGATAGACAAACATTTGTAACGGCATATCTTCCTGAAACTGGGTGCTTAGCATGAAGTCAATGAACTTTTCTGCCAGGGCGCGATTGGACGTCCCACTCAGGATACCGGCGAATTCAATTTGGCGAAAGCATGTATCCGGGCCGATCACCGAGGCGGTGGGTGCGTCGTTGAGGGGATTCTCTGCGTAGACAACTTCAGCAGCGGGGGAGGTCCCATACGAAACGACCATCGGTTGCGCTCCGCGGCCTGATGATCCGCTGAAGTTAATGTAGTAGGCGGTATCCCAGCCATCCACCACCACAACAGCGTTGTCGCGCAGGTTCTTCCAGTAAACGAGATATTCATCGCCGAAGTGAGCGCGCGTGGCGAGCAGGAATGCCAAACCAGTGGAGGATGTGGCTGGGTTTTCAACAACGAGCAAATTTTCATATTCAGGATCTGTTAACTCTTCAAGCGATCGCGGGATCGGCAAATGATTATCTGCAAAATATTTTTTATCATAGTTGATGCACACGTCACCAAAGTCAACAGGCGTCACGTGATCTGTAGCGTCAAGCCTGAATTCATCGGGAACATCCTTGAGTGCAGGCGATGTATAGGCCTCGAAGATGTCCGCTTCGAGAGCACGCGAAAGGAAGGTATTGTCCACGCCGAAGAGAATATCCGCGAGAGGCGCGCCCTTCGTAAGAATGGCTTTGTTGAGGGACTCGCCCGTATCTCCGCTTTTCAGGAAGACAACGTCTACATTATTCGCCTTCTCAAAAGCGACAACGATATCTTCGCTGATCGCAAATGAATCGTGAGTCATAACGGTAAGACCCTTGGGTTGGGGTGCAGCGCAGGAGGCAAGCAGGAAGACGAAAAGGGAAAAAAGCACGGTTGGTAATTTCATGTAGGTCTCCGATAATGGAAAGTGGAATGGACTAGTGAGTTGCGCGACGGTGAACGATGAGAAGCAGGCCTGATCTGATACGGATGGTTGCTTCTTCACCAAGCATTTCATTGCTGATGCCGCGCGTATTGTAGGGATACAATGTTTCGTTTTGCAAAGGCCATTTCAGGGCGGTGGTAACAATTCCGGTGACTTCTGCCCCCCACGGGATGAGGGAGATAAGATCTCCCCTGCTCGCCCGCACCTGGGACCGCTCACGGCAAAAAAAGGCCTGTTCCACGCCGTCGTCGATGCTGAGAGCTACTGTTGAAAGTTGCGGGTTGCTTAAGAGCGCAAGGTTGCCAAGGGTTTGATCCAGGCGATGACCAAGCGCGGCGATGATGATGATCTGGCCTGGATCCAATGTAAGCGCATGCTGGATGGCAAGTTCGAGGTCAGTTTCGTTCTTATCGCGAGGGAATTGGATAATCTCAATCCGCGCTTGATCGACCTTTTTCTTTTCCTCCGCCGAGATGGAATCCAGATCGCCGATCACCATATTCGGGAGGAGTCCCAGTGCGAGGATGTGACGCGTTCCGCCGTCCGCAGCGATGAGCAGGTCGTCATCATGGATCAGGGCGCGGGCTTTTTCCAAATCAGGCAGGTCGCCATTGGCGAAGATGAGAATACGAGGCATCATTATTTTTAACCGCAAAGGCTTGCACTGAGCGACGTCGAAGTGACGCGACACTTGGACCGCACTTTCACTTCCGCTGCGCTAGGCCCACTCGCTGCGCTCGGGACTGCCGCTTTGCGGCGTGCGCCAGGGACTTCGTGCGTTTGGTGCAGTGCGGGTGAGGAGCACGAAGGTATTCATCATTAAATAAAAAATCCTCCAGGAGCGGAGGATGGCCGTGAATAAAGCTAGGGTCCCTCCGCTGGTATTAACCAGATCAGGTAATGCAGGTCGAGCGTCTCACGCTCCTCTCAGCCTGTAAAGTTGGCAGGCTCCCTGTTCAATTGTGTCTACAGTATATGACCATCAGAAAGGGATGTCAAGAAAAAAATTGAAAATAAAAAGCCGCCGTCCCGCGGAATGCTTGGCGAAAGGCGGCGGCGTGCGCTGTCAGATTAACGCACCCTGCGCTTCCATTCTTCCTTGAGCTGGAGTTCTCTTGGGCTTAAGCCTGAGTCGAGAGCGAGGAAATCGGTCATCAGACGGTTGAATTGGGTGGGATTGTCTATCATGGGAAAATGCCCCGTGCCCTCCAGGTTGATCTGATGGATATGAATTGGTAATGAGTCTGCATTGTCCTGTGAGGGTGAAATGATCGCCGGGTCATTGGGCCCATACACAAGCAAGCAGGGAACGCCGAGGTTGCGGACCGCCGAAAATAAGTTATTCGCTTGCAACCCGGCCATGGAGGCGGAAACAGCTTGAATGTCCGCTTTGGAGGCGTCTGCAAGGGCAGAAATCGCTTCGGGTGTACGTCCCGCGAGCCACTCCACCAGATCGATCATCGTGCCAGTCCGCATGCGCGCATTAACCGAATCGTATTCCAAAGGGCAATTGATCGCCATCATGCGGTCCACGCTCTTCGGCCATTGTTTGATAAAGGAGAAACCCACCAGCGCGCCGAGACCGTGACCGATGAGCGCAACCTTGCCGATCCCCATTTCTTCAAGGAAACGGTTGATCAGGTCTGCCTGTCTATTCAGTGAATAACGCAATGGGTCGCGCGTGGTATCACCAAACCCAAAGAGGTCGATGGCATATGCGCGGAAAGACGTCGATGCGATCTGCATGGCATTGATCCAGTAACGCCATGAGCCGACCCAGCCGTGAAGGAAGACAATCGGACGACCGCGTCCCAAAGCCTCGTAATGTACCATTGAACCGTCAAGAATGATGGCGCTCATTGTGTTTCCGAATATGATTACTTTCCAAATTTTGACAGGATCACTCTGACACGTTCCGTCAATTGATCTGGGCCAAACGGTTTGAGCAGGTATTCCTCCGCACCCGCTGCCAGGCCCGTTTGAATTTCCGAATCCTGTCCTTTGGCGGAAAGGAAGACGACCGGAATATCTTTTAACGAGGGATCAGCCTTCATGGCTCGGCATGCATCGTAGCCGGTCATTCTCGGCATGCGCACATCCATGAGGATGAGATCCGGGATAATTACAGATGCCTGATTTAACGCCTCTTCTCCGTTGGAAGTAGTTGTGACTTCATGACCTGCGAAGCGCAGGGTGAAGGCCACGAGTTCGCGAATATCTGGTTCGTCTTCTGCGATTAAGATCCTTGCCATGCAGACTCCACTATTTCTGAACCGGTAATGTGAACGAGAATACACTTCCTTCTCCCGGCACACCGCTGCTTTTCATCCAGATGCGGCCCTTATGCATTTCTACTAATTGACGGACGATCGGCAAACCAAGACCAGTTCCCGGGGTTGCCAGAACCAGAGGATGCTCACCCCGGAAGAATCGTTCGAAGACGCGCGGCTGATCTTCAGGAGCAATGCCCACACCATTATCCTGAACATCCACTTGAATATCGCTATTTTCCTGATGGATCCCAACGCGAATGATGCCATTCTCCGGTGTGTAGTTGTAGGCATTATCCACAAGATTACCGATGATCTGGCGCACGCGTTCAGTATCACCAAGGATGGGCGGTATTTTCTTGGGTGCATCCAGCGAAAGCGCCATTGGTTTTTGTTCATTCTGTGAACGACGCATCACTTCCTGGATGACCTCCTCGGCAACCTCACGTAAATCCACAGGTTGCGGGTTAAGGGTCACAGGGCCGGATTCCATGCGTGATACATCCAGCAGGTCACTCACGAGGATATTAAGGCGGTCAATGTTGTTGCGCACAATATCAAGGAAGTGGATCTGATTTTCATTCAACGCGCCGGCCGCGCCCATGACAAGAATATCCACATATCCCTTGATGGCAGTCATCGGCGTGCGCAGCTCATGGCTTACGGTGGCCACAAATTCCGATTTGAGGCGGTCTACCTCCACCTCGTGAGTGATGTCGCGGAAGATGGAAACCGTGCCGAGAAAATCATTCTGCAAAATTACCGGGGCAAGGTGGACGAGCGCAATCCGGCCGTTCTCCAACTCCAATTGTTCTGCATAACTATCCCCCGTTTGATAGGAGGACGGATCTTCCGACCAGTGGCGGATGGTATCCATCCAGGTACTGGCGGCCATCCCAAAAAAGCCTGCAAAGGCATCCAGCGAACCGCCGAGGAGTCGCGCCTCTTCGAGCGCAAGAATACGTTCCGTGGAGGAATTAACAAAGGTGATGCGATTATCCGGACCTGTAACAAGCACACCATCAGCCACGGCTTCCAGGATGGCTTGTGAGCGGCTGGCTTCTTCCTGTTCCTTGCGAAGCATCACACCCAGGCGTTCGGCCTGGTCGCGGATCAATTCATAAAGATGGGCGTTGTTGATCGCCACAGCCACTTGGCCTGCGATCGCCTTTACCAGGTTCAACATTTCTGCGCTGAAGAAATCTGCCGCGCGCTGGAACACCATCAGCACGCCGATCACATCTTCACCGACAAGCATCGGCACAACAATGGCACTGCGATGATCCTGCCCGGATTTGGACCGCACCCAGCGCGGATCTTGATGCAGGTCGTTGACCAATACCGCCTCCCGATTCTGCACCACCCAACCTGCCAGGCCTTCACCGATCTTCATGGTAAACCTGCGACTGGTCGTGTCTGTCCGATCCGTTAGATAGCCATAACCTGCACGGAAATGCAGGAGGTTATCCTCGGCGTGCAACAGCATGAGGGTGCCTTGTTCCGCGCCGATGGCCTCGTTAAGCAATGAAAGTGTGCGATTGAGCGCGCGGTCGAGGTCAAGGCTGGATGAAACTTCCGTCAATATGCGCAGAAGGGTTTCTGTATTCTGTTGTTCGCGTTGTAACTGCGCGGTACGTTCAACCACGCGGGCTTCGAGTTGAGAGGCAAGGTTTTGGGTTTCGACAAAGAGACGGGCATTCTGGATCGCGAATATCGCCTGATTGGCGAGCGTGCCAAGGATTTGCAAATCTTCTTCGGTATACGCGTTGGGCTGGTAATTTTGAACTGAAAGCATGCCAACCGCTTTACCAACCAATGTCATTGGAACGGCAATAACGGACGGCGGCTGGTCTCCGTCCCCTGCGGCCAATGTGCCAAGAGCCTCGGCTTCTGCGAATGATCGTATCAACAGCGGCTTGCCGGTTTCCACAATGCGGCTGGTGATCCCCTGCCCTAATGGCGCGCGGCGCGCCGGGTAACTTGTACCGCGATCCACCAGATAGACCGCTTCAATTTCCCTGGCAGGTTCATCTACAAGAGTGATGGCGAGCGCATCCACCGGCATCAAACGCTCAGCCGCTCGATGAATGGAGGTGTAGATCTCATCCAGGTTAAGGCTTGAACCGATATTGGCACTGGCCTGATTAAGCACAGCCAGACGTTCTGCCGTTTGAACTGTGGACTGATACAATCGTGCATTTTCAAGCGCTATGGCGGCCTGGTTGGAAATTGTGCGCGCCAACTCCACTTCGTTCATATTGAAACGGCCTTCGCCTGTCATTTGGGCAAAGATAAGCGCACGCAAATTCGTTCCACTGGCAAGGGGCAGGATCAGCATGGCGGTCGTATTCTCTCCAAGCATTTCCGCCAGAGGCGCGAGGTCTGGTTCATTGCGCGCATCATCTGTATTGAAAATACCCAGGGATTCGCGCAATCGTCCAAAGATGGGGGAATCTGGAAGTACGCGCGGCAGTTTCAGGCGGGTCCGAGGTGTGGATGTTTTCCAAAGCGCCTGTCCCCGTTCGAAAGTCACAACAGACACACGTTTTACACTCAATCCCTTGAGGAGTTCATCGGCGGTCAAGTTTAGGATCTCTTCTGAATCAAGCAATCCGTTCAACGCAGAAGCAAAACGGTTGATCGTTGCCAGGCGTTTTGAACGTTGGTCTAATTCAGTGGCGCGGCTCACGCTGTCTTCATACAAACGGGCATTATCCAACGAGACAGCGGATTGGCTGGCAAAGGTCAGACCTACCTGCATTAGTTCACGCGAGTAGTAATGTGCCTGCCATTTTTCCACAGCAAGTGCACCCACTAATTCGCCCTTCGAAATAAGAGGAATTCCAAGCCATGAGAGGCGGGGCGCTTCAACGGGAACGAAGCGTGGATCTTCGCGCACATCATTCACAAGGATGGGCTGGCCTGTTTGCGCCATTTCCTTGAATAAAGCGCTATCACTTACAGAGATGCTCAAACCAAGTCTTTGGTCCGCGTCCGTGAAGCCACGCGTAGAGGTCACTGCAAGGCGATCCTTATCCCGCAACCAAAGCGTGGCGGTATCGTAAGGAACAACCGGACTTAATTGATCCAGCAAGGAGTTGACCAGTTGGTCGCTTCGCAGACTGGAAGTTAAGGATGCGGCGGCATCATTCAGCGCCTGAAGCTGGCCGGCGCGCTCCTGGGTCGCATTCACGAGGCGCACGTTATCAAGTGAAAGTGCAACCTGCTGGGCAAGCGATAACAAAAGGACCTCATCCTCAGGGCGGAAGGCTGAGGTCGTATTGAAGTTATCCAGTACGAGCAAACCAATGCCCTGATCACCAGCAAGGATCGGGATCAACAAGCTGGAGACTGGCAAGCGGCCGTCGGTCGCCTGGCGATATAGAGCAAGGTTCTCGGCACTCAGGTTGTAATCACGCGGGAAATTAATTTCATCCACTCG
>CAZSVR010000051.1:0-20198 GCA_964610295.1 uncultured Anaerolineaceae bacterium
GTGAACTCCGCATTCGATGTTGGTGTTGGCGCAATCAGATTATAAGCGCCGCGCGCATTTTCGTCCGCGATCAAATATGTTACCGCACTAACCCAATCCTTTATATGGATCCACGATCTGGCTTGTTCGCCACTACCCAACGGCCCACCAAAAAACAAAAGCACAGGCAAGGCCATCAGAGGCATAAGCCCCGCTCCTTTTTCAAGGACGACTGCCGAACGCAGGATAACGCGGCGTACGCCAAGTTCTTCTACGGATTTTGTCGCGTCTTCCCATTTTACAGTGAGTCGCGCAAGAAAATCATCTGCGGGTGGAGCGGATTCGTCAGCCAGGTCACCGCGCAAGCCGTAATGATTAACACCCGATTGTTGAACAAAAACGCGCGGCCGCCGCGTTGCTTTTTGTATAGCCTCGGCAAGTGCAAGTCCTGAAAGGATGCGGGAATCGTGAATGGCGCGCTTCGTTGACGAAGTCCACGGCCAGGAGGCGAGAGTTTTTCCCGCAAGATGGATCACCACATCGATTTCATTAATCAGCTGACCCCAGTTCTTCGTAGTTTTGGCATCCCATTGAACGGCCTGCGCACCCTGAGAGACATGTGACCCGCGCGTGAGAATATATACCTGGTGTCCAGCATTGAGAAAGGATCGTGTTAAAGTACGGCCAAGAAAGCCTGAGCCGCCCGAGATTAGGATCTTCATTTCAAACGCTCCTGAAATAGAACTGCCATTTGAGTTAGTTTCGAATTCAAGAATCTGGCAGTATAATCATGCAGGTTATGGAGCCTTATGCACGTACCCGTTCTCGTGCTCAATGCAAATTTTGAGCCCATTCATGTTTGTTCAACTCGCAGAGCCATCGGCCTGGTCATTGCAGGCAAAGCCGGTATGGTCGTAAATGGACGCGGGCACATCCGCACGGTTTCGAAATGGCTTCCACGCCCTTCAGTTATTCGGCTGGAATCTCAGGTCCATCGGCCGCGGCCTCGCGTAAAATTAACGCGCCGTGAAGTATTCCGTCGTGATAATTATACCTGCCAGTATTGTGGAAAGCGCGACGGCAGTTTGACCGTGGATCATGTCATCCCGCGTCATATGGGAGGCCAGCATATTTGGACGAATGTGGCGGCGGCGTGTTCCTCCTGCAATCATCGCAAGGGCGGGCGCAAGGTCGAAGAGGCTCGCATGCATCTAATGCACATTCCAAAGGAACCACCTGCGAACGCAGCGTACATCTTTGGCCGCCATCTTGGCGATAATGGCGAATGGGAACCCTATATTTCGGGTTGGTAGGTTGAGGTTCCGAAGGCTTGAGCGGATTCGGCTTCACAAAACTCCGGTTTCCCACCCCTCGACCAAAATGGGGGATGGGAATTATTTAACATCCCGCGGACTTGAGCGATCGGTCTGCGGGATGTTATCGTATTATTTCATTACAGTTGCAAGGATCGCAGGAGTGATGTAAGTCTCAATCACCGCGGCGATCGCCAGCAAGGGAATGACCAGCCCAAGGAAAATCTTCGTCCAGTCGGCAAGCAATTCAACGATGACCTCCCCCATGGACTTACCCACCTGTGGTGTGACGATGGCAGCACCAAAGTACAACATCGCCGCGCTGCCAATCATCAGCGCCGGGATCTCGAAAATCCCATGCGGCAAAACCCCCCCGAGGAACAATGGCAGGGCTTGAATGCCGAGCAATTGAAATAGGCCGAATAATCCGCCGATCAAGCTTATGTTCACCATGTAGAGAAGCACACCCAAAACGCTAAATGAGGCCATGCCTGCCAGAAAGATGAAGAATATCGCCCGCGTATTATTTAGGAACAGGAAAGGCGCGGAAATGCTTTCACGAAATGTGCGCATATCGGGGAGTTCGCGAAGTTGGCTTGTAAATTTATCCACCTCTTCAGGCGAAGCATGATTCAATGCATGCGGAACGTTATCCATGGTCAAATCGTAACCCATCCAAATACTCACTCCAGCCAGAAGCACGAGCGTCACTAATGCAGGAGCAACTCTTCTCATTGCTAATGCCACCACGGTTGAATACCATGAGGACAAAGAGTGGGCGCCTCCAAAAAAATTAGACCAGAACATGCGCCAGATCCAATTCAGGTCAATCACATCGATCTCGCGTCCCAACAGATACTCGCGATGGAAATGCGCAATCCCCACGCGGATCAACAACAACGCGATGATCGTCACACCCAGGATCGCCAGCCAGAGTACCTGCTCATTTCCCCAAAATAGCATCACCGCTTCACCCTGCATCAGGATCGCAACTGGAATAACGATGAAAGAGGCGAGCAAATTCGCGGCCTTCACTGAAGTGGATTGTACTGAGATCACGATTGCTGCGCTGACCATCATCAATGCGTGCGCACCCGTGAGTAGAAGCAACTGCACCATTACCGCAAAAGGCGGAATCGACAAATCCTGTCGGATGAGGATCATCCACATATATAGTGCAATTGAAAGATAGCTGGCGACCAAAGGCGTGGTTACACCGACGAGTAATTTACCAAAATATAACTCCCAGTTTTCCAAAGGCGAACTTAATATTGGCTCGATGGTCCCGCGCTCCTTTTCTCCGACGAAGGCCTCCAAGGCTACAACCAGGGATACTGTGATGGGGAAAAAACCAATGATCATGATCGAAAAAGGGACAAGCCGATCCAGGATCAAATTTGCATTGTATCGATTAAGAAAATCCACCGTCTGCGTTGCAAATTCATTCATTAAAAATGGGAAGCACAATATCAGGGCCACCATCGGCAGCAACACGCGCCAATCGCGCAATTGGTCACGCAATTCGCGGCGCGCCACGATCCAAACAGGTCGCAACTTAGTGAACATTGGTAGATCCTTTCGCGTTGGACATCACCTTAAGGTAAACCTGCTCCAACGTACGCGGTTCCTCTTGAAACGCCATGACTGACGCGGACATTTTGGAGAGACGATTCACGATAACGGGATTGGATTCAAACGGCTGCTCCACACGGACTTTCATGCTGTTCGCAGTCCGGGAAAGGCATTCCACACCCGGCGGCAATTCCAATTTACGTGAGTCCCAATTATCAGAGAACTTGATCTCATATTCAGGTGCGCCGAGCACACTCGATTTCAATTCGTCCAAAGTGCCCAGCGAGAGGATCTTGCCGCGATAAATGATGGCGATCTGATCCGCCAATACTTCCACCTCGCTGAGGTTGTGCGAGCAGATCACAACTGTCCGTTGAGAGGACTTCAAGCGCGCAATCTCATCCCGCACCAGCCGCGCGGATTCGGGATCCATCGCAGAGGTTGGCTCATCCAATAAAAGCACACCGGGATCGTGCATCATGGCGCGGGCGAGAGCAAGTTTCTGCCGCATACCTTTGGAGTATTCACCAATACGTCTGTGAGCGGCTTCCGCCAACCCGAAATATTCAAGTAAATGTTCACTACGCGATTTTCGCCTGTGGGGATCCAGGTTATAGACCTGCCCAAAGAACTCTAAATACTCCTCCGCGCTCATCCGCATATACAAGCCGTGGTGCTCGGTTAGTACGCCAATGGAAGCGCGCACGTCATGCCCGTTCTTTGCAACATCGAAGCCCGCTACACGCGCCCACCCGCGCGTAGGATTCAACAACGCAGTCAACATACGAACCGTAGTCGTCTTCCCGGCCCCATTCTGTCCCAGCAAGGCCAGGATCTGGCCTGGTTGTACGGACAGATTCACTCCATCCACAGCCCAAAAATCGTTGAACTGCTTGCTCAAGTCATGTGTTTCGATCATAGTTTTCCTCAGCATTCCATTTCAGCGTTCCATTATTGAAACAACTCATAAGATAGAGTACCATTTTATTCTCCGCCTTACATAATTTACCCTGACAGAGACCTTACAATTCTTGCAAAGAACGGCTGCGCAGGCATAAAACCACCCCGGAAGCCAGGACGACAGCCGCCATAAAGGCCTGATTGACCTGCACCCCATTTATCAGGGCCACATCCAAACGCAAATATTCAAG
This sequence comes from uncultured Anaerolineaceae bacterium, assembly GCA_964610295.1. Classification (GTDB taxonomy): domain Bacteria; phylum Chloroflexota; class Anaerolineae; order Anaerolineales; family Villigracilaceae; genus Villigracilis. The sequence goes on from CAZSVR010000051.1 coordinate 4,016, forward strand.
GGAAAAACGAATAATTCCGTACGTAAAAAGATATACCAAAAACAGATCTCCTGTCTTGAAACGGCCTGCGAAACGGCGTGAAATCCAGATCAGGAAAAGTAAATTGAAGAAACTCAAAATAGATTCGTAGGCAAAAAGTGGATGATAGAACTTTACCGCCTCATAGCCCGCCAGACGATGTTCGGGGCCAATAAAGATCTTCCAGGGTAACTCTGTTGGCAGGCCATACAATTCCTGATTAATAAAATTTCCAATTCGCCCAAGTACTTGTCCCAGGGCAAGCGAGGGGGCAAGCATATCTGCCCACTCGCCAAAACTTAACCCATATTTGCGGCAAAAGATGAACAAACCAATTGCCCCGGCGATCACCGCACCGGGAAAACCAAGCCCACCGATCCAAATTGCGAACAGGTCCAGTGGATGAGTGAGATAATGCTCGGTCGTCAGACCCAGCTCCACCGAAGAAAGAGGCGGGGTGAATACATGCCACAGACGCGCTCCAATAGTTCCCCAGATCAGAAGCGGCAAGGCCAGGTCAAGGAGGATCTCTGAATCAAATCCACGACGCTTTGTCTCACGCGCTGCAAGGATGCCCCCTAATGCGAAACCCAGCATGATCAGGAGCCCATTCCAACGAAGCAAAACAGGTCCCAGGGAAATGCCGTCCATGCGCTATTGAATATCCTCTTTATTTTCCTTTGCTTTTTTCATGCGTTCATGCCCCTGTGCGCGGACGTGAATGATCCGTTGAAGTGCGGTGATATTGCCGAGCAACGCAATTAAGACCGCCGCGGTAAATGGTTGATTGAACACCAGCAAGGTAATCAGGACGATGTATCTTTCAACGCGGGTGAGAATACCCACCTTCGCTTCAAAACCAAGACCTTCAGCACGCGCCTTGACATAAGAGACCAGCACCGAGCCGGCGGTCGCGGCAAAGGTAACCACCACACCGAGGTAATTGTCCTGGGTGAGAAAAAAATACAGCAGCCCGCCAAAGGTGATGAACTCTGCATAACGGTCACTCACCGAATCAACGAACGCACCGAAGTCGCTCGATTCTCCTCGCAAACGCGCCATGGTTCCATCGAACGCATCGACAAGGACTGAGCCTAGCAGGATAAATCCGCCCAATGTCATTTTGCCTTGTGATATGAAATATGCGCCAATGGAAGTGCCCACCAGGCCAAGCAAGGTGATGGCGTTCGGTGTAAGTCCCAGCCTGTTCAGGAACGCTCCTGTGGGATCAAGTATTGCTTTGAAGAACTTTCTCAATCGATCGGTAAATGTTGGATTGGAATTTAATGATTGGCTCACAAGATCAGACCTCTCAATATTATTCATTATTTCGCGCAGAATGGTTATTTATCTTTATCATCTTCAAACTCAATATGTTCATCGACCAGCACTTCGCGTTCCCTACCGCCACCTTGAGAGGGACCCACGATGCCCATCTGCTCGAGTTGGTCAAGTAGACGTGCCGCGCGCGGATACCCGATCCGTAAGCGACGCTGCAGAAGAGAGGCGGAAGCGCGCTGGCTCTGCCGCAAAATTGAAATTGCCAGTTCGATCAGCCCTTCGTCTTCATCTTCCTGCGGCTCCCGCAGGAGTCCTTCCCACGGCGGCACGTCGTCCGCGGGCAGGTCGGAATTCTTTTGCCAGTGTGAAATTATGCGTTCGATCTCCATGTCCGTGATCATGACGCCCTGCGCGCGCACGGGGTTTCCTGATTCAGGGTTGAGGAATAGCATGTCGCCCTTGCCAAGCAGGGACTCTGCCCCTGAAGAATCGAGAATGACACGACTATCCACACCAGAGGCAACAGCAAAAGCCAGACGAGCAGGGAAATTCGCCTTGATCAGGCCGGTCACCACGTCTGTTGACGGACGTTGAGTCGCGACAACGAGATGTATTCCCGTTGCACGCGCCATTTGTGCAAGACGAACAAGATTGTGCTCGGTCTGGTCCGGGGCAGACATCATCAAGTCGGCAAGTTCATCGATCAAAACGACTATGCGCGGCAGAGCTTTGCTGTCCACCTTACGTGAAATCTTGCGATTGTAAGCCTCCAGATCGCGCGCATGCGCAGACTCCAGCAGGCGGTAGCGGTGCTCCATCTCAACGACCATCCAACGAAGTACGCCAAGAATGCGGTCAAGATTGGTCTCAACTTTTCCATAGAGATGCGGTAAGCCATTGAAGCGGATCAATTCCACCATTTTGGAATCGATCATCACCATGCGCAGGTCTTCAGGAGCGTTGTTCATCGCCAGGCAGACTGCAATGGACGTGATACACACCGATTTACCGGAACCCGTCGCGCCCGCGATCAATAAGTGGGGCATACGCGCCAGATCTGCTACGACAGGATGGCCGGAAACATCGCGTCCAAACGCAACTGTGAGCGGTGCACCAGTTTTATGAAATGTTTCCGATTCAAGTATGGTCTTTAGTCTCACGAGTGAACTGTGCGTATTTGGGACTTCGATACCGACGTACGGTTTCCCCGGAACCGGCGCTTCGATCCTTAATCGTTGGGCTGACAGCGCCAGGGTGAGATCTTTCTCGAGTGAAGCGATCTGCGCGACGCGCACTTTCATCTGTTGCGCGTCCTCTTCGTCTGAGCCGGGTCTCCTGATAAAACCCGGTTGGACCGCGAACTGGGTCACTGCGGGACCCACCCGATAGCCAATCACGGTTGCCGGTATGCCGAACTCGGCAAGCGTTTTCATAATGAGACCAGCCGTCTGGTTGATCGTCCGTTCATCCTGGCGGACAGCAGACTCAGCCAATAAAATATGCAAAGGCGGCAGGTCCTCTCCACGTGGAGGCGGTTTGAGATACTTCTCCTCCTTTTTATAATGGGCTTTCAAGGAAGTACGGAATTCGGGTGGCAGGGGCTGCGACCTCTTTTTCGTAGTCGCAGTTGATTTCGCAATGGGTTGTTTCTTTCGTTCACCCGGAATAAACGGTGAACCTGATACGACCGAGGCAGATCCCTCACCGGCGATCTGCAGAAGCCAGGCTTCCAATTTTGACCATAAACCAAAGCCTGTCATGACAGCAAAGACCCACAACAGAAAGAGGACAATGGAACCCCAACCCTCGCCCATTGATCCCCACAAGAGTGTAATAAGCCCCCAGCCGAGCCGGCCGCCGTCTTCGCCGGTTTCCGCGCGGAGCAGGTCATTACCTCCGAATGCCGCGAGCAGGCCCAGGGTCAGAAGTGAGGCAAGTTCAAGTCCAATGAGCCGTCCCCATTGAATTCGGATGGTGTCGCGTCGCAGCAGGAAATATCCAGAATATCCGATCCCAAAAATAACGAGGAGGCTGCCCCACCCAAACCAGGTAGTTAATCCGCTGGCGATCGCTACAAGAACCACCGCTTGCTTGACTGGATTGTTTTGATTAGTTTGATGATTGGTAAAACCCAGGATGGTAAGCAGGCACATTAATGCAAAGGCAATCAGAATGACGCCCGCCGCTTCGCGCAGATAGCGGCCGAAATGCAGATTGAAACGCGCGATCCTTTCCAGCCATCCATTTTGAGAGGGCATTTCTTCTTGCGCGTATTTTCTTTTATGAGTTTGCAGTTTGGCAGGCATTAATGATCTATTGGCGTTACTTTATTTTCATACTCAAGCCCATGCGGTGATGTAAGGCATCAACATGAAGCACGCGTACTTGAACGTTTTGACCTTCAACGAGAACATCCTTCAAGGACTTTTCATCCGCCTGTGGAATTTCAGAGACATGAATAAGTCCCTCCACACCCGCGCCCAAACATGCGAACGCTCCGAAGGAAAGCACACCGGTGATGGCAGCCGTTAAGACCTGACCGATCGGAAAATCGGAGACCGCGTGCTCCCATGGATTAACCTTCGATCTTTTGAGGCTTAGAGTCACGCGACAGCGCTCCGGTTCAAGTTCAAGCACCTGTACGTCGATCGTTGCGCCCATCTGAACGATTTGACTCGGATGATGGACACGTCCCCAGGATAGCTCGGAGATGTGAATTAATCCCTCGACACCCCCGAGATCGACGAATACGCCAAAATCAGTCACGTTCGTAACCACGCCGCGCACCTGCTGGCCGGGTTGCAGCGCACGCAGCAATTCCGCGCGCCTGCCTGGCTCGGATCGTGCTGCGCGTTCAGAGAATATCACACGACCATCTTCAGGGACGCATTCGATCACCTTCAGGTGAAGTACCCGCCCGATATAAGATTCAAGTTCATCGTTGCGATCATCTTTATTTAGTTTTGTCTCGAGTTCAATAAGATGAGAGATCGGAACAAAACCAAACATGCCATTCCCTTCCACGAGCAGGCCGCCGCGATTATGACCCATCACGACCAGATCAATGATCTGATCGCGCATAAACAGGTCTTTGACCAATGCCCAATTCGTGAGAGGTTTCTTCCCAAGGGCCTGACTCTTCGGCTCCCCACGGATCCCGGACTTGACCCCCACCGAACGAACTGGTAGAGGTGACTTAATTCGACTTTCCTCAGTCAGCACCGACACCCACCAGCCCTCGTCTATGATGGGCATCGGATTCTCTTTTCTTTTCTTACGGCCGATCATAATAGACTCCTTCAAACTTGATCAATGCTTCCCAAAACTTTGAAACTCTCCATTGTGCCGTCGCAAAACCCTAGATCATAGTCCGTTCAAGCTCACTTCCATATCAAGGATCGCCTTTGCGACGACCTCGATGGCGACGCGTTGTTTACGGTAGAGATCCGCTTCAGACATGGCCAGGCGCGAAGCCACGTCCCGTACCTTGCGGCCTTCGATGAATTTCATTTCAAGGATGTTATACAGGATCCATTCGGTGGTGAACTTTCGGTCGCCCTTCGGCTTAACCTGATCCACGGCCTTGCGTAATAATGAACGCAAAGCATTTGCTGCGTTACCATCCACTTGCTCTGCAAGCTCACGCACCACCTGCAATTTCATCAACGGGTTATTGGTCAACTTGGGCCCTCCCCAGTAATGCGTAAGGGCGTCTTTCACCCAGTTGAACAAGTCTGCTTCATGAGGTAATGACTCTGAAAGCAGACTGCTGCGCGAGTCATACCGCCCAGCCGCGCGCATCCGTTGGATCATCTCCACTTGAGGTTGCAGATCGGCCAGGGAACGGAAGACGCGCTGTTGCAGTTGGCGGTCTTCCAGGGCCAACGCGGCGCGGTCTGCGAGAAGCCACAGAGCTTCCCGTTGATCGTTTTCCATGGATTGTTTGTTATCGCGGCGTGCGACACCCAAAAGACCAAGCAAAGGCGGGATTTCATCCACGTCCATATCTGCTCGTCGGCGTTGGTGCAACGGCAGAACCCAGAAATGGCCCCACAAAAACTCACGGCGCGTATCCACATTTACCCCATCCAACACTTCGGTCAACCCCTCCTGATCGAGCATCGAACGATTCCCAGCAACGACGATTGGGGATAAAGTCTCATCATCCAGTGCGGCTACAAACGCGGCAGGCGATTGAAGATGATCACGCACGGCCGCGAGCACAGCCTCGATAAATTGTTGCAAGTCACCCTGGGTCAGCAGGCGCTCTTCCACATTTTGCAGGAGTTGCAATTCACCGCGGTCGTTCCCGAAGAATAACCAACGTTCCCAAAGAGGCGCGGCGAAGGTAATGGCATGTTCCATTAACAATACTGTGGCAACAACTGTAAACGGGACAAAGGCATTATAGGGTGAGCCGAGCAAATCGCCCCCACGGCGGACCACGGTCATCAAAGCCAGTGTTGCAGAGGCGGTGCCCGGCCCGCGCATGATCCATTTGAACAAACGACTCTTGATCACGCGGTCCGGCCACGATACGCCAAAGAAGGCCACCGCATAGGCCATCACGATTACGAGCGCGCCAACCAGGGCATTGATAATTGTCGCAACACCCCAAAACATATATGGATGGCTGGCCGCAAGTCCATATCCAAACAATAAATAAGGATAGGAGCCGAGTGCGGGGGCCGTGGCGCCCGCCATCAGATACAACATGCGGCGGCGGCCTGAGCGAGTCAACATGCGACCGTAAGCGCGCGCAAAGTTTATCCCTGCCCAAACCATTGCGATAACATAGAAGAGAGTAAATACCTCAGTCCACGTGGTACGCTGAAGGTGAGGAGCAGGTCTTCCGTCTGGGACGATCGGACCGAGTAAATACCCAAATGCGAGTAAAGCGAGGAAAAAAGTGGAGACCACGTACATCCCGCGCACCGCGATCCTTCTGCGACCGCGTGAAGGGCGTCCCGCTGTAACCAGCAGTGCATCCGAAAGATGCAAATAGGCAGCGGGCAAATATACGATCCCGAACCATTGCAAGCGCAGGAGCAGCTCAATCAATTCCGTGCTCATTGATTTGTCCTGCAAAGCTTCCGTGGTGAACACAATCACCACACAAAGCAGGATGATGGCAAACGACCGCGCCACACGGTCACGCAGGTTAAATGAGAGTGCGTACAGGAAAAGCGAAAATGCCGTGATGGCGATCCCCGCCGTCAGAATCTGATTAAGCGTCTGGATCCCCGCCAGTACACTTTCCGTCCAACCGTTAATCATGCAAGCCTTTCCAATAAAGATCTCGCAGCCGGACGATCTCTGCATCACTTCAAAATTTTTGCAAAAAATAAAGCTACATCCCGTGTAAGATAATATTGGTCATTATACCCGCAGAATTCATAACCGAATTTTTGTGCAAGACGGATGCCTGGAAGATTTTTCGATTGCAATTCCATGATGATCCGACGATGCGAGCGCGGCGCCGCCCAATCCTGTGCGGCGGTCAATAAAGTGGAGGCTACGCCCTTCCTGCGACTCTCCGTATGCACCACCAGATCGGTCACCCACACCACCGAGGCTGTTCCGCGCTCCAATAGACTGATATATCCGATAGGGTCCTGTCCGATATATGCCGTATACATCATGGATTTTCTTATCCAATCATCAGCAAGGGCATAAGGGTCGTGAGGATACGTCACCGAAATGGTACGCGGCAAGCGCACTTCACGAAACGAAGCATTGATCTGCCCTGTATCACGGCGTAATTCAAGTTGCCAGACTGCTTCGCTCGTAGTGGAGTGATCAAACCCCATCAGGCGAGAGAGGTCAGTGGCAACAGTAGGACGAAGTTGAATTTCAGGCATTTAGATCCCAGCACATCATTGTAATGGCAAAACTCGTATAGGTACGATACAAGGGGGTAAAGCAGTTCCCTGATTATCTGTTACGACGAGTCGCAATTGATAATCGCCGGGAGTCAACGCAGTGGTGTCCCATCGACCCAGAGAGGCATCGTAAACAGTATTACGGCCTGCCGAAATGGTTGCCCAGGTATCACTACCCTGAGGCGCGACTTCATATTTATAAAAACCAAAGTTTGATATATTCACCGTACCTATCAAATCGATGGTCCCCTTGACCTCTGCTCCCGCCTTCGGAGAGCTGAGATCCAATTGTCCAGGCACGCACCCGGCTACGTTCGGAACGGTAGTTTGAGGAGGCAACCCTGCAAATTGTGTCAACATCTCAGCGGAAAGTGTCCCTGTAGGGGTGGAAATAAAATCCAGGGTAGGTGTGGTCAGAAACACGTCAGCTGGCAATCCCGGAATAATAAATGAGGCCATGGAGAATTCAAGACAGAACAGGATAACAAGCAGGGCGCTGATCGCTGCGGCTTGTCCCAACCTTCTGGTTGAAAATTCCTTTTCTAATTTATATACCGCCGTCTGCACTTCAGACCACGAGCGCCATAACCAGCGGAAGGAGAACATGGCGCCAATAGCCAGCACAATATAGATCAACACCTCATACGAGGCGAGGAACTTATAAAAATCTGCCATTCGTGGACTTCGATATCCTACATACCGCGCAATACACCGCGGATGATCTTTTCCATTTTCGGAGTGATCACCTTGCCAGCCTCGATAACCTCTTCATGAGTGGTGATGGTCGAACCATCCAGGTTGGCCTTATTGCTGATTCCAGAAAAGCCAAGGGGGCGCATATTGCCGTGCCGTGCCACGATCACTTCCGGCACGGTTGACATTCCTACGGCATCCGCGCCAGCCAGGCGGAGGAAACGCAAATCCGCCGGGGATTCAAATGACGGGCCACTCAACCCGGCATACACGCCTTCGCGTAAAGCGATCTTGTTTTCCCTGGCGGCTTTTCTGGCCAGATCACAATACGTGCGATCGTAAGGTTGGCTCATATCGGGAAAGCGCGGGCCAATCTCATCGAGATTTGGTCCCATTAATGGGTTCAATCCAGACATGCCCATCAGGTTTAGCTGGTCGGTGATCAGCATCACATCCCCGGGTTGAAAATCAGGATGCACACTGCCTGCCGCATTGGTCACGATCATACTCTCCATTCCCATACGTTGCATAACACGTACTGGCAAGGTCACCTGTCCCATGGTATAGCCTTCATAATAATGGATACGTCCCTGCATCACGAGAACGTTCTTTCCTTCAAGTTTTCCGATAACGAAGCGCCCGACATGTCCATGGACAGTTGAGACCGGGAAATTGGGCAGGTCACGATAGGGGATGTAAACTGCGTCTTCAACAGAATCAGCCAACCCGTTAAGTCCCGAGCCGAGGATGATCCCCACCGCGGGTTTGATCGAGATCTTCTTCTGAATTGCCCGTGCAGCTTCGTCAATTTGAGCCAGGGAAATATAGGTTTGCATTATTTAGTCCGTGAGTAATTAGAATAACAGAAAGGGCACATCCCCGGAGCCATGGCTGGCGAAGCGATTATATCAGAAATCATCCCAGGGATTTTGGAGTAGAAAAAAACGATTTCTTATGCTATCCTCTGGGTTTGATGACGAATCAAATTAAAAACGATCTGAGTGTCCTAGCAGCCGGCATCCTTGGGCTTACCGGTGTGTGCCTGCCTTTATCGCAGCCCTCTGCACGCACGGAATTTCAAGGGTTGCCCTGGTGGTTTGTAGCCTTAGTAGGATTCATAAGTTTCTCCCTTTCATTATTCATCCAAATGTCGTTCGCCATTCAAATATCTAAACTATCGGTCAAACCGCGAACAAGCGGTCCAAGGGCCATTCTACAAGGATCGTGCCTTTCAATTCAAAGAATGGGATTGAGGCAGAACTGGAGATCGATTCCAGGGGGCGCATAGCAGCCGTAATCACCCGATGGATTCAATTCATCAGGTAATGGAGTCGGGACAATTGATCTATAAAATACTGGATCAGCCCGTGATGCAAGTCTGCCTTCCCATTCAAACTCCCCTTCGAAAATATGGTGTATTATGGATGAACATCCCCGAAGGTCAGCATCACAAACCTGCCACCCTTGCCGACCTGCAAAATCTTGGCAACCAGGCCGCCATCGCGCTGAAAGGGTCACTCCTGCTGGTCGAATCGCGCCGTCAGGCTCAGGAGATCAAATCTGCTTTTGATATGTTAACGCCAGTTCGGGATAAGACCAAACCAAATCTTTTGGACATCGTTCATGCCGCGCACAACGGCGGCACGTCGATGCGAGACGGCACGGATCACACGGATTATACGGATTTTTCCGTCAATTTAAACGACGTCCGTGCCTTCCGTGACCTCCGTGTCCAACAAAAGACCTTATCCCGAATTCACGTTATGTTAGCGGCAACCTGCGACCAGACAGTTGCCGCCCTCACTTCGGCACTGGATGCGCAGGACCGGCAAACCGAGGGTCCTAGACTACGGGTCAGCCGGCTGGTCGTAAATCGTGGTGAGAGCCTCGCCTTCTCGCGGGCACAGCTAAAAGTTTTGGAACGCGGGTCAATTCTCCACGATATCGCCAAAATCGGAATCAGTGATACGATATTGCACAAGCCCGGTCCCCTTGATGAGCGAGAATGGAAGCTCATGCGGCAGCATTCGGAGATTGGGGCCCATATTGTTGAAGGAATTCCATTCCTTCAGGACACGCTCCCCTTAATTCGCCATCACCAGGAACGTTGGGATGGAAACGGGTATCCCATGGGGCTGAAAGGAGTAGAAATTCCCAGCCTGGCCCGTATATTTGCAGACGTTGATGCCTTTGATGCGTTCGCGAACAACCGGCCATACAGGCAAAAAATCTCAACCGAGGAGCCGCTTCAGTATCTTTGAAAACATGCTGGTGTTGTATTCGACCCGGAGATTGTAGATAAATTTGAAAATATGGTTTTGAATTCCGAAGTAAGTCTGATTATGTCCGAATAGCCTATGTCCAATCGAACAAAGAATTTCGGCTCCACGCCCGAAGAGAATTTGGTTTCCATCCTGCCCGCAGTGATTGCGGGAATTATTGTATTGGCTGCGACCGTAATCACGGTTTTCGTCTACTTTGAGCCGGACAATCAGATCTATAAAATTGCGTTAATTATTTTCGGGGTTATTGGAAGTTTATACCTCGCTTTTTATTATTTCCTTTTCACCGCATCCTTGAATAAAACGCTCTTTGCATGGAGCAATGCATTCATAACGGGTTCTGCCCTGGGATTAATGACCCAACTCATTCCCGCGGAAATCGGTCACTTGCTTTATGTACTATTATTCATCTCAGCCCTATCCACATCGCTAATATCCGGTCGGGGACCGGCGTATTTTCTGATTTTCATCGTTACGCTTACACATATCAGCGCGCAGCTAAAAGAACCTATCCCTGTTTACAATTGGGTCACTTATACCGGACTGACGATCGCAGCCATCATGGCTGTCGAAACCATTCAGCAGCTAAAAAACCTGGCACGAAGGCAGATCAACCGCCTTGAGATCATAAATGACTTAAGTAAACAGATCGTCTATACACTCGAAACGCAACAACTCTTATCCCTCTTAAATGCAGCCTTTCAAAATGCCCTGGAAGCGGATACATACTACATTGGTATCGTGGACGGTGACGAAATCCATATGCAACTGTTCTACGATGATGGGGAGTATTTCAACGACCTGCGCGTTAAAAGAGAAGGCACGCTTTCAGACTGGGTAATCCACAATCAGCGCCCCCTCTTTCTGCCCGACCTGCGCCAGACCGTGATCCTGGAAGGTGTGCGCGTCGTCTTGCTGGGTAAGCAAAAAGCCTCCCTCTCCTGGATGGGGGTTCCAATGAAAGGCACACATGTGGATGGTGTTATGGTGATCGGCTCCTATCGCCCCAACGCATTCGACAGGAGCGATCTGGAATTACTTTCGAATATTGCTCAACGCGCAGTGCTCGCACTGGATAATACCTACCACCATGGACTGGTGCAGAAAGAGGCCCGCCTGGATAGTCTCACACGCGTCTATAACCACGGTTATTTCATTCAAGCTCTGCAGGATAAAGCCGAACATTGCCGTGCTCAAAAGCAGCCTCTCAGCCTGATCATGCTTGACATTGATCATTTCAAAAAATACAACGATCGATATGGGCACCAAACCGGGGACGAAATTCTGGTGCGCTTGTGTGAGATCATACGAAGCAATATAAAACAATTGGATGTCGTTGGTCGCTGGGGAGGCGAGGAATTTGCCATTGCTCTGCCGAATACGGATGGCCAGCAGGCAGTTCAAATTGCCCAAAGAATTCGTGAAACCCTGGCGGCCTTGAAACTAAATCGGGAAAAGCAAATAAGTTTTCCCACTCCCACGGTAAGTCAGGGAATTGCCTTACTGAGTGAAGAAATAAATGACATCAGCAAACTCATAGATCTCGCAGACAAACGCCTGTATATTGCAAAAGATCGCGGCCGCGATCAAATCGAACCTCCACCCGCGCCCTAGCAAAATAATTTATTTCAACACTTGCCCAAACGCCTTGACGGTATTCTCCACACCGGCATCGTCCACCCAATAATGTGTCACCAAACGGAAGCGCCGAGGCCCTGCCCAATCGACAAGGATGCCGCGCTTCTTCATCTCATCCACGATTTGAGCCACACTCAATTTTACTTCATCAGCGAGATCAAAATACACCATGTTTGTGGATGCAGTACCCGCGTCCAATCTTAAACCCTGAACCTGTTTCAAGCCCTCAGACAATTTCTTCGCCCGTGCATGATCCTGCCCAAGCCGACCCGTCATCTTCTCGAGGGAGATGAGTCCCGCTGCGGCCAAGACCCCCACTTGCCGCATCCCTCCGCCCAGCATTTTTCGCAAGTGGCGCGCGCGCGCGACAAATTTCCTTGTGCCCACCAGCATTGAACCGATTGGTGCAACCAACCCTTTGCTTAAACAAAACATCACCGAATCCGCAGGTTCGACCAGATCATGCACTGATACATTAAGTGAGGTCGCGGCATTGAAAATGCGCGCACCGTCCATATGTAACAATAAACCATTCTCGTGCGCGATCTTTCCCACGGCCCGTGTATATTCCAAAGAAAGCGGGATACCACCGCATACGTTCTGAGTATTCTCAAGACAGATAAGTCGCGTAATCGTGTGATGCACATCCTCGGTCTGTATGGAAGCAAGAATGTCCTCCAAAGCGAGCGTTCCATCAGGTTGATTCTTGACCAGGTGTGGATAAATGCCACCCAAAGCAGACATTCCACCGGCCTCGTTCATATAGATATGGGATTTGTCCCCAACGATCGCCTCCTCCCCGCGCTGACAATGTACAAGCAAGGCCAGCAAATTTCCCATCGTACCGGAAGGGACGAAAAGTGCGTCCTCCTTACCAAGCATGTCTGCGGCCTTCTCTTGCAACTGATTGACTGTGGGATCATCCATATACACATCATCACCCACCTCCGCTTCGGCCATGGCTTCGCGCATTTCCGGGGTGGGCCTGGTTACAGTATCAGAGCGCAGGTCTACAAATTCCATTATTATCTCCGGGAAATGTTTAAACGTTAAAACGCTTTACTTCCTCAAGCGCGGCTTTCAATTCATCTGGCAGGGGCGCTTCAAAAAGACGCGGCTCGTCTTCGTTTGGCAAAACAATGCTCAATTTCGCCGCATGCAAAAAGTGACGATCGATCTTGACGGTGGCATGCCTGTGTCCATAAATCGAATCGCCAACAATGGGACTTCCCAAAAACGCACAATGCAGTCTGATTTGATGAGTGCGTCCCGTTAAAGGATGGAACTCCAGGAGCGTATGGGCTCTAAAGGTTTCAAGGGTCTTATATTCGCTGATCGCCTCACGCCCTTTCCCCCCCGGGAGGATGGCCATTTTTTTTCTATGGCTTGGATCACGGCCAATCGGAGCTTCCACGCGACCGGTTGGAGTGGGAGGTTTGCCATCCACGAGCGCCAGATAGGTCTTTTCCACTTTTCTTAAACGGAACTGATCCTGCAACCAACGATGCGCGCGTTCATTCTTCGCGACCAGGATCAAGCCGGATGTCGCTTTATCCAGTCTGTGAACAACTCCGGGCCGTTCCTCTCCCCCAATGCCTTCAATATCCGGGTCATATCCTAATACAGCATGAACCAGGGTGCCTGAATCATGGCCCGCGGCCGGGTGAACCACCATTCCAGCAGGTTTATTCACTACGAGCAGATCATCATTCTCAAAGACAATATTGAGCGGAATATGCTCACCCACCAAACCACTTGGCATAGCAGGCGGCACGCGCACTTCCACTCGCGCGCCGGCTTCGATCATTTGACCTGATTTTTTTGCAGGTACATTATTAATGGAAACAAAACCATCATCGATCAGGCCCTGCAAACGCGCTCGCGAGAATTCGGGCAAACGGCTTACAAGGAATTTATCGACCCGCTCTGCCTTCTCGCCCGTGTAACTGAATTTTTCGAGGCGATCACTCACAATGGTTCACTCTTCACTGCCGATTGATCCTTACCTTCACTTACTTGTTTATTGATCTTCTTCTTGTCATTTCGTTCTTTGATCCAAACCCCGAGCAATAGCACGATCACCCCTACAGTGATGGAAGAATCCGCCACATTAAAAACAGGGAAAGTGCCCACTGAAATGAAATCTGTTACTTTGCCCATTATCAAACGGTCGATCAGGTTGCCCGCCGCGCCACTTAATTGCAGGCCCATCGCGAGTTTCAAAGTCCAATCCTCCGTCTCAACGCGTGGATAATAATATATGATCGCGCCGATCACAAGAAAAGCAAGCACGGTAAATATCAAATTGCCGTCCTGAAACATGCCAAAAGCCGCCCCGCTGTTATACCAATGAACAATGCGCGCGTACGGGCTTAGCCAGCCGAGCCGCTCCGGCAACCAGGTTCCCTGAAAAGGCAGATTCTCGCGCACCAGCCATTTTGTCCACTGGTCAAGCGCAATGACACTGCCTGATACTCCCAGCAAAACAAAATAATCTTTTACGAAACGATTCAATAATCACCTCAAATTTGGAAAAGCCTGGTTATTGTACCTCAATCAGTTACGTAGACTCTCGGCACTCGCGCGCTGATGTTCGTCATCACTTCATATTCGTTCGTAGCTGTCCAATCCGCGAGGTCCTCGGCGGTGATTCCCTTTCCGAGCAAGATCACTTCATCACCGACCCTTATATCGTCTTCGCCGGCGTTTACCATGAATTGATCCATGCAAATGCGTCCCACTTGCGGATATTTTTTTCCATTGATCATGACTCGGGCGTGATCCGTCATGCGGCGAAAATAGCCATCGGCATATCCACATGGGATCGTAACGATCCGCGTGGGACTTTCAGCCTGCCACAACGACCCATAACTAACTCCACGTCCGGGCCGCGTGATTTTGCTATAGGCGACACGCGATTTCCAAGTGAGCGCGGGCTGCACATCAATTGTTCTTTCAATATCACGCGCGGGAAATACGCCATAGAACAAAACCCCGGGCCTGACCATGTCATAATGACTCTCGGGCAATAATAACGTCGCGCCGGAATTCGCTGTGTGCCTCAAAGGTGGATGGGGCTCACTCCGCTTTTCATAAATGGATAAGGCTTCTTCAAATCGTTCTAGTTGGAGAGATGCCTCAACAAACCCCTCGTCATTGCGCGGAGGGCGCTCCTCCCGGCGAGGCAATCGCCGTGTTGAGGAAGGAGATTGCTTCGCCAAAGGACGGCTCGCACTGACGTAACTTTCTGAATTCGCGAAGTGAGTAAATATGCCTTCGATGTCCAATTGGCTACACGCTAGAGATTTTCCAATGAACGGTTCAGCCTCATATTCGTGGACCCCGATCCTTTCCATTCCAGTATCTATCTTAAGGTGGACCTTGAGTCGCTTTCGAGCGGACAATGCCATTTCCTGCGCGGCAGCTAAGAGGTCTGTGGAAGAAGCGGCGAGGGTTAAGTCATATTCAAAGAACGAAGATAATTGTTCGGGTAGTGTCCCGCCCATGATGAGGATCGGAGTCGCAATCCCCAACTTACGAAGATGAATCGCCTCCTCCACCAACGCCACACCGATGTAATCTGCAAACGGCGCAATGAAGGGCGCAACGCCATCCACGCCATGACCATAAGCATTTGCTTTTAGCACAACGAGCACTTTTGCAGGCGCGACATGCGCGCGAATGTTCTCGAGGTTGGTTTTCAGTTGGGAAAGATTGACTTCCAAATATGTTGGACGCATTACGCTATTGTACGTTGAAACGCTCGAACGTTCAAACGTTTGGGCGCCAGTGATACTCCAGATCAGGTTCAGATTCCGCAGGTGGACTCACGCCAAATTTTTCAGCAACCAAGCCGTTCTTTTCATGGAACGCACGCGCCATTGTGTTTGCGACGTGTGTATAAAGCCAAAGATGATCCGCTGAAAGCGTTTTGGCATGATTAAACAGAGCCTGCCCGATGCCGCCTCGATGATACGCAGGATCGACATACAGGCGATCCATAAATTCTCCATGAATAGCAAGATAGCCAACGGGTTTGTTCTCAAGTTCAGATACCCACAACTGATTTTCAACAGCGACTACATCACGAAAATAACCACGCACATCTTCAAAAGAGTGACCCATGGGCGCCTCGACCTCAGGCATTGAAACCCTCATGGCCGCGTCCCAAAAACGTGTAACCGTTTCAAAATCCTCTTCACGATATTGTCTGATCATGCGGCTCCAACAAAAAAATAAGCGGGCGGCATATGCCGCCCGCTTATTTTACTTTGCGTTTGGCGTTAACGCCACGCACCCAGAATCGCGCCCATAAGAACGAAGGTGACAAGGTGGTTGCCAGCTTCATAGACCCAGGCTTGTAATTGACCCGCGAACAACTTGTTCGTT
>CAZSVR010000052.1:0-20145 GCA_964610295.1 uncultured Anaerolineaceae bacterium
GGCGCGCATGATCGAACGCGACGATGGTATCGGCCAGCATATAAATTCCATCGGGAATGTGCGCCTTGTCCATTTTGGACTTTAGCGTGGGTTCAAAATAACGAACGGACTCATATCCGAGATAGCCCACCAACCCACCCGTGAAGCGCGGCGCGTTCGGCAAACGGACGGCGGGAAAGCGGCTCATTTCGTTTTGCAAAAATATCGTGGGGTCGGCATCATCGAGTTGGACAGTGCGCGTTTGACCCGCCTCTTTAACCTCGACGCCTCCATTTCGCAGAATGTATTCGGCCCGCGGCTGGACCCCGATAAACGAATAGCGCGCGATCCGTTCCCCGCCTTCCACGGATTCCAATAAAAAGGACGCGCCGTCCCCACGCAGCTTAAGATACAGGCTGACAGGTGTTTCAAGATCCGCAGAGACTTCGCGGATGATGGTTTGGATTGTGGTTGCTTCGAGCAGCATGTGTTGCTCCTTGATGATTTGCAGATGGTTGTATTCGACCACAGACAACGGACGATGGACGACGAGAAAATATGCATGGTCTGCGGTCCGTCGTTCGTGGTCGGTTCTTAAAACAGAATCCCCTCCGTCCGTTGGGACGAGAGGGGACTCCCGTGGTGCCACCCAGGCTTAAAGCTGTCTATTAACAAAAAACCCTGCTATGATGCAACAGGGATAAGGCCAGCTTCACTCTTGTAGTCAGCTAGTCGCTAGTCTCATTGGTCTAACTAGTCTCTAAGTGACTCTGTTTTGATAACGGATACAGTTTCCGGCTCGGGCTACTCGATTCTCTGATGAACTGACCAGTTAGACTACTTGGACCATCAGACTACTTTTGCCTTTGCAACTCGGAGGGCCATTCGGTTCCTGCGCTTTTGCCTAGCTTTCACCGTCTTCTGCTCGGCTCTCTGAAAATCGCTTTGAAACGTACTCGTCCTCGTCAGCGTTTTATGTATGGTATTGAGCGGCATTCTATGCGAGATAATGCCCAGTGTCAAGAGTTTTGCATAACAAAACTCTTGACACACTTCCTAAAGTAATAACCTGTCTTACTATGTATTGGGGGTCACTGAAAATAGTTTCTCTCGCTCGTTAGCCTGAACAGCCTGCGTTGAATAAGCCTCAAAACCAGGAAATGTAATATTTCGGACATTTGGTTGACTAACACTTTCTGCCGAAGTGTCTTTTGTTTCTGTAAGTCCGGGGCTAGGAATTGGAAGATTGAACTCAAGCAAGTGTTCAAAGTAATCAACTCGAACTTCCTCAAGATTGGCAAGTGCTTCTTCGCGAGTTTCGCCCTGTGCCAAACATCCCTCTAATTCAGGATGACGGGCAAGATATACATAATCACCGTCAGTTGTTTTATCTCTAAGTAAATCAATCGTGTAACCCATTTTTGAGAGTTCAATTGCTTTTTCTCTCAACGTCTTAGCCATGTCGTGCCGCCTCTATCTTTTGAAGCCTATCAATCAATTTAATTGCTATGTCTATATAAACTTCGCCAACTCTTCTGTGACGAGGAACAAAGGTGAATAGTTCTGGGTGGCCGGGATGATAGACTTTGTCATGCGGATTCTTTCCGTGTCCATTTTTTATTATAAATCCAAATCCCTCATAAAGCCTGTCAATATGATTGCGTTTCCAGCCGGCTTTAGAGGCGCGCATCCTTGCCTTCGGGCTAATTGCGCGAGTCCGCTTGAGCGGACTTCCACGAACCGAGGCAGGACTTGCGTGAAGCCCCCTTCAGGGTAGTCCGACGAAACACGGACAAAGATCATCGCCTGGCTGCCGAGCATTTCATACAATAATATTTTCCCATATACATGGAGTAACCATCATATCCCAGACTGATAACCTTTTTACACTTTGCGCAACGAGTGGGCTCAAACTTTGGAGGATTCTCGAGTTTCTCGAAATTGTATTCATTCGTGGCGTAATAAACGTACATTTCGGTCTCAAAATCATTACGGCATTTTTTACAGGTTTTCCAGTTACCGGAATGCCCTTCATTAAAATGGTGACTGCACAGTGTATAGCGATCATGGTTGCGGCTGCAACTGTTACGACTATAAGAAAACATAACATAGGTATGTTCGTCATCGCAAATCCACTGACCGCAACACTCTGTTTTGGTCAGGTTTTTAGTTTTACCGCATAACCCACAACGCCGCTTTTCTTTCACTTCTTTTTCAATTGTTTTTAAGGTTTGTTTTGCCATTTTTCCTCAAGCAGAGAATTTAGCATTAGCAACCTTGTATCTTGACCCCTGTGACAGACAGGAAACCCTTATTGAGTTCATCTGCCATCTGTGGAATCAATATTTGCATATTGTGCTTGTATGCTGATTTAGGCCAAAGTTTTTTCAGCAATGCACGGGCTTCCTGATTGACGTGGACTTTATTATCTCCGTCAATGAGAAGCATGGCAACATGGTTTGTGTGTTCGGTTACAGCGAAGAAATAATCGTCTTTATCTTCCTGTTTGGATTTTATATATTCGTCTACATGCTCTTCCAGTCCGTACTGAAAAAGCGCGTATGCCATTTCTCCGTCATTGAGCAATGCCTTGACAAGTTTCTTTTCAATGGTCTTTTTGCTCATTGGTGACCCACTTCTATATCAACGCGAGCAACTCGCTGGGCTGTATGACGGCCAGCGGGGCGGGCTGAAAATCCTTCACATTTCGGGTGACAAGGTATTCCGCCTTGCATTGCACTGCCGCCATCATCTGCACGGCGTCCTCAAAATCCCGATATGCCAAACTTAATGCCTGTTCAATTGTAGATTGGTCGATCGCAGCGACTTCCAGAACTTGCAACAAGCTTGTAATTGCAACTTTTGCGTGCGCAGAAGATCGGTCTTTTTCAATCAAGTAGAACAACGTGGTAAGAGAGTGGGGCGCAATATAGCCGAGTATTTTTCCGGTTTCCGCGTATGCAAGTAATTGAGCGGAAGTCTCATAAAACGGTTCGCGTTGTTGCAGAACATCGAGAACGATATTCAGATCAAACAAAACCCTAATCTTTTGCGCCATATTTTTGTTCCAGGTGCTTCTTATAATCCGTAATCGAAACATTCCCGGAGAGTGTGCCCGAAAGCCGGCGGACAATGGGCGCGTTTTCCAGCGCGCTGATCGGCGCAGGGATATGATACAGGTATTCGTTGATCAACTGAGTAAGGGTGGTATTTTGCTCGCGGGCATAGCGCTTGGCATTTTCGAGCAGTTTGCGCGGCAGGCGAATGGTTAGCTTTGTCTCTTCCATTTTGGCCTCTTCTGCCGTACAGAATAGCATATTTTTGTACGGCTGTCAATTCTCATCATCAACGATATAAAAAATGAAGGATGAAAAATAATTTTCATCCTTCTTGCTTCAGCAATAGTTTCTACCCGACGTAATCGCACCATTCCTCATACTTCTTGACCTTGCCGCGGATCGCTTCGTGATATACATCCTGTATCTTGCGGGTGATGGGACCGGTCTTGCCGTCGCCGATCACCCGAAAGTCGATTTCGCTCAGCCCAATGCACTCGGCGGCTGTCCCGCAGACAAAGACCTCGTCCGCCATGTAAAGCTGGTCGCGTGAGATCGGCAGCTCGGATAATTCGTATCCCAGGTCTTTGGCAATCGTAAAGATCGAGTGACGCGTGATGCCTTCAAGTATGGGCGCCGTGGACGGGGTAATGATCCGCTCGCCGCGCACCATGAAGAGGTTCTCGCCCGTGCATTCGGCGATGTATCCCTGCGGATCGAGCATGATCGCCTCCTGAAAGCCGAGCCGCTCCGATTCTGTCTTCGCAAGGAAACTATTGGCATAGTTACCGGAGATCTTGGCCTTGGTCATCATCACATTCGGGTGATGACGCGTGAACGACGAAATGTTCGCGCGAATGCCCTTGTCACGCGCCTCCTCACCGAGGTAGTTGGCCCACTCCCATACGGCGATCGCCAGCGACGGCTTGCCGTTATCCACGTTCAAGTTCCAGCCGCCGCCATCAAGATACATCAATGGACGAATATAGCAATCTGTAAACCCATTTGCACGCACAGTATCCTTATGGGCCTTGCACACCTCATCCACGGTCCATGGAAATTCACGAAAGCCAAAAACACGCGCCGAGCCAAACAATCGTTCCACATGTTCTTTCAAGCGGAAGACGGCAGGTCCCTTCGCGGTGTTATACGCGCGAATGCCCTCAAAGACCGCCGCGCCGTAATGCAAGGCAGGTGTCAGCACATGCAAGGTCGCTTTTTCGAACGGTACCAGCTCACCGTTCATCCAAACAAATTTTGATTCCATTCCCATGCTGTCTCTCCTTCATAACCTTTTGATAATTTCATCCGCCATCTGGCGGGTTGTTAACTTGCCACCAATGTCGCCCGTACGCGCACCCTCTGTGATGGTTTGATCCACAGCCTTTTCGATTGCACCCGCTTCAGCTTCCAACTTCAACGAATGACGAAGCATCAGCGCGGTCGAAAGGATCGTGCCGATCGGATTTGCGATTCCCTTGCCTGCGATATCTGGAGCAGATCCGTGGATCGGTTCATAAAGCCCCACGCGCGCTTCGTGGGGTAAGCCCACGCCTGATTCTCCCAAACTGGCCGAAGGCAACATCCCCATTGAACCAGCCAACACAGACGCTTCATCTGTGAGAATATCGCCGAACATGTTCTCAGTCACAACCACATCCATAAAAGCAGGCCCAGTGATCAGCCGCATCGAGGCCGTGTCGACGAGCATATGTTCGAGCTCGATATCCGGATGCTCCGCACCAACTTTTGTCGCGATCTGCCGCCACAAGCGCGATGATTCCAAAACATTTGCTTTATCCACCGAGGTCACTTTCTTCTTGCGACCTTTGGCTAAAGTGAACGCCAATTCCATGACTCGTTGGACCTCGTAATCGTAATACTCAAGCGTATCCACGGCGCGTTCATGTCCATCTTTCAGCTCGCGCATCTTGGGCTGGCCGAAATACAAACCGCCGGTCAACTCGCGCACAACAATAATATCAACATCTTTGAGCTTCTCAGGTTTGAGTGGAGATGAATCAATTAACGCGGGATGCACTTTGACAGGCCGTAGATTCGCAAACACGCCAAGTCCTTTTCGCAACGCAAGCAAGCCGCGTTCGGGACGATCCTGCGCGGCTGGGTCATCCCATTTTGGGCCGCCGACTGCCCCGAGCAGAACCGCATCCGCAGATTTACAATCTGCAAGAGTTTCATCGGTGAGCGACGAGCCGTATTTATCAATGGAACAGCCACCCATAAGCCGCGAAGTATATTTGAAAGAATGACCAAATTTGCCTGCAATGGTCTCCAGTACGCGCACGGCTTCGCCAACCACTTCAGGTCCGATGCCATCGCCGGGCAGGAGGGTAATGTTGAAATTCAATTTGTTTTCCAATCCGTAGGGGCGACGCATGCGTCGCCCCTACAAATAATTAATGTGCCACCATCAAACCATATTCCATCGAGTCAGCCAAAGCACGCCAGGAAGCCTCGATAATATTCGTGCTCGCGCCGACGGTGCTCCAACGACTGGTACTGTTGCGCGTGTCGATCAACACACGTGTAATCGCTTCAGTGCCATGATCCGAATCCAAAATACGGACTTTGTAATCGGACAAATGAAAGTCCACAAGTTGTGGATAATAACCTACCAAAGCTTTCCGCAACGCATTGTCCAATGCGTTGACCGGGCCGTTCCCTTCCGCGGCGGTATGCACCACTTCGCCCTGTACGCGGACCTTGACCGTCGCTTCAGCAAAGATGCCGCGTCCCTGACGATGCTCTACGTTGACGAAAAAATCCAATAATTCAAATGGTGGTTTGTAACCATATTCCTGCCGTTTCAACATCATCGCAACGGAGGCTTCTGCGGCCTCAAATGAAAACCCGCGCGCCTCAAGTTCTTTGACATCATTAAGCACAGAAACAACTTCATCTCCTTCCACTTCCACACCGTGCTCTTCAGCTTTGCTCAAGAGATTGGCGCGGCCCGAAAGATCAGAGACAACCACGCGCATTTTATTGCCGACTTTTTCCGGCTCGATATGTTGATAGGATTGCGCGGAGCGTCTCATGGCCGCAACATGGACTCCGCCTTTATGCGCGAACGCGGATTTGCCAACGAAGGGCAAATGTTCATCAGGTGTAATGTTCGCCACTTCCGCGACGAAATGTGAGAGATCATATAACTTGCCGATATTCCCATCCGGCAAACATGGATAGCCCATTTTGAGTTCAAGGTCCGCCATGATGGAGATCAAGTTGGCATTGCCGCAACGTTCACCAACCCCGTTGATCGTCCCTTGTACTTGCATCGCACCCGCGCGGATCGCGAGCAGCGAGTTGACAACGGCACACTCGGAGTCGTTGTGAGTGTGGATCCCGAACGGATGAGCAATAGCAGGCTTGAGGCTCGGATTGAGCGGCGTCGAAATCTCACGAATGATGCGTTCGAGTTCCCAAGGCAAAGTCCCGCCGTTGGTGTCACACAACACAACAGTCTCTGCACCGCCGCGAATTGCGGCTTTCAATGTCTCAAGTGCGTAGGAAGAGTCTGCTTTGTAGCCATCGAAAAAATGTTCAGCGTCATAGATCACACGCTTTCGATTGGCTTTGAGATACGCAACCGACTGTTCAATTATGCGAAGATTATCGTCGGGTGTTGTCAGCAAAACTTCTTTAACATGGAGTGTCCATGTCTTGCCAAAGATGGTGCAGACCGGCGTTTTTGAGTCAAGCAGGGCTTTGATATTGGCGTCATCTTGCGGCCCACCTTTGACGCGACACGTTGCGCCAAACGCAGCGATGAGGGCATTATTCCATTGAATGTCACGGGCGCGTTCAAAGAACTCAACGTCTTTTGGGTTTGAACCCGGCCAGCCACCTTCGATGAAGGCAACGCCGAGTTCATCAAGCCGTTGAGCCACGCGCACTTTGTCATTACTCGAAAGCGTGAAGCCTTCCGATTGCGTGCCGTCGCGCAGGGTGGTGTCGTAGATTTGAATCAGGGTCATGACTATTCTTCTCTGACAATAGACATTAGACGATAGACCATTACATCGTCCATTGTCTCTAGTCTATGGTCGGCTTTGCTCGTATGCGGCGATCTCTTTCTCGAATTCCATGATATAGCCAAGCTGATCAACGCCATTCAGCAAACAAGTCTTATTGAATGGGTCGATGGGGAAAGTCACGGAGCCATTCGGGAACGTAAGCGTTTGCGATTCTAGATCGACGCGGAGTTCAGCATTCGGCACTTCCTCGATGTAATCGAACAACATCTTGTGAGTAGTTTCGTCTACGATGAGCGGGATAAGTCCATTTTTGAGAGCATTGTTGCGGAAAATATCTGCAAAGGATGTGGAGATGACCGCGCGGAATCCATAGGCAGTCAGCGCCCACGGTGCATGTTCACGGCTCGAACCGCACCCGAAGTTGTCACCCGCCAGCAGAATTTGCGCGCCTTTGTATTCGGGTTTATTGATGACGAAATCTGGTTTGGGAGAACCGTCAGCATTGAAGCGCCAGTGAAAGAAAAGCACATCTGCGAGGCCGTTCTTATCTGTCACCTTCAAGAATTGCGCTGGGATGATCTGGTCCGTGTCGATGTCGTTGACAGGCAACGGCATGACGCGGGATGTGAGAGTTGTAAAATTTGCCATTTTAGTTTCCTTGTTTACGCCAACATCGTCCTCACATCGGTCACTTTGCCTGTGATGGCTGTCGCCGCGGCGGTCAACGGACTCACAAGAAACGAGCGAGATCCTTTTCCTTGTCGTCCTTCAAAGTTTCGATTTGATGTACTCACACAATATTTGCCTGCAGGAACTTCATCTCCGTTCATCGAAATACACATTGAGCAGCCTGCTTCGCGCCACTCACCGCCTGCTTCTTTGAAAATCTTGTCCAAACCTTCTTGCTCAGCTTGTTTTTTCACATCTTGCGAGCCAGGGACAACCATCAGACGTAGACCGTCGGCAACCTTGCGCCCCTTTAGCAAGGACGCAGCAAGGCGCAAATCAGAAATGCGGGAGTTGGTACATGAGCCGATGAAAACCACATCCACTTTTTTGCCAAGCAGGGATTGGCCGGGCTGCAGTCCCATGTAGGTCATTGCTTTTTCGAAAGCAGCTTTTTGCGAAGCATCCCTGAAAGATTCAAGAGTAGGAATGCGATCGGTGATCCGCATGCCCATGCCTGGGTTTGTCCCGTAGGTGATCATCGGTTCCAAATCGGCAGCATTCAGCGTGATAGATTTGTCGTAGGTTGCACTTTCTTCAGTTGGCAGGGATTTCCATTTGGCAACTGCCTTGTCCCATTCTGCGCCTTTGGGCGCGAACTCGCGCCCATTGAGGTATTCGAATGTGCTGTCATCAGGCGCGATCATGCCTGCGCGTGCGCCAGCCTCGATGGACATGTTACAGATGGTCATGCGTTGTTCCACGGTCAGGCCGCGAATTGCTTCGCCTGTGTATTCAAAGACATGACCTGTTCCCCCGCCCACACCGATCCTCGCGATCATCGCAAGGATGATGTCTTTTGCAGAAACACCTTTGGATAAAGCTCCGTTCACGCGGACTTCATACGTCTTTGGTTTCCTTTGAAGCAAGCATTGAGTCGCCAGCACATGTTCCACTTCTGAAGTACCGATACCGAACGCTAGCGCGCCGAAAGCGCCATGTGTAGCAGTGTGACTATCACCACAAACGATAGTCATGCCCGGTTGAGTACGTCCCAACTCCGGGCCAATCACGTGGACAATCCCGCGGTGTGGGCTGTCCATGCCATGCAAGGTGATGCCAAATTCAGCGGCATTCGTCTCCATTTGCTTGATCTGCGCGGCGGCCATCGCGTCCGTGATGGGGACATCCAGAGGAGTCGTTGGGATGGAATGATCCATCGTGGCGAGGGTTTTATCCGGGCGGCGGACTTTTAATCCGCGCTGGCGCAGACCCGTAAACGCTTGCGGCGAGGTGACTTCATGCACAAGATGCAGGTCAATATAGAGAACGGCTGGGGAATCGGGTTGTTCAGCCACAACATGTGAGTCCCAGATTTTTTGAAATAAAGTTTTCGGCATAATTTCCTTTTGATTATGCCATTGCGAGGGCGATGTTCTCCCGAAGGGGCCCGACACCTGCGCCGCACTCCCACTCCGCTGCGCTAGGCCCACTCGCTGCGCTCGGGACTGCCGCTTTGCGGCGTGCGCGAGGGACTTCGTGCGTTCGTTGGGCTAAAGCCCTCCTCGTAATGACATGTTAATTGAAACAGAATCAGTTATCGGTTAAGAATGAAGCGACGCGCTTCATCCCAGCATGACTCCGAAATCGTTCTTAACTTTTTCCGTTCCTTCGGTCTGTGCGATAATGA
Organism: uncultured Anaerolineaceae bacterium; assembly: GCA_964610295.1. Lineage (GTDB taxonomy): Bacteria > Chloroflexota > Anaerolineae > Anaerolineales > Villigracilaceae > Villigracilis. Next base: position 9,390 of record CAZSVR010000052.1, read on the forward strand.
GTTTGTTCAACGCGTTGATATACGCCTTCGCGCTGGCAACGATGATGTCTGTATCCGCGCCATGTCCACCATAAACGCGTGGGAACTGCACCTCGCTTTGTGCGTCCATCGTAGTGTGACCATTCGAACCTTGAATACGGACCGTGACTTCACCAAGCGCGTCAATGCCTGCGGTGATGGCGTGGACATTGAACTCAAGCAACATACAAGGAATATTGACAATGGAGTCGATCGCCTTGTAGGTTGCGTCAACAGGACCCGTTCCAGTTGACGCAACGGTATGAACAACACCATCAGGTCCTCGTAAACGAACTGTTGCTGTAGGCATGCCCATCGTTCCGCACGCGACCTGCAGGCCGTTGAGCAAATAGACATCGCGCGGACGATAGAATTCATCCGCGATCATGGCTTCGAGATCCAGTTCAGTAATGGTCTTCTTGCGGTCGGCCAGCTCCTTGAAACGCGCAAAGGCTTTATCGAGCTCAACTTCATCGAGCGAGTGACCCATCTCAGCGAGCCGTGAACGAAGCGCGTGACGACCCGAATGTTTACCAAGCACGAGTTTGGATTGATTGACGCCGACATCTTCAGGACGCATGATCTCATAGGTGGTTTGATGCTTTAACATTCCATCCTGATGAATGCCGGCCTCATGCGCAAAAGCATTCGAACCCACAATGGCTTTGTTCGGTTGCACCACGATGCCGGTGTAATTGCTGACCACCTTGCTGATACGCGAAATTTGAGTCGTCTCAATTCCCGTTTCAAGATTGAAGACAGGCTTGCGAGTCTTCAAGACCATGACCACTTCTTCGAGCGAAGTGTTGCCCGCACGTTCGCCAATGCCGTTGACGGTCACTTCAGCCTGACGTGCGCCCGCGCGAATTCCCGCAAGGGTGTTCGCGGTTGCGAGTCCAAGATCATCATGGCAGTGGACAGAGATCGTGATGCCATCATGCATACCTGGAGTTTTCTTGACGATGCCATCAATCAAATCATAAAATTCATCAGGCGTAGTGTAACCAACCGTATCGGGAATGTTCAACGTGGTCGCGCCCGCTTTGATGGCTTCGCTCAATACTACATACAAAAACTCAGGGTCGGAGCGGCCTGCATCTTCGGGAGAAAATTCCACATCTGCACACAATGAACGCGCGTAAGCGACCATTTCAGAAACGCGTTGCACCACTTCCTCAGGATCCATTTTGAGCTTGTGCTTCATGTGGATGGCAGACGTCGCGAGGAATGTATGAATACGCGGCTTCTGCGCACCTTGCACGGCTTCCCAGGCTTTATCGATATCGACCTTATTCGCGCGTGCCAACCCTGCGATGATGGGAACTCTCGCTTCATCCCCACCCTTCGATTGCGAAGCACTCCGGACGGCGCCTTCGGGCTGGTTGCCCACTTCGAGAGCAATTCGTCTGACAGCTTCCAGATCGTCAGGCGATGCAGCTGGGAATCCCGCTTCGATGATATCCACACCGAGGCGTGCGAGACTATGCGCGACCTCCAGTTTTTCAGCAGAAGTCATGGTCGCGCCGGGTGATTGTTCGCCGTCACGTAATGTTGTATCGAAAATCTTCACATAGTTGCTCATAAGCGCCTCGCTTAATTCTTCAAGTTTTCAGGTCGTAATGAACGGACCGCCGCGCCAGCCTGCCACATCTCAGAGTCGCGGATTGCGGCAAGTTCTTTATCCAGTTGTTTACGATAATCCGGGCGGCTGTTGGCTTCGAGTGTGATACGCGCTTCATTCCCAGTCACTACACTTTGATATAAATCCTTGAACACAGGCGCGACCGCGTCACGGAACTTATCCTTCCAATCCAGCGCGCCGCGCTGCGCGGTGGTGGAGCAATTTGCATACATCCAGTCCATGCCATTCTGACCAACAAGACGGATCAACGATTGCGTAAGTTCTTCCACGGTTTCGTTGAAGGCTTCTGATGGCGAATGTCCATGCTTGCGAAGTTCGGTATATTGGGCTTCCATCACGCCTGCCAACGCGCCCATCAAAATACCGCGTTCACCTGTGAGGTCGGAATACACTTCTTTTTCAAACGTGGTCGGGAATAAATATCCCGCGCCGATGGCAATTCCCAACGCGAGCGCGCGTTCTTTTGCACGACCTGTTGAATCTTGATGAATCGCAAAACTTGCATTGATCCCTGAACCGTCGAGGAAATTCGTGCGGACACTGCGGCCCGATCCCTTGGGTGCCACCAGAGCCACGTCCACATGTGGAGGCGGGATGACGCCGGTATCATCCTTGAAGGTGATGGAGAAACCATGTGAGAAATACAGCATGTCACCTTCATTAAGACATTCAACAATTTTCGACCACTCTGAACGCTGACCGGCATCCGAAAGCAAATACTGAATGACCGTTCCTTTCTCTGCAGCTTCTTCAACACTGAATAAAGTCTTGCCAGGGACCCAACCATCTGCAACCGCCTTGTCCCAGTTCGGTGTGCCCTGGCGCTGTCCAATAATTACATTGATCCCATTATCGCGCATGTTCATCGCCTGCGCTGGACCTTGCACGCCGTATCCAAGCACCGCGACGACTTCGTTCTTAAGTACCTCACGCGCATTGTCAAGGGAAAATTCGTCGCGCGTGACGACTTCTTCCTGCGTGCCACCAAAATTGATCTTTGTCATAACTACAGTTCTCCGTAAGATTGCTATTTTCAGATTTGATAATATACAAATGACCATGGACGTCGGACCGCAGACCACGTCACCTGCTCGGCCTATCGTCCGTCGTCCATGGTCGGGTATTCGTCACGGTGCCATCTCTGCCATTTCAGACACATCTTCATAGCGCTTCCCATTTACCCCAGGGACACGGCGCACGCCATCGTTCACACCACGAGTCATTGAGACTTGCCCGGTGCGCACCATTTCCACGATCCCAATTGGACGCAATAACTCGATCATTCCTTCGATCTTATCTTCTGTGCCAGTGATCTCAACGATCAGGGAGTCAAAAGCCACATCCACAATGCGGGCCCGGAAGATTTCGGCGAGTCCATTGACCTCGGCGCGGCGTTCTGGGCCAACCTTTATTTTGATCAGAGCCAGGTCGCGGGTCACCGAAGGTTGATGGGTAACGTCCTGCACATCGATCACGTTCACCAATTTATATAAATTGGCTTCGATACGATGCGCGTCGTTATCGCCATTCGGACAATCCACAACCACGGTCATGCGCGAGACTCCCGGATCCTGAGTCCGGCCGACCGCCAGAGACTCAATGTTGAAATTGCGGCGGCGGAATAACGAAGCCACGCGGTTCAACACGCCGGGTTTGTTTTCAACTAATGCGATGAATGTATGTTGCATTGTTTCTCCTTTACTGCGCCACCCGCTCAGGGCGTTGGATCATCTGATCAAGTGCGGCGCCTGCTGGCACCATCGGATATACCGATTCTTCCTGTTCAACGCGGAATTCAAGCACAACCGGGCCTTTGGTTTTGCGCGCCCATTCAATGGCCTCATTTACCTCTTCGCGCTTGATCACCAGCCTGGCAGGGACGCCGTGCGCATCGGCGAGTTTCACAAAATCAGGCGTAAGCATGTTTACAGCCGAGTAACGTTTCTCGAAGAAGAATTCCTGCCACTGACGCACCATGCCCAGGAAGTTGTTGTTCATGATCGCGACCTTCACATTCGCGCCCTCCTGCACGGCAGTGGTCAGTTCAGCGGCAGTCATTTGAAAACCACCATCGCCTGCGATAGCCCAGATCTCCTGATCTTTGGCTGCAAACCACGCGCCAATTGCCGCAGGTAAGCCAAAGCCCATCGTCCCCGCACCGCCTGAAGTGAGCCAGCGATTCGGTTTATCGAGTGCGTAATATTGTGCGGCCCACATCTGGTGTTGACCTACGTCCGTGGTGACAATCGCGCCGCCGCCCGTTGCTTTCCAAATATCCATAATCAAATGTGCTACATATAATTTTCCATCGTCGGGCCAGTTCATAATACTGCGCGCATCAGCTTCGGTTCTCCATCCATTGATCTCTTTGAACCATTCATCATGATCGTATTCATCCACCAATGGGACAAGATCGCTCAACACAGTTTTCAGATCACCGACCAATGGAACATCCACAAAAACATTTTTATGCACTTCGGATGGGTCAATTTCAATATGGATCTTCTTCGCGCGCGGCGCGTATGTTTTCAACGTGCCGGTCACGCGATCATCGAAACGCATACCAAAAGCAAGGATAAGATCAGAGTTCTGAATGGCCAAATTTGTATGCACTTCACCATGCATCCCCATCATGCCCAGACTCAACGGATGAGACGCGGGGAACGCACCCAGTCCAAGCAACGTGCTCGCCACCGGCGTATTCGTCTTGACGGCGAAGTTCATTAACACTTCTTCCGCTTTGGACATCAACACACCATGCCCGCATAAAATGATCGGCTTCTGTGCCTTTTCAATTAACTTCACGGCTTCATCCAGCAATTCCTTGGGCGCATGTGAAACGGGCTGATAGCCCGGCAGTTTTACATCTTGAGGGTAAACGAATTCTGTTTTTTCAACCTGGGCGTTCTTACAAATATCGATCAAGACAGGCCCGGGTCGTCCACTGCGCGCGATGTAAAATGCCTCGCGCACAACTTCCGCAATTTGATCTCCGCGCGTGACGAGATAATTATGTTTGGTGATCGGCAATGTAATGCCGGTTACATCGGTTTCCTGGAATGCATCCCCGCCGATCAGATGCGCTGCGACCTGTCCCGTGATAAACACAACAGGGACCGAGTCCATCATCGCGGTGCAAATGCCCGTGACAAGATTCGTCGCACCAGGACCAGACGTCGCCATCGCCACACCAACTTTCCCCGAGGCGCGCGCGTATCCATCTGCCATATGTGCCGCGCCCTGTTCATGTCTCACCAACACATGATGCACCGGATAATTCAACATCGCGTCATAGATCGGCATGTTCGCGCCGCCGGGGTAGCCAAACACAACTTCCACGCCCTCACGCGTCAAACATTCCCATAAAATTTCTGCGCCGCTTTTTTTCATTCTTCTCCTTTTATGTCATTGCGAGGAGGGCTTTAGCCCAACGAAGCAATCTCCTGATTGTGTTAGGGGATTGCTCACCTGCACCCCTGGTACTTGCATCCACCGTTCGTGCCGCGAGCACGACGGTGCGAGACGGCAGGACAAGTGTGCAACAAACGCACGAAGTCCCTCGCGCACGCCGCAAAGCGGCAGTCCCGAGCGCAGCGGAGTGGGGGTGCGGCGCATGTGTCGGGCCCCTTCGGGAGAACACCGCCCTCGCAATGACGTGGTTCGTTTATTAACTCGTGATCGCACCTTCCGAAGCAGACGACACACTACGGGCATACTTCGCCATCACACCTTTTTTGTAACGCAGCTCAGGTGCCTGCCAACTCTTCTTGCGTTTTGTCAACTCGCTTTTGGAAATATCCACGCGCAGCTCGCGCTTATCCACATCAATCGTGATCACGTCGCCATCTTTGACGTGAGCGATCATCCCGCCGACATGGGCCTCAGGAGCAATGTGCCCAACGGAGATTCCACGCGTTGCGCCTGAGAAACGTCCATCGGTTAGCAGGGCGACGTTATCGCTCAGGCCCGCGCCCGCAATTGCCGCGGTGACCCCAAGCATTTCGCGCATCCCGGGCCCTCCTTTCGGGCCTTCATAACGGATGACAACCACATCGCCAGATTTAATTTTTTGTTCGGTGACAGCCAGCATCGCGTCCTCTTCACGCTCAAAGACACGCGCTGGACCCCTGAACTGCTTGACATTATTCGCGGCGGTTTTATGCACTCCGCCCTCCTCTGACAAATTCCCATGCAAAATAACGAGTCCGCCATTAGCCTTGATCGGCTTATCCAGTGGATAGATCACTTGCTGGCCCGGAGTCTCAACACCCGACTGCGCGGCTTCGGCAATGGTCTTGCCAGTCACTGTCATGCAATCACCATGCAAGTAACCACCTTCCAAAAGACGTTTCATCAAAAACGGGATGCCACCCGCGGCGTGCATATCCGCAGCCATGTATTTGCCAAACGGCTTGATATCTGTAATGAGAGGCACGCGCGAGCAAATTGAGTCGAAATCGTCAATGTGTAGATCAACCTCTGCCTCACGCGCCAAAGCCAAAAGGTGGAGAACTGCATTCGTCGAGCCACCCGTTGCGGCCACGGAAGTGATCGCATTTTCGAACGCTTTGCGTGTGTAAATTTGCGAGGGACGCAGATCCGTACGAAGCATTTCCATTACCAGTTTTCCCGTTTCAAATGCGACACGGTCTTTCTCTTCAGACATGGCCGGGACGCTGTTGAATCCCACCGGAGAGATGCCAATGAATTCCATGATCGTGGACATGGTGTTGGCGGTGAACTGTCCGCCACAAGCGCCCGCGCCCGGGCAGGCCAAATTTTCAATATCCATAAATTCCTGTTCGCTCATCTTCCCCGCTGAATACGCGCCCACTGCTTCAAACACATCCTGAATAGTAAGGGATTTTTCACCAAGCTTGCCTGGGTTGATCGAGCCGCCATACAATGCCAGGCCCGGGATGTCGAGTCGCGCAAGCGCCATCATCACACCTGGATTCGTTTTATCGCAACCCGAAAGACAAACGATGGCATCGAAATGATTCCCGCGCGCCACCAGTTCAACTGAATCTGCAATAACCTCACGGCTGATCAGGGATGCCTTCATTCCCTCTGCACCCATGGTGATCCCATCTGAAATCGACACCGTGTTGAATTCCATGGGAGTCCCGCCTGCCGCGCGGATACCTTCCTTTATTTTTTGCGAGAGCCTTCTCAAATGATAATTGCACGGACCAATTTCGATCCACGTGCTTGCGACACCCACAATTGGTTTGCGCAGGTCATCGTCAGTGAACCCCACCGCTTTGAGCATGGCGCGCGCGGGCGCGCGGTTCGGCCCAGTGGTAATTGCATGACTGTTCTTTTTTAGATCGGGCATAAGTTCTCACTTCACTCCCCTCTCCATAACGAAGTCATGGGGAGGGGTTTGGGGGTGGGGTGATAAAAAAAGAGCCGCCCGTGGTTAGGGCGGCTCTTTGAGTTTACTGGGGAGTGCTATTTCACTCTCACCGGTGCCATCCCAACCGAAAACAGATCCTTAATAATAAGGACTACAATCAGGACGACAATAAGGGAGAGGCTGAACAAAGATGGATTCATGGGCTTGTGATTTCGTCCGATTATAGGCGGATTGGTAGTGTCCTAATTTGAAATTTATTTCCACGTTGCGGGCCTCGAGACCGTGTGACCCGTCCGGAGAACAACATTGACAGGTAATTGGCAAGCCATAAGTCTCTCCCGACCTATTAGATAGGTCTTGAAGGATAAATTTGATACAACGTAACTGAAATTCGTCTCAACGAACTCAGCTATGACCCTTTTCTTAGGATACTTTGTTTTTATGTATTCGAGTGGGGCTTTGTAATCACCATCTGCTGAGATCAGATAGGCAGTATCGAAATTGTCTTCAAGGGCGTCAATCAGCAACATAGAAGCAAGATTAACATCAGACTGTTTTTCTTTTGGAGTGGGGATGATGCCATGACAATGCCAACATTCTTTCTCATTGTATTGATATTCTCCCTCGATTATTCTTAATTTATCGAGCGTACCCAGAGCATCCAAATATGCGCTCTGTCTCCTGCGCTTATCCTCGGGCTTGCTGATTCTAGCCGTGAAATAATTCACCTGTACCAAGTTTTGATCGCGCAAGAGGAATGATTCCGAAAGGCTAACCAAGTTAAGCCATAAGGTCTCACCGTATCGATTCGGATCAAACTTCGTGGCGGGATTTTTATACATTCGCCTAATTCCGTAGTACAAATTAAAACCGTCTATATAAACAATTGCCCTAAATTTGTCAGACATATTTTCTCCTCTTGACTAGATTCCCGACCCGTAATATAATGTTTTCAGCATCCCCAATGTGAGAAACATTGGGAAAGCGCCCCGAAAGGGGCGCTATATTTTTATATACCGTCCACGTCATTTCTGTAAGTGTGTGTACTTCAGAGCACATTTTAATAATTCTCCTTTCTTCTATTCGTTTAGTCCTCCACATCAATTAGCACGTCCAGCATGGACTCAAAGAGTTTAAGCCATTTCTCTTTGGTTATCCTATTCCAAGAGCGATTGCTGTATGATGGCAATTGCTCAAAGATATTCTGAAAATGCCCATAATATATGCTAGCGTCGCTAGTGAATTTTGAGGGTTTAGATCGACCTTCACCCTCCCCGCTTGGCTTTGAAATTGAGGTTGCGCTTCTGTTTGATGTGGCAGGCTTGCCGGGTATGAGACCTGCTTCTTGGCAAAGCCCAATAAAGAGGTTGCCCATCTGCTTCCACTGGCTCTTGGGTTCTCTGCCTCTGAAAGTGTCCATCACTTGTACTTCAGATGTAGTTTCAGGATTCACGATCTGGAAAATTTCTGAGTAGGCATTATGAATAATGTTCCCAAGAACAGAAGGGTACTCCTCTGTAGACGCCTTTGCCAAGTTTTGCATGGGTTCGGTCTGTTTGCCCTCATCGTCAATTAAATCTAGAAACTTGAGGGCGGCGACGGTACGGTGCGCATTGCCTTCAGAAACACCAATCCTAACCACAACCGTTGCGTCAATAACGTTCGGAAGGCTGGCTTCTCGAAGCCTTCTAAGAATATCCAAAACATTGCCTGTAAAAGCGTACGGAAAGAAGTTTTCCTTAGTTGGTTTAGTCATTTTGTCTCCTTTTGTGTTTCACTATGTGGATAATACCACATAAACCACACAATGTCAATAAAATCAAGACATGAAATATCTACACAAACTAATTGGACACTACACTTGCACAACACGATACCGGGGCTCTAGAATGGACATAGAAGGAGCACCTATGAATATCCAGAATAAACCCAAGTTAGTGAAGATAGTGGATGGTTGGGCAGCACACGGACAAGGATGGGCTGTTCACGCTAAGACTAAAGAGGAAGCCATTAAGAAATATCATGAATGGAGGGTCTTCTGGTCGAATTTGTCCAAAGGCCCTCAGTGGTACGATAATCCGAATAACCCTAAGCGCATAACATCACAATGACCAAAGAATCAATTACAGTCCATCAAGGGACGATTGAAGGGCTTCACAGTCTAAAGCAAATATCAAGGGGTTTGGGTGGGATTCGGTAAAGTTTAACAACCCAACAAATAAGCACCAAAATCTATCCGGATTCAATTTCAGGTTTTCCCTTGACGCAATCGCCTCGCTCGCATAGAATACCGCCCAATATGTACAACTCTTGTTTCGGTACCATGTCCATGACTACTACCTCCGGGTTCCCCCGTGAGGCATTTATGTTTGGACAGAAGTAAACGAAGCAAAACGATATCTCAGTACACACAGCGCCTCACGGAAACGTGGGGCGTTTTTGTTTACCTGACCTCACCCCTGCCCCTCTCCTAAAGGAGAGGGGAGAATAAGGAGAACATCATAGCTAAACAAACGCTTGTTATGAAATTCGGGGGAACGTCCGTTGGTTCGGTAGGTGCGCTTATCAACGTGATACAAATCATCAAGGACGCGCGGAAGGATTGGGGTCGCGTCGTCGTTGTGACTTCCGCGATGTCCGGAGTCACCAACCTGTTATTGGATTGTGCCACGCTCGGCGCGACCGGTTCTGTCGGCCAGCGATTCATTTCATTATTGGATAATCATCCATGGTTCAAAGTGGTCGCATTGGCCGCATCCGATCGTTCAGTTGGACAAAAATATTCACAGGCCTGTCGCTGGGTGCTGAATGATCCGATGCCGGAATATGCGCGCGAGATGGTCCTCGTGCCTGCGTCACCTGATTCGGTCAAAGCGAAAATAGTGTTCTCTGCGTTGCACAACGAGATCGCCAGAGACCTGGAGCCACAATTTGCGCAGGCGGGCGCGGCAGTTTGCTCGAACGCATCGTCTTATCGACGCGCGGAAGACGTGCCGCTGCTGCTTCCCGAAGTGAATGCAGATCATATCCAACTTTTAGAACAACAGCGCATCAACCGCAAATGGAGCGGATGTATTCTTACGAATCCAAATTGCACGAGCACAGGTCTGACCGTTGCGCTCAAGGCGCTGGATGACGCGTTTGGCGTGAAAAAAGTTTTTGCCGTTTCTCTACAGGCGCTTTCGGGCGCGGGTTATCCCGGTGTCCCCTCGCTTGATATTATCGAAAACGTCATTCCCAATATCGTTGGTGAAGAAGATAAAGTGGAGTGGGAGCCGCGCAAAATGCTTGGCAAGTTAAGTGGTAACAAAATTGAATTAGAGGATATTAAGTTCAGCGCGCATACGAATCGCGTCGCGGTGATCGATGGGCACATCGTTTGCGCAAGCGTGCAATTAGGAAAGTCTGTTGACCCGGGAGCTGCCATTCAGGCATTACGAGAATACGCCGCGCCTCAATCAGCCAGGGATCTGCCCTCGAGCCCGCGACCAGTCATCGAGGTCCGCGATGAAGTGGATCGTCCTCAGCCAAGACTCGACCGATTAACCGGAAAAGGCATGACGACAGTTGTTGGCCGCCTGAGGCGCGATCCACTTTTAGATCTTAAGTTCGTTGTCTTATCTCACAACACGATCCGCGGCGCGGCAGGCGGATCGATCTATAATGCTGAATTACTTGTCAATGAAAATCTTTTGTGATATAAACTGCCCAATTAAATATTCGCTCTTATCCAGAGA
>CAZSVR010000053.1:0-1314 GCA_964610295.1 uncultured Anaerolineaceae bacterium
AATCCGCCCGGCGGATCGTCGAAACGGCCGAAAGAACCGGCGCACATGTTGTTGGTCCAGTGCCCTTGCCAAGTAAGAAGGAACGCTTTACAATACGTCGCTCTCCATTTATAGATAAGGACTCTCACGAGCACTTTGAGATACGCACGCACAACCGATTGATCGACGTTTTGGATCCAGACTCCAAAACCATTGACATGTTGATGCGTTTGAACCTGCCCGCGGGTGTTGATATCGAGATTAAGATCTAGTTATTAAATAACCATACGAGAAGATACGGATTAATTTGAGACAGCGCAAGAGTGGGCCTGTGTGTGGAACCAAAACACACGCTTCGCACCAGACCCTCTGACTGCACTGCACGGAGATGATGCGGCCGAAGCCCGGCTGGCAGTCTCGTCAATGACCTCTGAAGGAGAAAATTGAGCATGTTGAAAGGGCTTATTGGAAAGAAGATCGGCATGACCCAGATCTTCGATGATAAAGGTGTCGCTTATACGGTGACACTCATCGAAGCTGGGCCATGTTTCGTTACCCAGGTACGTATGCCGGAAAAGGAAGGATATTCCGCGGTGCAGCTGGGCTTTGGTGAAGTGAATCCCAAGCGACTTACGGGCGGTGAACTGGGTCACTTAAAGACCCATGAGATTCCCCCTATGCGCTTCTTGCGCGAGTTTCGTGCAAAAGACCACGGTTTGAAGATCGGCGATAAGGTCACAGTTGCCGATGCATTTGCCATTGGTGAGCGTGTGGATGTTATCGGTGTGAGCAAAGGCAAGGGCTTTGCCGGTGCAGTAAAGCGCCATCACTTCCATGGTATGAACGCCACCCACGGTACTTCGGATCGCAACCGCGCGCCCGGATCACGCGGCTCGGGCACGACGCCTGGCCGTGTGTTGAAAGGTGCTCGTGGTGCCGGTCATATGGGTGTGGATCGCATCACTGCCCAGAACATCAAGGTGGTGCTGGTGGATGCAGAACGCAACCTGATCGCGATCAACGGTGCGGTTCCCGGCGCAAAGGGCAGTCTCGTCATGATCAAGGAAGCGCGCAAACAATAGGCGCGCAGGATACGGGAGCCAGATTAGCCATGAAAGTAGATGTTTTAGATTTGAAAGGAAAGAAAGTCCGCGAGATGGATTTACCCGCGAGTGTCTTCGAAGCCCCTGTGAATGTTGACCTGATGCACCAGGCGTATACCCGTCAGATGGCAAACGCTCACCTCGGTACGCATCAGACGAAAGTTCGTTCTGAAGTTTCCGGTGGCGGTCGAAAGCCATGGAAACAGAAAGGGACCGGACGCGCCCGCCAGGG
>CAZSVR010000053.1:1324-19882 GCA_964610295.1 uncultured Anaerolineaceae bacterium
CCACGCAGCTATGAACAACGCATGCCCAAGAAGATGCGTCAGGCCGCACTGCGCTCCGCCTTGTCTGCAAAGGCTGCGGAAGCCGGGATCGTGGTAGTGGATGAACTTGAGTTCAAAGAGTTAAAGACCCGCCTGATGGCCGAAGTTTTGGGCGTCCTGGTTGGCAAATCCACAGTTTTGGTGCTTATGCCTGCCAATGATCAGAATTATGACACGGTGGCGAGAGTGACCGATAATATTGAGAGTGCCAAAGTGTTGCTTGCCAGTTACCTGAATGTGCGCGACATCCTTAGCTTTGACAAGGTTGTCCTGCCCGTCAAGACCATTGACGCGCTCGTGGCGCACCTGGGATAGGAGAGTAACATGTCCACGAAATTTGATGTTCTCATCCGCCCGCAGGTGACTGAAAAGTCCAGTTATCAATCGAGCAAGCTTAATCAGTATGTTTTTATCGTCGCGGAAAATGCGACCCGCACCATGGTGAAGGAAGCGCTGGAACATGCCTTTGATATCACCGTGGCACGCGTGAACATCATGAATGCGCCCGCCAAACGCGGCCGCCGCGCCAAATCCCGTCGTCTATTAGTGCGTCGTCCCTCGTTCAAGAAGGCCATTGTGACCCTTGCCGAGGGAAGCAAACCTCTCGAGATCTTTGAAGGGGTTCAATAATGGCAGTAAAAAAATATAAACCAGTAACTCCGGGCACGCGCGGTATGACCGGTTATACCTTTGAAGAGATCACAAAGAGCACGCCTGAACGCTCTTTACTAGTGACCAAAAAGAATCGCGGTGGCCGCAATGCTCAAGGACGCATAACAGTCCGTCACCGTGGCGGCGGTGCCCGTCGCTTCGTCCGCCTCGTGGATTTCAGACGCGAAAAGCACGGAATTCCGGCCCGCGTGGCTGCCATCGAGTACGATCCAAATCGGACTGCTCGTTTGGCCCTGCTTCATTATGCAGATGGTGAGAAGCGTTACATCGTTGCTCCATTGGACCTGAAAGTTGGCGATACGGTCCTTTCTGGACCTACTGCTGAAATTCGTTCCGGTAATTGCCTTCCGATCAGCAATATTCCGGTGGGAACCCTGATCCATAATATTGAGATCAAGGAAGGAAAGGGTGCCCAGCTGGTTCGGACTGCTGGCGGCGCGGCACAGTTGCTTGCCAAAGAAGGTGACTTCGCCCAGATCCGCATGCCCTCCGGCGAAGTTCGTTTGATCCATCAGGTATGCTATGCCACAATCGGCCAGGTTGGTAATCTCGATCACGGAAATATCAAACTTGGTAAGGCCGGTCGCAAACGCCATAAAGGTATTCGCCCTACGGTGCGCGGTTCAGCGATGAGCCCGCGCGACCATCCACATGGTGGTGGTGAAGGCCGCCAGCCGATCGGCCTTGATGGTCCCAAGAGCCCATGGGGTAAACCCACTCTTGGCAAAAAGACCCGCCGCAACAAGAAGACCGACCGGTATATCGTGCGCCGTCGTAATAAGACGAGCCGCTAAGAAATCAGACGAGGTAGGCAGATATGTCACGATCATTAAAAAAGGGTCCCTTCATTGAGTTGAAATTGCTCAAGCGCATCGAGGCCATGAACCAAAAAAATGAAAAGAAAGTCATCCGCACATGGAGCCGCGCTTCGGTGATCTTTCCTCAAATGGTTGGTCATACGATCGCTGTCCATGATGGACGCCGGCATGTCCCGATCTATATTACCGAGAATATGGTCGGACATCGATTGGGTGAATTCGCACCGACACGGACCTTCCGCGGACATCAAACCAGCGAGAGGGTCGTCGTGGCGGCGACGCCCTAAGGAGTATGAGCGATGCATGATATTCAAGCAAAGATCCGCTTTCTCCCTCAATCCGCCCAGAAGGTTCGCATGGTCATCGATTTGGTGCGCGGCAAGGATGCGAACGAAGCCCTGGAAATGTTGCGCTTCGTGAACAAGCGCGCCGCGTTGCCTGTACTCAAACTGGTGTCTTCTGCAGTGGCAAATGCCGAAGAGAATTTCGGTGTCAGCCGCGATGATCTGTATATTGCCACGATCACGGCGGATGAAGCTCCCACTCGCAAGTGGCGCCGCTTTGGTGCGCGCGGCCGTTTCAAGCCGATCTTACGTCGTAACTCGCATCTCACCGTCGTATTGCGCGAGCGGGGAGTTTAAGGAGAAATTATGGGTCGTAAAGTACATCCAATTGGTTTTCGGCTGGGTATCAATCAACCTTGGGGTGGACGCTGGTTCGCTGAAGGGAACACGTATCGCCAGCAGCTTCACCAGGATTTTGCCATCCGTACTTTGTTGTTTGGCAAGTTTTCAAAAGGCGGCGCGGCAGCAAATGAAAAGGTCCGTGTGCTTCGCAAGACCATGCCCGATTCGATCAAAGACGGCAAAGCGGGTATCTCGCGTGTGGATGTGGAGCGCACACCCGGCAAGATCCGTATCGCCATTTACACGGCCAAACCCGGCATTCTGATCGGCCGCAAAGGCGAAGGCGTGAAGAAGATCCGCCAGGCACTCGAGTCATTGGTTGGCAAGAAGATCGAACTCGACATAAAGGAAATATCTTCGCCGGATACAGATGCGATGCTGGTTGCCAGGAATATTGCCGATCAGCTTGAACGCCGTATTGCCTACCGCCGTGCGATGAAGCGCGCCATCCAGCAGGCGATCAAGCAGGGCGCTCAAGGGATCAAGATCCTGGTGGGTGGACGTTTGGGCGGTGCCGAAATGTCGCGCGACGTTTGGCTTCGTGAGGGCCGTGTGCCTCTGCAGACGCTGCGGGCAAACCTTGATTTTGCAATGACTGAAGCTACAACCACTTATGGTCAGATCGGTATTAAAGTCTGGATTTATAAGGGTGAGGTCGTACTTGAAACGGAAGAAAAAGCCGAAGCGACGGAAGGTGTGTACGTCAGCGAGTAGCCCCGCGCCCTTCGATTAAATTATGAAGTGGCGCGCGGGGTAATCGCGACGTCGCTTTTAAGATGAGGTATTTGAGATGTTGATGCCAAAACGTGTTAAGTGGCGCAAGCAGATGCGCGGTCGCATGAAGGGAAAAGCTCTCCGCGGTGCGGAAATTTCCTTCGGTGAATTCGGTCTGCAGGCGCTGGAACCGGGCTGGGTCACAGCCCGTCAAATTGAGGCGGCTCGCCGGTCCATCGTCCGTGAGATGAAGCGTCGTGGCAAGATCTGGATCCGCATTTTCCCGGCCAAGCCATTTACTCACAAGCCACCAGAAACCCGTATGGGTTCCGGTAAGGGCAATGTGGAATACTATGTGGCTGTAGTGAAACCGGGCCGAATGATGTTTGAGGTCGGTGGTTTGCCTGCGGAGATCGCGGTCGCCGCCTTGAAGAGTGCGCAGTATAAATTCTCCATCAAGACCAAAGTTGTGATCCGTCACGCGGGAGGAAAATAGCGATGAAGGCCATGAAAAAAGAAGACGTCCGTAAAATGACGGCGCAGGAACTCCGTTCAAAGATTTCGGATGGCCGTGAAGAGATGATGAAGTTGCGCTTCCAGCAGGTGACCGGTCAGCTGACTGACACGAGTCACCTGAGAGTGTTGCGACGCGACCTCGCCCGTATGGCAACCATCCTGCGCGAGTCCGAGCGTGTTGCCGTGGAAGGTGCATAATGAATAATCGTCGTCGAATGATCGGTGTGGTCACCAGCAATAAAATGACCAAAACCGTTGTGGTTGAGATCACTCGCAAGTTCCGCCATCCTCTTTATAAGAAGGTGGTGTATTCGAGCAATCGTGTGAAGGCGCATGACGAAATCGGCTGTCAGATCGGTGACCAGGTCCAGATCGTCGAGACCAAGCCAATGTCCCGCGATAAGCGCTGGGCTGTAGAGTCCGTTGTGAAGCGTGAGACTCGCACGGCGGATCAGGGCGTAGGAGAGTAATGGCATGATCCAACATGAGTCTCGAATAAAGGTTGCAGATAATACCGGCGCGCGCGAGCTGCTTGTCATCCATGTGTTGGGTGGCTCCAGGCGCAAATATGGTGCGATCGGAGACATAGTGGTTGCCACTGTTAAATCCGCTGCGCCGCAAGGTTCTGTGAAAAAGAGCGAAGTTGTAAAGGCCGTCATTGTGCGTTGCACAAAGGAATGGCGCCGTGAAGATGGCTCTTACATACGCTTTGATGATAACGCCGCGGTCATCTTGGATGCCGATGGTGAAAACCCGAGGGGCACCCGTATCTTTGGCCCCGTGGCGCGCGAACTGCGTGACATGGGCTATATGAAGATCGTGTCGCTGGCCCCGGAAGTGCTGTAGGAGCTGAGAATGAGAGTGAAGATCCGAAAAGGCGATACGGTGGAAGTGATCAGCGGCCGGCTCGAAGACAAGGGCAAGCGCGGGGAAGTGATCAATGTACTGATCGATGACCGCCGTGTGGTGGTGGTGGGTGTGAATGTTCGCACCAAACATCAGAAGCAGATGCAGACGAAGGCGGGTCGCAATATGAATCCGGGCCGCATCCAGTTCGAAGGACCGATCGACATCTCGAACGTGATGCTCGTCTGTCCGAAATGCGGCGAACCCTCCCGTTTTGGGATCCAGCGCGATGACGATGGTGCTCACCGCGTTTGCAAGAACTGCGAAGCCACCATCGACTAGGCTGTGGAGCGAATCAGATGAACCGAATGCATGAACGTTATACAAAAGAAGTAGCCCCGGCCATTTTCAAATCGTTCGGTTTCAAGAACGTAATGCAGGTGCCGCGCATTGAAAAGGTCGTATTGAACATTGGTCTTGGTGAGGCAATGGACAATCCCAAGGCACTCGAAGCTGCGACCAGCGACCTGATCCAGATCACCGGTCAAAAGCCGGTTCAGACCAAGGCTCGCAAGGCGATCGCGAATTTCAAGTTGCGCGAAGGCCGCCTGATCGGGGCAAAAGTGACTTTGCGTGGTGATCGAATGTGGGCTTTTCTCGACCGGTTATTGAACATTGCCTTGCCGCGAGTACGCGATTTCCGCGGCGTTTCAGCCAATGCTTTTGATGGTCGTGGGAACTATACGCTGGGTCTCAAGGACCAGTTGGTCTTCCCTGAGATCGAATATGACAAGATCGATAAATTGCGCGGTATGGAAATCACCATCGTGACCTCCGCCAGGAGCGACGATCAGGCCCGCGCTTTACTGCAATTGCTCGGGATGCCGTTCACTAGCAAGAAGGATGCTTAACCTATGGCAAAGAAATGTATGCAATATCGTGAACTCCGCCGCAAATATGCTGTCCAAGTTCGGAACCGCTGCCAGCGTTGTGGACGTCCGCGCGGTTATATCCGCCGCTTCGGTTTGTGTCGTATTTGTTTCCGCGAGTTGGCGTTGACGGGCAAGATCCCCGGCGTCGTGAAGTCATCCTGGTAGCCGGGCGGAGGTAGAACATGTCTTTTACTGACCCAATTGCTGATATGTTGACCCGCATTCGCAATGCTGTCATGGCAGGCCATGCGCAGGTTGGAATGCCCAACTCAAAAATAAAAGTAGAAATCGCCAAGATCCTTAAAGATGAAGGTTTTCTCGAAGGTTTTGAAGTGGTGGCTGGTGATCGCGAACCACAGAAAGTCCTGCGCGTAAAGCTCAAATACGTTGGCGAACGACGCCAGCGTCGCGCCGTGCTTTCCGGACTTGAACGCATCAGTACACCGGGCCGTCGCATTTACACGAAAAAGACGGATATTCCCTGGGTGCTTTCGGGAATTGGCGTTGCCATCCTCTCGACTCCAAAGGGTGTTATGACTGGCGCGCGCGCTCGACAGTTGGGCGTGGGCGGCGAGATCATCTGCAAGGTATGGTAGGAGGTATACAGTGTCTCGCATTGGTCGTTTGCCGGTAGATATTCCCAGTGGCGTGCAGGTGGATGTGACGGGTTACAACGTCCGCGTGAAGGGCCCGAAGGGTGAATTACAACGAATGTTCTCTCATTTGATCGCTATCAAAATGGAGAACAACCGGTTAAATATCACCCGCAATTCGGATGACCCTGCGGAACGTGCCCTGCATGGCACCACGCGTGCTGTGCTCGCGAACATGATCCACGGTGTAAGCAAGGGTTTCGAAGTTGTCCTCGAAGTGGAAGGTGTGGGATACCGCGCCGAACTCGAAGGGAAAAACCTCACCCTGTTTGTTGGTTATTCACACCCGGTTAAGATGGAACCACCCGACGGTATCTCGTTTGATGTAGATTTGAAGACCCGCCAGATCAAGGTCCTGGGATTCGACAAGGAACTGGTTGGTCAGGTGGCTGCGAATATTCGCAAAGTGCGGCCTCCGGAGCCATATCATGGCAAAGGCATCCGTTATTTGGGCGAACGCATTCGTCGTAAGGCCGGCAAAGCCGGGAAAGGAGCCAAGTAATCCATGGCTAATAAAAGTCGCTCTATCGCTCGTGAACGTCGTCATGTGCGCGTTCGCAAGCAGGTCTTTGGAACTGCACAGCGCCCGCGTTTGAATGTGTACAAGAGCCATTCCGGTATCTATGCCCAGGTGATTGATGACATTGACGGGAATACGCTTGTCTCCGCATCCACGGTTGATAAGGACCTGCGCGAGAAGGTGAAAGGGTTGAAGAAGACCGAACAGGCGAAGGCCATTGGCAAAGCAGTTGCTGAACGAGCCAAATCCAAAGGGATTTCGACGGTCGTGTTTGATCGTGGTGGCTTCCGCTATGTCGGACGCATTAAGGCTTTGGCCGATGGCGCGCGCGAAGGCGGCCTGCAATTCTAGAGTGTTGTAAGCGATACGGAGAAAGATATGGCAGAAAAAACATTTACCGGACAACAATTTGAGACGCAGGACGCTTACGAAGAGCGTGTGATCGAGATCGCGCGTGTCGCCAAAGTTGTGAAAGGCGGCCGGCGCTTTCAATTCCGCGTGACCGTTGTCGTCGGTGACAAGAAAGGTACCATCGGCATGGGCGTTGGTAAAGCCAATGCTGTGCCGGATGCAATGCGTAAGGCTTCCGAACGTGCCCGCAGGGACCTGCGTGTCGTGAATCTCTCCGGCACCACCATCCCGCACGAATCACTCGGGAAAGTGGCAGGCGCGAAGGTATTCCTCAAGCCCGCCTCTCCTGGGACCGGTGTTATTGCAGCCGGCGGCGTACGCGCCGTGCTCGAGGTGGCCGGTGTTCGCGACATCCTGACCAAATCGATGGGCAGTGCGAACGTGTTAAATGTGGTGATGGCGACCTTTGCTTCACTGGATGCATTACGCTCTCCTGCTTTGGAGGCAGCACGCCGCGGTAAACGCGTGGAAGAACTGTTGCCATTCTGGGAACGGAGGAAGCAGCATGCCTAAGAAAGAGATATCCGGCAAAACCTTGCGCGTGACTTTGGTCCGCAGTCCTATTGGTTATACCAAAGGACAAAAGGCAACCGTCAAAGCGCTTGGACTTCGTCGTATGCACCAGACCATAGAGCATCAGGATACGCCCGCCGTGCGCGGCATGTTGAACAAGATCATCCATATGCTCAAGATCGAAGAGTAGGTTGAATATGAAGTTACATGATCTTAAACCAAATGTCGGTTCCAAAAAGGAGCGCAAACGCGTAGGCCGCGGCATTTCCGCCGGCCAGGGTAAGACCGCAGGTCGTGGTACGAAGGGCGCGGGCGCCCGCTCTGGTGAGGGTGGCCACTTGTATCGTCAGGGTGGTAACCTGCCTTTCTATCGCCGTTTGCCGTTCCTGCGCGGTGAAGGATTCACCCCGCCGAATCAGGTTACTTTCAATGAGGTCAACCTGGATCAACTCTCTGAGGCATTCAAAGCGAATGCGGACGTGAATCCCGAATCCCTCGAAAATGCTCGTTTGCTGCGCGACCCGCGTAACCCCGTGGTTGTACTTGGCCGCGGTGATATGAACGTCGCGCTGAAAGTGCGCGTGCATCGCGTTAGCGCGGGCGCCAAAGCCAAGATCGAAAAGGCCGGCGGTTCCGTGGAACTGATCGCCTAATCCTATCCAAAGGAAATTCTGTATGAAAACCTCCTTCTCGGGCTGGCGTTACCTCTGGAAATCCGAAGACATTCGCCGTAAGTTGATCGTCACTTTCGTGATCCTTGCGCTTTATCGCCTCGCGGCAAATGTTCCTGCTCCTGGTGTGAACTTTGAAGTTCTGGGCGCCTTCCGCGCGTCCTCTGGGAGTGGAGGAATCCTCGATTTTATAGACCTGCTCTCCGGCGGTACGGTCTCCAACTTCTCATTGCTTTCAATGGGTGTGTATCCGTACATCACAGCACAGATCATCCTGCAACTGTTGATCCCGATCATTCCGTCGTTACAACGCAAAATGGAGGAAGATCCTCGCGAAGCCCGCCGCTGGCAGGAGAAATGGACGTACTACCTGGCCGTGCCGATGGCCGCGCTTTCGGCGATCGGTCAGATCAATATCTTTAACTCACTGTCGCAGCAGGCATTGGGGGCGGGGCAAGTGATTTTACCCTTTGGCTTCACAGCAGAAACCTGGGTCACTTCACTGACCGTTCTGCTCGCTATGACAGCCGGTACAATGTTCGCCATCTGGCTGGGTGAATTGATCTCAGAATATGGTATTCGCGGACAGGGTCTTTCCCTGATCATCTTTGCGGGTATCGTGGCGCGCATGCCCTTTAATCTCGCCTCGCTTCTCTCAGATGAACAAACGCGCTGGTTCATGTTGTTTTTCACGGTCGTGATCATTGTATTGACCGTATTCGCCATCGTTTATGTCCAACAGGGACGCCGCAACGTGCCGGTCATGTACCCTGGCCGTCGCATGGGTAATCGAATGTCCATGCCGGTAAAAGGCACCTTGCCATTGATGGTCAATCTCTCCGGCATGATCCCGTTGATCTTTGCAAGTGCGATCCTGCAATTTCCCGCGATACTTGCAAGCTATTTCACCCAGAGCGAAAATCTGTCCGTCGCCAGTTTCTTCCTTGGAGTGCAAAACTTCTTCGGTGGTACCGGTACGCACAATTGGGGCTATTGGTTGATGTACTTCCTGATGGTTGTGGTCTTTACATTCTTCTATACCTCTGTGCTGTTCGATCAACAGAATTACGGCGAGAACCTGAAGAAAGTTGGCGCCACTGTTCCGGGTGTTCACACGGGGCCCCCCACGCAGAAATACCTGAGCACAGTACAACGACGGATTACTCTTCCCGGAGCGGTTTTCCTTGGTCTTGTGGCGATCATGCCGTTCTTGCTGGGCCTGTTATTAACCGCCTTCAATTTGACGGCTGCAAGCGCACAGACCGGCCTGTTTCTTGTTTCCTCTTCGGGTTTGCTCATTGTAGTGGGCGTTGTTCGTGATACCTTCATGAACATTGATGCCGAACTGAAACTGCACGGTTATCAAGACTCGTTGCTCGTGCGTTAAAGAGATTTCATGGCGACCTTTATCGTCCTGCTCGGACCTCCCGGTGTTGGGAAAGGCACGCAGGCCAATATCTTGGCTGAGAAAACCAAACTCGCACACGTCTCTTCGGGAGACCTCTTCCGCGAGAACCTTAAAAATCAAACGGAACTCGGACAGCTCGCCAAATCCTTTATGGATAAAGGTGAACTGGTACCCGATGATGTGACGATCCTTATGATCCGCGCGCGCCTCATGCGACCCGACTGTGAAGCTGGTGCGATCCTGGACGGTTTTCCTCGCACTCCGGCACAGGCCGACGCGCTCGAGAAGATGCTGGCTGAATTCAAAGGTCAGGTGGATGCGGTGCCTTACATTACGGCACCTGAAGCAATTCTCGTTGAGCGCGCAAACGGACGCTGGACCTGCCGTGCGCAGGGGCACGTCTACCATCAAAAATTCAACCCGCCAAAACAGGCCGGTGTCTGCGATGAAGATGGATCCGAGTTGTATCAGCGTGAAGACGATAGAGTCGAAACCGTGACGAAACGCATTCGAGTTTATCTAGAACAAACTATGCCGCTTGTTGATTATTATCGCAAGAGCGGCAAATTGATGGAGATTGAGGGTATGCAGGAAGTTGAACAAGTAACAACGGCTTTGCTTTCTGCGTTGCATAAATAACTTTTGTGGATCAGGCGGAGTGATGGTAAACTCTGCTGAAAAGTAGGTATGAATGAGTTGGGAACGCCAGATTCATGTCAAGAAGCCCGCAGAGATCAAGATCATGCGTGAAGCGGGACGGATCAACGCAACAGTGCTGGCGAAGGTGAAAGAACTTTTACAACCTGGTATGCCGACAGCGGACCTCAACGTGGCTGCGGAGGAAGTGTTGAGGTCGCATGGGTGCATATCGCCCTTCAAAGGATATGGCCATCCGCCGTTCCCCACCTCGATCACCGTCTGCATCAACGACGAGATGGTGCACGGCATCCCTCACCCGCAACGCAAGTTAAAGGGAGGGGATATCGTTTCAATAGATTGTGGCACGGTATTGGATGGTTTCGTGGCTGACTCGGCATTTACAGCCGGGGTCGGGGAGATCTCTCCCGAGGCTGCGAATCTGCTGGAAGTCACCGAAGGTGCATTATACGCTGGCATTGAAAAAATGCGGCGCGGCAACCGTGTAGGTGATGTTTCAGCGGCGATACAAAATTTTGTACAAGGCCGTGGACTGCATGTGACACGTGAGTACACAGGACATGGCGTCGGACGGAAGATGCATGAAGGACCGCAGGTTCCCAATATTGGGTCCGCGGGAAACGGCATGGTACTCCGCCCGGGTTTGACCATCGCACTTGAGCCGATGGTGCTTGTTGGGACGCATGAAACTCGCGTCCTCCCCGATAGGTGGACGGTTGTCTCTGCTGATGGATCACTGACGGCGCATTTTGAACATACGATTGCCGTCACCGAAGGAGACCCTCTCATCCTGACTGTCCTGTAGAGTCGGCAGATGACCGTATTCAGCGTAGACGGATAATAAGAGAACCAGTATAATCAGAACTTTGTGGCTGTCGTAAGGACCGCGATGAGTAAGGAGATAGAATTCATGAAAGTTTCGCCCTCCATTCGCAAGCGTTGTGCCAAGTGCCGGATCGTTCGGCGCAAGGGCCGCGTCTATATCATTTGCGAAAATCCAAAACATAAACAAAGACAGGGGTAGTAGGGTGACCTATGGCGAGAATTGAAGGCGTTGACCTGCCCCGCAATAAGCGGGTTGAATTTGGCCTGACCTATTTATTTGGGATCGGCCTGACGCGTGCTCATAAGATCCTGGAGAATACCAAGGTCAATCCCGACACGCGCATCAAAGACTTGAGCGAAGCGGAAGTTTCCGCGATCCGCGAGTATATTTCCAAAAATTACAAGGTCGAAGGCGATTTGCGTCGTGAAGTTCAAATGAACATCAAGCGTTTGATCGAGATCGGCTCCTACCGTGGTTTGCGACATCGTCGTAACCTTCCCGTGAACGGTCAGCGCACG
Organism: uncultured Anaerolineaceae bacterium; assembly: GCA_964610295.1. Taxonomy (GTDB): domain Bacteria; phylum Chloroflexota; class Anaerolineae; order Anaerolineales; family Villigracilaceae; genus Villigracilis. Next base: position 12,725 of record CAZSVR010000053.1, read on the forward strand.
AAGACCAATGCGCGCACCCGCAAGGGTACCAAGAAGACGGTTGCCGGTCGTGGCCGCCGCCGTGGCGCGAAGAAATAATCCTGTCCGAAAGGTATAAAGAATAATGGCTCAGAGTGTTCGTTCCACCCGCCGCGCCGCCGGCGCGAAAAAAGGGAAGCGTACCCTGTCTAGCGGACAGGTGCATATCTTTGCTTCTTTTAATAATACGATCGTGACCGTTACAGACACCGAAGGGAATACTGTCGCCTGGGGTTCTGCCGGTTCGGCTGGTTTCAAAGGTTCTCGCAAGAGCACACCTTTTGCCGCACGTCTTGCCGCGGAACAGGCCATCAAGGCGGCTCAACAATTGGGCATTCAGGAAGTGGACCTGTACATTAAAGGCCCGGGGCCTGGCCGCGAGAATGCGATTCGTGCAGTGCAGTCCATGGGTTTGAGAGTGCGCTCGATTGCGGATATTACCCCGATCCCGCACAATGGTTGCCGTCCTCCGAAGAAGCGACGCGTCTAATCTAGTCAAGGAAGTTAATATATGGCAAAAACATTAAGTCCGGTTTGTAAGCTTTGTCGCCGAGAGGGCGAAAAGCTTTTTCTCAAAGGCGAGCGTTGTTTTACTCCCAAATGCTCCTTTGAAAAACGTACCTTTGCGCCAGGCCAGCATGGCCGTACCGCGGGACGCGGTGGCAAGGGCATGGGCACGGGTCGCGTATCCGACTTCGCCCGTCAGTTGCGCGCAAAACAAAAAGCGCGTCGTATCTATGGCGTCCTCGAGCGCCAATTCCGTCGTTATTATGATGCGGCGATCGGTCGTCGCGGCCTTACTGGTTTGAACCTTCTTCAGATTCTTGAGTCCCGCCTCGATAACGTCGTGTTTCGTCTCGGTTATGCTTCCAGCCGCTCACAGGCGCGCCTGTTGGTTACGCATGGGCACTTTATCGTGAACGGCCGTCGCACAGATGTTCCTTCCATGCTGCTCAGCCAGGGTGACGAGATCAGCGTGCGCGAAGGTTCCGGTAAGTTGACTTACTTTAAGGAACTCGACGCGTATGCGGATAAGCGCAATGCGCCGTCCTGGCTCAATCGCGATGTTAAGAAATTAAACGGTACGATGGCCCGTATGCCGGAACGGGCGGAAATTGACGGTAGTCTCGACGAACAACTGATCGTCGAATACTATTCCAGACGGTAATCCTCCAGTTACGCATCAGGCCGGGCCGAAAACTGGCTCGCGGCCTGCATTCATTTTCAAAAAGGGAGTGTGAACCTTGACGGGTATCATCACGAACATGGTCATGCCAAAGATCGAGCGCGAAGCGGAAGCTCGCAATTACGGCAAATTCACGATCAGCCCGCTGGAGCGCGGCTACGGTGTGACGCTGGGTAACGCCCTGCGCCGCGCCCTGCTTTCTTCTCTGGAGGGTTCCTCGATCACTTCTGTGCGCTTTGCAGACGTCCTGCATGAGTTTACCGACGTGCCCGGCGTGCGGGAAGACGTCATCCAGATCATGTTGCAGATCAAACAAATCCGCATCAAAATGGATGGCGTGGATAGCGCCCGTATGCACCTCGAAGTACGCGGCGAGGGGACGGTCACCGCGGCCGATATCATTATGCCGGCCGAGATCGAGATCGTCAATCCGGATATGTATCTCTTCACCGTGGATGGAGCCAAGACCAAGCTAGACATTGAATTCATGGTCGAACGTGGACGCGGATATTCCCCGTCCACCGAACGCTCCGGGCACATGCCCATCGGCGAACTGCCGGTGGACGCGATCTACAGCCCGGTGAAACGTGTCAATTGGGAGGTGGCCTCTGCCCGTGTGGGACAGAGCACGGCCTATGACAGATTGAATTTGGAAATCTGGACAGACGGCACCATTTCCCCGGAACGTGCGCTCAGTTCCTCCGCGCGCATCCTCATTGACCACCTGCGCTATGTAGCCGGTATCAATGAAGAAATGCTGGCAGTGGCTGTGGAACGCGAAGCCTCGGGCAGCCGTCTGAGCAGTGAACTGGCTGAAACTCCAGTGGAAGCCCTGGACCTCTCTGTACGGGTCTTCAACTCATTGAAGCGCACGGGAATCACCACCGTCGGTGACGTTCTCGACCTGCTTGAAAAAGGCGAGACCGCGGTCATGTCCATCCGCAACTTCGGCGAGAAAAGCCTCGATGAACTTCGCCAGAAGATGCAGGAAAAGGGTTTCATGAAAGATAATACAGCGGAGAGTTAGAGATGCGACATTTAATAGCAGGGTATCGATTGGGACGCACCAAAAGCGCGCGCATCGCTTTGAGGCGCAACCTGATCAAACAATTCTTTACGCACGAGCGTATTCAGACCACCCAGGCCAAGGCCGCCGCAATCCGCGGGGATGCCGAGCGCCTGATCACGCTTGCGCGTAACAGCGCGAACGGCAGTGACACTGATAAGCTCAATGCCCGCCGGCTGGCGATCTCGAGGCTTGGCGATAATCAGATCATCAAACGCCTGTTTGATGAGATCGCTCCTCGTTTTGCGAATCGCCCCGGCGGTTATACGCGCGTGTTGAAACTTGGCGCACGCCACGGCGATGCCGCTGAGATGGTCCTTTTAGAGCTGGTTGAAGAATAGGAAGTAATTGGCGTTCAGCCAAAAGCTATTTGCTAAAGGCTAATCGCTAAAATGGCACGTTACCAAGTGATCCTCGCTTACGACGGCACTGAATTTCAGGGAAGTCAGCGGCAGGCCGGCGGGTCGAGACCACGCACTGTGCAGGGCGAGCTGGAAAGATCCCTTCGCAAGTTGGGATGGTCCGGGAAGTCAGTCATCCTGGCAGGCAGAACAGACAGCGGAGTCCATGCCGCGGGACAGGTCGCCGCATTCGACATGGATTGGGCCCATGCAGACGGGCAATTGCTCAACGCCCTCAATGCGGACCTGCCACGTGATCTCGCAATCAAGGAGCTGCGCGAAACTTCTGCAGTTTTCCATCCCCGCTTCGACGCGACCTCGCGACGATACCGTTACAGGCTCTTCTGTGAACCGATCCGCGATCCCTTGCGTGAAAAGTTCATGTGGAGAGTTTGGCCTGCGGTGGATGAAAAGGCCCTCCTGCCGACAGCGAGTCTCTTCATCGGCACACATGATTTTGCCGCCTTTGGTTCTCCGACGACGCCGAAAGGCACGACGGTGCGCACGTTGACAAAAGCCGAATGGAAGAAAATGCCGGATGACGAGTGGCAGTTTGAAATACGCGCGGATGCGTTTTTGTATCGCATGGTTAGAAGACTGGTCTTCGTACAAGTGGCTGTGGCTCAGGGAAGATGTTCGGGCGAGGAAGTCCGAAACGCATTAAAAAAGCGATCGAAGCTTCTTTCCGGACTGGCTCCCGCGAACGGATTAACACTGGTCGAAGTACTATATGGATCACATTGATTAGATAAGAAACGGAGTGACGAAAGTGCAACAGAAGACATATTATCCGAAAGCCGCTGAAATAAAGCGCGATTGGGTTGTGGTGGATGCCAATGGGCAGACGCTGGGCCGATTGGCCACGCGTATTGCGCACGTTTTGCTGGGCAAAAACAAACCGACCTTTACTCCCGGCGTGGAGATGGGCGATTTTGTCGTCGTGGTCAATGCTGAGCGTGTGACCGTGACCGGTACTAAGACCAGCACCAAGATGACCACCAAGATATACCACCATCACTCCGGTTATCCGGGCGGTCTCAAGAGTATTTCCCTGCGCGATCAACTGAAGACTTATCCGGACCGGGCGCTGCGCGACGCGGTCTGGGGCATGTTGCCGCACAACCGCATGGGACGCGCCGTACTCAAGCGTTTGAAGGTCTATGCTGGTCCCGATCACCCGCATGCGGTGCAAAATCCGCAAGTCATGAAATAGGAAGGTAAGCGAATATGGCTCAATATTACGAAGGAATTGGCCGTCGCAAGGAAAGCACCGCTCGTGTACGCCTGGTGACCGGCAGTGGTAAGTTCACCGTCAATGAAAAGGATGGTCCGGCGTTCTTCACAAGACCGGGTGACCTCCAAGACATCCTGCGTCCATTTGGGGTGGTGGGTCAGGAAGCGAATAAATATGATGTCAGTGTGCTGGTGAATGGCGGTGGAACCACCGGCCAAACCGAATCCGTGCGTCTAGGCATTGCCCGCGCCCTTCAACTGATCAATGCAGACTGGACTTCCGCCTTGCGCAAAAAGGGTTTGCTCACCCGCGATGCCCGCGTCAAGGAACGCAAGAAACCAGGCCTCAAGAAAGCCCGCAAGGCTCCTACTTACACCAAGCGTTAAAGTCAGTTTCATGTGTCACGTGTCATATTTCATGTGGCTTTAGGATAAAATCATAGACGTAATGCGAAATTTACATCGCATTACGTTTTATGTTTAACTTAGTATGTCACTCTGAGGAAGCCCGAAGGGCGACCGAAGAGTCTAGGAGTTATTATGGACTTCTCCCTCGTCGCTTCCACATTTGAGACGCTTCGCCTCAGGCCGCCCTCGAAACTGACCCTGCTCGAAGCGTGGACTCTTTCCTCCGCGCATGTGCCTCCTTTTCCGCCGGACATACCTGTTTTGCTTATGGGCGTCGATTCGCGCGAGTTGGCTTTTCAGGTGAAGAAGGTTTTGATGGCTGTGTATCCACAGGAGCATGTTATTAAAGTTGTAGAAAGTGGAAAGGGGAAAGATGTAACTCTCAATGAGCTTGATGCCTTTTTCACGAATACCTGCCTGTATATTCCATCGCTAGATGAAGGGACATCATTTGAATCATTCGCCGAGATCGTGGCACATTTACGCGCGCCAGATGGCTGTCCGTGGGACAAGGAGCAGACGCATGAGAGTCTGCGGACGCATTTGCTTGAAGAAGCCTACGAAACATTAACCGCCATGGATGAAAATGATTCCGAATCGATGCGTGAGGAATTTGGCGATTTATTATTGCAGGTTGTTTTGAATTCACAGATCGCAAGCGAATCAAATGAATTTACGATGACCCAGGTTATTAAAAATATAAACGACAAACTTATAGTTCGTCACCCGCATGTGTTTGGGGATGTACAAGTGGATGGCGTGGATAGTGTGCTGGCGAATTGGGAAAAGCTCAAGGAAAAAGAACGCAAGGGGAAGAAGGAAGATAAAGGCTTGTTGGATGGAGTTCCGTCCTCACTACCTGCGCTGACACAGGCACAGGAATACCAGGATCGCGCCGCGCGCGTCGGTTTTGACTGGCCCGAGATCGAGGGTGTGTTAGATAAGATCCGTGAGGAAATTGAAGAGATACAGCAGGCTGAGAATCTTCGAGAGGTCACGAATGAATTAGGCGATCTCTTTTTTGTGCTGGTCAACCTTGCACGCTGGCGCAAAGTGGATGCCGAGTCCGCGCTGCGCGAGGCGAATTTGAAATTCAAGAAACGCTTTGCTCATGTGGAACAAAGTGCGAAAGGACAAGGGAGGAATTTATCAGATATGACTTTGCAAGAGATGGATATACTTTGGAATGAGGCGAAAGAGAAGGGGCTATGAAGGGTGGGCCATCTAGGCGTGGGTTTTGGTGGTCGAGTAGCCGTGCAACGGCTTACCGAGACCCTGACCCCGCCGAGACCCTATCATCTATTGACTGCAACTAAACCTTGCCAGCGCCTCCTCGAACAACGGACCGGCTGTCTCGGCCTGCGGAACGTAAACCTTCCACGCGAAGACGCGGTCACCGCAGATCCATGCGCCCCCGCCGCCGAAGGGGACATCCGGGCTGATGGTCGTTGTGATCGAGGTGTACATCACGTTCATGCCGCGTACCAGTTTTACATCCAAATTCCCCGTTCTTGTATCGGATTGGTCATCCAGGATCGTATCCAGCAGAAATTGCGGGTCTGCGGTGCCCGGCGCCTGCAACCAGATCACGTTGATCACCATGGCCGGGATCCGGTACGCGGCGATAAATCCATTTTTGTATTCGCTTGGCGTCAATGGATTCAGGGAAGCGAGATGGTCGTAAAATGCCATACCGAATGGATGCCCGATACAAAATTGATATTCGCAGTATAGGCCGATGAGATTAAATGGCGTTGGCGAGGGATAGGGAGTTGGTATGGGGGCCTGGGTCACAGTTGGGATCGCGGCTAGGGTCGCCGCGACGGATTCGCGGATCACCTGGTCCGGGTCGGGAGTCCCTTTGAGGGAGCAGGAGCTAAATAGAAACAGCAGCAGGCTGGACGCCAAAGAAAGAGGCGGGCTTTTTTTCATCCCAAAATTATAATTGAAAAACCCTGTCATGATCGACAGGGCTTTTGATTGCGTCAGTAGATTTTAATGTCCACGCCAGGTATTATTTTGGAGCAGTAAGCGTTTTGATCAGCCAGGCGATACCCAGGCCAATCAGTACCAGCGAGGCAAGCGAGATTAGCCACATGAAGAGCATCATGCCAAAGCCCATCATGCCGAAACCTCCGGACATCATGGGCGGCATATGCCACCCATACCCATATGTCATCATCCCGTATTCGCCATAAGGGAGAAACAATCTCCCGGCGAATGGCAGGACAAGCAAGATCATGATCGCCATGGCAACCGCGAACACCAGCTTCCATTTGTTTGTCATCTATTTTCTCCTTTCTAAACCTTTCAGCCAGCCCGAGTTTGTATATTATATCACAAACCGGGGCTTTTGAATAGTTTTCTAATGTCCACTTCCGGCGCTGGGTGTGCCTAGGCCGGAGACGCGGTGCATCATAAATGCCAGATGTCCCGCGCCGCCTCTGTAGTGGATGTACCCTGAAACGCCGTTGATGCTGTTGTTTCACATGTTACATCCGGCTGGATTTTTTCACCTCGGGTATTGAGCACTACTGGACGACGATGGCAGTAACCATGCCGAACATGCCATGAGATGATTCTGCATGAGTGAGCACATGGCAGTGGAAAGCCCAAATGCCCGCTGAATCGGGAGTGACAATTACGTCCCATCGTTCACCGGGTCCGATCATCAATGTGTCACATTGGAACGGGGAAAGCTTCCACCCATCACGCGAGAATACTGTCATGGGGAAGCCGTGCGTGTGCATCGGGTGGATCGTGAGGCCCTCATTCATGTAACGAATGCGAATGCGCTCGCCGACCTTCGCGAGAATGGGCTGAGTGTATGGAAACGATTTTCCGTT
>CAZSVR010000054.1:0-19829 GCA_964610295.1 uncultured Anaerolineaceae bacterium
GCGAGCTTGCCTTCGCGGAAGGAAACATGTGCCTGTTCCGCGGGGCCATCCACGATCAAAGTACCGGTCTTACCGGCAAGGTTAATCAAGTTGAGCAGTTGAGTGATCGTAAAATCACGTAAATTTCCACGCAGAGCCATGTGTCCTCAAATCACCCATCCGCGACGGGGCAATCCCGAAATTATACTTGCAAGGTGATGATGCGTCAATTAATCACTTTACACTCCTGTGAGGCTGTGAATTAAATCATAAGCAAGCCTTCGTGCACCGTGAGAATTCACATAAAATTTTTAAGCCCTGCGCGTAAATGGAAATTTCAACAATTTTCCCGTATTAAACCTGGGTCTTCTGTTTCACAACATTACATAGGTCATTAATTTGTAAACAAATGCAGGGAAGTCGTCCAATTTATTGTGACCTATATCACAGAGCCTTCCGGATGTCTCAAGCGCGCACCACATACGCGGCAGAAACGATCGCCTGCTTTTGCGCGCGTACCGCATTGAGCACAATAGGCATCCTCCCCACTTTCTTCAGATTCCGCGGGTGTGTGCGCCCGATGGCGCGCTTTCCCTGTATACGAACGCCCGGATTGCCAGTAATACACAAGGCCAACTATGATCAAAATAACACCCAGCCCGCCGATCATATATGGCAGTGAGTTGCTCAATGAAACGCGGCCCGGCGTATTTTCACTTACGTCCACCGGCGCAATTTGAAGTCGGGAAATAGTTAACGAGTCGGATGGTTTATCGTAACTTAACTCCAAAGAGAATATTTTACCGGCTGCAATAGCACCGATCTCAGAAGTATAGTATTGCAGTTGATCTTCATGAATTCCATTATCCTGCAAAGCAGGTGAAGATTTCAAATTGGCTGCATCAAATGGTTGTTGCACTGTAACACTAAAGTTTTGGACATCATAATCACTTATCCATTCATAGAGATAGGAGCGGGAATTTCCATCCTTCTTCAAATCGGGGTCATAATATTCAAGCTGAATAGCCGTCCCCGTTGATTGAATTGAAACAACCAGTCGATCTCCATCTACTTTTGTTGTAAACTGCACGCCCTGATCTGTCACTAAATCAGGAGATGGCCCAATTGCTACTACGAGGGGGGTCCTCACTTCAGCAGGAATGCGCAAATTAACAACCGCGGGTAAGGATGTCTCAGAGGACAGTGTGATGTAATTGATCACAAGCATATCTGATCTATCATACTCGGGCCACAACTGTATGTTCACATCTGATAAGGTCATGTCATTCTGTGCGGATACAAAAGGGGGGAGCGCGAACAACGCCCCCACCACCAATATCAAGAACCACTTGCGCATGGATACCTCCAAACGATAAAGTATTCTTTTACCGCTTGCTACTTTAATCACTAAACCTGTTGGAAGTAATTATGAGTAAAAAACATAATTCTGGTTTACTGCTTCTTGCATAAATACGTGAACCTTGAATCATAAAAATACGGGTGATTATCGTAATTTGGGTTCGTATCTTTGCGCAGCACACAGTAGTTATCTATGCGGCACTCTGTATCTTACCATGTGCTTTTTGAAGTGGGCATAAACGAGGTCCCAGACCATAGCGCAGGAATATCCTACTTTTTAAACGGTGCGGAGAATTACTCGATTCTCCGCACCGCCATTCTGCCGGACCACTAATTCAACGAAACCACTGCCCGAACCAGTTTCCAACATGCATGGTTATATGGCGTCGGAATGCCGTGGTGCTCTCCGCGCTGGGCCACCGCACCGCAGATCGCATCAATTTCAGTAGGCGCGCCCCGACGCACATCCTGATACATTGAAGAATGGTTCGTGGCGGTCCGGCGAGCCACATCTTCCGCGGCACTTACCGGATTGTTAAACGGCAGATGCACATGTTCAGCATTTGCCACTTCCGCGGTTTCACTCGCCAGCGCGGCCATCATCTTGCGCGCACTGGGACGCGCCAACAACTCACCATTGGAAACCCCCAATAAGGCGGTCAGTGGATTGATCGCAGAGTTGATGACCAACTTGCCCCAGATAAGCGACTGTGCATCGTTTACGATCTGTACATTAAATTTGGAGGAACGAAGCGCCGCCTCAAGCGGACCAAGCGCCTGATTCTGCTCAATGGATATGGTGCCCTCCCCACCCACTCTCACCAAGCCCGGCCCAAGCAGCGTCGCGCCGCTGGTGGTAACACCCAAAGAAACGCGCGCCGCGCCCAGGTGACGCGCGAGTGTTTCGCGATTGCCGAGTCCGTTTTGGAGAGTGACAGCCAGTCCGTCACCTGCAAGAGCTTCCTTCAGTTGACGCGCGGCCCGCTCCGTCTGCCACGATTTGACCAACACTAGCGCGGATTTCGCACCGCTCACTTCGCGTGGATCATCCGTCGCGTGGACTTTATAAGCGCGTTCATTTCCATTTGCATCGACAATGCATGCGCCGTTCTGTTTGAGCGCATTCAATCCGTGTTTCCATGTGCCAAGCATATGCACAGAACAGCCGGCTTCACTCAAACGCGCTGCGAAAAGCGTAGCCAACGCGCCAGTTCCAACGAGAAGAATTTCTTCTTTCATTTCTTGATCTCTTTTTGAAATGCTTCCCATTCTTCATCGCTCATTTCGACCGTATGTGCCTGCGCCGGGAAACGTTTTGTTTCCACATCGTCAAGGTATTCGGTGAAAGCCTTGTTCATCTCCGCATGAAAGTTTGCATACTGTTTTACGAACCTGGGCGTAAAGCGCTCAAACAGGCCGAGCAGATCATGGGTAACAAGGACCTGACCATCACAACCCGCGCCAGCGCCGATACCAACGGTTGGAATGGAGATCTGCTTTGAAATAGTTTCCGCCAACCGCGCAGGAACAGACTCAAGCACGAGACTGAAACATCCCGCTTCTTCAAGGATACGCGCATCTTCAAGCAGGCGTTTCGCGGCGGAGGCGGTTTTGCCCTGCGCACGGAACCCGCCGAGTTGATGAATGGATTGCGGCGTGAGCCCCAGATGTCCCATCACCGGAATACCCGCGCCTATGATCCCACGCATGGCCTCTGCGCGCTCCCGCCCACCTTCGAGCTTGACCGCGTCCATACCACCCTGCTGCAGGAAACGGCCTGCATTGCGCACGGCTTCTTCGGTTGAGACTTGATAGGACATGAAAGGCATATCGCCCACAAGCAGCGCGCTTTTTGCGCCGCGTGAGACGGCGCGTGCGTGGTGCAGCATTTCATCCATGGTGACGGGCAGGGTGTTTTCATAGCCCAACACCACCATCGCGAGCGAATCCCCCACGAGAATGCAATCAATGCCGGCCTTGTCTATCGCCAAGGCGGTGGGATAGTCGTAGGCTGTAAGCATGGTGATCGGTTCGCGGCGTTCCTTCTTCTGGCGGAACGTAAGCGTGGTCACCTTCTTGCGTTGTGACGATGTGGTTGAGACAGGTGTAACTGTTGACATGGTACCCTCCGATAAAGGTAGAGTCCGCTTTGCCCCGTACATTTCCTTTATCTCTTATCGAGATGTACGGGGTTGCGTGCTATGCCCCGGGTCTGCACGCGGTTCGGTTTGAATGGTTTAACTCCGTCGCGTTCGCCTGGGTACGCGCGGTGAACACATTATTCCACAAAAATGGATTTCCGGCTACGTGGTACTGCGGATAAAATTGCTGGGAGGTAAAGTAATGCCCTGCGATCTGCGGAATGATTTTAACAGTTTTCGCAATCAGCAGTATAATAATTTTGTCAGAAAATTCAATGTCATTGCAAACCCTGCTGTGTAGAAGAGGATCGCACACCGGCCGTGTCGTCGACTTGGTCTTGATCTACCTCTTACTATCGTTCGAAGCCACTCGACCAGCGTCTCATCGCAATGACATCCTAAAAATGGAGAAATTCACATGCAAAGAATGTTTGGATTTATCATCGGGATCTTCGTCGGGTCCCTGGTAGGTTCTATGATCGCTCTACTCCTGGCCCCTGAATCGGGTGAAAAGTTACGCGCACAGATTCGCGATCGAGGCCAAGGCTTTGTAGACAATGTTCGGCACGCTTCCGATTCGCGCCGCATTGAGTTACGCAATCGCCTCGAGTCCCTGAAGTCGCCGCGCGAAATGTAACACCTGGTGGGAACGCCCGAACACATGCCCTAAGCAATTGATCTATAGAATTCATCCACGCGGCGCATGTTGGCCTGGTATTCCGCCCGCGCGGAAATTAACTTCAAATTAAGACCTGCGGCTTCGCGTCGCAGGTCTTCCCTATCCAGGGCGACCAAAATCGCGTCTGCAATGGCCTGCGGATCGTTCGGATCCACAAGCAAGCCGTTCTGCCCATGCGTGATCCACTCGCGGATGGACTCCAGATCACCGGCGATGGGGAAACATCCACAGGCCATGCCTTCGATGAGGGAGTTTGGCGTGCCATCGTGAATACTCGGCGAGACGACGATCTGCGCGCCGCGAAAGACCTCCCCCATTTGGGAATGAGAAACGGGCGGGTTCAATTGCACCGCATGCCCGATCTTCAATTCTTTGATCCATTGAGTGGCTTGTGATTCCCCGCGCATGGAGGCGCAGATGAATCGCGCATCGGGCCGTTTGGCAAGCACGATCGGAATGGACTTGAAAAAAGGTTCATTCCTGATATAAGCACGAAAGCCACGCGGGTTGATGATGATCGGCTCTTTAACCGGTTGGTGCGGGGGAAAAAAGATATTCGTGCGAATGCCACCGTTGCCCGGCGTGACGAGAGTTGGTTTTCCCTGCGCAAATCCCCATTCGTGCGCGAGACGGATATCACGCGCGCAGTCCGCATGGAGTGCATCGGCCACCTTTATTGTCCAGCGGGTGTAATGTTTCATTAAAGGCGTGGACGGTGCATGCAGGGTCAAGTCATTTCCCCAAATCGAAACGACCAATGGCACACCGGTATAAGCATCGGCGGCGAGCATCCCCTCGTAGGGAATCCGCATCGCGTGGATCAGATCCGGTCGGACTCCCTGAATGAACGCGCGTAATTTATTCGCGGAGCGGGAGACTGTGAGAGGGCCGAGCCACTGTCTGATAAGCGTACGCAGGTTGAGCGTCCGGGAAGAAGCCGTGCTGGGGCCTGCAGTCTGTTTCCTGACGGCGCTAAAAGCCACAGGCGTGATCTCCAGCCGTTTAATCGGAAAATCCACACGGCAGGCAAAAGTGGATGCTAGATAGACCTCATCGCCGCGTTCGGCAAAATAGCGGATCCAGTTTTGAGAAATGGGCGAACGGCCATCTGTTACAAAAAGCAGGCGCATTAACCGATTATACACATTGCCCGGGTTCGTGAGGCGTAGTATATTTACAGGATGAGCAAAGGACGCATCCTGGTGGTTGAAGACAATATGGATACCTATGAGCTTGTGAATTTCTTCCTTGCGAAGAATGGATACGAAACATTTCTTGCTGTGAACGGACGCGACGGGGTGGACGCAGCGCTCAAACAAAAACCGGACCTGATCATCATGGACCTGGTCCTGCCGGAGATGGACGGTTGGACCGCCACGCAGAAGATCAAAAAAGACCCAGAGATTTTATCCATTCCCCTGATCGCAGTCACTGCACATGCCCTGCCAGGCGACCGCCAGCGCGCCATGGATGCCGGCTGTGACGAATACATCCCCAAACCAATCGATCTTAAAGTATTGTTGAGGACAGTGGAACACTGGATGGCGAAACAATAATTCGCTATGGTATAGTTATTCCGCTTTCGCGGTAAATCTTTCGATTGACAGAGGAAACCCATGAAACAAATCTGTGTCGTCGGCGTGGGCTACGTCGGCCTCGTGACCGCCGCGTGTTTTGCCGACCTTGGCAACCGCGTCACCGCGCTGGATGTGAACGAGGAGCGCATTGAAAACCTGAAGAAAGGCATTATGCCCCTTTACGAACCGGGGCTGGATGAACTGGTCAAACGCAATGTGAAGGCGGGGAGAATTACCTTCACCACTTCCTACAAGGAAGCATTGAAAAGCGCGGAATACGCCTTTATCGCAGTAGGGACTCCGTCAGGCGCGGACGGCGAGGCGGACTTGCAATATGTGGCTGCGGCGGCCAGATCCATTGCGGAGAATATGAGCGCGCCGCTCATCATCATCAACAAATCCACGGTCCCGATCGGAACCGGTGACTGGGTTGCCAACATTGTAAAGGGTGCCCAACCCAAGCCGATCGACTTTGAGGTCGTATCCTGCCCGGAATTTTTACGCGAGGGCTCGGCCATCGGCGACTTTATGAGCCCGCATCGCACAGTGATCGGTTCATTGGATAGGGACGCCGCCAACAAAGTTGCTCACTTGCATCTGCCTTTGCGCGCGCCCATCGTGATCACAGACCTGCGCACAGCGGAGATGATCAAATACGCGAGCAATGCATTCCTGGCTACAAAAATATCCTTCATGAATGAACTTGCAGATCTGTGCGAGCTTGTCGGCGCGGATGTGAAGGAAGTAGCCGCAGGCATGGGCTATGACGCGCGCATTGGCCGATTCTTCCTCGACGCCGGCCTCGGTTGGGGAGGATCGTGTTTCCCGAAGGATGTTGAAGCTCTCGCCTTCATGGCCAAGGAAAAGGGACTCAATCCGCGTATCCTGAACGAGGTCATGGAAGTAAATTATGATCGGCGTAAAAATGCCGTGGAACATGTTGCAAAAATGCTGGGCGGCGATCTGAAAGGCAGGACCATTGGTTTGCTCGGATTGGCATTCAAGGAAAACACAGATGATATGCGCGACGCGCCCTCCATTGATATTGCACAATATCTGATTGAAAAAGGTGCGATTGTGCGCGGCTATGATCCTGTGGCGCGCGCGACCGCCGCACCATTAATGCCTGGAGTTAATATTTTTGACGATGCCTACAAGATGACAAAGGATTGTGACGCGTTGATCGTGGTTACACCCTGGAATGAATTCAAACAACTTGACCTCGAAAAAGTGAAAAGCTTGCTTAAGACTGCTGTCATTTACGATGGGCGCAACATCTACGACCCTAAAATAATGAAAGAGATGGGATTCACCTACCGCGCCGTAGGCAGATAGTCGGTTAATCGTCGAGTTGCACAGTCGGATAGTCGGGTAGAATTTCCCGCTATCCGACTTTGATTTCATCAACCGTCCCCGGCGCCGGGGACGGCGACGAAAGCAAATAAGACCTTATGCCCAGTACTCCCCCTGTTTGTAATTACGAAGGCTCCGATTATCAAGATTCCTTCTGGGATCGGGGCGGCCGTGAATACGAAGACTACGCCGAATCCATCGCGCTCAAACGCATGCTTCCCAAAAGCGGAAAACTATTGCTCGAGCTTGGTGCAGGCGCCGGTCGCAACACGCCGCGTTATGGCGGATTTGAACGGATTGTAGTTTTGGATTACTCCACCACCCAACTGGTACAGGCTCAACAAAAATTAGGACGCTCAGATAAATATATCTATGTCGCCGCGGATATTTATCGCCTCCCTTTTCAGGACCGAACGTTTGACGCGGCCACCATGGTCCGCGCCCTGCATCACATGGCGGACGCACCCAGAGCGCTAACCCAGATCCGAAAGGTATTGCACCCAGGTGCGATCTTCATCCTGGAGTTCGCGAACAAGTTGAACCTCAAAGCCATTTTGCGATATTGGTCTGGCAGACAATCATGGAGTCCCTTTGCGTTGGAACCTGTAGAATTTGTCAAATTAAACTTTGACTTTCACCCAAGGGCGGTCCGTAACTGGTTGCAGGACCTGGGCTTCAGCATTGAAAAGACCCTTACCGTTTCACACTTCCGCCTTGGCTTCTTAAAGCGATTCGTCCCGGCCAAACTCCTGGCTGCGTTGGATGGTCTCTTCCAACCCACGGGAGCATTCTTTCAATTCACGCCCAGCGTGTTCGTGAAAGCCAGGGTGAACGGGGAAAAACATCAGGGCGAATTGCCTGCAAAAGTGATCGATCTATTCAAATGTCCCAATTGCGGAGGCGGAAATTTACGAAACAAAAATGATCATCTGTCCTGCCCAAAATGCAGCGCACGCTGGGTCGTGCGCGATGGGATCTATGACTTCCGCACAAAAGAATGAAATCCATTTCAATTGAACGAAGGATGCTACTCCCATTCCTAGGAGTAATGGCAGCCTTCATTATTTCGAGGGTGTTGTATGACAGGGCCGGAATGCGCTTTGAGGAAGATCTGCGCCTGGGTTACGACTGGCATTTTATAGACCCTGCCTTGTTGGCTACTGACCTGTGTCGAAGCATCTTTTACCTACACAGCCAGCCGCCATTGATGAATTTGCTTGCAGGAATTACGGGCTGGGAGAAAAAATGACGACACCACATAAATCCATGCCTAAAATTCCTCCGTTCGTTGTACGAAAACTCGGGCCGGCACGCAAAAATACCGTGGATACGCGCGGTATGCTCAGCATTTCTACCATGTTCGTAAGCATGGCCGCGCTGAGTGTCTCCATGTTCGGAGCAGGCAGGCTGATCGTTGATCTCTTCAACGATGGTCTGGCCACCGCCCTCGAAGGGATACTGCTCAAGATCCTGGTGCTGGCAATTTCCTTTTTCTTCGGCTGGGTGGTGGGCCTGGTAAGCATTCGCGGCTTCGGAAACCTTGTTTATCCCATCATTATCAAGATCTATGCGTGGGTATGCCTGGTTGCAGTTGGTATTCTGTATCTCAAAGTCATTCAGAAGCTTTATTTGCAGGCCTACGATGGCATGCACTTCTGGGCATATCTCGTGATGTTGCTCGGTGGGCTGTGCGTCTTGATCTGCCTGCATTTACTCGTCGAGGGTCATGATCTGCGTCCATTCGCCATCCCTTTGCTGGTCATCAGCGTCTTGCAGTTGTTCGTGATCGTATCCCGTTACGTGTTCGCTGAAAACCCGAATGGATTAATGCTCTTCGGGGACTTTACGATCTTTATCGTGATGATCTCGATCTCCGCGTTAATGCTCATGCACAGCGGAATCCTCTCGCCACTTCGAGACCAGATCGGTGAAATTTTCTATCACAATGGAAATTCAACTGAAGACGAGAACGGCACAGCATGATCCCCCGTTCAATACCTCTATTTCGCGAGGGGCAGGCGGATAAAGAACGTGCTTCCAGGGAAGGTGGCCTCATCATGCCCCGCGCTTTCCACCCAAATCGTTCCCTGTAAAGACTTCACGATGCCGGCTGCGATCGCAAGTCCCAGGCCCACACCCCCGCCCTTGAAATTGGTGCGGCTGGAGGAATGCAGTTCCACTTTCCCCAACTGAAAGAGCTTCTCAAAGATGATCTTATGGTGTTCGGGATCAATGCCGATGCCGGTGTCTCCCACGCGCACCTCGGCACATTTGCCCATACGCGGGTCATCCACCACTTCCACGGAAACCGTGATCGAACCGCCATCCGGTGTGAATTTGATCGCATTCACGATCACGTGATCGAGGGCCTTCTTAAGTAATTCGGAGTCGCCCAATACGGGTGGAATGTTTTTGATCGCCTCATCCATGATAAAGGTCAGGTTGCGAAGCGCCAGGTCATCCACATAATCCTTATGCACAAGCCGCAGGATCAATCCCAGGCTCACGGGTTCAACATGCGGGTTCAGCACCTGGCTATCCAGCCGCGCCACATCCAACATGCTGTTCACGATCTGGTGCAAACGATTAGTGCCCTGCAATACACCCTCCACCGCCTGCGCGAGCGCGGGATTATTTTCAGTGATCCCATCGGCCTGCAACATCCCCAGGTAACCTTTGATCACGGTCAGGGGAGTGCGCAATTCATGGGCGGCCACTTGAATGAAAGTGGATTTGTTTTTATCGTGTTGGTCAAGCGTCTTATAGGCGATATTCAATTCTTCCACACGTTGTGCGACCAGGCGCTCCATCACCTGATTAATTCCGGTCACTTCGTCATATAACCGGGCATTCTCCAAAGCGACCGTGGCCTGCATGGCAAAGGTCGTGGTGAGCAGGGCATCATCTTCGTTGAAAGATTCTTTTGTGCGCGCAAGCATCAGCATACCAATGACATTATTTTTCAAATATAACGGCACGGCCAGCCATGAACGATCACGCGGTAACCAATCGGGCTGCGACCAACCCGGGGCTGCGTTCACATCGCTGATCATCAGGGTGTCGCCTTTACGCGCAACGGTCTCGTAAAAATCAGCATTCCCGATCTTCATACGTAGATCGCTTATCGGCGCGTCCTTCGGAAAACCCCAGTGTGCACGAATGCCTGGAATGCCGTTCACATCCTCCATAAATAACACGGCGCGATCACATGGCAGGACCTGTTGTAATTGCTCAAGGATCTGTAGCGGAAGCTTCTCTGCAGTGACCAATGATGATAGTTGACGCGCAGAACGCGCCAACGCCTCCGCGCCTCGACGACGCGCCTGCTCAGACTCAAACAGCTTGGCGTTTTGCGCTGCGGCTTTTTCCGCCACATCCCTGGCCCGGGCAAGCTCCACAGCCCGTTCACGCGCTTCACTCAAAAGACGTTCGACTTCCTGCTGCGCATGCTCTCGCTGTTGCACGAGCATGCTGCGCAACAGTGCACTCGAAAGCAAGTTCCTGATGCGGACATATACATCCCAGTCCTTCGGTCCCATTTCCGCCCACATGAACCCAAAGCGATTGCTTGCCAGCGTTAGTGGCATGACCACTGCTGAATAGCGGTGGTCTGCAGGTGTTTTCCCACGCGGAACCAGACGTCCTGTGGCAAGTGCCGATTTTTCACGGGGGATCTGAAATTTGTTCTCATCATATTGCATGAGCAGGCGGAAACTTCCGGGTGGTGGAGAGGACATGGAACCCGGCGCGCTCATATCGCTGTAGAACATCACATACCAACTTTCGAGCCCCAGCGTTGGAAAGTTCTTTGAAATGGCATCACCGATCTCTTCCAGTCTCATGGCAGGCGCCATCGAAAAACCGAAACTACCCAAAGCTTCTTCCTGCTTTTCAAATTGCAACCTGCGGATCGCCTGTGCGCGTTGTGAAAGCTCACCCACCAGCATACGTGCCTGTTGGAACAGATTCTCGGCACGCAGCATGACGGTGTGATCTGTAATTCCGCCCAGCGCGTATTTCCTGAATGTGGAGATGACATTATGCCAGGTGGTGACCTCATGACTATAACGCTGTAAAACTTCCACGCTGGTTTGGATCATCTTCAAAAAGGCCTCGCTTTTATCCGATTCTCCGAGACTCGCCAGGAACACATCCCAGGTGCGGCCGAACACATCACGATACTGTGCGTTTTCAGGGTCGCTCTCCGGAATTCCCGCCGCGCCGAACAATGCACTTATGGCGGCATCCCGTTTATTCTCCAACCGCCCGGTTTGAGCCACTTCCTTCGGAAGCACCACTGCCCGTTTGACACTTTCTGGCAAACATCCACAAGACCATCGCACCACCAATTGTGTGGGTAATATATTTACAGGCTCCACTTTTTCACCGGCCATACGTTTCATTAACGCATTAAATACCTGTTTCCCGGCCCCGTAAAATGATTGATGAACCGTTGTCAAAGGCACGCCTAAAGACTGGGCTTCGTTTACGTCGTCAAACCCGGTCAATGCAACAGTATCCGGCACTTGAATGCCGCGTTGTTGTAAAGCCTCCATCGCACCGAAGGCCATGCGATCATTGGAGGCGGCCACGGCCTGAAAACGAATCCCGCGTTCATCGAGCAAAGTTCGGATCGCGGCGCGTCCGCTTTCGGGTGTGAAATCGCCTGCCACCACAAGGTTTTCTTCATATTGAAGATTATGCGACTTAAGTTCTTCCTGATATACCTTGAACCGCAGGTCGGCTTCCAATTGTCCCTGCAAGCCGCGAATGAAGGCGATGCGTTTATACCCGTGTACTTCGATCAAATGACGGATGAGCGAGCGCATACCGCCTTCGTTATCGGCCAGAAAAGCAGATACGCCCTCCGCTGGCACCGCGAAAGACGCGATGGGCATGGGCGCAAGCGAGCGACAAAAATTCTTGATATCTTCAGCTGAGGGGCCGTGACCAATATCCGCGGCAAGCAAAATACCATCGAACTGTCCGGGTTTGACCAGATCATACAACCCATAAGAAGAACCGCCTTGCACAGGCGCAGCAATCGCAACGGGTTTCCCGCCGATAAAACAGACCACATTCACATCACTGGCACGGGCAGTATCCATCACCCCGCTCATGAATTCGCTTCCCCAGACGCGGCTCAATTGCGCGCCAAGGACCGCGATCGTCTTTCTTTCACCTGCAGGTTTTTTCAAGACCGTCATGGTAGGTGATCGAAATTATAAGTCAGGAAACACGAAACAGGATTGTCAATTTCGCAAAGAAACGGACCTGACACAGAATCAAACGCCCCGCAAGTTGAGCTGCCTGCAGGGCGTTTGATCTAGGGCTGGTTACTTAATTTCGATCTGATATGCGCCGAGTTCGCGCGTGAAGCGTGTGGTTCCTGTCACCACCAAATAGGCCTTTTCACCGGACTTCAATGAAAGTGGGATCTCTGCAGTCTGATCTGCATTGAGCGGGATCAGCGTCACGCTTGAATCCCGTGTCAGGATAAGAGCCAGGCCGAATGTCTGCGGAAGAGCGTTCTGGACTCTTACGAATCCATCTGCGACCCAGCCTCCATCATCCGCTTCAAAATCGGACTTGTAGCCTGTCGCATCCAATGAGACATCATCCAGCAAAAAGCCTTCACCGTTTACAGCGGCATCTGTGACATATTCAAAACGGACGGAAACTTTCTTGCCCGCGTATTGCGAAAGATCAACCGACTCTTCGATCCATCCATTCGTAACGTCGTTGTATCCCCAACCATAAGAATTACCCGATGGATCTTCGGCGGTACCGGAAGGCGTGGTGATGATCTGCCACGTTTCGCCGTCTTCAGAAACTTCGAGGTATACATAATCGTAATCGGTTTCAATATCGTACCAGGGATGGAAGTTGAACATGATCTCGCCCGTAGTTTGCGTGAAATCAAATTCACGCGTGAGCGTCATATCCGACTCATCGCCTTTATTCGACCAGAAAGCATACTCACCCGAATATGGATCGGCAGGCAAAAGCCCGGTGACCGTGGAACCTGTGAATGAAAGTGTATAGTCACCTGCACATTCGATCGCGACGTAATCTACACCATATTGATGAACGTCGCGGGTGAACGAACTTTGCGGACAGGTCGAAATCGTTTCAGTGGCGGAAGCACGATTCGCGCCGGAATAATTGTGATAAATGTACCGCCCATCGCCAACCGAGTCATCCAGCATGAGGTTAGTTACTGCCCAATCCATGAAAAAATCGTCGGCAATGATTGGCTCTCCCGTCGCGGGATCGATGGCGTTGATCTCGGTCAGGACATCATCGACGCTGTCAAATCCGTTCGCAGGCGCCTTTACGAGCGCCTTGGTTGCATCTTCACCGAAACGGTCCAGAAAATATGTAAGATAAAGGAAGCCTGCGCCGTAATGTGGCGAGGTCGCATTCTGGTCGTTCGGCCAATCGTTCAATTGCAGGTCTGGGTTAGTGATATATAACCAGTCAAAACCGCCTGGATCATATCCATTAAGGAATGCGGCCACTTCCGAAAACCCTTCATTGATCCAGGATGTTTCATTAAGATCCTGATTCCAATGGATCATGTGCTGAAATTCATGCGCAAGCACCCCATAGGTGAATTCTTCGCCCAGGAAGGTATTATCTGCGTTGAACAGGAACATTTCATGGGCATTGGAAAATTCATGAACCAGCGGGTGAATAGAATCGGCAGACGAGAAATATCCCGCAATCGATGAGCCAAGCCCTCTGGTATAAAGAATGTAAATGTGGGCATCTCCATCGATGCCAGGAGTCCATTCACTGCCAAAGAACTCGCGGTCGGTGGGATAGATCTTGTTCTCGAACGCATCCACCAATTTCTTCATCTCACCATTATCATAAGTAACGCCGTCTTGCACCCAGAAATATACGTGAGGCGTAATGTAACGCAAGCTAGCATTCACCTTTGTATTTTTATTCGTCTCTACATTCGTGACCCAGAAACCGCCAGTATCTCCTATAACACGCGGCGAGGCAGAAGTCGCCATCACATCAGGGATATTGCATTTGCCTTCCAAACGACACGCCAATTCCTTTGGCTGATTGGGCGGGACGATGGTGGTCTCCAATTTTCCCAACGTTTCGCTTGAGATCGAATCAACAGGTGGGCGCGTGAGTTCAGGTACAGGTGTGGCAGTGCCATCATCCGCCGGGAAGATCGGCTCATTCGGCAGAGACTGGGGCCCCGCAAGGGTGAAATAAAGATATCCACCCAGGGGAATGGCGATCACCGCGATACAGCATAATGCGACCACGATCCCTATGATCAACAAAGATGAATTGTTTTTGTTTTCTTCTATCATTTTTCCTCTGGAGTAAAAAGATTTGTCGATCATACCGCGTGTCAGTTAAAAGCGGGTTAGGAATTTTGATGGATCTAATTAAGCGGATGAGCCAGCAGTTGATGGTCTAAAGACCACTTACTGCTGGCTCATCTAAGTAGTGGAACCGAAATTTACGCGTTCACTTTTTGTTTGGATTTCTTCACAGGTTCGCTGGTCTTAAAGGCGATCTTATCGCCCTCCACATCCACAGCTACTTGCGCGCCGTCCTTGAATTTACCGGCGAGCAACTCCACCGAGAGCGGGCTCTCGACATATTTCTGGATCGCGCGGTGCAACGGACGCGCACCGAATGCAGAGTCGTACCCTTCTTTGGCAAGCCAGGCGCGCGCCGCATCGGTCAACTGGACCGTAATATTGTGTTCGTTCAAACGGTCCTGCACCTCTTTCATTTGAAGGACCACGATCTCCTCCATTTGTTCGATGGAAAGCGGTGAGAACATGATGGTTTCATCCACACGGTTGAGGAACTCGGGTCGGAAGGCACCCTTAAGGGCCTTCTCAATTTTTTCGTGAGCAGCACGTTCGTCATCGTTTGCTTTATGGGGCAGGAAGCCGAGGGTGCCGCCTTTGGTTACATATTCGGTGCCCAGGTTCGAGGTCATGATGAGAACCGTATTGCGGAAATCCACCACCTTGCCCTGGCCATCCGTCAGACGACCATCATCCAAAATTTGAAGCAGGGCATTCCATACTTCGGGATGAGCCTTCTCGATCTCGTCGAATAAGACCACGCGATAGGGGCGGCGGCGGACGGCTTCAGTTAATTGGCCGCCTTCCTCATAGCCCACATATCCAGGCGGTGCTCCGAACAGGCGGCTGACTGTATGTTGTTCGCGATACTCAGACATATCGATGCGAACGAGCGCGTCTTCATCGTCGAACATAAACCACGCCAGTGCTTTAGCCAGTTCGGTTTTACCAACGCCGGATGGGCCGATAAAAATAAACGAACCGATCGGACGACTCGGATCTTTTAATCCCGAACGCGCCCGCCGAATGGCATCTGAAACAGCGTGAATGGCCTCTTCCTGACCAATGATGCGTTCATGCAAGCGCGCTTCCATCTGCAGGAGTTTATCGGATTCGGTTTCAAGCATTTGGCTAACAGGAATCCCCGTCCATTGATGAACGACCGAGGCGATGTCATCCACATCCACCACTTCATCGAGTTGATGTTCGGTTTCCCATTTTTCGCGTTTTTCAGAGTATTCAGATTCAAGTCGTAAACGCTCCGCTTTCTTTTGCGCGGCACGTTCGTAATCACGCTCCAAACCAGCCTGCTCTTCTTCAGCACGTAAACGATCTACATCTGTTTTCATGCCCTTAAGATCGGGAGGCATGGAATAAAGCGCAACGCGCACTTTTGCAGCGGCTTCATCCATCAAGTCAATGGCTTTATCGGGCAGGTGACGGTCGGTCACGTAACGCTCTGCCAAACGAGCGGCAGCTACCAAAGCCTCATCCGAAAAATGGACCTTGTGGTGCGCCTCATAACGATCCCGTAAACCCTGCAACATCTTAATGGTGTCTTCCACACTTGGCTCTTCCACATAAATAGGAGCAAAGCGTCTTTCAAGCGCGGCGTCTTTTTCAATGTGCTTATGAAATTCATCCAAAGTGGTCGCGCCGATACATTGCAACTCACCACGCGCGAGCGCAGGCTTGAGCATGTTGCTCGCATCCATTGCGCCTTGCGCCGCGCCTGCGCCAACCACTGTATGCAATTCATCGATCATCAGGATCACATCGCCTTTTGCACGCTGGACTTCATCCATCACGGCCTTAAGGCGTTCTTCAAATTCACCCCGGAAGCGCGAACCAGCGATCATCGCGCCGAGGTCAAGAGCAACCACACGCTTGCCGGAAAGAATTTCAGGCACATCATTGCTGGCGATCTTTTGTGCGAGTCCTTCCGCAATCGCAGTCTTACCTACGCCTGCTTCACCGATGAGAACAGGATTATTCTTGGTACGGCGGGATAAGATCTGAATCAACCGCAAAATTTCCTTGTCACGACCAATGACCGGGTCCAGTTTGCCTTCGCGCGCCAACTGTGTAAGATCACGCGAATATTTTTCGAGTGTGCGATATTTAGTCTCAGCTTGCGGATCAGTGACTCGCTGTCCGCCGCGCAGATCCTGAATGGCATCGTAGACACGGTCACGTGTAAGTCCCGCGCTTTCCAGAATGCGCGCTGCAGGTGTGTTGCGCTCGGTAAGGATGGCAAGGAAGATATGCTCGGTCGAAATATATTCGTCCTTCAGACGATTAGCTTCCTCATTTGCCAAGTCAATAATCCGCTTCACACGCGGGGTGATGAAGATCTGTCCCGCCCCGCCGCCGAAGATATTGGCTTTGGGGCTGGCGCGCAAGGTGGCGTCGAGGCGCTCGGTGAGAGCTTCGGCGCTTACATTTAGTTTTTCAAGGATCTGGGGAATCACCCCGCCGGGCTGTTCAATTAATGCCAGCAGGATGTGTTCGGTATCGATCTGGTTATGTCCATAACGCTGGATGATCTCCGCGGCGCGCTGCGCGGCTTCCTGGGCTCGTTCGGTAAATCGGTCAAATCGCATCATGGTAAATATCCTCCCGTGGGGTACCTGACGGTCTTTCCCACGATAATCACATTTGTAGCATTATAACAAAAACCAGGTTCACAGTTTGTTTATGTCATGTAAGAGTTATGTAAGACTTAAGCGACTATAATAGCAAAATGGCATCCATCACGGTAGCTGCGCGAACCCAATCACATCCAAACCTGCGTCCACTCAGCATCTTTCGCGATCTGCCCGCCGTGGCAGACCTGATCGAAATGTGTTTCTCGAACACAATGGATACTGAGGGCAAGCGTTATCTGCAGGACCTGCGCCGCGCGGGGAACAACAATGCCTTCCTGAAATGGGCTAACCGCACCGCGGAAACCACCGCCCTGCCTCTGACAGGGTATGTCTGGGAAGAAAATGGCCGGATCGTAGGCAATGCCAGCCTTGTTCCTTTTCGCCATCGTAAACAGCGCATCTACCTCGTTGCCAACATTGCGGTTCATACGGATTTTCGTCGCCGCGGCATTGCCCGCGCCCTCACCGAACAAGCCATGAAACACGCACATGAAAAGAAAGCCGATGCCATTTGGTTACATGTACGGGATGATAATCTCGGCGCTGTGGATCTGTACACCCGGCTGGGATTCGCGGAACGCGCCCGGCGTACCACCTGGCAGGCCTCCACAGATGTGCACGCACCGACCTTAAAAACGGGCATTACGATCAAGATGCGTCATCCGCAGCTGTGGCCGACGCAACAAAACTGGCTGGCCGGTCTCTATCCTGACCTTTTGGCCTGGCACCGCAATTGGAATTTCAAGGCACTTCGGCCCGGTTTTTGGAACTGGCTGTATTTGCTGTTTGTGGACATGAACATCCGACAATGGGCTGCGATCAAAGGAGAGACTGTAGAGGCTGCGCTTGCCTGGATCCCCGATGGTCGCGGCGAATCCCTGTTCGCCGCGACAGGTGAGGAGTCCGACCCGGATGCGTTGGTGGCGTTACTCCTGCAGGCGCGCCGAGAGCTGAGTCACTTCCATCCGAACATCATCCTGGAATTCCCCTCCGGCAAATACGATGGTGCAATTCAATCTGCGGGCTTTCGCGCCCTGCGCACCTTGATCTGGATGCAGGCAACTTCATGATCAAACCTGCGTATTAAAATAAAAGGAGATCAAATGATAAAATTTCTTGTCCGCTGGGCGATCAACACGATCGCGTTATATGTTGCAGTGCAGATCGTGCCGGGCATTGAACTGGGCGGCGATTGGACGAGCCTGTTATGGGTTGCGCTCATTTTTGGTTTATTGAATGCGCTGGTGCGTCCGTTGCTAAAATTCCTCACCTGTCCTCTCATCATCCTTACGCTCGGCCTGTTCACAGTCGTTATCAACACGGGCTTGCTTCTGCTGACCAGCAATATCGGGCAAACCTTTGGGCTTGACTTTACTGTGGATGGTTTCTGGCATGCATTGCTGGGCAGCCTTGTAATCAGCATTGTGAGCATTGTTCTGAGCGTGATTCTGCGCGACGAGTTGAAAGGCAAGAGGAAGAACGACAAATAAGAAGATGGTTCCACTGGACGGTCACCCTGAATGTGACTGTCCAGTTTTATTTAATATGCAAAGCTGAAGTCCTCAACATTGTGTAAATCAGGCGGGAATTGTTTGCAAGCAACAGTGCAAGAAAGACAAGTAACACACTTTGAAACCACCTTTTGTCGGCGAGCTGCCTGCATGCCAGTGCGAGGGATAGAATGATGGCATACGTCCAATTTGTGGAATAAAGAAAAATATCCTTGCCATATCGCAGGTGAAGCAAAAAATTGAATATAAGGATCAGGATAAACGCAAAAGAAAAACGATCTTCCCGGTGCTTGAAGTTCCTTAAAAAGTAGTAACCACCCAGCAAAAGGAAGGCGAGCCAAATAAATGCGAGTGCCGAACCAAACCACGTTTCGTATCCGCTCAAACGCACGGGGTCAGCCTTAAAGATCCATACCTTTAAAAATGGGATTTCTTCGTGAAGGATCAGCGGATCGGGCGCAACGATGCTGTCAAAGAACATGACCCGCAAGACTGCCAGGCCGCGATGCACGGAAGGCACAAAAGTATTCCCAGCCTCGCTCCTGAAACTGGCAGGATCAAAAAAATACGGCTGCGAGTCCGGGTAGATCGTATTATTGAGTACACTCAACGGAACGGTCAAGGCTGCGACGATCACGCAGTATTTGATCCACTCCCTGACAGCCTGTTTGACAAAGAGGAACGCGATCGCGGTTTGAACAAAGTTCGTGAGGGTAATCCCAAACGAAAGCAGCCCGGTCATGACCAGGACGAATAAGGGCGCGTCCTCGAGCAAGCCTACAAGGAAGACCATCATCACAGCGGCCAGCAAGATGTACGTCTCGATCAGAGAGCCAAAAACGAGGTGGGCGCTGGATGCGCCAAGCAGTGCTGCCATCAGCGCTGCATACAAAGAATTCCCAACGGTCTTTTTGACGAAGAACCATGCGAGGAAGACACAGGCCGCGCCGGCAAAAGCGATCAATAGAAAAGCGGCGGCAAGTTTATCGCCTCTGAGAAAAAATGAAACCAGGGTCACGAAGGGTCTGACGATTAACAATACGAATGGGTGGACCGGACGCCAGTAATAATCCCGATACACGTCCGTTGTAAAGCGCGTACGCCAGAGTAAACCGTCTGCGTCAAAGAAAATATCATCTACATCGAATGCGGGACGATTGAAGATGGATGCAAAGATGAAGTATATCGCAAAGAAAAAGCCTGCCACCAGCACGCCCGCGAGGATTTCAT
>CAZSVR010000055.1:0-18993 GCA_964610295.1 uncultured Anaerolineaceae bacterium
GGATTCGAACCCACGATATCATGCTTGGGAAGCATGCGTTCTACCACTGAACTACACCCGCATATGGATGAGAAAGGGATTATAAAGCACGGCAAAAAGGCATGTCAAGCCCTCTACTGCATTGATGAAAAGCGCCATCTTCGGACCTGCTTACTGCTTCCGCTTAAGCAATTTGTGCGCCAGCTCAAGCATCGCCTCTCCTGCCTCGCCCTGAGGAGTGGCCTCTTTTAAAAACTCGAGTGCCTTCCCGGTTTCTTTGTGAGACCATTCCTCAGCATAATCGCGCCCGCCTTCTCTCCCAAGCAGAACCGTCAAAGAATTGACCTCCTCAGGTGTGATCGGACCTTGATTCCATCTCTCTGCAAATTTGCCGCCCTTGCCGAGAGCGTATAGAACGGGCAAGGAATTCTTCCCTTCCAACAGATCACTCGCTGTGGATTTTCCGGTGATAGCCTGGTCGCCCCAAATACCAAGGATGTCATCCTGGATCTGAAACGCCATCCCAAGGTGATATCCAAATGATCGATACAATTCCTTTTGTTTTTCGTTCGCGTTTCCAAGGATCGCACCGATGTACGTGCAGGCCGAGAGCAGGACCGAGGTTTTTCCGCTGATCATGGGCCAGTAGTCTTCGATCGTTAAATCGGTTCTTTCTTCGTAGGACATATCCAGGAATTGTCCACGCGTTAAATCGAGACAGGTATCATGCAGAATGGTAGCGGCCTGCAGCACGGTTGGCGCAGAATACGATTTGCTCAAATCCATGATCGATTGATTCGAAATGACAAACAACGCGTCGCCCACGTTGATCGCAATGGGGACACCCCATTTTGCCCAAACGGTCAGGCGACCGCGTCGTTTATCTGAATTATCCTGTACATCGTCATGGACAAGGCTGAAATTATGGACAAGTTCAACCGCTGCTGCAGCGGGGAGCGCGGAATTCCAATCGGCTCCGCAGGAGGCTGTAGCCAGCAGCAGCATGAGCGGACGGATGCGTTTGCCGGTTGCCTCTGGACCCACGCCTTCGCCTGCCCACCCCATATGATAGCGGAGCATCTCCTGGAACCGGAGTGTATGCGGTTCGTTCAACCGGGCGATTTGTGATTGCAGTTCCATTTCGATCTTGGGTAACATTGATTCAATATATTGTTTCAGGCTCATTTTTCCTCAAATAGGCAGTGGCGTATTACAGAAGCCCGCGCCATCCCCATTCTTCCTTTAATTGTTCCGGTGATTCGAATTGAACGGTATCAAAACCGATCTGTTTCGCGCTGGCCATATTCGGCCCGCAATCATCAATAAAGAGACATTCATCCGCGGGTCTCCGGATCATTTCCAGGCAAAGATCATAGATGGCAGGGTCTGATTTAATCATTTTAGCTTCACCCGAAATAATAATGCCATCGAACAGATCGAATCGCTTGCGTACGCTCGGGAAGGTTTCAGACGACCAATTACTTAATCCGTAAACACGGACCCCTTTTTCTTCCAGCGTCTTTAAGATTGAGAAGCTTCCCTCAATTTGGCTGCCGATCGATTCTTCCCAGTGCTCATGAAATGCAGGGGTGATATGAGCATATTGCGGGAATTGTTTTGATAATACCTCAATACCTTCTGCGAAACTACGGCCTTTGTCCTGTTGAGCATTCCATTCCATGAAATTCATCTCTTTGAGAAAATTTTCCATGGCGTATGGCTGATCGGAAAAATAGGGGCGAAAATATTGGCGGGATTCCATTTCAACAGGACGCCACCAAATTCGAAGCTGGCCGCTTTGATCTTCATCATTATTTATCTTTTAGCCGCCAAACCTCGAAACCGGCAAACCCGGTGGAACCGAGTAATTGATGCGCGCGCTTTGTCCATTGGGCGAATATGCCGGATTTTGGATCATGGGGATCGTAAAGCATGACTTGGTCAATGATAAATCCCTGCTCGGTGTTGAAATTCATCACAGAATAGGCCCGGCCTCCAATATCCACGCGGTTGACCACCAGCATGTGCTCGAAGTTTCCTCCCGACCCCGAATAAATATATACAAAATCACCGGGCATTAATGGTTCAGCCGCCCAGTTAAATTCATCCAATTTTATTCTGAAGCGTGTACTTTTATACAGATCCTGTGGAAAGGCTGTTTTAAGAATTTGCCTGTCTTTACCAAGATAGGGGTTTATCAGAAAAAAATCGAATGGGATCAGGTCCTGGCTAAGAATCTCCGCGCGTTGCAAGATGGCGATGGATAATGGGCCACAAATTGTGCTTGGATCTGAATACGGTAGCAGATTAATCAGCGCCGACATTTGCCTGCTTTGCTCAAAGGTGGAGGCTATAAAGGTTAGGGAGGCTTCATAAAGCCTCTTTTGTTGTTCTCTATTCAATGAACCGCTGATCGAGATCTCACCATCTGCGATCATTAATTCGGTTGAGGTCAATGTGACTGTCGCGGAGGGAACGATGGTGGCTGAAGGCAACAAAGTTGGTGTAGGTGTGAATGTGCTCGAAGGCGAAGGCGCGCTGGTGGGTGAGGGGGTGTTGGTTGGGGAAGGTTGAATGGTTTTGGTGAATGTGGGGGAAATCAAACTTGGTGTACGCGTTCCCTCGAAAATGGAACTGTCGAAGGGCAGGAAATAAATGCCCACAAGAAAAAATCCTGAGATCAGCGCGCCGATTCCAAGCCCAGCCCCGAGATATTTAAGATCCTGAGAATGCATATCGGATCAGGATCCCGTCCCGGTATAGCTGTTCACTCCCTTTTTCCATAGCCAGTAGGTTAAGATGAAAAGCCCAGCACCGATGATGGGCGAGAAGTAGACAAGATTCGAGATGTCTTGTGGCCGAAGAAAAAGTTGTGGCGGGTAAAATGCCACGAATCCGATCGATATCACAAAAGTAAAAGCAAATCGAAACGCGCCATCGAAGGTGGTGAGAAGATCCTCATTCATATCAGCGCAACCGCGGCGGATCAGAGGCTGATCCGTTTCACAATTAAAGTTGAGATAGGTGCCGGTTCCATTTACATTGCCAACGATCCAGATGGTGGCTGGTTTTGCACCCGGGAACTTTGCCGCCATTTGTTCCCCTACATACGGCCAATAGTCAGGCCCTGGGTTGTACGCAGGTCCATAAGATGAATAACCGAAGCCACCTTGGAGGGTAGGTTCCGGAGTTTTGATGGACGTACAACTTGCAAGAAAAAGAAGGACGAATAATGTGGTGGGTCTGATTTTCATAGTTCGTTTATCTTGAAATCACCGTATCATCATTTCGGCTCAGGAAAAAAGAATCGCTATTCATATTTAAACAATCCTACAAGTGCATCTGGCTTGATCACCCTAAATGCAACTGCGATACAAATTGCAATGATTATATAACCTAAGATTACAGCCGTACGATCGGTGGCCCTATCACGCCCAAGAATGTCCAGTATGAAACGCCCACTAGCTTTGGGAATTATAACAAATATGGTCTTTTTCTTATCGACCGAGGCGTCAGACTTGGCGCTAATACCGGGCTGAACGTCGCCTGAAGTATGATCAAGTCTAACCCCCTCAATTTTTTTCGGATTGCTATTACCAGATATGCCAGGAAGTGGTTCGTGTGGCTGCTTTTTTTCTATAGCATTTATTTGAGGCAAAATCATTTCCAGATGAAATTTGTCCCGCAACTCTGAAATTTTTCCGCTTTTGTGTCTTTCTCCCGCCCATCCCGCTCTAATAGTTCCGTCAGTCCAAAGACGGACATAATACATGCCAATAAACTTTTTAGTTTTAGTGTCTGAAACCTTATAATATATCGTGTCTCCCTGTAGATCACGGCTGTATTTCCAGTTTTTGACTGTGCTCAAATTGGCTTGCGCAATGGTAACAAGTTGATTTAGCGTAACCATCTATATGACTCCAAAATAAATAACCGCGCTGGCTATGGCCGGGTGTGCTCGACCACTTCGCGGCCTCTTTTTCACAGATTATATCAAGAGAAGAAAGAAACAAACATAATTAACCCCAAATCTAATATTGGACGCAGATGAACGCGGATTTACGCTGATAAAAAGCGAAAAATCCGCGTTTTCTGCGTTTATCCGCGTCCCATTTGCTCTTAAAACAAAAACTCGCCCGCGAAGATTAATTTCAGGGTGAGTCATGTTTTAGGAGGTCTTCTTTGGTCAAAACGTTCCCCTAGGGGGGTGTTTTTTTTCTAGCGTAGTTTTTTCCTCATTTTCATTTATTATTGCCTTTCTTATTTCAAATGACGTATTTCATCATTATGGGGGCGGTGAATTAATTCCCAATGTTCAATCCTTGAGTCCATTTCTATTAAAGGCTAGGAAAAATGACCAGTCAGATTTAATAATGAGTTTTCTCGATTGATTTGTTCCTCGCCCATTTCTTCAGATTCCTATTCGCTTTTCACGGAGTCGAGATGCTTCGCTCAGTATGATATGACTACGACTAATTTACTGTCAACCTACCAACTTTCAAATCTTCCAACGTTCCAACTCCGGTCGCAAACATCGTCACTTCAATCTGCCTCTTCGTCAACTTCATCATCTCAATTGCTTTTTCAGTTGAGATCGCGGCGGCTTTCAGGAAATTCCCTGCCATGCCACCAAGAGTCGCGCCGAGCGCGAGGCACTTTGCAATATCAAGTCCGTCCTTGATACCGCCGCTGGCGAAGATCGTCATAGTGGGAACAACTTTCTTAACATTCAAAATGGAATCTGCAGTTGGGATTCCCCAACCAACAAAGGTGGCCGCGAGTTGGCGTGTGAATTCATCCGGCGCGCGGTGCATTTCTACTTGAGACCAGCTCGTGCCGCCTGCGCCTGCAACATCAATGGCTTGCACACCGCAATCAGATAATAACTTTGCTGTCCGTTCTGAGATTCCCCAGCCCACTTCTTTTGCGATGACAGGCACTTCGATTTTTTTGCATACTTCTTCGATCTTCTTTGCAAGGTCTGCAAAGTTTGTATCACCTGCATCCTGCACGGCTTCCTGTAATGGATTCAAATGCAAGTAAAGTGCGTCCGCTTGAATCATGTCCACTGCGCGGCGGCATTGGTCAATGGCATAGCCGTAATTCAATTGTGCGGCGCCGAGATTTGCGAATAACAAAATATCCGCAGCAACGCGGCGCACTTGAAAGGTCTTCGCTTGTTCGGCGTTTTCGATGGCGCCGCGTTGTGAACCGACTCCCATGGCAACCCCACATTCCTGTGCGGCTTCTGCAAGACGCAGGTTGATCGTCTCTGCTGCAGCTGTGCCACCGGTCATCGAACTGATCAGGACC
This sequence comes from uncultured Anaerolineaceae bacterium, assembly GCA_964610295.1. Taxonomy (GTDB): domain Bacteria; phylum Chloroflexota; class Anaerolineae; order Anaerolineales; family Villigracilaceae; genus Villigracilis. The sequence goes on from CAZSVR010000055.1 coordinate 5,293, forward strand.
GGCGAATTTAATTTCTTGCCGAACAGGCTGAGGGTTGTATCGATGCGATCTAAGTCGAGTTCCGGCAAAGCCTCGTGGACAAAATGATATTTCTCAAGTCCACTTGTTAATGCGGAGCGTACATCCTGCTCCAAATTGATCTTAAGGTGGTCTGCTTTTCTTTGGTCGATGGGCGCAACTTTTGGCATGGGGTAGTGTTCCTGATTTTGATTATCTATACTGGCTTGACACGCTTTCCGTACGGATTACAATAAGCCAGTCAAATTTGAACAGGAGGTTGTCATGGCTGACACATATACTGAACTCAAGGGGATCGTAAAGGATTTGCTCGGAGCGGATGAGGCCAAGATCACGCCGGAAGCCCGCTTCCGCGAGGACCTTGAAGCTGATTCGCTCGATCTCGTTGAGCTGATCATGGCCTTTGAGGATAAATTCGGTGCCGAGATCTCTGATGAAGCCGCTCAGAAGATCACGACGGTTGGCGAAGCTGTAAATTACATAGATGCGAACCGTGGCACCGATAAGCGTAAACGACGCGAAACATAGTTATTAATTAGGGTGATTATAACCGTAGAGCCGCCTTCACAGGCGGCTCTACGGTTATAGGAGTATATTACACTCTGAAACGCACGCAATCGAGGACGAATACTATTGTAGCAATGTGGGGACTTCTTCCGGGTGTTTTGCAACTTTCACACCCGCGGATTCCAAGGCCTTGATCTTGTCTGCTGCCGTACCGGCCCCGCCTTCGATGATCGCGCCGGCATGTCCCATGCGTTTGCCGGGAGGGGCGGTCTGACCCGCAATGAAAGCTGCAACGGGTTTGGTCATCTTTGATGCAATATATTGCGCGGCCTTCTCTTCTTCATTGCCACCAATCTCGCCGATCAAGATCACCTTCTCGGTCTTTGGGTCATGCTCGAACATCTCAAGCACGTCAAGGAAGTTCGTGCCGTTGACCGGGTCACCCCCGATGCCCACACAAGTGGATGCGCCCATACCCAGGTTTTTCATGGCATACAGCACTTCGTACGTAAGCGTGCCCGAGCGTGAGACCACGCCGATATTCCCTGCGATCGCGATATCACCGGGAATGATGCCAACTTTTGCTTCACCGGGAGTCAGCAGGCCGGGACAATTCGGTCCAATCAGTCGTATTTTCTTCTGGTCGAGATAATTGCTGACTCTCATCATATCCTGCACAGGCACACCTTCGGTGATACAGATGACCAGAGGTATACCCGCGTCTGCAGCTTCGAACATGGCGTCTGATGCGAAGCGCGCCGGCACGAAGATGATGGTCGCGTTCGCGTCGGTAGCCTCTTTTGCCATCTTGACCGAGTCGAAGACCGGAAGTTTTCCATCCAAAACCCATTCGCCACCTTTGCCGGGAGTTACGCCGCCGACGACGCCCGTTCCATACGCAACCATCTGTGTGGTATGGAATAAGCCTTCGTTGCCTGTAACACCCTGGACGATCAGGCGCGTCTCCTTATCTACTAATATGCTCATTGATTTATTTACCCTTTTTCGCGGCTTGTACAACTTTCTTGGCCGCGTCTGCCAGCGTTTCCGCGGTGATCATATTGGCATTCTCAAGCAGGCGACGACCTTCTTCTGCGTTGGTTCCCACAAGACGGACAACCATTGGCACCTTCGGTTTCACTTCGTCCATTGCAACAAGAATGCCTCTTGCCACTTCATCACAGCGCGTAATCCCGCCAAAGATATTGAAGAGGACAGCCTTTACATTCAGATCTGCCAGAATGATACGCAACGCCGCGGCAACTTTTTCCGCGCCGGCGCCGCCGCCAACATCCAGAAAGTTAGCCGGCTCGCCACCAAATAATTTGATCACGTCCATGCTGGTCATCGCAAGCCCGGCACCATTGACCATGCATCCAATATTGCCATCAAGTTTAATAAAGGAAAGTCCGTACTTGCGTGCTTCGATCTCGGCAGGTGCGTCTTCATCTGTATCGCGCATCTCGTTCAATTCAGGTTGGCGAAAGAGCGCGTTATCATCGATCATCATCTTGCCGTCGAGTGCTATCAATTTCCTGTCTTTTGTAATGACCAGCGGGTTGATCTCCGCGAGCGTCGCGTCTGTTTCCTTATAAACCTGCCATAAACCCATCGCAGCCTTGATGAAGTCCTTCCAGTATTCGCGCGGCAGGTCAATGGAAGCGGCCACATCGCGCGCCAGGTATTCGCGCAAACCAAGCAATGGATCAATATGAACCTTTACGATCCTTTCAGGTGTCTTTGCAGCCACTTCCTCAATGTCCACGCCGCCCGCCGCAGATGCGATCATGACCGGTTTCCTTGCCGCGCGGTCATTCGTGATGGCGAAATAGATTTCCTGGTCAATCGCCGCAGCTTCATCCACAAGTACTTTTCGAACAGGCAGGCCTTTGATCTCCATTCCCAAGATTTTTGTAGCCAGTCGTTCGGCTTCAGAGGAGTCTTTGGCGAGTTTCACACCCCCGGCCTTGCCGCGTCCGCCCACCAACACTTGAGATTTAATAACAACGCGGCCACCGAGCTCTTCTGCAATTTGTCTTGCTTCCTGAGCGGTAGCCGCAACCCTTCCCTTCGGAATCGGGATGCCATATTTTGAGAAAATCGTTTTAGATTGATATTCGTGCAGCTTCATGATTCTCCCTCGGAGGATGTTTTCTAAAAAGCATCGGCATGATACCATCACCAAAAAGGGCACTGGGAATTTCCCTACGCCCTTCGAGGTTAAGGTAATGTAAACCGCAGGATGCGATTGAAGGCTCCATCTGTTACCCATAGATGGCCTTCCGGATCAAATGCAATTCCAGAAGCAAGCCCGAAACCGGAGGGGGTCTCACCATATTCTCCCCACGTTCGGATCACCGTACCATTCGGGTCAAACTCCATCACACGAAAACCTTCCGGGTCAGTGATAAATACATGCAGGTCATTATTCACTGCGATGTAGGGCTTGTTGTCAAGGGACTCGCCAAACCAACCATACACATCCCATTGTTTGCCGGGGGTGAAACTTAAATTACCGTCGGCTTCTTGTGGCAGGAAGGTCTGGACTCGCTGATTCCATGTATCTGCAACGTAGACCATTCCATTCCTGTCAATTGTGATGCCAACTGGTTCAGCGAATTGACCGGGCTCAAAACCTTCGCTCCCAAACGCCGTGACGAAATTGCCGTTCGCATCAAACACGACGATGCGCTTGTTACCCGTGTCGGCGACATACACGCGGCCCTCTGCATCCACAGCCAAAGCGCGCGGCCCATAGAAGGCTTCTGGTTTATCGGCCTGACCGGAGTAACCCCAAGCTTTGATGAACTGTCCCGTCGAGGTAAACTTTTCCACCCGATGATTCCAGGTATCGGTCACATAGACAGAACCATTCCGCGCGACTGCCACTCCCCAGGGCTCGTTAAACGTACCGTCGCCAATGGGGATCGAGACTCCATCTGCGAACGAGCCCCATTCATTCAGGATATTGCCTTGTGGATCGAGATGCAACACACGATGGTTCCGTGAATCTGCCACATAAAACGTGCCGTCTTTTGCGAATGCCAATGACCGTGGAGCATTTAATGGAATCGGGCTCTGGTGTGTAATATCCAGCTGAAGGTCGGAGGCCAGTAAGATAAATTTTCCTTCGGTCGGGTCTTTCGCTGTTTCGACAGCCGCCGGCGCGATCCCGTAATTCCAGATCTGGGAAGCTAGATCCTGCCGGATGTACATGCGCATTGTGTTGGCTGGTTGCCAGGTTGCGATACTCAGGTCCTGCCGTCCTTTTGCCTGAGCGTAGAGTGTGTAATCGCGATTGAGCCAGATTTGGATGATCCCCGCACGGATAGCCGGGTTTGTAAATCCTTCGCAGAACCGTGAATAGTCCTTTGATTTGCGTAATTTGAAAACGCTAAACAATCCTTTGCAGGAATAATCTTCAGGGAATGGCTGAGTTGGATCGCGGTCACTCACAAGATTGAAATAATCCTGCATCGGCCACCACATGCGAATGTAATCCGTTCGGTAATAGCCTGGACCGATGGCCGGTTCGATCTTGTCGAAATTCTTTTGATCGACGATGATGATGACCGAATCTCGTAAGGTGCGAGTGGGCTGGTCGAACGAGCGTTGGTTCGTGAAATCACGCAAATACCATACGAATGGCCAGGAAACGCCGGTATCCGGCGCACTGGCGTCATAGGCAAGTGCGATGCCCATCCCACCGGTGGTCCGTTCTGATATTTCCTTTGCCTGAGCAATGATCTCTTTGATACCAGTAGCGCCATGCGCGTAGACAAGAAATTCTGTCGCCTGATCGTAATTTATATATGAGGCTCGGAAAGCTGCACGGGTAGTAAGAACGCCCATGAAAAAGAAGAACACAAGCACGAGCACACGTTGGATATGGTTGAAAGTCCAATCGCGGAGTAGGTAGATCGTCGCAATTGCACTGACAACAGCTGCAACTGCAGGGAGAAGAAACGCACTTGTAGCCTGTAATTGTGCGAGTTCCTGTCCTTGAAAGGGGGGAGTCGGTCCGGAGAGTGCGAGTATCATCCCCATGACACTGGCGATAAAAATGGCGACAGAGGCAAGTGTGAGGAACGGGCTCCTCTCTCGCAATCCGGCCCAATCAGTTTTTTCCACTACTTGCCCCAATCCCCAGCCTGTAATGAGGATCAGTGGCCATGTCAGATGAACCGTCAACCAGGGCATCTTTTCCCCAGCCAGGGAGAAGGCGAAAATGCTGATCACACACCACCAAACAAGCAGGCTGAAGGTGTTCGGAAAATTCCTTGCCTCTGTATTTTCTTCGAGCAGGCTGATGACTTCATCATCATCCAATTTTTGAGCAGGCTTCCGGCGGAATCCAATGATGAGCGCGAGGAAAAATCCCAGGGCGGGTAGAAATTCATAGATCGGAATTTGTATAAGGATATAGTAATACCACGGCTGACTTCCGCGCGCGACACCTTGTTGAACAAGCCAATAACCGAGGGAGCCGATCGTTCCTGTAAAGAAGCCGTTGCTGTTGGTAAATATGGTCGTGTAAAGGATGGTATAGGGCACCCAGAATACCAGCGCGGTCTTGATCCACTTTTCCCTGTTCCAGATCAAGCCGATCCCTGCGGTAATCACGAACATCAAGACCAGGAATCCCACGATGATGAAAATCGAACGGGGATCTGCAGCCATCGCCTGCACTTCTGAATACTCAGTTGGAATCGCAACATTCAACCATCGTTCGAGCACCTTGACCGGCAGCGGGGAAAGCATGGGAAGCACAATTGTCCCGCAGATTATCAGCAGGTCAAAAGCCCGTTCGTTACGGATGCGTTCCCATCCATAGCCGCGGATCAGAAAGTATGCCGCGCCGATCAATGCGAGCCCTGCGATGACAGCGAGGATCACAGTCAGGGATACAGAAGCAGTCGCGGGTGGCGCGAGAGGCGAAGCCGTCGCATTGGGATCTGACGGGATGGCAGTCTGTGTTCCAGAAATCGCGGCTGCTTTATGCATGATGAGACCATATCCCCCGGCTGCGATTCCCACCATAACGGCAAAGACAAGCATATAAATAAAGGCGCGAAAATAGTTCTCCTTGTCTTTCCACGGGCGGCGTGTGACTTGTGCGATGAAATAAAATGCCAGGAAGATCAACATTTCCGCGGTGTAAATAAATGAGGTTTCCTTATCCAAAAAGTGGATGGCGAGCGCCACAGTGAGCAGGTATAGATATTTCCTTTCGCCGTTTTCAAGGTAGCGCAGGGCCGAGTACAACATGAGGACGCCCGAGAAACACGCATAGACATCCTCTCTTACATAGCGCCCGTAATACAACATCATCGGGGAAACGACCAGGAGAAATGCCGCGATCAACCCGCCTGGCTTGCCAAGAAAGCGCCGCCAATACCACATCATCCATATCATCATGATGCTAAAGAGGGCGGCGGGCAGGCGCGCGGTGAAATCACTCGGGCCGAAAAGAAAATAGGAAAGGGCGATCAAGTGGAATTGCCACGGCCCGTGCATCATCGGCGAATGTTGATAGCCCTGCCCGCGGTATAACAGCCATGAGAAATAAGTATGCAAACTTTCATCATGGCTCATTACACGGGCTCCTAGATTATAGAAACGTGTAACTATGGCAAGCAGAATGATCGCCGCAAAGATCGCGATCTCGTTCGTGATGGCGGGGAGCGATGGGTGGATGGGACGTTCAAGCCAGTTTCGTTTTTGTTCCATTGAGTTCACCTGATTATTTTTTTTGTAGGCTGACTATACTTCAATCAATATGTTCTGACAAGAAATGATATTCGTACAACTTAAATGGGATGTGAGAAGATAATTTATTGCATGACAAGGTTTCGCGTAGCCAAGATAGACTATCACTTTTTCACTCTAAATAAAAATTCATTTGGAAGATATTGCACCAGCTAGTTGGCCACAGCCCGCCTGAATATCGATGCCCCGACGCATGCGGATCGTGCACGGGATCCCTGCCTGTTCCAGCGTTTGTTTAAACAGCATCGCCCGTTCGCGCGAGGTCGCCTCGCCTTGATATCCTGCGGTGGGGTTGAGCGGGATCGCATTGACATGACACATTAACCCGCGCAAGCGCGCCGCAAGTTTTTTCGCGATCTCTGGTGTGTCATTCACGCCGTTGATCAACGCCCACTCAAAAGTGACTCGTCGACTAGTTTGCATTACATAATAGCTGCAAGCATCCAGGACTTCTTCTATCTCATAGCGTTTGTTGATCGGCATCATCTCTAGACGCGACTCGTCATCTGCCGCGTGTAGGGAGATCGCCAGGTTGACCTGCCTCTTTTCATCTGCAAAACGCCTGATGGCCGGTACCAGGCCCACGGTCGAGATGGTGAAGCGACGTGCTCCGAAATTGTATCCGTCTGAGTCATTCAGCCTGTCAATGGCAGCCATGGTGTTTTCGTAATTATGGAACGGTTCGCCCATGCCCATCAAAACGACATTTGTTACAGGGAGATCCTCTTTCTGCAAGATGCGCGCATAATACATCACCTGCGCCACGATCTCGCCACTAGTGAGATGACGCTTGAAGCCCATCTGGCCGGTTGCACAGAACACACATCCCATCGCGCAGCCTGCCTGTGTGGAGATACATAATGTCCTGCGATTCTTTCCCTCAGCCTTTGTCCCTCTCCCAATGCGAGAGGGATTATCAGCTGGGTCGCCATAGCGCATCAGTACTGCTTCGATCAAATTTTTATCGGGCAATTCAAAGAGAGTCTTTCTTGTAAACCCATCCGAAGAATCTTGATAGACCTTCACCTTGAAAGAGGAGAAGGTGACCTGCTCTGCAAGTTTTGCACGCAGAGCAGTTGGCAGATTGGTGAATTGTTCCGGCGAGTCATAGTAATGTTGATATAAGCCCTGCCAGATCTGCTTTGCGCGATAGGCGGGTTCGTTCCAGGAGCGGAGCAAATTAATTAGATCAGGAAGATCAATGTCATAGATAAGCATTATTTTCCAAGTAACGACGACAAACTGTCCGCGATGATATCCGGCGCTGATTTCCATTGATCCGCTTGTTCGCGCGTGGACACGCCACTCAATACCAATGCGGTTGGACATCCCAGCGCCTGGCCCGCGGCGATATCTGTTTCAAGACGATCCCCAACAACTAGGGTCTCTTCTTTTTTGGAACCGAGTCTTTCGAGAGATAGCTCCATTAAATAAGGGAACGGCTTGCCGGCGATGATCGGATCAACGCCTGTTGCGTATGTGATGAGCGCAACCCATGCCCCCGAGCCGGGGATCTCGCCACGCGGGGTCGGAAAGGTTCGATCTGTATTCGTCGTATAAAAAGGAACACCGCTTCGCACAAGCAATGTCGCTTCGACGATCTTTTCGAAGTTAATGCCGCGGTCAATTCCCATGACAACCGCTCGAGCCTCCGGCGCATTTTCAATGGACAGGAGCTCGAATCCTTTTTCCTCCAATGCCAGACGGATCCCATCTTCTCCGATCATGAATATTTTTGTCCCGTGCGGATATTTCTGCGTGAGCATGAACGCGATCGCCATGGCAGAGGTCACAACTTGTGCGGGCTCAATGTCCACACCCAGGTAAGCTAGCCTCTGTTGATACTCTTCGGGCGTCTTCGTTCCATTGTTTGTCGCGAAGACGAATTTTAGTCCGCGTGCACGGATCCGCGCGAAAATTTCAGCGAGATCGCCAATCGGGTCGTCTGCTTTCCAGACCACGCCGTCCATATCGAGGATGAGGGCTTTGATGTTTGAGGGGATCATAATTATTCACCACGAAGGACACGCAGGGTCGCTAAGGCAAAATCTTTTTCACGATACTTACTTCGTGTTCCTCTCCATCACTGCGTTCGGTGCAGTGATCGAGCAGGTGTTGTGCCCTTTGTGTTCAAGATTTTATTTTCCAAATTTCTTCAAAAGATATTTCATCGCAGGCTTGTCAATCCATTTACCCGTAGGTTCGGCGCGTTCTTCAAAATTCTCATTCCCAATAAATTCATGAAAGGCAGCTGCAAAAGACTTATTCTTTTTCAGGTAGCCTTCACGTCTTAAAATCCCGGTCATTTGCTCAAGGGATTTTCCTTTTAAGGGGACGCGTTCGCTCTCAGGACTTTTTTCGAAGTGCAGACGATGGAGCTCGATCAATTCTTCCGAACGCGGTACGGGGTCTGCGTGGCCGGCCACGCGATAGTCCCTCCAACGGTCGCCAAAGCCGCCATATCCGCCTTTCGGTTTTACCACATAAATGGCAGCCGATTGCCGACCGCGTTTGTCGCCGCCAGTGAATGTCGCAGCGCGGACTTGCGTATCCATCAGACCAACCTGGCGCAATTCCCGATCCGCATCGTCCACAATCAGTTTCAGAAGGGCTTCTTCTGCAGAGAGACCGTTTACCATCACTTCCAATCCGTGCAGGCCAAAGGATGTATTCGCAAAGGATTGAGTTGCCACGGTTCCAGAGTCTGCTTGGGCCCACGGAACAACCGCGCCAGCTGCAGGAAACTTCGAAGCGACCGCAACGCCCCAGGCTTTCTCGTTTAGATCGCAGGCAACAATAGAAAAGGTCATGATTTATCCTTGCAGGCAATTATACAAGCTTAAATTAAGAAGACCCTAAAGGCTTAGTGACCTTTAGGGCCCGGGCACTCTCTTCGAGATTACTTTAGAATCTTTTCGGGTGTTTCAATGACCTGGTCGACGAGGCCGTACTCCACAGCCTGTTGGGCATCAAGATAGAAGTCACGGTCGGCATCACGCTCGATGACCTCAAGCGGCTGGTTGGTGTGCTTGGCCAGCACGCTAGTTATCAATGCCTTCAATCGCAAGATCTGCCTGGCTTGGATTTCGATATCCGTGGCCTGGCCTTGCGCACCACCGAGAGGTTGGTGCATGTGGACGGTCGCATGGGGTAAGGCATAGCGTCTACCTTTTGTGCCGGCCGTCAGCAAAACGGTCCCGAAGGAAGCGGTCACGCCGACGGCCACGGTGCTGATCGGGTTGGAAATGATCTGCATCGTGTCATAAATGGCGAGTCCCGCGTAAATCTGTCCACCGGGGGAATTGATGTACATGCGGATCTCCCTTTCAGGATCCTCATGATTGAGAAAGAGCAATTGCGCGACGATCACATTGGCGACCTGGTCATCGATGGGTGTGCCGAGGAAAATGATCCTCTCTTTGAGCAGGAGCGAGTAAATATCGTAAGCGCGCTCACCGCGGCCGGTATTTTCAACGACCATTGGAACTACATTTCGACTTTGCTCAATGCGAGCATTTTTAGAATCGGGGATCATGGGTTTGTCTCCTTATTGGTTGGGGTAATCATACACAAAAACTATTTGATTTTTATTAAAGTTTTGCGGAAGAGTTGTTGACCCGTTCCCTTGAACGGATAACCGCTTCCAGTCGCTCCTGAACCTGGGAGTTCCGAATAAGCTGTTCCTACTGTGCCGTATTTGCCTGTTCACCTTCGCCCTGGGCAGTTTCTTCTTTTGCCTCTTCAACTACCTCTGCCACGGGCTTGTACTCGCCCATCGCAATCGACTTGATCATATCCAGCGCTTTTCGGGTCATGACACGATTGGCCGCGTCCATTGCAATGGCTTCGCTTACTTGCTTCTGACCTCGCCGCCCGCCGCGCAGTTTGGAGAAATCCACACCCTGCATGGCTAGACCATTGAGTGCATGGTTATACTCCGCGTCGAGGGCCTTATCATCAAGTTGTATCTTTTCCCGGCGGACGATCTCGTCCAGAATGAGCCCACGCTCGAGTCTCTTTTTGGCAACCGGGTTTACTTCTTCCTCAATGAATTTTTCGCGGGTCGTATTGCGCACCTTAAGATACGCCTCCAAATCCATGCCTTGTTGCGCGAGCCGATTGGTTAGGTCTTTTAAAACATGCTCGCCCTCATGTTCAATTGTATGTTCATGGTACTTGATGGTCGCACCTGCCTTGATCTTTTCGATCAATTCGACGAAATATTTGTCATCGTATTCCGCCTGCGAGCGGGATTCCACATCCTTCTTCACAGTTTCCTTCAGCTCGTCAACCGTTTCGCCCGCGCCGGCCAACTTGGCAAACGCATCGTCCAGATCGGGCAGGGTCACCCCGCGCACGGTTTTGATCGCAGCCTCGATCTCCACGCTTTTGCCTTGCAGCTCCTCCACCTCCCAGTCTTTGGGAAATTTGTGTTTGATTGTTTTGTTCTCACCTGCCTTCAAACCGATCAGTTTATTGGCGAAACCAATAAACGGCCATTCTGTAGCGCGCTCTTCCTTGCGAACAAAGGTGGCAAAGCCGGTGCGGTTGAGCTCGGTGGTTTCGGATTTTACATCCAGCAGCACATAATCGCCGGTCTCGACCGCACGATCCACGTTTTCTGTTGAGGCATACATTTGACGGAGGTCCTCGATGGCCGTTTCCACCTCTTTTTCTTCCGGTCTTTTCCATTCATAAGGAAGACGAATCGAGTGATAATCACCGAGGTCCACTTGAGGGGCGAGGGGCACACGGAAGGTGAATTTGGGAGGTGCCAGGCTGTCAACCGATTCGAGCGAACCCGCCGCGCCCGGGCTGACGTCCGCCTGCTTAAGGATGTTGCTGTATTCCGCGTCAATAAAAAGGTCAACGGCCTGTTCGGTGATCGCGCCATCGCCAAGCGTGCGCAAGACGATATCATAAGGCGCCTTGCCCGGGCGAAAACCCGGGATCTTGCTTCTCGAGGAGAGTTTTGTCGCCGCGCGGCGTTTGTATTGTTCCAATTTCTCCGAATCGACTTCAACGATCAGTTTGGCGGTATGATCTTCCTGAATTTGCTTATCGATATTCAATGTTTCCTCTTTACAGAATTTCCACTTCTCAAAAAAGGGGAGTAGGGACAAGAGCAGTGGGGACGGTGGGAGTCGAACCCACACGCCTTGCGGCACATGATCCTAAGTCATGCTTGTCTGCCAATTCCAACACGTCCCCGAGTAATACAGGCTGAATAGCGGCGGAATTATACTTCTTCTTGTAAAATTTTGTGAATATTTTTCTTCACCAATTCGCCTGAGGACCTGGCCAATTTCACTGAGCCATCGCCAAATCAGGGATGGAGCGGGGGTAGTCAAAATGTGCGGTTGACGATTTCGGATTGATGGGTATAATCCCGCTCTTGTAGCTAGTAATCAAAAGTGACAATCACTTCTGCCAAGCGTCCCGCAGAGAATCGAGGGGCAAAGTGACTGTCACCTAAATTGTGGAGAAGATTCATTGAGCCGTCTGATCAACCCTGATTCTGTTGGAAAAGAAAGAACGCGATTGGTCAAGGCAATTGTGTTATGTATGCGCGAGTTGGCGAAGCAGGCCGGGGTTACACCGGAGGCGAAGGATCCGGCCGCGTTCATTGCACTGGCACTCAAATCCATTTCGGAGGGGATCGACGTCTCGGTTGCCGCGTGGGAGAAACGTGATTACTGGGTAAAAGCCGACAAGTTCCGCATGGAATGGATGTGGGCGGGGCAGGTCGCCTCCAAAATGAGCGAGGCGGTTCTTTCAGATGATTGGGCCACGATTGCGACACTGATGCCGCAGATCGTTCAGAAACTGAATAAAGTAGAGGTAAGCGATAACCATCGATTAGGTAGGCCGTGGGTAGGGGCTTACAAGCAGTTGACCCTCACACGTTGATGACGGAAAATCCCGCAGGCTTGCAAGCCTGCGGGATTTTTTTTGTTTAACTTTCTTGCAATTTCTTCAGATGCAATTTTGTGTTCTTAAGCAATTCGATCATGAGGTCGCGGATGTGTGGACTGAGATAGTGATTTTCCAGGGTAGATAGGGGCAGGAAGCGCGCACCTGCGACGACGTGGATGCAATTTGCCGCACCGCATAAACAAATGAAGGGTGCGTTCATTTCCCATTCCGTGGCGGGATAAAAGAAGGAAAGCTCTTCACCCTTTTCGATGTCGCGGCGCGCGATCATGACCATTTTCTCCGTGTCAAGGATCACGTTGGGATCGCATGAGTGATTCAACGCGGCCAGTTTGCCAACATGTGTGTGCTTGTTCCTGGCGATCTGCACGGTAAAGCGATTGGGCCTATCCAGGATGTTCTCACTCGGCATGATGCACATGACTTCGCCTCTTTTATAGGCCTGCTTTGAAATGAGAGTTCTAAATTTATTTTCCGTGCGAATCGCGAGCGTTTCCATTGTTGAGACCATATAGTATTTTCTCCTTCTCGTGAAATGTGAATCACCAACATATATGTTTAGTATAGCTATTTAAAATTTAAATGCAAGGGATAGACGAGTGATTTTAGATATTTTAAGGTTGTGCAATTGCAAGTAAAATCATCATCAATGGAAATAATCGATGATGATTTATCTATTTTTTTTCAATCAGCATTTGCTGCAAGGCGATGACTGGCTGTGTAATTTATATACAACTAAAACATGCTCATTTGCATTGCTGCCTTTTTTCCATCCAATCATACATAAGGTGCGGTGCGCTCGGCGATCACCCCGAATTTCTTCAATGTAGAAAGGTCACGCAGTCGGCGTATTCTGCGCGCACTTAAAATAGCCTCTGCACCTTTGAGCCCGATGCCGGGAATTCGCAACAGTTCCCGTTTTTCGGCGCCAGGCATGATCTTTAGATGGATATATCCCTTAAATTGAAATTTCTGGCGGAGGATCTCTGCTGTACCAAGCAGCTGATCCTGAGTCCGCGCGCCGCCTCCCGCGATCCCTGAACTAAGGAATAGACCCTCGGCCATTTTCGCGGTCGTGAGTTTCGAAAAAAGATTCGCAAATTCATCTGACTTCAAGATCGCGCGGCGGAAGTTACGCCCCGCATGGAATGGACAGTAAAAACAAACGCGTTCACATGCCGAAGAAAGCTATGTTTTGAGAAGAAGGACCTTCTGTCCGTTCGAAAGTTGGGCCGGATGGATAAAGGCATGGTCCCTCTCTTTCGGATTGAAGCAGGCTGGAGGCGGGGAAGGGAGGCGCTGTGTCCTGAGTGGCGGAGCCGTATCGAAGGGCGGTTCTCCATCCAGCTCGAGAGAGGTCTGTTCGCTCAGGAATCTCAGTTTGCCAAGGTCGTCCATAAATTCATTATAGAACATATATTCTATTTCATCAAGAGGGATTTTGTGGAATTATGTTTTGGTTCTCGTACCCTT
>CAZSVR010000056.1:0-2751 GCA_964610295.1 uncultured Anaerolineaceae bacterium
AAAGCGGCAGTTCCATCGTGGCGCAGAGTTCGTTCACTTATGATCTGGCTGGCAATCGCCTCAGTCAGCAAAGCATGGTCAACGGTCAATCGTCCACCGTCCAATACACCTATAACGAACTTGACCAACTATTAACCGCTGGCCCGATCAATTATCAATATGACGGACGCGGCAACCTCGTTCAAACAGTTAATGGAACTGACGTGGCTCAATACACTTATGATGCGGCAGATAGACTTGCCGGTGTTTCATTGCCCAACAATACAAACATTGCTTATGCTTATGATGCAGATGGGCACAGGGTACAGCAGAGCGTTAATTCTCAAACTACAAACTACTTATGAGATGAAGCCTCTCCCTATGGCGATGTGGTTTTAGAAACGGACAACAGTGGCAGTATTCTTGCCAGTTATGTATTGGCCGGAACAGAGTTGATCTCCCAAAAACGCGGTGGAACAACTAATTATTATCTTCACGACGGGCAGGGGAGCGTGCGAGCACTTGCTAGTATTAACGGCAATGTAGCAGATTCTTATGCCTATACTGCTTTTGGAGAAATTTATAGCCAGACTGGATCAACGACCAATGCCTATCTCTATACGGGTCAACAGTTTGATTCTTCATCTGGTTTGTATAGCTTGCGGGCTAGATATTACAACCCAGGGAATGGGAGATTCTTAAGCCGGGATACGAATGGGTATGATATTAACAATCCAATCGAACTTAATCGCTATGGCTATACAGCAAACAACCCAATCAATGCGATAGATCCCACAGGACATCAGGCGTTTTCTGAATATGCGGTAAATTCCCTCAAAGGGGCCGCAGGAGGGGCAGTATTAGGATTTGGATTTGATGTTGCCAGCCAAATGATCTTTTTCGACAGAAGCCTGGATGAAATAGATTGGACTCAGGCTTTTCACTCTGCGCTTGCAGGTGCCGCGGCGGGCTTGGTAGGTGGAATTATTGGCACAGGCGGAATAGCCCTTTTGGGAAAAGGCTTTGCCGCTATCGTATTAACAGGTATGGCAGGTGGCTGGGCTTCGGGATTGGCTGCGCGTGGCACACTTAATCATCTTCAAGGTAAAGACTTTCTGGATGGATATAGTCCGCAAGCAGCAATTAGCGATGCTGTGGTTGGCGGTTTGATATCGGGCTTCTTCTATTTGGTATCGAATCGCGGATTTACCATTAGGAATTTGGCGAGCTATCCTGATGATGTATCGCCAAGACCAAAAGGACCTTTTAGATTGCTTGAAGGCGATGAGTATGAAGCAGCTCGAGATGCGGCAAATAGTGCTAATCGTAGAATACATCTAAACGATGCGTCAGCGGATGGTCTACAAATTCATGAGATCAATCCAGCAAAATTTGGCGGATCTCCAACAGATCCGTCGAATAAGGTTTATATTTCAAGGACAGACCACATCAGACTTACAAATTGGTGGAACGCACTTCAAATGCTATTAACAAGAAAGTAGTATATTGAGTTCTTAGATAACGGAGAATTATTATGAATGAAGACTTAAACAAATTCATATCTCAAATGAATAAAAAGCCTGGAAGATCCATGCTGGAATTGCAAAAGGCTGAATTGGAACTTGGAATTAAGTTTCCTGAGCTATATACTAGGTTCCTTTTACAATCAAATGGGGCTATAGGTGCAATAGGAGAATCCTATCTAGAACTTTGGTCTTTGGAAGATATCAAGACTTTCAATTCGGCATACAAGGTAGACGAATATGCTCCTCATCTGATTTTGTTTGGTTCAGATGGCGGCGACATGGCATACGCTTTTGATAGACGATTTACCCCCATGCCCATAGTTGAAACACCATTTATTGGCATGGGATTAGAAAAGGTAAAAACATGCGGCCAAACATTTTTAGAGTTTTTAGAATATATGTACAAACAACATTAAGTAATTGGTCGAAAATACCTTTGTAAATATGGTCTCTCCCTATGGCGATAAAGTTTTGAGGAGGCAAACTATTATGAATGAGAAAATAGTAAAATTCATATTTCAAATGGAAAAAAAGCCTGGTGTGTCTCGGCTAGAATTGCAAAAAACAGAATCTGAGCTTGGGTTTAAGTTTCCTGAAGAATATACAAATTTCCTTTTGGAAACCAATGGTGCGGAAGGATCTATTGGCGATGCAGCTTATTTAGTGCTTTGGCCACTGGAGAAAATCAGTCCATTAAATCAGATGAATGAAGTTGATAAAGATGCCCCGCATTAAATTTTATTTGGATCAGATGGCGGCGATACAGCAATCGCTTTCGACAAGCGCTTTGCATCCTTGCCAATTGTCGAAATAGAATATATAGATATAGGATTGGAAGGGCCTAAAATACGTGGACAAACATTTTCAGAGTTTTTGGAATTTATGTACAACAAATGTCAAGATTCACTTTAACAATTAATATCTTTATCGTCTTTCTCAGCGCGAGTCTTCGCGCAGCATCCCGAAGGGGCTGAGCTTTCCAAGATTCTGACCAAAGATCTCGCTCGGCTAGGGTCTTCGCGCGGTACCCTGTAAGGGCCGACCCCGCCGAGATTTGAGCAAGGGCTTTTAATATCAACGACGCGGAGTTCGGGGTTCTCTCGTGTTCCGGGATTTATCGTCAGGGCTACGCTCAGCGCGATCTTTTGTAGGAGGTCTCTCATTGGGGACGAGTTTGGGTCGATCTGTCCTGCGAGCTCGGTCAGTAGGAACACGTTTAGGACGGTCTGTTGGATGACGGCGCTTA
>CAZSVR010000056.1:2761-18783 GCA_964610295.1 uncultured Anaerolineaceae bacterium
TCACGAACTCGTTCACTGAGATTTTCCACCACCTTTCCTTTTTCCCCTTTTAATTCCATCACTTCATTCTCAGTAAGATGCCTCCACTGACGCGGCTTGAGATTGCCTAGTTTTAATGTACCAATTCGCAATCGGATGATCTTGACGACCGGCAGGCCAAGCAGCCTGCCCACTTCACGGATCTGACGCTTCTTTCCCTCGCCCATCACGACCCGCATCCATGCGCCCTTGCCCGATGTGGAGATAAAACGCACATCCGCAGGCGCAGTCTTATCACCGTCTTCAAGGATGACCCCGCGCATCCAGGCGGAAAGCTGCTTTTCATCCGGTCGCCGCGCTACGAGAACTCGATATTCTTTTTCGTGACCGAAACGCGGATGAGTCAATTTATTGGTCAACTCGCCGTCGTTGGTCATCAAGATCAAGCCTTCAGAGTCAAAGTCCAGGCGACCAACGGGATATAAATGTCCATCCATCGGGATCAGATCACGGACGGTCTGACGATCGTCCTGTCCCTCGGCAGCAGAAAGCACATTCCGCGGCTTGTAAAGGGCAATATAAGTCAAGGCCTCCGCTTTGGGTAATCCGACACCATCCAGAGTTATTTTGTCGACAGAAGGATCTGCTTTTTGGCCGAGCGTTGCAACCAGTCCGTTGACTCGTACGCGCCCCTCTGTAATGAATACCTCACAGGCACGGCGCGATCCGTATCCAGCTTGAGCGAGCAGTTTTTGAATTCGTTCTTCCATGAAAAGATTATAACGGATTTGCCCAACTCGAATATCGGAAGATACGCGTTGTACCAAATGAGCCAATCACGACTAACCTACGCCGCTGCACGGCAGAATTAATACGAGTTAAGAAGCAGATAGCCTTCGCATCCATTGCCGGTGCGGAGGCTATCTGTTTTGCCCAAAATGGATCGGGATTCTTATGCTCGTATTCGTTCCTCATCCCCTCAACATCTCGACGTGTTCATTGTCCACTTCGGCCGGCAATGCCAGAGGCGGCATTTCAACGATCGAACTCAGGCCAAAATGCTGTAAAAATTCCGGAGAGGTGGAATATAAGATCGGACGGCCGGGCCCATCGGTACGGCCGGATTCTTGAATGAGACCCTTGCTCAAAAGACTCTTCATCATCGCGTCACTGTTCACCCCGCGGATCGAGTCCACATGGGGGCGTGTGCACGGCTGTTGATAGGCGATGATCGCCAACGTCTCCAACGCGGCCCGACTCAGATGAGTCGTGGCTACGAGGCCGAGAAAATTTTCCACCAAGGAGGCAAGCTCGGCGGCAGTGGTCATTTGTACGCGGCCGGCGTGTCTTTGCAAGCGCAGTCCGCGCGAGGCGAGGGCTTCCTCCAATTCATTCAACCCGCGCTCCATGACCGTGGGGGTTACATCCAACGCCGTGGCCAGCTGCGCGAGCGGTACGGGTTCTGCAGAAACGAATAACATCGCCTCGATCTTCGCGGCGAGTGGCAGATCGGTTAGAGGTGTGGAAGTGGAATTGATTTGAGATTCGCTCATGCTATAATTGCTCCGCTAAATGGATTTCAAATTCATATTTACAATTAGTGATCATGAAACAGAAAACAAACTCTCTCACAATCGTCGTCTCAACGCTTGTACTTGCAACGCTGGCCTGCGCCATCTTTGTCGGCGGGCCCGAATATCCTGCACAGACCATTCCGGTCTCCGCCGATGAGGTCACGAACATGCAAGCTCAAATCGAGCAGGCATTTCTGGCCGGGGCAGAGACGGGCGTGGTCATCATACAGATCACCGAAAGCCAGCTCACTTCCTATCTTGCGCTCAAAACACAGGGGCAGGAAAATCCGCCATATTCAGAGCCGCAGATCCTGCTTCGCAATGGTCAAATCCAAATGTATGCAAAGGTCAAAAGCGGTGTCTTCACTGCGAACATGCTCATCACCATGAATGTGGGTATTGACCCGGCGACGGGAATGCCATCCATCACGATCGCCTCAGCGGATTTCGGTCCGATCGATGCTCCCGAGGGAATGAACAAGGCGATCAGCAAGATCATTGAAGAAGCCTTCACAGGATCCTTCGGCCCGGTTGCAACGGGAATTCGCATTGAGTCGATTTCTATTGCAGAGGGTGTCATGACTCTCATCGGACGTATCAACTAGCGGCCGGATTATACCGCGACATGCTGCGCTCCCAACTCCGCCCCACTCTGTTCCTTTTGATATGGGCATCCGTGTGGCTGATGGCTTCATGCCGCTCGCCGCAGGTCGGCGAGGAAATCACCGTCACGCTCCATGCAGATGGAGCCACGCGTGAAGTGCAGATCACCGCAGGGAGTACCGTCACACAAGTTTTGCAAAGCGCGGGGATCACCCCGGGTCAGTTGGACCGTTCTGAACCTCCATTCTATGCCGTATTAGATGATGGCGATGTCATCACGCTCACTCGGGTGGAAGAGGTCTTCGAGACCGAGCAGGTGGTTGTGCCTTTTGAGCGACAGATCATCCGGAATGAGACCTTGCCTGAAGGCGAAACCCGGCTCGTGCAAGCCGGCGTAAACGGATTGCAGGAGGTAACCTATCGGAGGATCCTCGAAAACGCCGCGGAGATCAGTAAATCTGCGGTAAAAACCGTGGTCATGAATGAGGCCCTGCCGGAGATCGTCATGGTGGGTGCGCAAGCCTCCTTCACGCCGTTGAACATCCCCGGCTCATTGGTCTATCTCGCAGGCGGTAACGCGTGGACCATGGAAGGCTCCACAGCCAATCGCAGGGTGATTGTCAGCAGCGGCGATTTGGATGGCCGTATTTTTGCCCTGTCACCCAACGGCGAATATTTGATATTCACTCGCAAATCCACAAAACCGATCGACAAAGAGATCAACACGCTTTGGGTGGTGAGGACAAAAAATATCGAACCCAAGCCCTACTGGTTACAGGCCTATAATGTAGTGCATTTTGCCGCGTGGATCCCGGGCACAAACTCGGTGGCGTATTCGACGGTTGAGCCGAGGAGTACTGCGCCCGGTTGGCAGGCAAACAACGACCTGTATCGAGTCAGCCTCACTGGAGGCGGCCCGCGCAAAATGCTCGAAGCAAACAGCGGCGGTGTGTATGGCTGGTGGGGTATGTCCTTTGCCTATGCAGCAGACGGCAGGCTGGCCTACGCCCGGCCCGATGAAATTGGTCTGGTGGACCAGGATGGCGGATATCTAAAACCATTGTACGAGATCACACCTCTCAACACGCATAGCGATTGGGCATGGACTCCTCCGCTCGCCTGGGGCTCGGATGGAAAATCGCTTTATTATGTCTCACACGCGCCGGCGCCTGCGCCCATCACCGGGGAGGAGTCTCCATTTTTCGACCTCTCCGCTTTATCGTTCAGCAATGAAGCGAATATCTCAATGATTGAGTCAGCGGGAATGTTCTCCTATCCATCCACCTCCCCGGTCCACTCAGATGGACGGGAAAAGATTTCTCAGGTGGCATACTTGCAGGCGATCTTTGTTGAACAGAGCGAAACGAGCCGTTATCGTTTGATGGTCATGGATCGTGATGGTTCAGAGAGTCGTGCCCTCTTTCCACCTGCAGATGCTGGAGGCATTGAACCACAATTACCCATATGGTCGCCTGGTCCGCTGGAAGGACAGGTGGGCGATTTTATTGCAATTGTCCATCAGGGCAACCTCTGGCTGGTGGATAGTGAAAGCGGTGTATCCTATCAGGTCACAGGCGACGGGTTGATCAGCCGGATCGATTGGAAATAACAGAAGTCTTATCGGCGATTGGACTGCGGAGATAACAATCTCGTAAAGAGGTAAACAATGCGAATCTTGATCACCGGCGCGGCCGGCTTTCTCGGCTCCCACCTTAGCGACAGGCTTCTCGGTGAAGGCCATGAAGTCATCGGCTTGGATAATTTCATTACCGGCAGCGCGGATAACATCGCACATCTGGCGCACAATGAAAAATTTGTTTTTTACAAGCGTGATGTATCCAACTACATCTTTGTCCCCGACAAAGTGGATGCCATTCTGCACTTCGCGTCTCCGGCCAGCCCCAATCCTCAATCGAGATCGGGGTACTTTAACCTGCCCATTCAAACCATGAAAGCGGGTGCGTTGGGTACACATAACTGCCTGGGCCTGGCACGCACCCAAAACGCCAGGTTTTTACTTGCCTCCACCAGCGAGATCTATGGTGACCCGGAAGTACATCCGCAGGCAGAAACCTACGCGGGCAATGTGGATCCGATTGGCACGCGCGCCGTCTATGACGAAGCCAAGCGTTTCGCAGAATCATTGACCATGGCCTATCATCGCTTCCATAATGTGGACACGCGTATCATACGCATCTTCAACACCTACGGCCCGCGCATGGATCTGGAGGATGGCCGTGCCCTGCCGAACCTGCTCAAACAGGCCTTGCTGGGCGAGCCGTTGACCGTCTATGGCGATGGAGCTCAGACTCGCTCCTTCTGCTATGTGGACGATCTGATCGAAGGCATTATCAAGCTATTGCATTCAGAGGAACATTTCCCGGTAAACATCGGCAACCCGCTGGAAATGACCATCCTGCAATTTGCAGAAGCGATCAATAAGATCACCGGTAATCAGGCTGGGATCACTTTCGTGGATGCCCGCAGTGCGCGCGACCCTCAACGCCGTCAGCCTGATATTACCCGTGCACGCGAGATCTTGAAGTGGGAGCCAAAAGTTGACCTCGAAGAAGGCATCCGCAGAACGATCCCATTCTTTAAGAAAAAATTAGGCCTGGCATGATCCTCAACGATTTAAAAGAACGCAACCGCTTTATTAAGTTCGGCCTGGTGGGCTCGCTTGGGGCGATCATTGATTTCGGGGTGATGAACCTGCTTACGCATCTGGCAAATATGTCACTGGTCGCAGCGGGAACGATCTCCTTCAGCTGTGCGATGGCCAGCAACTTTATCTGGAATCGTCTGTGGACATATCCTGAATCGCGTTCGCGTCGCCTGCTCTCTCAACTTGGCATGTTCTTCCTCGTTAACCTGGCCGGTGTCACGATCCGCATTCCAACACTGCATTACCTTGAACCTCCCCTGCTTCAATCTTTTGAACATATCTTCGACACGTCATACAACACTGCAGAGTTCTATGCACGAAATCTCACCCTCGCAGCTGCAGTCGGAATTGTAATGTTATGGAACTTCTTCGTGAACCGCTATTGGACTTATAATGACATCGATAAGACCAGCGAGGTTCAACCATGAGCAATACTCAACCAACGCTTATTCCGATTTACACCACCAAAGGCGACGCAGAAGCCTTTTTAGTTTATCCGTACATATACAATCGCGTCGGCGAATGGATCGGCTTCATCACGCCAAAAAAAGAAATCTATTCCGTGATCGGATATTATGTCGGGACTCTGACCAACGACCCGCGCATTGTCCGCAAACGCTCAACCGGCACGCTCAAGCCTCGCATCAAACCGCCTCCTCAACCTCCACAGAAAGTCTACCCACCCGCGACCGTTCCACTGCCTCCCATGATGGGCGACCTGTCCCACTCGCTCGTGGATGTGCTGCTCGATGAACCGGACAGGTTGCACACCCTCGATGCAGGTGAAAAGAGAGATGACCTGGATTGAAGCCTTTTGAAAGTGAATGAGCACCAGGACCAAGCATGACCAGCTCACTTAACCCGAAAACTACGCGCGCCTCCCGAATAAATATCGCGCAACTTATGCAGCCTGAGCACGCGAACAATCTCGGTCATGTACACGGAGGTTGGATCATGAAACTTGTGGACGAAGCCGGTGCACTGGCCTGCATGCGCCACGCCCAGAGGCGCGTCGTCACCGTTGCCGTGGATTCACTGGTGTTCCGCGAACCGATCAAGATCGGCGATCTCGTAAACTTACGTGCCGAGGTCACATATGCAGGCCGCACATCCATGGAAGCTGAAGTGGAGGTGCTTGCGGAGAATCCCATCACCGGAGAGCGCACCCACACGAACACAGCGTATCTGGTCTACGTTGCCCTCGACGACGAGGGTCGTCCAACAGCCGTGCCGCAATTGATCACTGAAACAGAAGGCGAAAAACGCCGTATGGCACAGGCTGAGGAACGCCAGAGACATCGTTTATCGCGGAAATAAAAAATTTTGGAGTCCAGAAGCTGAGTGCCCCGCGAAGTGCCCGCCGAAGGTCCCCGCAGGGGGATCGGTCAAGGTGTATGCTTCTGGTCTCTTTATCATATCTTCCACCTTGCAAAGAATTCGTCAATATCCCATTATGAGTCTGCTATCCGACAATATTATGATGGGCCTGTAAACCTTTCGCAACTACGGCTTGTCCTGGGATGAACCGCTCTTTTATGATTATGCCAACGCCCTAGGCTACGCGTATTCTCCCCACGAGTGGTTCAGCGGGAACTTCAACCTTGAAAATGCTTATGGGGCCAGCGGCTCAGACCACGCCAACCGCGGTCCCGCTTACATCTTGTTCGCCCGGCAGCCCGTATACCTGTTTGAATCACTTGGTTTGGATCCGGCCTCAGCCTGGCATCTTGTCAACTTCCTGACATTTCAGCTGGGTGTTTACCTGCTCTACCGATTATCAAAACGCTGGATGAAAGAGTCCGCGGCCCTCGCAGCCGCTGCCTTTTTCGCCTGGCAGCCACTTCTTTGGGGACACGCCTTCATAAATCCAAAAGACCCGCCCTTCCTGGTTTTGTTCTTAGGGGCAATCTGCTTCGGATTTGAAATGGCGGATGAGATCGCGCAAAACACAAAAAGAAAAAAAATATTTTTGGCTGCATTCTTTCTCGGAGTGGCCAATTCCATCCGCGTGTTGGGTCCACTGGCCGGTCTGCTTGTCATTCTTTATGGTTTAAGCAAGCTTACAAAAAGTTCTGTGATCGCATGTACGAAAAGCCTTGCAATCTATACGTTGATCACCATCCTGGTCACCTTCATCACCTGGCCGTATCTGTGGACCGATCCTGTTCAAAGATTCATCGAAGCATTTGGATTCATGTCCGAGAACCCCACGCAATTGCAGGTCTTGTTTAACGGACAACTCTATCGCGCAGATGAACTGCCGCGCAGATACCTGCCCATGCTGTTGGGGTTGAGCTTAACCGAACCTGTCTGGCCCCTATTTATCATCGGCACGATCGCTGCCTTGTTCCAGAGTCGGCGTGAGAGGTTGATCTCGATTTCACTTGTACTGCTTTGGTTCATCATTCCTTTTGCATACGTCCTGTTTCGCAAGCCCCCCATGTACGACGGGTATCGCCATTTTCTTTTCATTCTGCCGCCGATCTTCATCTTCTCGGGCTTTGCATTTGAAAAACTATTCGCATGGATCAAGCCGCGCTGGGAAAACTTAACACTTATTTTTATTATTTTCGTTCCAGCCCTCATTGGAATGATTCAGCTTCATCCATATGAGTACACATATTACAACTCGTTTATCGGCGGCACCGGTGGAGCCTTCCGAAAACTTGAAACCGAATATTGGCTGACATGCTATAAAGAAGCCATCGAAACATATCAAACACGCGACCCGGGTCCTGCCACGATCTATGTCAATCGCGAAGCCTACATCGCAGAGACTTACGCCGATTCTGGCATTACCGTTCTTGAGAGACGCGGCGCGGGGGAAGAAATCAAACACGGTGACTTGTTCCTGATCAACACACGCGCGAATGAGGACCTGAAAATTTACAGGGATGCGCCCATCGTTCTCGAAGTCGGCCGTGCGGGAGCAACTTTCTGCATGCTCAAGCAAATACCGTAGCAAACAAAAAGTATAATTTGCTCCATGCAAACCCTTCGAGCCAGGCTCAGCCAACCCATCTTCATCATTTTATTCCTTACGATCCTGGGCTATGGCCTGCTCCTGCCATACACCGGTTTTTATTGGGATGACTGGCCTTTCGCGTGGATCGCGAAATTCCTTGGCGCGGCCGAGTTCATGCCGGCCTTCGCACCGTTTCGTCCGTTCCTGGGACCGATCTTCTTTGCCACCACCAGCTTGATTCCGCCGATTCCGCTTTACTGGCAGATCTTCGCCTTGATCATCCGCTTCTTGATGGGACTCGCGACCTGGTGGACCTTTAACCAACTCTGGCCCGAACGTCCTCGTATCGCGTTGACGGTTGCGCTCCTGCTCACAGTCTTCCCCGGATATAGTCAGCATTGGGTGGCCTATACCCACATCAATCAGGAATTAATTCCGTTCCTATTCTATGTTCTTTCTTTTGGCTTTACTTTCAAGGCCCTCCGAGAGAAACGGCCGCTGACCTATACGGTGATCGCGGTTCTTCTGCAGATATGCGGCATTTTTCCAACTGAATATTTTTTCGGCATGGAGGGCCTTCGCGGGCTATTTGTATTCTTTAACGCAGGTGGAAATTTCATCACACGCATTCGCGACACCTTCAAAACGTGGTGGCCGCATCTGATCGTTTGGATTCTCAATGCACTCTGGCTGGTCTACTATTACTGGTTTGGGCCATACAACTCATATGAAGTAACCGGCGCGGATGAAACGACCCATCTGGGCCTGCTCCCTGAAATCCTCGATACATTGTGGAAGGTCTGCTTCTATGTTTGGGGGCAAATCCTTGTGCTGCTTTCGCCCAACCTCTCAGCACCCTCTTCTTTGCTAACGCTGGCATTGATCGTTGCAGCGCTTCTACTTATTCTCTTCTACTCCCCTTTGCTCGATGGAAAAACCGAAAGCCGAAATTTCGCACTTGCCCTCATAGTTATCGGGTTGATCGGCATCCTGCTTGGGCGTCTACCCTCCCTGGCAGCTGGACTGCCTCTCAGGCTGCAAAGCAGTTACGACCGCTTTATGGTCTCGATGATGATCGCTGGATGTGTATTCCTCACCGGCCTGATCGAGTTGATCTTTCAAAATGCGCGCCATAGAACGACTGTAATTTCCGCTATCCTCGCGCTTGGAGTGGGACAGCAATTCTTCAACGCCAACATCTTTCGCCGCGACTGGCAAAACCAAAGCGATATCTACTGGCAATTATCGTGGCGTATCCCGGCGTTGCAACCAAATACTGTGCTGCTCACGTATCAGATGCCAATCGATTACGAAACCGATCTTTCCTTCACCGCGCCCATCAATTGGATCTACGCGCCGGATTTCACGCCACCCGACCTCCCCTACGCACTGCTCTATACCGAGAAGAGACTCGGCGGCTCTACACTTCCATCCCTTGAACCAGAGGTCGCTATTTCTTTCCCATATCGCACGGTAGATTTCAACGGATCCACTTCGCAGGCTGTTGTCATTTACAAACCTGTCAACGGATGCCTACGCGTGCTTGATCCCACGCGCGGTGATGCAGAAATTTACGCCAATCTCCCCTCTGAATTAACAGACGCGATCCCGCTCTCATCATCATCGCGTATTATCACGAACCCTCAAACACCGGCTTGGCCAACTTTCTTGTTCATCGAACCCGAACACACCTGGTGTTATTATTTCAATAAAGCGGAGTTGGCGTATCAGATGAATGATTTTGCGAAGGTTATTTCCTTAGGTAAAGAAGCCGCGTCGCTTGGATATAAACCCGAAGACGTGAATGAACAGTTGATCTTCATCGAAGCTTATGCGCGCGCAGGTGATATAAGAGAAGCGGAAGTGATCTCAAACAATATTATTTCCGGGAACGCACGCATGCGTCGAGGTGTGTGCACGGTTTGGAAACAGCTGCAGGCTCACGGTCAGGCTGGAAGCGCAGAGCCAGTAACGCAGATCCTATCCGAACTTAAATGTGCTCAATAAAAAGGGTAACATCATGACCACACATAAAGAAAGAATTCAAACCACTTTAGCCGGCAAAAAGCCGGACAGGACACCGATCGCGCTCTGGCGTCATTTCCCGGTGGATGACCAAAGGCCGGATGCGCTCGCGGCGGCGACGTTGAACTTTCAGCAAACCTACGACTTCGATATTGTCAAAGTCACGCCTGCCTCTTCTTTTGCGGTAAGAGATTGGGGCGTGGAGGATCAATGGATCGGCGACACAGAAGGGACTCGCAAATATACAAAGCGAGTGATCAACAAGCCCGGGGATTGGGAAAAACTTCCTGTGCTTGACCCTACCTCCATCCATCTCGCGCGACAATTAGCCTGTCTCTGTCTGATTCGAGAAAAGCTCAGCCGTGATACGCCTTTGATCCAAACGGTGTTCAGTCCGTTGGCGCAGGCAAAAAACCTGGCAGGTAATGACACATTGATCGCGCACATCCGTCAGCACCCGGAAGCCGTGATGAAAGGCCTGGAGATCATCACGCAAAGCACGCAAAAATTCGTGGAAGCCGCGATCGATACAGGCATTGACGGGATCTTCTACGCCATTCAACACGCACAAGCCAGCCTGCTTACCCTTGATGAATATAAACTCTTTGCACTATTCAACGACCAAAAAGCACTCCGACCCGCAAATGATCTCTGGTGCAATATGCTTCACCTGCACGGAAAAGATGTTTATTTTTCATTATTGCGGCAGTTCAATTTTCACATCGCCAACTGGCATGACCGCGAGACCTATCCATCATTGGCCGAGGCAAAAGACCTGTTCAATGGTGTGATGTGCGGAGGTCTACGGCAGGATACGCTCGTTTATCAGGATCAAGCCAAAGTTAAAGAAGAGGCAGCGGATGCCATCCAGCAGACCAAGGGTCAAAGGCTAATTTTAGGCACGGGCTGTGTCGTCCCCGTGATCGCCTCGCACGGAAACTTGATGGCCGCAAGAAAGAGTGTTGACTCCCCTCTCGTTTCAGGTGGCGTGTCGGGGGAAGCCCCACGAAGTGGGGTGAGGTCATGAGTCTGCGGGTCATTTCGGGAAGCGCGAAAGGGCGCAAGCTCAAATCCGTGCCCGGTGATACCACGCGCCCGGTGATGGACCGCGTCAAAGAGGCGTTGTTCAACATCCTCGCGGGAGACGTGATCGACTCGCATTGGTGGGACCTGTTCGGCGGCAGCGGCGCGATCGGGATCGAGGCCTTGAGTCGCGGCGCGGCCTTCGTGAGGTTTTCAGACCTCAGCCGCGCGCCCATTGAAACGATCACAGAAAATGTCGAGCATTGCAAATTTGTTGAGCAGGTTGAAATTCGTAAAGGCGATGCATTCGCCATGCTTGCCGCGCAGGCCGATAAAAAATTTGAATACATTTACATTGCTCCGCCCCAATACAAAGAGATGTGGTCCAGGGCCTTGAAAGTTGCAGATGAGCACATCGAATGGCTCTCTGATGAGGCAACGGTGATCGTGCAAATTGACCCGGCGGAGTATCAGCAGGTTGAGTTGAAAAATCTCGAAGAGACCGAACAAAGAAAATACGGGAAGACCTTGCTTGTTTTTTATGATCGAACATAACATGTCGTTGCGAGGGCGGCGTTCTTCTGCCCGACACTGCGCCGCGCTGCGTTTGTTGCAGTGCAGGTGAGCAATCTCCTCTCGTGAGGCTTGCACATTTATTTGGAGATTGCTTCGTCGGATTTCGGTATGCCGCTTCCGCGGCTACTCAATCCTCCTCGCAACAACATTAGCGGGAATGCTAAAAGATGCTGCGTGAAGGCGAAATACAATCGGCGACGAGTCCCTTCTCCCCTCGGGAGAGGGCTAGGGTGAGGGAGCTTTGCCCCCCCCTCGGCGTGGGTCTCGCGTGGCTATCGATGTGTTGATTGCCCTTGCTTTAATTCAAATCATCAGTGGATTAGAGTAAAATTGCGATGGAAATGCTGGCCTTTATTGAAAACAAAGTATTGTTTGATCTGACCCGCCTCTCAGCATGAACCAAAGCCTGGAGGAAATATGCTCAAGTCTAAAGAATTCAGAAACAATATAATCACAGGAGTTATTTCATCCTTATTATTCTTAGTTTTGTTCCAGCCAATAATTAATATTTTGGGGCAGTTTATTCGGTTTATTGGTGTAAACCTCTATTCAGGGACTTCAGACGCGATCTACAGATATGCCGCTCGTGGTTATGTTAGTTCTCTAGATTTTCTGTTTTATGGCTTTGCTACTTCAATAGTTTTCGGAGGAGGCGCCTTTTCCATCGCATTCCTGAGTTCTAAGTTGGATGGCTGCGAGAAATAGAGGATCCAACCCCTTTGCCCGTAAGTGATGAAGAAATAGAGGATGAGCTAAGAACTTTGCGTAAAGATGCCAAAGCATTCGACAAGAGAATGAAGAAAATGTTGTCATTACTTGGGCTATTTTCATTAGCGACAACATTGGCGCTTTTATTTCTCGCTCTCTTAGACACGTCATCACAAAGCATGAATACATCTTTCAATCAAAGAATAGCTGTACTTGCACCCTAGCTCTCAGAACAGCAAGAGGAAGAATTACAGTCTAAATGGGCCTTAATGAAACATCGAAAAGACTATCAAGAAATCAACTTAGTCCTTGTCCAAAAATAAGTTGAACAGTCTTACTTGATTGAATCATGCGGCTCTATCGAATAGTTCCAGTCAGGAAAAAGGTTATGCAGATGCAAATTGAGATTTGCCTTTTCAGTTGGTGAAACCTTACGTTTCGTTTGGTACTTTCTTCTGTCAAAATACGCCAGGCAACGAAAGCCAGTCTCAGTTTTGCTTGTGCGAATGAACTTTAACAACGTTTCATAACTGACCAATGGCTGCCCAGCCCAGTTTGCGCTAATGACGCTGAACATGCGATGCTCAATCAGATTCCATTTGGATGCGCCTGCTGGATAATGCGTAACAGTAATTGCAAGCTGAAACTCATCTGCCAGGGTTTGCAATCCAACTTTCCATAGCCAACTATCCAGTTCGTCTCATTGAATTTTGTGGAAACGAACTGGACTATCACAGGCATTTGCTCCGCCAGAATCTGCTTGAATCAGCAATTGATGACATCCTTTGTAACGAACCCGTCCAGTCTCCAACCACCAGTGACGAATAGCAGTAATCACGAACTCTGCCGTTTCATGGGAGACCCCTACCACCCTATATCCTTCATTGTGCTGGACATCATAGACACCATAAGGAATAGCCTTGCCTCTGGCGTCGCTGGGAAAATCAGTTGCCAACACTTCCAGAGGTTCTTGCCGCAAAGTACGCCCAGGGTTCATAAACAACCCGATCAACTCTTTTTTCTTGCAATCTACGCTAATCACGGGCAGATTTTGCCGCAAAAACCGACTTCGCTGGCGGGCAAGATAGCACATCTGACTATCACGACCCGTATCTTGTTTTCGGCTGAGACGCTTTCGATTGCCTCGCAGAGTGTATCCCAAATCGCTGGCTAATCGAGAAACAGTGCCGCGTCCAACTTTGAATCCTTTCCGTCTCAGTTCACGGGCAAGGTTGCGAGATGTTTTACGAGTCCACTTCAATCCTGTGATTGGATCACCTGCGGTGGCATCTTGGAGGAGCTTTTCCAATGCCTTCAGAATTCCTGGCTGTTTTTTTCCACAGGCAAACGCCTTGCTCCTGAATGACGGATGCCTGACACTGGATTTTGACTTGGATGCTCAACCTCACTTTGTCCTCGATAAATTGTGTTTCGGCTCAGACCTGTCATCTGCGACAATTGCAAAATATTTCCTCGCTGGCTTGCTAGCACACCAACGAAACGCCTTTTGTTTCTTTCATCCAAGCCCATCAAGACACGATTAATGGCCTTATGTTCTTTGGCTATTTTGCTATAGGGATGCAGGGCACAGATTTCACACCTACAGTTATGAAGCGCTCGTTTTGATTTTGATGTTCTCGGCATTGGGCTTGTCCTGAATCTGTTTTTTCGGGCAAGCTTATCATAATTACAAAGTGTTCAAGTTATTTTTGGACAGACCCTTAGAACTAGATTCTTATGCAAAATCAGCGAACGTAGAACTTCCAAGACTTCTTTGGAAGTGAAGACATTGAGAATAGATCAAGAAATACTTAGCATTTATACAAAGCAAAAGAAAGTTAACCTTCCTGTACAAGCAACTTTACCTTGAAATCTTTACTTCTCCGCTCGGCTCGGGTCGGCCCTTACAGGGTGCTTCGCGAAGACCCTCATGGAGCATACTTGCGGCACGTCACTTCCACGGCGCGGTAATGAGAGTGGTCTTACTATTTCTCTAAAAAGTCTTCTGGCTCAATATCGGCTTGCTTCAAGATCGCTCGCAACGTCCCTTCCGGCATATCTCCGGGATGGTTGGGGATCGTGGTAAATCGTTTTGTGGATGGGTTATGCCAGATTTCATGAGTGCCGGCCGCATGACGAAAAAACTCAAAGCCAAATGCCTTGAGTTTTTTTATGATCTGCCGATATTTCAACCCCCGATAAGCGCCCCATCCTGTTTTATCCAATGTTGACGATTAGTGGATAATCGAAACTCTCTTTTACTTCCGGCAATTGAAGATCGGACTGAGCTTCGATCAACTTACGCGCAACATCCCTTGCAATTTCAACCGTCTCAGCAACTGTTCTTCCCTGGGCAACCAAACCCTGCACATCATCTGAGGTCGCCAGATACATTCCTTCCGGCAATCTGGAAATATGTAAACGAACAACATGTTCCCGCTCAACTATATTTAACATGGTTACTCCTAACAGATTTCATATTGTGATTTCAAGGACTCGACCATCTTCAGTATCCTGACCAGGTTGGACATCCACCGATAAACAGCCCTCGATGGCTTCTTGCAGATTTTCAAGCAGGTCTTCCATGGATTCGCCTTGTGATGCGCAACCTGGAATCGCTGGAACTTCTGCCCAATAACCACCTTCTTCGGCGGCGTGAACGATAATTTTAAGTTTCAAGGCAGGTTCTCCTAAATCCTGAAAAGATTGTACTTCAAAACACCGACTTTGTTCGACGGGGCCGACAGTCACTTCCACGGCGCGGTGATGAGGGTCGTTTCTGTATCCGCCGCGTGGCCGAGAAGCGGCAGACCCCAGGCCTCGGAGAGCGTTTTTAACAGCGAGTAATGTGAATAAGGGGTCGCGTCTTGAAAGTTCGGCTTGACCTGTGGGGAGATCAATAAAGTGGCGATCCGTCCGCCGGCGGATTCAGGGAGTCCGCAACACGAGTGGTCGCCCTGCCCCTCGTCCCAGGTAATGACGATGAGAAACGGTTCTCCTGTGGCATCCAATGCGGTATATATCTTTTCCACTTGCTCTCTCAAAAATCCATCTGCGAGATCGACATCGCAATCATGCGCCGAGTAACACTGATCCGGCGTGATAAAAAAGAAATTCGGCAGTTCACCCGCAGCAATATCCGCATCCATTTGCGTGAGCGGGACAATGCTCCGTTTGCAACGTTCTTCATCCAAACGGATCGGGTCAAAGAAGATAAATGGATTGTGCTTGCGCACATAACGCACGGTATTGCCTGTAAAACACGGCGAAGGCATATCATCCTGATAGGTCTTCCACGTTCGTCCGCTGGCTTCGATGAGATCAGGTAGACTCGGCGCCTGGATAAAACAATCCGCAAAGTCACAGTCATCCGTGATCCCGAAGGTATCGCCTCCAATGATGGAAAGATAATTCGGCAGGCTGGGATGAGTCACCGCGTAGTATTGCGTGAGCAAAGTGAACGTATTTGCGTACAAGTTGAAGAAAGGCATCTTGGGACTGTTGATGACAGTGCTAAATTCCTTGTTCTCGAAGATGATGATGACGATATGAGAAAAATCCGGGACAAGCGGCAGTGGCGTTGAGGTGGGCAAAGCGATTTCTGTCGGCAAGGGCGCGGTGGTCAACGCGGGCACGGGCGTGGGACTCGGAGGCGTAAGCGTTGGAACTGCCGGGGCGAGCAGGCAGGCAAAAGTCAGGAATGAGGCGAGGAACGCCATCCACAAGAGTCTCGTGATCAATTTCATATTGGCATCCTTTGGAAAATATGGATGTCATTGCGAGCCCCGCGCCCTAAAGACGAGTGGGCGTGGCAATCTCGCCCATTTATCGAGGGGATTACCACGTTTCGACGAACGGTGCTCGCACATCGTCCCCTAAGGGGAATGACATTCCCCATTATAAA
>CAZSVR010000057.1:0-18003 GCA_964610295.1 uncultured Anaerolineaceae bacterium
CTTTTCGATGGCCCCCTGCCGAACCCCCCACGCAAGAGCCGGCAGGGCAAGCAAAATGCCCGCAGTGAACGGAATGATCTGCCCATCTTCGAGAAGAAGGCTGCGCACATCAAACAAACGGGGAAACTGGTTCGCCATACGAAACATATTCATCACGAAGACGGCCAGTACGACGATCAATGCAGCTGCCAGGACAAGGTCTGCAGGTCCGGAGGATTGCAACTGCCCCGCCCTGCCCAGCAAGCGATGGGACATCAGCCCGGCAACTGATTGTACAAGAACGGTGATCAGGACAATTTCAATGAATGTGGCGTAATAATTGCTCAAAAAACCCAGTGCGAAAAAAGCCGCGGGAATCGACAACATCCACGCAAGGGCCAGGCGGAGGGTGATGGACTTCCACATCAAAGACCCTGACCAAGGAACGGTGCAATGGTTTGAAAAACGAACCGGAAGAAGTGGTATTGGTTGTAGCCAAGCAGGATGAGGAATACAACTAACCCACTTTGAAAGAGCCGATTCTTTGCAAACGGGGCAAGTGACAGCCCGACGAAAAATATCAAGGCATACGCCCAATCTGGTGAGTATAAGAATGGTTCATACCCGTAATTGAGATGCAGAATGAAATTGAACAAGACGCACAACGCGAAAGCCAGGCCCGGGTTGAACTTACGAGCCCGGATCAGATTCAACAGAAAGAATATACCGGAAGCCAGGAGCAACAGCGCCCAGGTAAAAACCAACACCTTCCCCAAACCGTTGTAAGAGCTGTACGAAAATGTGCCGGGCACGATCTTGAAAAAATTAAAGCGCGGAAAGGTCCCGCCGACCTCCTTGCCAAACACATAAGGCTGCGGTGCGATCACCGTATAAAGGAATATAGTGCGGATCAGAAGGACTATCCGTCCAATCGCTTTCCATGACGGACCTTGAAAAATGGAATTTGTAAAATCTTCTTCAGCCTGTGCCTCAGATGGAAGAAAGAATAGTTTGCTGGAGGGAAACCAGACGGCATGGATCAGGCTCAATAAAACGCCAAAAGAGATGGTTAAGCCTGCAAAACGAATTACATCCTTCATACGTGGGCGGGAAACGACAAACCCAATAAAGTTCTGAACAAAGTTGGTGAGCGTAATCCCAAATGTAAGCAGACCAGCCGCAACCAATGAACTCATTGAATCTTTTCGCGTTTGAAGAACGACGAAGAATCCGATCAAGCAAGCCGCTGAAAAAATATACGTCTCAACGACCGAGCCCAAAAAAATTTGTGCCGTGCTTAAACCAAGCAGAGACGCGATCAGCAAGGCATAAATTCGGCTTTCAGTCTGATGCTTGATGAAAACCCAGGCCAGAAAAACGCACAACCCGCCCGCAAAAGTATTCAGCAAGATGGCAGACAAGTCCGGATCTTGTGTAAAAAAATTAAGAATGAATCCAAGTGGACGGAAGATGAAATACGCGAACGGATGCGGCCCGCGCATTTCCAGCCCACTTCCATGCGGTCCTGCAATGCGCGCCATCCATGAAGAGTTATCAGCATCGAGAAAGTTATCCACCGTATCCATGCCTGAAAGGTTAAGCTTTAATCCAATAAAGGTGTAGATACCGAAAAATAAAAGAGCGAGCAGGAGTCCCGCGATATGTTCACGGATAAAGGAAAAAATTCCAGCGCGATTAAGTGCCATCTTTTTTATTCGAAGGGAATTTAATATCTGCTCGCGTGATTCCAAAAAGGAAAAGGCCAGATAACCAAATGCGGCTGTTGAAAAAAAGAGCAGCTGGGCCCGGTCTACAAGCGGGCGATCGAGCAGGTTGAGAAGGATGGAGTCAAATCCGAACGCAAGCACCAACCCGATCAGCAAGCCCGCAATTAATTTTGAGGAGGCATACATCATTTGAAACAGGGGGTTATTTTTTCACATACAATCCCGGCAAGCCACCGGCAGGAGCAGCCAATCGCGCGGCGCGCACGACAGCCAGCGTTAAGGCCTCCGCCGCGAAGGCACCTACTGTTGAAACCTCCGCTTTTTTACCGCCAGTCGCGAGCGCGAAGATAGAGTCGCCATCCAGCATTGTATGCGCGGGACGGATCGTGCGTGCGAATCCGTCCTGCGCCATCTGCGCGACCTTCGTCATCTCGGTTTTTGTCAACGACGCGTTCACAGCGACGACACCTAGTACCGTATTGGCGCGTGCTGCAAAGTTTAAAACCGTCCGCCCGAGAAATGACTTCATCAATTGCATGGTATCGGCAAAATAACCCGGCTTGCCGATCTGCAACGGACCCGTCCTGGCAGACCTTACACCTGCGATGATCGCGCCTGTGTTTGGATCAACGACATCACCAAACGCGTTGACCACAGCCAACACACCTACGATCAGACCTTTACCAATCGAAATACTTGCACTTCCAATCCCGGACTTCATGGCCTGCTTCTGCCCGAAGATCTTTCCCACGCTGGCGCCTGTCCCCGCTCCTACATTGCCCTCGGTAACTACACGCCTGGATGCATTCAGACAAGCCTGATAGCCCATCTGCGCATCCGGACGAATATCGGCGCGGCCAACCCCCAGATCATACAGTATCGCCGCAGGAACGATCGGCACGCGCGCTACACCGGTATTGAAGCCGATCTTAAGTTCCTCGAGATAACGCATCGCGCCGGAGGCGGCATCCAAACCAAAAGCAGAGCCGCCCGCCAACATGATGGCATGGACTTTTTTAACGAGGTTGATGGGATCCAACAGATCCGTTTCGCGCGTACCCGGCGCGCCGCCGCGCACATCCACGCCTGCGGCCGCGCCCTTACGACACAAAATGACGGTGCAGCCTGTAAGCGCCTCGTCATTTTGCGCGTGGCCGACTTCAATGCCGGGCACATCGATTATAGAGTTCTTGAGTTTCATTTCGCAGTCAGTGAGGGTGCGCCACTTCTGACGCAGTTTCCTACTTCAATTCGCGTACCAGTTCAATGAATTCCTTCCACTCTTCATCGAAGAAATGCACGGTAACATTGTTCAATTCGATGTGATACGTGATCTCACCATCGGGCTCTTCGGCGCGCCAAGCGAGAAAGTTTTCGGTCTCGGCGATCGTTTCAGTGCTGGGTTCGTGATTGTTGTTATTCATGAAGATCTCCTTTAGATCTGAGAAGCGCGATACATGCCGGCCGGAACTATTTCCTTTTTTGGCGATTCAGGCTGAAGTTACGAAAGACGCGGCGGATCCAGTCCAGGAATCTTCCTCGCGGAGCGGGAGGTGGCTGACCAGGTTCCTCCTCGGGCCAGGGATCCACATCCAGCATTTTCCTCATGGTATATCGCCAGAAGAGGGCAACAGTGGCAAGGATGGGCGCGGCGATGACGACGCCAAGCAGACCGACCAGGTTGGCCGCGATAATGGCTGCCACCAAAACCGCGGCGGGATGCACCTTGAGTGCGCTCGAGAGAATGCGCGGCGAGACAATGTTGTCAAAGATCTGATCCACAGTCAGGGCGATGATAACGACGAGCAGGGTGTAAGAAAGTGGTGAAAGGTCAAAGAGTTTGAAGGTTTGAAAATAGGCAACAATAATAAGGACCAGCCAATTGATGGCAGGGCCGATATAAGGAACAAAACGGGCAAGGCCTGCGAGTAATGCAAGGCTGAGTGCGTAATGCACCCCCAGGATTGAAAGCAAAATGGAATAGAGCAGGACTGCGAGAAAGAAAATGATGATCTGTCCGCGCAGGAAAGCATTCCAAATTCGACCTAGATCGCGGCTGAGTCGTTCAAAGTCTTGTGCATAACCGGGAAATTCAACTGTAATGATGCGGTCGCGCAAGCCGCCGCTCTCCGCAAGGACAAAATAGGAGACAAGGATGACGAACAAGGACCAACCCAGGAAGTTGGCTGCACCGCCCGCCACCGCCCCCACGAGCGTACCTGTACGGCTGAGGACTGGCTGAACCAGACTGAGCAGTTGACGGCTTACCGAGTCCAGGTCAATGGAGCGAAAGTCAATTTTGAATGGGCCAATTGCATAAACCTGCCCGGAGAACTGCTCCACAAGGCCGGGCACTGCAGCAATACCGTCCTGCACGATCGTAACGACGCTTTGCACCTGTTGCACAAGCCCCACACCGCCCAGTGTCAGCAGGGCCAGTAATAGTAGGATTATGACCAGATAAATAACTGCAACAGATGCATTCCACGAGAATCGCAACCTGCGATGGAAAAAACTGGCAACGGGATGGAAGAGATAGGCAAGTACAAAGGCAATGAGTAATGGACTAAGAATGAACTGGAACTTGACCAGCAGACCTCCGAGGATCACAACAACTGTAAGCGCGACGACAAGTTTTGTGTTCGTGCCCCAGGATGGAGAGGTGTGACTTTGTGTTTGTGTCATGGGTTCGTTTTCTGTTGTTTTTTATTCTATCAAAGATGAGGGATTTTACAACAGGGAGACATAAAAAGGGGGAATTCAGAGGATGAAAAATGCCCCGCGAGGGATTTCTCGCGGGGCAAGGATTTACACCAGAATTAGCAACCTGATATAAAGGGGAAGAACACACACCAACGATAGGTGGTATCAACCCAAATAAAGAAGCCGGCGCAAAGACAAATGAACAGCAAAACACCGCCGCCGATCAAAAGAGGAGTCATATTGGTCTTCTTCGCGGGTGCCGAGTATGAACCGGCTGGTGGTGAAGCATACACAGGGGGCTGAGAGTAGACAGGCGGCGGCTCCACACGCGCGGATTTACGCGGGGCAGCCATGGTGGCGCCCGGGTCGTTATTGATGGCGTCGTACATCAATACGATCTGTTCGCCAAGGGAAACCACATCTCCGGGTTTAAGTACCACTGGGCCGGCCAGGCGCTGTCCGTTCACGAAGGTACCATTGGTGGAACCAAGGTCTTCGACCACATATTTCCCGCCTTGAAAGCTAAGACGCGTATGCTTGCGAGAAACTTCGGCGTCGTTTATCGCAACACCATTGGACGCATCACGACCAATGGTGAGCTGATCGCCTTCAAGAGGAAAGGTCACACCTGGCGTGGGGCCTGACCGCATTACGAACTGGAATTGAGCCATCTTTTCCTCCAAATACAACAACTACATGAAATCGATTGCTTAGTTTACAATCTTCGTGTCAAAAAGTCAAATAATTATGGATAGTACATATGGATAATTTTTCCGGCCGATCATTGATGTGGTTGCGTTCTGCTATTGCGCGGAAGAATCAGGGAGAAAACCGTCCCTACCCCGATCTTGCTCTTTACTTCTATGCGGCCGCCATGCCCATGAATGATTTGCTTGCAGATGGAAAGCCCAAGCCCTGTCCCGGAGGCGCGGGCCTCATGCTCACGCACGCGAAAAAATTTTTCGAACAAATGCGGGAGGGATTCGTCCGGGATGCCCAGACCTGTATCCTGAATAAACAACGTCATTTCACTCTCGGAAGCCTCTGCCCCTAACATCACCGTCCCGTTCGGACGATTGTATTTGATGGCGTTGCTCAAGAGGTTTAACAACACCTGCTTCATCTTGTCGCGATCTGCCTCGAGCATGGGAAGCCCTTCGGGCGATTCCACGCGGAGCTGAATATTGTCTTCTGTAGCTTTTGAGGCCATGATGTCCTTACATTCATACATTAAGTCCGCAATACTGAAGGCTGCCTTGCGAAATTGCACCCGGCCGGATTCAAGCCGTGCCAGGTCAAGAAAGGAGGACGCCAGCGAATTGAGGCGCTTGGTTTCATTATGGATGTTATTAATGATCTGGTCGCGCTGTTCCTGGGACATTTCAGGACGTAACAACAGATACGTGGCTGTGCTCAAAGATGACAGAGGTGTACGCAGCTCATGGACGAATTCAGAGATCAGGTCCGACTGCTGGAACAAACGCGCGTTCTCGATCGCAACCGCGGCCTGCGCTCCCAGGACCAGCAACATAGATTCGTCTCCATCGGTGAATTTTCCCTTTTGCTTATTCAAGGATTCCAGGACACCCACGATCTTATTTTTTGTAACCAGGGGGATTCCCAGCATCGATTGGGTTGGTAAACCTGTCGTCTCCTCCACGTCGCCAAAAAAGCGGGGATCGTCATGAGCATTTGTTATCCGCACTGGTTTCCGGTTCGTCACGATCCACCCGGCAATACTCCCCTCAAGGGGCACCAGGATGCCGCGGCGCGTGGATTCATCCATATTCGTGGAGACTTGAAAATACAACTGTCTGGAGGTATCGTCATACAACAGGATCGAGGCAGCCTCTGCCCCACTGATCTCAGCCGCGGCATGCACAATTCGTGAGAGCAAAATATCGAGGTCCAGGGTGGAGGCGAGATCCCGCGCGATATCGATCAGGCGGCGATATCCATCCAAACGTTCGGTCTTTATTTCAGCCATTTAACAATCTCTCCGCGATTGCAGGAATAATCTCTGCCACATCGTCCAGGATCGCCACATCCGCACGAACATCTAAATAGGTGGGCGTGTTATTGATAATGATCAAATGCACGCCGCGATCCAATGCCTGCATCGGCAGGCTGGCAACCGGCAATACTTCCAGAGAGGAACCAGCCACCATCATCAGATCACATTGACGGGCCTCGCGTTGCGCCTGAAACCAGGCCGTTTGCGGCAACTGCTCACCAAAAAGGATCACATCAGGTTTAAGCACACTACCGCATTTCGGGCAAAGGGGAATTTCCCCTTTTTCCACGAAAGGGCTCAGGCACACTACGGCCTCTTGTTGATGATAACACCGCGTGCAAGTCAGGGTTCGCAGGCTGCCATGCATTTCGATCACGCAGCGCGAACCGGCCTTCTGATGCAATACATCGATATTTTGTGTAATGATGGAATGAACGCGTCCGATCTTTTCCAATTCTGCCAGCGCATAGTGGGCGGGATTGGGTTGTGCGTTGAAGATCTGGCTGGCCAACGGACGAAACCACCGAAAGAACCTCTCCGGCGCCACACGGAAGGCGCTTAAGGAAGCGACTTCCATCGGTTCATCGCGCGACCACAGACCTGATCCCTCCGATCGGAAATCGGGAATTCCGGATGGAGTGGAAAGCCCCGCACCTGTCAATACGATAGCGTATTTGGATTGGCGAAACAGATCCGCCGCGAAATCAATGGCAGTTTGCGTCTGTGGAGTGTACGAGATCATCACACCTGTTCACGCTCGATGATCGTGTCTGCGATCTTCTGGAATTGCTGAGTGGTTACATTCGTGGGCTGGAAAATCACTGCAGGCGTTTGAGCACGCATGGCCTGCAGGAATAATTCAGGAGCAGGCGTTACAGCACTAAGAATGGAATGCCCAAGTTTTTCCTGTGCCTGGCTTAATGGCATTTGCACTTCTGAGCGTACACGGTAGTTCAGGATCACGCTAATATTCTTTCGATCAATGGAAAGGCTTGCTATATCATCGATCAGCAGTTTGGTATGTTGAATCGTGGCCGGTGTCCCTTCCATTACAACGATCCGTTCATCACACATCGGCAGGAGTTTTTGCACAAAGTTTGGCAGGCTAACCCCAAAATCCAATACAATGAAGCGGGTGAATGTGGAAAGTCGCGCGATCAACGCTTCATAATTCTTCACTTGTGAGGTCAGGGTCACATCGCGCGGATTCTCGGAAGCCAGTAAAAGTTTTATTCCGGAGCTATGCGGAAGAAGGGCTGATTGCACTTTCTCACGGGTCACCTCCACCACACTCCCATGCAGGATCTCGCTCAGCACGATCTGGTTCGAAAAGCCATATTCCGTTGCGAGGGTGCCATGCCCCGGGGTAAGTTCGGCAAGGACCACATTCGATTGTGTGCGGGTGAACAAACATGCGGCGATATTCGAAGCAACGGAAGTCACACCCAGGCCGCCACGCGCCGCAAGCACACCGATCATATATCCATCATGTTTATGACTCGCAGTCACGATCTCCCCAGCTTCTTTCTGAGACGAACGCGCCAGCAAAGCTTTAACGTGCGCCTGTAATTCCGTGGGATGTGTCGGTTTGGTTAGATAATCATCCGCGCCCACCTCAAACCCGGTCACTTTATCGTCCAGCTGGGTTTTGGCTGTAAACATCAAGATCGGAATGGAATCCGTGGCTGGGTTCTTGCGCAAACGGCGCGTAACTTCATAGCCATCCATATCCGGCATCATCACATCCAGCAGGATCAAATCCGGGCGTTCTTCAAAGGCCTTCGCCAGTCCCTGCGTACCGTTCGAAGCCGCGCTGATCTGATAGCCCTGTTTTTGCAACATCAAACCGACAAGGCGCAATGTATCGAGATCGTCGTCGATGATAAGAATCTTTTCAGCCATATTTCCTCTGCTGAGTATCAATACAGTCTAGCACAAACAATTATAACGGACAATCTCTCCAGTTTTTTAATACGCTTATGCTATAATGAAATCGCATCGGGAAAAACCCCGAACTTTGGGGAAGCTCCCCATTCATGGGGATGACAGGCTTCGACGGGAGAGGCTGGTCCCGGAATGCGAGCCGAGCGCGCGCCGAACTCGATAACTCAGCGCAACCTTTAAGTGCCAACCGCACTTCATACGCTGCTATGCCGCTCGCCGCTTAAGGTGAGATCATAACAGTTGACATCTTCGGATGTCACGTCCGCCGGCACCGTCCTCCACCGGGTGGCGGATCGGGCGAAACAAAGGTGGAGTGCCGCATACGACTCTGCTAAGTGTGCGAAAGACCAGCAGATGGCTGTAGGGTTACCTGCCCGCCGAGATCCCTACAGTGACAAATTCGGCAGGCTACGCTCGTAGATTTCCGAGGGTCGAATCTTTCGGACGCGGGTTCAATTCCCGCCATCTCCACCTATGCGATTGTCCAGCAATTGAATTGCTGGACAATCGTGTTATAAACTGCAACATGAAAAAACTTTTTTTAATCGGACTTCTCAGCCTCACAGTCGCATGCCAAAGTGCGACCTTAAGCTCCTCAAATGAATCCACGCCGACCACAGCGCCTCACACTGCGTCCGCGCCTGTCACAGTCACGATCACATTCACTTCCAGCCCGGCATCCACACCCACACCTGTGCCTTTATATTTCACCGAAGAATTTAATACAGACATGAGCGCGTGGGGTTCCTTTCAAACCGGTGGCGAAGCCGGCCCAACCCTCACACTTGAAAATGATTTATTACGATTGGATATTTCCTCGCCCAACACCTGGTATTACGCCATCCAGAACATCCATGATTACGACGATGTATTCATCAGCGCCAGGTTTGGGGGGACTCCTTCAGGCTCCATGGGCCTGCTCTGTCGCTATAACGATAGTGGCTGGTACGAGTTCAATCTCGCAAGTGACGGCACTTACAGTGTATTGTTCGCTCAGCGGCTCGCAGATGGCATCGCCCAATATACGCCCATCACCAGCGATTCTTCAGAATATCTTCAACCAGGGAATTTATCGTACGAGATCGGTTTGACCTGCCAGGAAAACTTCCTGCTCCTGCATATCAATGGAAAACTCTTTCGCAAGCTGGATGTCACAAAGTATGGCTTAACCAGGGGGAAGATCGGCTTCACCGCTTCCTCTTTTGATCAAACGCCCATGACTGCAACCTTTGATTGGGTGAAGGTGAGCGAGCCGAACCAATAAAATTTCTATATCTCGTTAACGAAATTCTTGCACAATTCGCTTAAGATATAAACATTGAAGAAGATCAGCAAGGAGTTCTAATATGGGAAAAATAATCGGTATTGACTTGGGTACGACAAATAGTGTTGTCTCCATCATGGAAGGCGGCACACCCACTGTGATCACAACGGCGGAAGGCGGACGTCTCTGCCCTTCTGTGGTCGCGTTCAGTAAGAATGGCGAACGCATGGTGGGGCAAACCGCCAAACGTCAGGCGGTCGTGAATGCGGATAACACGATCTATTCAATTAAACGATTCATTGGCCATCACTTTGACGAAACCAGCGTGGAACGCGGCATGGTTCCTTATCAAGTCGTGCAAGGGCCTGCCGGAGATGTACGCGTAAAGGTGCCGGTGACTGGCAAGGAATATTCTCCGCAAGAGATCAGCGCGATGATACTCGGCAAGTTAAAATCCGACGCGGAAGCGTATTTGGGTGAGCCTGTCACACAGGCAGTCATCACCGTGCCCGCGTATTTCAATGATAGTCAGCGCCAGGCAACCAAGGATGCAGGCAAGATCGCAGGACTCGAAGTCCTACGCATTATCAACGAACCCACAGCCTCCGCCCTCGCGTATGGTTTGGATAAAAAGAAAAATGAAACCATCCTGGTCTTCGACCTCGGCGGTGGGACATTTGATGTGTCCATTCTTGAGGTAGGCGATGGCGTCATCGAAGTGAAATCCACGAACGGCGATACACATCTCGGCGGCGATGATTGGGATCAGAGCATCACCAACTGGGCTGCAGATGAATTCAAGAAAGATCAAGGCATCGACCTTCGTACGGATCGTCAGGCTTTACAGCGTCTGCGCGAAGCCGCAGAAAAAGCAAAGATCGAACTTTCCACGGTAATGGAAACAGAGATCAATCTGCCGTATATCACGGCAGACGCGGCCGGCCCGAAACATTTGCAATTAAAGCTCTCGCGCGCAAAATTTGAGCAGATGACTGAAGACCTGCTCGCACGCTGCCGCAAGCCTTTTGAATCAGCACTTAAGGATGCAGACTTGTCTGCAGAAAAACTCGACGAAGTGGTTTTGGTGGGTGGTTCATCCCGCATGCCGATGGTGCAGGATCTGGTCCGCACGTTGACCAACGGCAAGGAGCCAAACAAAGGTGTCAATCCAGATGAGGTGGTTGCCATTGGCGCGGCCATCCAGGGCGGTGTGCTCGGCGGCGAAGTCAAGGATATACTATTGCTTGATGTGACCCCGCTTTCTCTCGGCGTGGAAACGATGGGCAGTGTCATGACCGTGATGATCGAACGCAACACCACCATCCCGGTCCGCAAAACGGAAACGTATTCGACCGCCGCAGATAACCAGACCGCGGTTGACATTCATGTGCTGCAAGGTGAACGTCCGATGGCAAATGACAACATGTCGCTTGGACGGTTTAGATTGGATGGAATTCCACCGGCAGCGCGCGGCATTCCCCAAGTGGAAGTAACCTTTGACATCGACGCGAACGGAATCCTGAACGTGGCAGCCAAGGACAAAGCCTCGGGTAAAGAGCAAAAGGTGACCATCACCGCATCCACGAACTTGAACAAAAGCGATATTGAACGCATGGTGCAGGAGGCGCGCCAGAACGAATCCGCCGACAAGACACGACGCGAAGTGATCGAGGCGAAAAACAATGCAGATAACCTCGCGTATCAGATCGAAAAGTCGTTGCGCGAACTCGGCGATAAGGTGCCTGCAACAGAGCGCGGCTCCATTGAAAGCAAGGTAAGTGAATTAAAGCAGGCTGCACAAGGTGAAGATGTGAATCACATCAAGAAACTCACTGAAGAGTTACAGAACACATTCCACGCACTGAGCCAACAGTTGTATGCGCAGGGACAGGCACAAGCCCAACCTCAACCTGATGGCGGTTCGTCTTCCGCGCCACAGGATGGCGATGTAATCGAGGGTGAAGTAAAAGAGTAAATTGCGCATAATATGATTAGAAAAAGATGACTGTTAATGTAGCAGTCATCTTTTTGTTATACACGCTACTGCGCAAGCATGTATAATCTTCCGTATGAAAAGACTTAATAATATGAACAAATTATGGCTGATCCCCATTGTAGTCCTGCTTGGCGTCGGCATTTACCATCTCCCGCCAGTGCATGACCGCCTCTCAACGCGCGTGGAACTCCTGCGCACAAGGATCATTTACTTTTTCAACCCACCTAGCAATGCCGTCTTTGTACCTGGTGAACGAAACCCACTGACTGTTGAAACTGTCGTTGCGACGACGCGCGCGGAATTCATGTTGACGCTGACTCCGCAAGCCACTGCCACTGACAAGCCAGGACCCACGCTCAGACCAACGATCACACCCACTGCGGTGCCGCCGGCTGTTAGTTTGCCGGGTGTTATCTATGTTGACCAGCACGAACGCTGGAACTATTGCGGCCCCGCGAATTTGACCATGGCACTTAATTTTTGGGGCTGGAAGGGGACTCGTGATGATGTTGCCAGAGTCGTCAAGCCGGGCTCCGGCGACCTCAAAGAGAATTTTATTCAGCGCGGCTTGCCTGATAAAAACGTAATGCCTTATGAACTTGTGGATTTTGTCAACGAAAACACTGAGTATCGCGCCCTGATGCGTTACGGCGGCGATGAAAACCTTATCAAACGTCTCATAGCCG
Organism: uncultured Anaerolineaceae bacterium; assembly: GCA_964610295.1. Lineage (GTDB taxonomy): Bacteria > Chloroflexota > Anaerolineae > Anaerolineales > Villigracilaceae > Villigracilis. Next base: position 12,314 of record CAZSVR010000057.1, read on the forward strand.
CAGGTTTCCCTGTCATCGTGGAAAAGGGTTATTACGAAGCCGATTACACCGGAAAAATTGACTGGCTTGGACATTATCTTTTCACCACCGGGTATGACGATGCACGCGGCGGTTTTATTGTGCAGGATGCATATCTCAAACCTGGCAAAAATTTATTGAGTGATTATGCTAGATACCAAGACGGCTGGCGTTCGTTTAATTATCTCTTTATAGTCGTTTACCCCGCGGATCGTGAAGCAGATGTGATGACTGTGCTCGGTCCCTGGACGGATGAATCCTGGGCTGACCGACATGCCCTCGATCTGGCCGAAAAAGATATATTAACCCTGAAAGACAACAATTTATTTTTCGCCTGGTTCAACCAAGGGACAAGCCATGTCGCTTTGCAACAATATGCCGACGCCGCCAGCGCCTATGACCAGGCCTTCCTGACTTATGCAAATTGGGACGTAGAGAAGGCGAATCGTCCTTTTCGCATCATGTGGTATCAAACCGGGCCATACTTTGCCTACTTTTATTCCACGCGCTATCAGGATGTCATTAACCTCGCAGATACCACCTTGAATGATACGATCTCCACACCCTCACTGGAAGAATCCCTGCTTTGGCGCGGACGCGCCTACTATCAAATTGGCAATCCACAGGCCGCAATCGCCGATTATCGCGCAGCCTTAAAAATCCATGTAGGTTGGATCCCGGCTGTGCAAGCTCTACAAGATTTAGGATTACAACCATAGTTTAGTAGTTCAATAGTTGGGTAGTTGGGTAGTTTCCTTCACCTAGTAGAGCAACAACTCAGCTACAAAACGAGGATGATAGTATCATGGCGAAGATTGAACGGTTTGAGGATTTACAAAGTTGGCAAAAGGCCCGTCAACTCGCCAATTTGATTTACGATCTAAGCGAGCATACCAATTTTGCCAAGGATTTCCGTTTGAGAGGCCAAATTCAGGATGCAGCTGGCTCGGTCATGCACAATATCGCCGAAGGCTTTGATTCTGGGACAAATCCTGAATTCATTCGCTTCCTCAAAATTTCAAGGCGCTCTGCCAGCGAGGTACAATCCGAGCTGTATCTTGCGCTTGACCGAAAATACATCAATCAGGATGAACTGGCTACAGCGTACAACTTCGCAACTGAATCCAAACGCCTTATCAACGGTATGATTGGATACTTGCGAAAATCTAAACCACCCACCTAACAAACTATCCAACTACCTAACTAAAAAACTATGAAACTCCTCCACTTCGCAGATGCACACATAGACATGGCCAATTATGGCCGCCATGACCCTGAAACGGGGCTGCCTGTGCGCGTGTTGGATTTCCTTAAGTCATTAGATTCCATTATGGATGCAGCCATCTCAGAAAAAGTGGACCTGGTACTCTTTGCAGGCGACGCATACAAGGACCGCTCCCCCGCGCCGACCTTTCAACGCGAGTGGGGCAGGCGGATCATGCGCTTATCACAAGCGAAGATACCCACTTTACTTTTAGTTGGCAACCATGATATTTCCCCGGCGGCAGGGCGGGCGCACGCGCTTCAAGAATATAAGACCCTACAAGTGCCTTTTGTACGCGTGTTGGACGAACCCTGTTTTCTAAAACCAAACGATTTATGGGATTTGCCAATGCAGGTCATTGCCATACCCTGGATTGCGCGCTCCGGTTTGATGGCTTCGACAGGCGAGACCAATTCAAAAGAGGCGTTTTCACGCATGGAGGAAAATATTGGAGAGTTAATAGAAGGATGGATCGAAGAAGCCGACCCGTCATTCCCCATGATCCTTACCGCCCACGCTTCAGTGGAAGGTGCAAAGTATGGAGGAGAACGCCTCGTCATGTTGGGGAATGACCTCGTGCTTTCAGGCAGTCTGGTTAAAAACAAGAAATTGGATTACGTCGCGATGGGACACATCCACAAACCACAGGATGTGAATCAGGGGTTCCAACCCCCTGTTGTGTATCCTGGCTCCATCGAGCGCGTGGACTTTGGCGAAGCACAAGAAGACAGGTTCTTTGTAATTGCTCACATTGAAAAAGGAAAAGATACTAAGGTGGATTGGATAGAACTCACAGGGGCGCGTCCATTCATTGACCGGCGAACAGTTCTAAAGTCCGCCGAGAACGCGACTGAGGCTCTTAAGGCCGCGTTGCCCAAACCGAAGGAAATGTCTGAGGCCATTGTCCGCCTCTCGGTGGAATATCCAAGAGAATGGGATACATTGATAGATGAATCCGCTTTACGAAAATATGCCGAGGGCGCGTTTGAATTTCATCTTTTAAAGCGCCCGCAAAGCGAAGCACGCGTCCGTATTGGTGAGGGACAGGTGGTGGGCAGTTTGAGTCCGCTTGACCTGCTGGATCAGTATTGGCTCGCCACAAAAGTGGATGATTCGGAAGCCCTGCAAAAACTCGCACAGGAAATTATTTCGGAAGACACACTGGATACCTGATCCCTGACACTTGACACATGAAACCCAACAACTGATACTTGGCAAATCTCATAATTGCGAGGTGTTGATGTCCAAGGAAAATTCACGCTATCGCTGGTTCGTAGTCGCTGTTTTCTTCTTCTTTATGCTTTTGCACCAGACCGACAAATTAATGATCGGCTCGTTGCAAGTGCAGATCAGTGAAGATTTTGGAATAAACAATACACAATGGGGCTTGGTGAATTCGGGCGCGCTCGTTGTTGCAACTGTGCTTTACCCGCTTTGGGGATATTTATACGACCGTTACTCACGCACAAAATTACTTTCGCTGGCATCGTTGATCTGGGGCATCACTACATGGTTAAATGCGATTGTAAAAACATTTGGCGGATTTCTCACTACACGCGCCTCAACCGGTGTTGACGATTCATCCTACCCTGGAATTTTTACCCTCGTAGCAGATTACTTCGGCCCCAACCTGCGTGGAAAAATTTATGGCATTCTGCAACTGGCACAGCCTCTTGGGTATTTGGTCGGTTTGATCCTTGCGCAAATGATCGCACCCATGATCGGTGGCTGGCGGTCGGTGTTTTACATCACTGGCTCGCTCGGGTTGGTAATCGCCATTCTCATTTATTTTGGCGTGAGAGAAATGCCGCGCGGACAGGCAGAACCTGAATTTGAGAACATACCTGAAATGCAAACTTTCAAATTCTCGTGGGCAGAAGCCAAAGAGATATTCAAAAAGAAGACCATGTGGTTTGTCTTTTTACAGGGCTTCGCGGGCGTCTTTCCCTGGAATGTAATTACCTTTTTCTTCTTTGCTTATCTTGAAAAAGAACGTGGCTATGACGCAGCAAGCATCATCACCACCATGGCGCCCGTCATTCTTATTCTTGCCAGTGGATATTTCGTTGGCGGCGCACTGGGTGATTTTGCCTTCAAGCGAACCAACCAAGGTCGCATCATTGTCTCCTGTGCAGGTGTTTTGTTCGGCGCGATCTTTATGGTTCTCGCCATGACCACGCCGATTGAAGCAAAAAATCAATTCTTTATCTTGATGTGCATCACTGCCCTCTTCATGCCGCTTGCATCCGCAAATGTCATCGCCACGGTTTATGATATTACAGTGCCTGAAGTGCGCTCTACTGCGCAAGCCTCGGAATACTTTATCGAAAACGCAGGCGCAGCCTTCGCTCCCATCATCACGGGCATGATCGCAGACGCAATTGACCTCAAGACCGCCATTCTGCTCATCTGCAGCGTGGCATGGGCTTTATGCTTCTTATTCTATCTCGGCGCAATTTTCACCATTGATAAAGACTCGCAAGACCTGCGCAATCAAATGGCGCAACGCGCGAAATCAATGTGATTCACATAGTCGGATTGCCAATCCGACCTACGCTGATCGATCACAAGGACAAAAGACAGGTGGATGATTTCCCTCCATTTGCCTTTTTCCATTTACAGGGATATTCATCAGTGGCTGCCGCCTCTGCAAAAGGACAAATCGAATCAGACTTAACCTCAAGAGGGTTCTGTTTATCGGCATTCTCTCAGCGTGTATTTTCTTGCTTACATCACCCATACAACGAATCCACCGCGTTCATTAAACAAACATGCCGGGCAGAGTTCTCTCCGCCCGGCATGTTTGTTTAACGCCAGTTCGGGATAAGACCAAACCAAATCTTTTGGACATCGTTCATGCCGCGCACAACGGCGGCACGTCGATGCGAGACGGCACGGATCACACGGATTAAACGGATTTTTCCGTCAATTTAAACGACGTCCGTGCCTTCCGTGACATCCGTGTCCAACAAAAGACCTTATCCCGAATTCACGTTATTTTAAGCTTTATCGTTATTCCAAGCCCGCAGGGTAAGGAGGCTGGGAATCGCCTGGACCTCCTTACTTCCGTTAGTCAACAACCGTAGATTCGTTAATTCCTCAAGGGAGGATGTCCCAGAACACTTTGTTCGCGATCGCTCTGGCGTTCTTGCTGTCAGCCGATGTCCCTGGCGTGAAGAGGGCGCTGTCTCCCGCGCTGTTGAAGGATGCGGCCTGCTGCTGGGCATTCTTGATGGCGGTGGTGTTCGTGCCGCAATACGCGGCCTCCCACTGCGCGAACATCCCGGATCCGCCGCTCGGAACGGTTCCGAAGGCTGAAGCGTTCAGCTCTGCCGCGAGCAACTGCTGCAAGAGTTGCATTCTCGCCTGGTCGAGCGATAGGCGCTTGGCCCCCGTGGACATCTTCGAGATATCACTCCAGAAGCCGCCCATTAGTTTCCCAAGAGTGTCTATAGGCCGCCCGCAGATCGTCGTGTCACCGATGCCGGATACGCCAGCAACGCCTGGGAATGTATGCCCGAATGCGGTTCCACCAGACCAGGCGATGTTCGCGAGCGGTGTGTGCGTTGCCCAGAAGCCCTGGGTGCGGGTTACACCCTGGCCGGTGTTCTCGAACACGCAGGTCACAGTATCGCCATTCTTCAGGTTGATGCTGGCGGTCTGAGTGTTCAGGTCGCCGACGCCCGTGCTGCCACCACTTCCAGTGACTGTGCAGTTATAGGGCGTGTTGGGATCAGTGGAACCACCGATTCCGGTGAGTACCCAACCCAACGGCACCAGCTCCATTACGGTGTAGGAACCAGCATCAAGGGTCTGTGAGTCCTGAGTGCCGCCAGCGAGGGCGAAGGACTGGTAGTCCGGAAGTGCATTTGCGCCACCGTCACCGGTCGTCTGGAAGCTGAAGCTCGTCAACGCGCCCACAGGCTTGATGACCTTCTGCACGATGATCGTGCCAGGCTGGTCGTCGTTAGTAATGGTGCAGGTCTTGTTGTCACCCGGCAGCAATGTGATCGTGCCACCGGCGGCGCAGTCACCACCCCAAACCGAAGGAGTGTAACCGGTCTGCGTGGTCTCAGTCGCAGTCAACAGCACATTGGCTGTTTGAGCATAGGCTGTACCACTGGTGGCCGGTGTGCCACTGATGAACAGCGGGAAGTCCGATACCACCTTGTTGCCACCGTTGTTGTTGATGACGGTCTTGACGAGAGTCAACGTTGGGGCAACATCATCATTGGTGATGGTGCAGGTCTTGTCGTCACCCGGCAGCAATGTGATCGTGCCATCGGCGGCGCAGTCACCACCCCAAACCGAAGGAGCGTAACCGGCCTGCGTGGTCTCAGTCGCAGTCAACAGCACGTTGGCTGTTTGAGCATAGGCGGTACCACTGGTGGCCGGTGTGCCACTGATG
>CAZSVR010000058.1:0-17872 GCA_964610295.1 uncultured Anaerolineaceae bacterium
ACTCCGACAGAAGGATAGCAATATCCGTTTAACTGGAAGATGAGAGGATGGTATACGCGTGTACCTCTTCTTGTACTTTCAGAAGAGGTGATTTTTTTCCCTAAAGGGACAAAGTAACTCTTCTGAAAAGCGGGTAAATCATAATCAAGAGGAGATGTCTTATGACCACCACTACAGATCGACAATTTGGTTTCAGCACTCGCCAGTTACACGCGGGATACACACCCGAAGAAACGACGGGCAGTCGCGCTGTGCCGTTATATCAAACTGCGGCATATGATTTAAAAAGTACGGAACGCGCCGCGCGTTTATTCGCAATGCAGGAAGTTGGAAATATTTACACGCGCATTTCCAACCCGACCAGCAATGTACTGGAAAAAAGAATCGCAGACCTTGAAGGCGGCGTGGCTGCGCTGGAGGTGAGTTCCGGCCATGCCGCTCAGGCGACGGCCATCTTGACCATTTGCGAAGCGGGAGATCATATCGTTTCCACCTCGACGCTTTATGGCGGCACGGTCAGCCAGTTCAAATATACTTTTCCACGTCTGGGAATCAACGTCACCCTTGTTGACCCGACAGACCCTGAGAATTTTCGCCGCGCCATTCAACCCAATACAAAGATCATTTACGGCGAGACCATTAGTAATCCGCTCGTGAACATATTCCCGCTGGATGAGGTGGCGCAGATCGCACAGGAATTCCAAATTCCACTGATGATCGATAACACTTTTGCTACTCCATATCTCTGTCGTCCGTTCGAATGGGGCGCGGCCATCGTCACCCACTCCACGACAAAATTCATCGGTGGACATGGCACATCCATCGGCGGCGTGGTAGTGGACGGCGGAAAATTCAATTGGGCGAAGGGCGGGCGCTTCAAGAATTTCACCAAACCTGATCCTTCCAACCACAATGTGATCTACGCGGAAGACTTTGGTCCGCTGGCTTTTATTTCCAAGGCACGCGCGGGTATTTTACGCGACCTCGGCGCATGCCAATCTCCCTTCAATTCCTGGTTGTTCGTGCAGGGACTGGAGACTTTATCCCTGCGCATGGAACGCCACGTGAAGAATGCGCAAGCCGTTGCAGAATTTCTTGAAGATCATCCGAAGGTCAGTTGGGTCACGTATGCAGGATTGCAAAATCATCGCGATCATGCCAGAGCAAAGAGATATCTTCCCAAAGGTCCGGGCGCGATACTCGGCTTCGGCGTCAAAGGCGGACGCGACGAAGGCGCGCGTTTTATCGACAACTTGAAACTGTTCAGCCACGTCGCAAATCTCGGTGACGCGAAATCACTCGCCATTCACCCCGCCAGTACGACGCATTCACAACTTACGCCGCAGGAACAGACCGCGGCAGGAGTCAGCCCGGATTTCATACGCCTTTCGATTGGCCTGGAGGATATTGAAGATATTCTCTGGGATCTGGATCAGGCACTTCGGCAATGATGAACGCAAAATGATGAATTCGGAACGATGAATAAGGCAACTATCATGCCACACGACCCGACCGATCTCAGAAATCGCACCAAGGCCTACGCCCTGCGCATGGTTAAGTTGTATCAGAATCTGCCCAAAAGCAGCGAGGTGCAGGTCATAGGGAAACAGATTTTGCGCAGTGGTAGCTCACTCGGAGCACAATACCGGGAAGCTTGCCGCGCAAAATCCCCGGCCGATTTTATCAACAAGATGGAAGGTAGTTTGCAGGAACTGGATGAAACAGGGTATTGGCTGGAATTACTTTCTGAAAGCGGAATTATGCCTGCCGATCAGCTTGCCGATTTACGGAAAGAAAACGGCGAATTGACGGCGATCTTTGTAGCATCTGTGAGAACCGCAAAGAAAAACAAGAATGCGCGATGATTCGTGCCGCTCAATTCATCATTCATCGTTTCTCATTTTGCATTTAGGAACAACCATGCCCATAAAAATTCAATCCACACTTCCCGCGCGTGCCATTCTCGAAAACGAAAATATTTTTATCATGGGAGAAGAACGCGCCGCCACTCAGGATATTCGTGCGCTGCGCGTGGCAATCTTGAATCTTATGCCCACAAAGGTCGCAACCGAAACGCAGATCCTGCGCCTGCTTTCCAATTCCCCGCTTCAAGTGGAGATCACACTCCTGCACACGGCCACTTATGAATCCAAAAATACAGATGCGGAACACCTGCTCAATCACTACATCACGTTCGATAAAGTGCGCGCTCAAAAATTCGACGGCCTGATCATTACAGGCGCGCCCGTCGAGCAGCTGTCGTTCGAAGAAGTTGATTACTGGAGTGAGTTAACCCAGATCATGGATTGGGCGGAGACGAACGTTGAATCCACGCTTTATATTTGCTGGGGAGCGCAAGCCGCGCTTTATCACAGATATGGAATCCCAAAGTATGACCTGCCCCACAAAATGTTCGGCGTCTATGAACACCGCATCCTGTCTTCGACCGAAAGCCTGCTGCGCGGATTCGACGACATTTTCCTCGCCCCACATTCGCGCCATACCGAGATACGTCGCGCGGACATTGAAAAGGTCAACGATCTGCAAATTCTTGCTGAATCTGACGAAGCCGGCGTTTACATCCTTGGCACAAAAGATGGACGTCATATCTTCGTAACCGGTCATTCGGAGTATGACCCGCTTACACTCAAGTCTGAATACGACCGCGATGTCAATAAGGGACTTTCGATCAACGTGCCACAAAATTATTATCCAAAAGATGATCCGACTCAAATGCCAAACGTGCGCTGGCGCGGACATGCAAATCTATTGTATGCAAACTGGCTGAATTACTACGTCTACCAGGTCACGCCGTTTGACCCGGATCAAATCCCACAAGGCTCGACACGCTCGAATTTCTAGGGGTATCGCTGTTACCTCTTAAATCTTGGATACGATCCCAGCACGCGCAACATCACAGCATATTCAATTAAATGGTCCAGCGCTTTTTCAACATGTGCATCCTTTGGCGAACCAATGAAATCGATATAAAATAAATATTCCCAAGGCTTGCCCTGCAATGGACGCGACTCGATCTTGGTCAGGTCAATATCTCGTAATGCAAATACACTCAAGGCTTTGAATAACGCGCCGGGCTGATTCTTCAAAGTGAATACAATGGATGTCTTTGCTTCACCGCCCGGCACAACAGACTCGTGCTGGATCGCAAGAAAGCGCGTGTAATTTTCGGGATCGTCTTCGATGCCTTCTTCTAATATTTGCATTTGATAGATTTCTGCGGCGCGGTGAGATGCAATCGCGGCTGTGGATCCATCTCCGCTCTCTTTGAGCATCTTTACACTTCCGGCTGTGTCGTAGACAGGTTCTATCTTCACGCCCAATCCACGCAAATAAGCTGCACACTGTCCCAATGCCTGCGGATGACTGATGACTTTTTTGATATCAGTTTTTTTTACATCAGGCAGTGAAATCAAACAGTGTTGCACGCGCAGAAAGTACTCCCCTCCGATATGCAGGTTGTGACGCAAGAGCAGGTCGTAATTCTGGTGAATGCTGCCAGCCAGAGAATTTTCAATTGGAATTAAAGCAGACTCGCATCTATTAGACACAACCGCATCAAAGACAGCCTCGAATGACTCACAAGCTTGGGCCTCGACCTGCCCGAAATAATTGAATACAGCCTGTTCGCTATATGCGCCTGATTCGCCTTGGAATGCAATTCTCATAACAATAAATTATCCCCACCAAAAGGAGATCGCGATCATTACATACAGCCCGATCAAAGCGATGCCTTCCAACCAGTTGGACTCACCGTCATACACAATCAAGGCGCTTAAGATGGCAGTCAATGCCAGGCCAACCACCAATAACGGAGGCAGCACGAGGGTCAATGCAACAGGGGTGAAAAAGAACGATAGCAGTACCAGGATCGGAGTCAACGCGAGCGCGACCTGTAAAGAGCTGTTCATAATGACACTGATCGCATAGTCTGTTCTATTTCTGAGCGCCAGTCGGATCCCAACCACATTTTCCACTGCGTTACCGGCAATCGCAACGATCACCAGACCTGCAAATGCTTGTGAGATGTGCAGGGTTTCAATGGCGGGTTCGAGGGCTTGTACAAACCAATCTGATGCCAATGCTGCAGAGATACCCGCAACAGCCAGGACTGAAATGACACGTGATAACGGCCACGGCTTTTCCTGATGCTCTGCAGAATGTACAGCTTCGGCGATGGGGCCACCTTGTAAGGATAATGGGATGCTGGCAACAAAAACAGTCAATAACACAACGGCACCTGCGATGCTTAACGTTTCTTCATGGGCTGCAGCAGGAGTATGTAAACTATGTGCAAGTGTGGGAACAACCAGCGCAGAAACAGCCAGGACCATTAAGATGACGATCGCGCGTGGGGCCTCGGAATTGAATCGCTGCGTGCCATGCTTCAAGCCACCCAATAGAAAAGCCAGCCCCAATACAAGCAAACTGTTGGCCAAAATGGAGCCAACCAGAGCAGACTGTACCACCGTTACCAACCCGGCTTGCAAAGCAAAAAAACTGACGAACAACTCTGGCAAATTGCCGATGGCCGATTGCAATACGCCGGTTGCGCCTGGCCCCATGTAATTGCCCAGTTGTTCAGTGGCCTGACCGACCGCAGTTGCCAATCTAGCCAATGCGACCGCGCTGACTACAAAAGTTAACACTGCGCTTGCATGTGTAAATGTAAGAATGCCTGTAAGGGTGCTGGCAATAATTGCAAATACAAACATGGTCCATTCATTCTTGAGCAGAGCACGCATAGGCGAACCTCTTGTAGCAGATGGGATAGTTGATGAAATTATACTGTACTGTTAATTACAGGGTTATTGTTTCTCAGCCCACTCCACGATCTTCCTGAATCCTGCTTCCACATCTTCATCTGAGGCCGCGATCGTCATGCGGACAAATCCCTCGCCCTCTTCGCCGAACGCGGAGCCAGGCACGAGTCCCACGCCTGCTTCTTCAAGGATCCGTTCGCATATTTCAACGGAGGACATTTTCAAAGGCCGAAGATCAAGAAAGAAATAGAACGCGCCTTGAGGCGGCGTGACCAGCACTTTGTCACATTCCAATTCATGGGATATGCGCATGACCAATTCGCGACGACGCGCATACGCCGCGCGCATTTCCACAGTCACTTGTTGAATGGCAGGATCGGTCAATGCGAACGCCGCGGCTTTTTGAATAAATGGCGCGACGCAGGTAGTGGAGTTTTGTCCGGCCTTTAATGCATTCTCAATGACGCGCGCCGGCCCGGCCAGGAATCCCACGCGCCAGCCGGTCATCGCGTAGGATTTGGAAAGGCTGTTCACAATCAACGTCCTTTCCTTCGCTCCATCGATCGCGGCCGCGCTGGTTGGTTTTTCATCGTAATATAAACTTCCATAGACTTCATCGCTCACGATCCATAGATCTTGTTTGGCAGCAAAATCCTGTAATTTTTGCCAATACTCACGCGTGGGATATGCGCCGGTTGGGTTGGATGGATAATTCAACACGATCACGCGCGCCTTGGGCGTGAGCGCCCTTTCCCATGACTCAAATCGTGGAATAAATCCATCCTCGGCCGGCGCAGGCACGCGAATGACATTGCCGCGTAACATGATCGCCATATTGCAATGCGTCGCCCATGCAGGGTCCGGGATCAAGACATCCTGGCCGGGATTCAAAATGGATTGCATGGCCGTGTAATAGGCATGAATACCGCCATGCGTCACCAAAATTTCAGAGGCAGGGTCATACGTCACGCCTTCATCACGCAAAAGTTTTGCGGCAATCGCCTTGCGCAACTCGATCGTTCCAACTGATGGCCCATAATGAGTGAGCCCGGCCTGCATGGCTTTTAAGGCAGCCTCCAGTACGGCCGGATGAGTTCCAAAATCCGGGTCGCCCACTTGCAAACCAACAAGTTGACGTCCACTGGCTTTCAACGCGTTGATCCGGTCAGACATGGCAACCGTGGCAGACTGGCGAATCAGTTCAAATTGTTGGTTAAGGGACCGCATGCAACTACCTCATGTATGAATAGTGACCGCCAGTGTATCAAACAAACAAAACAATCGTCAACGTTTATATAATACCAACGGTCGCAAATTGCGATACCTCGCGAAGAATCGCAATTTGCGACCGTGATAGGTATACTTGAAGCATGTTCACGCCTGAAGTCTTTTTAACCTCAACACTTAAGGGCCATCCACGTGGAGAAACTGTTGCCCGAATTCTTGCGCAGGCTTTCAACGCAGTCGAACCTGGCGCGGCGGTGAAACAATACTTGCGTGAAAATCCCCTTCCAAAAAATAAACGCATCTTTGCTTTTGGATTGGGAAAAGCGGCTTGCGCGATGATGGATGTTCTCGCGGACTCAATTAACTTAAGCAAGGCTCTGCTCATCACCAAGCATGCTTCGTGCCTAACCTCTTTAACTACCACAGTTATCGAGGGAGATCACCCAATTCCAGGCAACTCCAGTCTCGCGGCGGGACATGCCGCGCTGGAATTCGTCTCGCAGCTCACCCGCCATGATCTGCTCATCTGCCTGATCTCCGGGGGTGGCTCCGCCTTAATGACAGCACCGGTAATCCCCTTGTCGGAACTACAATCTCTAACATCGATGCTGTTAGCTTCCGGCGCGCGCATCGACGAGATCAATATCTTGCGCCGTCACCTGGACACTCTGAAAGGAGGCGGACTTGCACAAGCTGCAAACGGGGCGCAATTAATCAACCTGATTCTTTCTGATGTCGTTGGAGATTCGATCGAAGCCATTGCATCCGGGCCAACCGCGCCGGATCCATCCACGCGTGAGGATGCAATCGCCATCATCGAAAAGTATGAGCTTGAAAACAAAATACCATCCTCAGTAATCCAAAGCTTGCGAGAGACTGCAAAACCAGACGACCCGGTTTTCGAGAATATTCAAAATCACATCATTGCAAGTAATGAAGTAGCTTTACACGCCGCGCAAAAACAGGCGGAACAAGAAGGGTTTTCGACAAGCATTGTCCACGAAAATCTACAAGGCGAAGCCAAAGAAGCGGGGCGCAAAATTGCACTCGACCTAAAGGAGGAAATACAAACTCATGAAAGGCCGTTCTGTTTGCTTGCCGGCGGCGAAACGACGGTGACCCTCAAAGGGAGCGGCCGAGGTGGACGTAATCAGGAGCTTGTGCTGGGAGCCGTAGAGATCTTGCGCGATGTAGGGGATGTGATGTTCATAGCCATCGCGACGGATGGCGAAGATGGTCCTACCGACGCGGCCGGCGCGCTCGCAACGAGCGGATCCGCTCAAAAGGCTGAGAGGCTGGGGATGAACCCGGCAGATTATTTATCGAGCAATAACGCGTATGCCTTCTTCGAGAGCATAGGCGATCTGATAAAGACAGGCTCAAGCGGTACGAATGTCAATGACATCGTTCTATGCATCGCTTTTTGACGCCTACAACTTCTCAACAACCCAGAAATGAGAAAGCCCGAATCCCTTTAAAGGCGTTGCCTCCAAGAACTGCAAGACCATCCGCAATACCTTTCCCAGCGCGCCAAAACGACTGATCAGGTTATCGTACGCGCCGAAGATCACGGTCCGTTCAATGAACTTTACCGGCAGGCCATCAAACAAATCTTGCAGGTCGCGTTTCGAATAGACTCGCACATGAGGCGCAAGTTTGTCCCGTGAACTACGCGGCAGGTAGTTCACGAACAACTTGTTGCCAAAATAATATTTTCCCTTCCAAAATATGCCATGCGTTTCAAATGGATAGCCGCGGTTCGGGCAAAAGATCACTGCGCGCCCGCCGGGTTTCAACACGCGCACCATCTCACGCACCGCGGCGCGGTCGTCCTGCACGTGTTCGATCACTTCATGGCTGAGGATCAGGTCAAAAGTCGAAGATGGAAGTGGGATGAATTCTCCTGCGGCATTGATAATTTCCTTCGAGCGCATCTTCGCCTGCGCGGCCCGTTCAAAGTCATACTCCAATCCGATCACGCGGGACCTGGAACCTGCCAGTTGCTCCACGTACATTCCCACCCCGCAACCGTTTTCCAACGCCGTGCCGTGCATACGCTCCCCCGCAGCACGCACAATCATGTCAAAACGACGCTGTTGCCCCGCCTGCCACACATAAGAAGGTTCCCCGCGCAACGCAGCTTTATTGAAGTCTCGTTCATTCATGGGTGCAGATTATACCTTGCGCCTTCGATGCCTCTATGCTAGAATTCCGGGCGTACCAGCACCACCAATACCGAAAGCACCGAGAAGTGGGCAACCCCCACTTTTCTGCTTGTAATAATAAGAATAGGGAGCAGGAAGCATGCCCAAGAATGAGTTCGCCCTGGCATTCAATGAAATTCTGGAAGAAAAACAACTCGCCAAAGATGTAATCGTCTCCGCGATCGAGTCGGCGATGGCCTCCGCCTATCGGCGGGCTGTCAACGCGTCCTCTGCACAACATGTCGAAGCCAAAATAGACACGGAGACCGGTAAAGTGACCATCTCCGCCGAAAAAGAAGTCGTTGAAGACATTATGGATCCGCGTACAGAAGTGCTGCTCGAAGAGGCACGCAAGGTACACCCGGAAGTTCAACTTGGCGATATGGCCATCGTGGAGACGACCCCCGCAGACTTCGGCCGCGTGGCCGCACAGACTGCACGTCAGGTGATCCAGCAACGTATCCGTGAGGCAGAGCGTTCGAACCAGATGCAATATTTCGAGCGTCAGGTCGGCGAGATCGTTTCAGGTGTGGTCCAGGCTACGAATGCACAGGGCGCGACCATCGGTCTCGATATGAAGGCCGAAGGCATCATGCCCAACAATCAAAAGGTACCGGGCGAAAGACTGAAGCTGCACGATCGCATTCGCGCAGTCGTCCTGGAAGTAAAGGAAGGGTCACGCGGCCCGCAGATCATTCTCTCGCGTGCCCATCGCAACTTCCTGCGCCGTTTGCTTGAAAATGAAGTACCGGAAATCTATCATGGCATCGTTGAGATCCGCGCCATTGCGCGTGAACCCGGCGCGCGTGCCAAGGTGGCCGTCTCTGCCACCCAAGCGGGGATCGACCCGGTCGGTGCATGCGTCGGCATCAAGGGCGTGCGTATTCAGGCCATTGTCAAGGAATTGCATGACGAGAAGATCGATATCATTCAGTGGGACCAGGATCCCATTGTGTATATCTCAAAAGCCATCAGCCCGGCGCGCGTCTCCGGCGTATATCTGTTGGAGGATGGGGGCGCGCGCACTGCGACCGTGGTTGTCGGTGAAGACCAGTTGAGCCTTGCCATCGGCCGCGATGGACAGAACGCGCGTTTGGCAGCGAAGCTCACCGGCTGGCGCATTGACATCAAGTCGCTCTCAGAGGCCGCCGGCGATACGTTGAACAAATTGCAAAGCAATGCAGAACTCTCTGCGCTGTTGCCCAGCGCCGTCGAATCCATCCCTCAAGTGCGGGAGATCATCGCGAAGAAGGCCGAGAATCGGCCAATCACTCCCGAAGAATATACTGCGCTGGGTCAATTCGTGGACCGCGTGGAACGCCGCACCCTCCAGATCAAGGAAGAAGCTGCACGCGCTGAAGACGAACGCGCTGCCACGGCACGCGCCGAAATCCCTGCACCTGCGTTCAAGATCCCTCTCGAACAGGCCGGCATCAAAGAACATATTTTTAATATTCTCACTGAAGCTGGATTCGAGACAGCCGGCGACCTGATGTTCGCACTCAAGACTGACTCAAATAAGGTGCTCGGCTTGGCCGGTATTGGCTCGAAAGCCATGCAGAACATTGAAGAAGCCCTGGCCGCCTTGACCTTCCCCGAGCCTCAACCAGAACCTGAACCTGTCATCGTGGAGGAAATTCCTGCGGTGGATGCGATTGTCGACGAAATAGATCTTACCCCTGAAGAAATCGACCTGAACAAAAGCCAAGCCGAGGCGAAGAAGGAAGCGAAGCGTCACCTCGAAGAAGAGCAGGAAAATGAATTCGCCAAAGACGGCGTCTCGCTGGATGAATTGTTCAAAATGAAACCAGAGATCTTCCAGAACACGGCCGGGGCTGAAGATGAATCTGGAGATAAGAAGAAAGCCAAGAAAGAGAAGAAGAAGAGCGTCGAATTAGTGCTCGATGAAGACCTCGGTCAGGTCGTCGGCCTAAAGAAGCACAAACGCGGTGAAGCGGGCACTGGCGAGGAATGGTAAAGAATTATCCCTCCCCTGTTTGGGGAGGGGGATGAATTGAAGGTGACCAAGAAACCCGCTCAACGCGTGAAGCATGTGCCCCAACGCACCTGCGTGGGATGCCGCGAAGTCCTGCCAAAAAGACAGATGGTGCGGATCGTCCATACAGCCGGAGAGGCGCGAGTGGACCCGACCAGCAAACTGGCTGGAAGGGGTGCTTATTTGCATGACCGCCGCGAATGTTGGGAACTTGGCTTGAGAGGCGGACTGGCTCATGCACTCAAAACCGAGTTGACTGCTGAAGACCGCGCCCGATTGGAAGTATTCATGAATACTCTGCCGCAAGAAGCAGAGACCAACCAGTAGACCTATGTGAACGAATAGCCACTCGCTCACAGGCCTCTCGTTAGGAATGGTTGTAAAAACGCAGACCAGTTCGCTGGTCCGCAGACTAGCAAGGAGGTGGCTTATGAGTGACAACGGAAATAAGATCGAATTACCCTCCAGTATCGTGATACGCGATCTGGCTCAGAAGATAGAAAAAAGCCCTATTGATCTGATCAAAAAATTGATGACGAACGGAGTGATGGCGACCATTAATCAGTCAGTTGATTTTGATACTGCCGCAATCGTGGTGGCCGAATACGGCTTCGAGGCAATGCCCGAATTGGTGGAGGAACAAAAGAAGGAAGAAACCGGTGAAGTGCCGCTGTGGCGTCAGATGATCGCGGGGGAAGATGGCGCACAGTTGATCGCACGTCCGCCCGTAGTGACGATCCTCGGCCACGTGGATCATGGAAAGACCAGCCTGCTGGATGCCATCCGTCAAACGGAAGTGGCTGCAGGCGAAGCGGGCGGAATTACGCAGCACATCGGGGCGTATCAAGTGGAAAAGAAAGGCCGCTTGATCACATTTTTGGATACACCCGGTCACGCCGCATTCACCCAGATGCGTGCACGCGGTGCCCAAGGGGCGGACATCGTTGTGCTGGTGGTGGCCGCAGATGACGGCGTGATGCCGCAAACCAGGGAAGCCATCGCGCATGCAAAAGCCGCGCGCGTCCCAATGATGGTCGCATTGAATAAGATAGATAAACCCAATGCCAACCCGGACCGCGTAAAACAACAGCTCGCTGAGTTGGAACTCGTCCCCGACGATTGGGGCGGGAATACCATGGTGGTACCTGTCTCTGCAAAACTAAAACAAGGCATTGACGACCTGCTCGAAGGCATTCTACTCGTGGCAGATAGCACCGAGATCAAAGCCAACCCGAACGGCAAAGTCATCGGCACAGTCATCGAAGCCGAGTTGGATAAATCAAAAGGTGTGCTCGCCACTTTGCTCGTCCAAAATGGGACGCTCGAAGCAGGCAATATCGTCGTGGCCGGCATAGCGCACGGCAAGTTACGCGCCATCTCGGATTACAAAGGCAAGCCGATCAAGAAGGCCGGCCCGTCCACGCCCGTAGCTGTCATGGGATTAAGCGACGTCCCCTCGGCAGGCGATATCTTTCAGGTGGTTGCAACAGATAAAGAGGCGCGTGCCATCGTTGCGGAGCGAGTCGAAACCGCCAAGACCCAGGCACAGACAAAAAAGAAAGTATCCCTGGAAGACCTGTTCGCCAACGTGCAGGCCGGCGAAGCCAGGGGACTCAACCTCATTATCAAGGCGGATGTGCAAGGTTCGCTTGAGCCGATCATGAACGAGTTGAACAAACTCGGCGAAGGCGAGATCGGATTAAACATCCTGCACGCAGAAACCGGCAACATCGGCAATAACGACGTCATGCTCGCGTCTGCCTCGAAAGCCATTATTATCGGCTTCAACGTACAGGCAGATGTTGACGGTCGCCGTTTGGCTGAAAAAGAAGGCGTGGCCATTCGCTTGTATGAGATCATCTACCGCATGACTGAAGACATCGAGAAAGCTCTCAAGGGTATGCTCGAACCGGTGATCGTGGAAAAGGTCATCGGCCGCGCGACCGTCTTGCAGGTGTTCACCGCTTCAAAATTTGGCAGGGTCGCGGGCTGCAAAGTGACCGAGGGCGAACTCAGACGCGGCGCGCGTGTACGCCTGTATCGCGGCACGGATCTGATCTATGAAGGCGACCTCTCCTCCCTGCGGCACGAGAAGGAAGATATAAAAGAGATCCGTCAGGGATTCGAATGCGGCGTCGGCTTTAAGAGTTTCAGCGATATTCAGCCCGGCGATCAGCTGGTCTGCCACATCGTTGAAAAGAGTGAATAAAAGATATTCACAATTGACGATCAGAGATCAAGAATGGGTATATGCCTTCAGGAATTCGATTACAACGCATTGCAGACCGAGTGAAACAGGAACTCGCGCAAATGCTCATCCATGAGATCAATGACCCGCGCCTGAAACGGATCTTCGTGACAGACGTAAAGCTGGACAGGGAACTTGCCTTTGCGGATGTGTACGTCTCGGCTGTGGAGGGGTCTGCCCGATCTGCAGAAATTCTCGCAGGGCTTGAATCTGCCTCCGGTTTTTTCAGGCGGGCGCTCTCCTCACGCGTTGAGATCCGTGCCTTTCCGAAATTGCGCTTCCACTGGGACCCCACCCCGGAGAATGCAGACCACATCGAAAAGATCCTGGCCGGGATAAGAGAGAAGAAATAATTGAATTTACAATTTACGACATTTGATTTGCGATTGCAGCCAGCGACCTTACATGGAGGAATTAGGAAATAAATGAATAGCCAACTTGCAGGGGAGATAAAAAACAGATTGGCCGCGGCGAACAGGACCGTGATTGCTTCGCACGTTCGGCCAGATGGGGACGCGATCGGATCGTTGCTTGGGCTGGGATTAGCCTTGCGCGATGCTGGCAAGTCCGTGCAAATGGTGCTTGTGGATGGTGTATCCTCCTCCTTCAAACATCTCGAAGGAAGCGAACTGATCAGCACGGAACCCAAAAGAGATCATGATACGTTCATCACCGTGGATTGCGCCGATTTCAAACGGACGGGGAATGCCTTTGAAGATTTTGGCCAGCCGGATATCAATATTGACCACCATATTACCAACGAAAATTTCGGTATAATAAATCTCATCGAAGCGGACGAGGTCGCCACAGCCGCGATCCTCACCAATTATTTACCTGCCTGGGACCTGAAGATCACCAAGCCCATCGCGGCCGCATTGCTCACGGGCATCATCACCGACACACTTGGTTTCCGCACCTCGAATACCACGCCTGAAGCGCTGCGGCAGGCCGCGACCCTAATGGAATCGGGCGTGGATATGTCTGACATCTACATGCGCGCACTCGTCAAGAAAACATTTCCCGCCGCACGCTACTGGGGCGCAGGTCTTTCCAACCTTGAGAGCGAGCACAACATTGTCTGGAGCACGCTCACACTTGCAGACCGCAAATCCGCGGGCTATGGCGGTAATGACGACGCGGACCTCATCAACATGATCTCCGCGATCGATGGAAACAAAGTAGGTATGATGTTCGTCGAACAGAGCGACAATCATGTAAAGATCTCATGGCGCGCGCTTGAAACAGGTGTAGACGTCTCACAGGTGGCAAAGCACTTCACCGGCGGAGGCCATGCCGCGGCCGCAGGAGCAGATATCGAGGGCGGCCTGAGCGAAGTCCGCAAAGAGGTCCTCAAGAAGACCCGCGAAATGTTAAATTTGTAATTAAATCTAGAAAATACCAACCTTAAGTAACCTTGTAAACCAGATTTGAATCAGTATCATTAATTAGAGGATTCGGGAGGAATTCAAAATGAACAGTCAGGATATAAAGAACGCCATCTCCGGTGTACTGGTCGTGGATAAACCTGTCGGCATGACCTCGCACGATGTGGTCCAGGCTATTCGCAACGGCACTGGCCTGCGCCGGGCAGGACATACCGGCACGCTCGACCCACGCGCCTCGGGTGTGCTCGTCATTCTGGTTGGCCCCGCAGTGCGTTTGAGCGAATATGTTTCCGCTTCAGATAAACGCTATCAGGCCATTATCCGCATGGGCGGTTCGACCGACACCTTTGACGCCGAAGGAAAAGTCACAAATACTGAGGCCCCTCTCAATGTGACCGAAACACAATTTGAAGAGGCCCTCAAAACATTCGTCGGCCAGATCGAACAAACTCCCCCACCCTACTCCGCGATTAAAGTACAGGGACGCAAAGCCTACGAAATGGCGCGCAAAGGCGAGGTAGTGGATCTCGCTCCGCGCATGATCACCGTCCATCATCTCGAAGTGCTCGAGTGGGCGCCGCCCGAGGTCGTCATCGATGTGCATTGCTCCTCCGGCACTTATGTGCGGTCGCTGGCAAATGACCTCGGTCAAAAGCTCGGCTGTGGCGCGTATCTCGTCGGCCTGCGCCGCACAAAGAGTGGACGCTTCTCCCTGCGCGATGCAACCCCCCTGAGAAAATTGCAGGAAGCCTTTCAAGCGGGCAGTTGGTATCAATACCTCATCCCCGCCGCCGAGGCCCTCGGTGACTGGCCCGCCGTGGAACTTAACCCGGACGAAGTGGAAGGCGTACGTCACGGCCACCGCGTAAAAGCCAAAGAAGGGGCGACCACAGAACCCAAAGTTCGCGGAGTCAGTACGCAAGGCGAACTGGTCGCGCTCATGGAACTTACCACGGGCGAAGATGGCTCCGCCGAATGGCAGCCGAAGAAAGTGTTCTTCGCTTCAGAATGATTGATATGTCGTTGCGAGGAGGGTGCTTTTCCCGACGAAGCAATCCCCCTCATAAGGCAAGAGATTGCTCACCTGCACCCCTGGTACTTGCATCCACCGTTCGTGCCGCGAGCACGAACGGTGGTGGGCGGTGCCAGGGAAGTACAAGTGCGCCCGCGCAATGACATGAAGCCGCCGGTGACGGCGGCTGTAACTTTTAATCCATGCAGCATCATCATTCCCTCGAAGAACTCTCCCTGCAAAATTCCCACCTCACCATTGGTGTGTTTGACGGGGTTCATCGCGGCCATCAGGAGATCATCCGCAAACTCGTACAGGACGCACACGCCCAAAGCACGTCTGCTGTTGTTTTAACATTTGACCCTCACCCCGCCATGATATTAAGTGGGCAAGAGATCAAATACCTGACCACGCCCGAAGAACGCGCGCATCTATTTGCGGAATTGGGTGTGGACTACGTCATCACCCAGCGCTTCACGCGTGAGCTTTCCACTGCTTCTGCCGGGGAATTTATGTCCCGGCTGAAAAAGTCTCTTGGCCTTAAACGCCTGCTGATTGGCTATGACTTTGCCCTCGGCAGGGGACGTGAAGGGAACGCCGCGCGCCTCACCGAACTAGGTAAGGAAATGGAATACACAGTAGAAGTGATCCAGGCTATCAGCGACGAGAGCGGCGTGATCTCCTCCACTGAGATCCGCAAACTTGTTGGGACAGGTAATGTGACCGAAGCCGCGAAATTGCTCGGCCACAACTACAGCATCAGCGGAGCCGTCATCCACGGCGAGGGACGCGGGAAAAAGATCAACTTCCCCACCGCGAATATTGATTACCCAAAACAAAAAACGATCCCATCCAATGGAATTTATGCCGGCTGGGCATATTTAGGTTCAGAAAAATTCATGGCCGCGACCAACATCGGCTTCAACCCAACCTTCACACCTCAAAGACAACTCGCAAGCCTGGAACCTTATTTACTCGATTTCGACCGTGATATCTACGGACAGGAATTAAAACTGGAATTCGTTGCCCGTTTACGTGATGAATTGAAGTTTGATTCCGTGGAGGCATTGATTGAAAAGATACATGAAGATGTGAAACAGACTCGCCAAGTTCTTATGAATATTGCGGGTTGACTCAAGCATCTTTTTCGTCTATAGTGGCAAAAACCAACGAAAGGGGATCCCTCCCATAGACCAATCACAACAACCAAAGCCTCTCGATCAGAAACAAGCCAACTTATTTCTCGCAATCACAAACCTCAGCCATCGCGTAAAAGTAGGGGCGAATAATTTCTACTGGATTGCCGCCTTGTCAGTGGCAAATTCTTTGATCTCCGCATTTGGGGCGCCGTCAACTTTGTCATCGGCCTCGGCCTCACACAATTTGTGGATGCTTTTGCCCTGATCTTTTCCGAGGAATTTTCGGATAGTGCGGTGATATTCAAAGTGATAGAGCTGATCCTGAGCATTCTCGTGTCATGCGTGTTTGCCATCCTTGGATACTTTGCAGGCAAATCGCGACGCTGGGCATTCATCCGTCGGCACGCTATTTTGTGGTCTTGATTCCTTTCTGATGGTCTTTTTTCAGGATTGGATCGGATCCTTCTTCCACCTCTATTTCCTGCATAGATTATGGAATGGCTTTCAGGCTTTAAACCAGTTACAAAAAATCACAACTACCCAGCCTGGCGTCGTTTTAGATTTTCCGAAAGATATGGGCGCGCCCTGGTCGTTTAAAGCTGCGTGCATAAAAACGCCTCTTCAATGTGACGAGGCATTTTTCACAGTTGAGAAAATGCCAGCAAACCGAATCAGCTGTGGGTTACGCGTGAAGCAGCCCGTCGACAAGCTCAGGGCAGCTGCTTTATCCCCAAAATAACGTCTCCATACGGTTGTGCAATTCAACTAACCGGCGTAAAATAACAAGATCTTATCGTAAGGAAACCATGTACAACACGGATGAGAGCGAACAAAGTTCTTCTGATAATAACCCGCCCAGTATGGGCCGCTGGGCGCGTTACGCTTTGAATTTATATTTTAACGTCACGTAGCTGCGTGCTGCGCCTCTGCGTGACATCACTTCACGCAAGGAGGCAGCCATGCTGAATATTTACAAGACCACCGAACGAGGGCTGGAAAAAGTAGACACAATGGTGAACGGCGCGTGGGCCAACGTAGTCGACCCAACACCTGAAGAAATGAAAAAGCTGACGGCCTGGGGCATGGAAATGGATTACATCAACTATGCCCTCGACCAGGACGAAATGCCTCGTTTGGAACGGGATGATAATTACACCTTCATCCTGCTTCGCATTCCGATTCATCAACCGGAAAGCGACATTCCATACACCACTGTTCCGCTCGCCATGATGATCCTCGGGAACAAGATCATCACCGTTTGTCGTTACGACAGTGATATTTTCAAGGTGCTCGCAACCGGGAAATATCGTTTACTGAAAACAGGCAAGCGCTATCGCCTCGCCCTTTATATCTTCCTCGAAACTGCGGCACGTTATTTAAACCTGCTGCGCGAGATCAATCGCGCCACTGAATTGGTGGAGGACCAACTGCAAAAGTCCACGCGCAACCGCGAAGTGCTCGAACTGCTCAAGTATCAAAAGTCCCTTACCTACTTTGCCACCGCGCTGCGCTCCAACGAAGTGATGATGGAGCGTGTGCAACGCACACAACTTTTCAACTACTACGAAGAAGATCAGGACCTGCTCGAGGATGTGCTCACCGAAAACCAGCAAGCCATCCAAATGACGAGCATCAATACCGAGATCCTTTCAAGCATGATGGACGCGTTCGCCTCGATCATCTCCAACAACCTCAACGGCGTCATGAAAGCCCTCGCCGCGTTGACGATCATCGTGAGTTTGCCCGGCACGGTTGCAGCGTTTTATGGGATGAATGTGGCGCTGCCCGGCGAGAGTCATCCGCTCGCGTTCCTGCTCGTGCTTGTCATTGCGATCGCGCTCACATCCACGGCGATCCTTATTTTCTACAAACGGGATTGG
>CAZSVR010000059.1:0-17401 GCA_964610295.1 uncultured Anaerolineaceae bacterium
CACCTGCACTGCAACGAACGCAGTGCGGCGCAAGTGTCGCTGATGCGAGACGGCAAAGGTTTTTCCTTCGTGTTCCTTAGTGGCCTTTGTGGTAAAAGAAAGCAGATAACGACTAATTCGATCAATCGAAAGACTGGCAATCGGCCAGGCAGGGATGATCCATAAAGGCGGACGTTCCGCAGTGTAATAATGCCAGAGATTCGTCTGCGTGCCCCAGGATTCAATCGCAAGCCCGCCACAAATGCCGACGAAGACGATCAGTATATCCGTTTTAAGGTTTGCGCGCGCCACAATAGTAATGGACATGAAGAGGAATACGCCCAGCAAAAGCCAATCCATGTATAACCACCATGCACCGTTCCAATCGACGTATGCGAGATATTCTTCCGCGAGGGGCCACCAGACATAAACGATAAGAAAAATGGCGGCGAAAAATCCGCCAAGCAGGATGGATGAGTCGCGCGTCCAGAAACGCGTTTTTTCGTTTGGCATGTGGCACATTATATCTGTTTTTGTTGACATTTCTTTTGCCCTCGTCTACACTTCATTCATGCTATCGCGCGTCTTTTCCTGTGCCGTGGTCGGTCTTGAAGGCGTCATCGTTGAAGTGGAAGTGGATTTCACCAACGGCCTGCCGGGTGTCACCATCGTTGGCCTGCCCGATGCCGCTGTGCAGGAGAGTCGCGAGCGTGTGCAAACTGCGGTGAAGAACGCAGGCCTGCACTTCCCGCGTCATCGCATCGTCGTCAATCTCGCACCTGCCCTTGTCCGTAAAGAGGGGCCGGCCTACGACCTGCCCATCGCGCTGGGCGTCATCATCCTGGCAGGCTTTCTGCCTCACAACGTCGTTGATAATACGCTCGTCGTTGGCGAACTCTCCTTGGACGGAGCCGTGCGTCACGCCCGCGGCCTTTTGCCGATGGCTGCCACTGCACGCGCAAACGGATTCAAACGGATGTTCGTGCCTGAGGTCGACGCGCCCGAAGCTGCCTTGATCCCGGACCTTGAGATCATCCCGGTTAAATCGC
This sequence comes from uncultured Anaerolineaceae bacterium, assembly GCA_964610295.1. Taxonomy (GTDB): domain Bacteria; phylum Chloroflexota; class Anaerolineae; order Anaerolineales; family Villigracilaceae; genus Villigracilis. Next base: position 1,029 of record CAZSVR010000059.1, read on the forward strand.
TTGCGGACCTGTACGAACATTTATCTGGTCGGAGTTTAATTCAGCCGTATCAACCCTCCAACGAAGAACTCGAGCCGCTGTTTACGCCCACAGATTTCAGCGAAGTGAGGGGACAGGAACACGTCAAACGCGCGCTCGAGATCGCTGCGGCGGGTGGGCATAATGTATTGATGGTGGGCAGTCCAGGAGCTGGTAAAACATTATTGGCACGTGCCCTGCCCGGCATCCTGCCTGCGATGAGCATTGACGAATCATTGGATGTGACACGCATTTATTCTGTGGCCGACCAACTCCCCCCCGGCACACCGTTAATTCGTCATCGTCCATTTCGCTCACCGCACCATACAATCTCACATGCCGGCTTGGTAGGTGGTGGGAATATTCCAAAGCCGGGTGAAATATCGCTTGCACATCGTGGTGTTTTATTTTTGGATGAATTTCCCGAATTCGGCACGCGCGTTCTTGAAGTGATGCGCCAGCCCATGGAAGATAAGGTCGTCACCATCAGCCGCGCAAAAGGCTCGCTGACATTTTCTGCAAACTTTCAATTGATCGCAGCCATGAACCCCTGCCCGTGCGGCTGGTACGGTGATTCTCAAAAACCCTGCACCTGCGCGCCCGCCATGGTGACCAAATATCAAAAACGCATCTCGGGGCCATTGCTTGACCGCATTGACATCCACATCGAGGTGCCGCGCGTGGACTATGAAAAATTAAGCGGGGATCGTCTGGGAGAATCCTCTGAATCGATCCGTAAACGCGTCCAGGCGGCGCGGCAGATACAACAGAACCGTTTTTCGAAAAGCGCGGATTCCAATCTCGTGGCGAATGCAGATATGCGGGTCGGTGAGGTTCGGCTGTTTTGTCAGTTGCAAGATGAAGGCAAGAGTCTGATGCGCTCGGCGATGACACAGCTTAATCTATCAGCGCGTGCCTATCATCGCATCCTAAAGCTGGCTCGTACGATCGCGGATTTAGCCGGGAGTGAAGAAATCCAGTCCGTGCATCTGGCAGAGGCACTGCAATACCGTCCGAAGATCATGATGGGGTAAGTTAAATACGATTTGAAAATATGAATCTGTCCGATTGGCTACTGTGAATCTCCCCCTGTGATGCGGGAGTTTTCCATATTAAGGGAATAAACTAATGATGTTGAAAGAATTTCTTGATGAGGTGCCTATGATTTACGAATCCCGATTCCCAAACATCTGACATCCTCTGCAATGCAGATATGCGCGTGGGATAGATTCGTGAATTTTGTCGGTTGCAGGATGAAGGCGGCGCACTGCGACCGAAGGGAGTGTCGAAGTGTCAGAGTTTGATGCGGGCAGCCATGAGTCAATTACAGTTATCCGCACGCGTCTCTTATTGCATCTTGAAATTGTCCTGCACCATCGCGGATCTGGCGGGGAGCGAGGAAATTCAATCCGCGCATCTGGCGGAGGCGCTGCAGAACCAGCCGAAGATCATGATTGGTTAAGAAGTAATTACGAAAGACTAACACATCGCTGGAATAACATTTCAGCGCTTGTTTTTTCTGATTACTCCATTGCTTATTGTGCGTGAAATAAATATAGTTATATCTATGTGATTTTCTTCCTAAATGATCCTGACATATTAGATGAAATAATTTTTTGAGTAATATTAGCATTCCTTATTAAATATTTATCCAAATTAATATGATGCTAATATGAATCTATTCAAACCCTAGTATCGCTTAGCGACATTTGCTGCTATATTACTGCAAACAATATCATCGGGTTGTAATCATGTATATTCACTGCATCGGTCTAAACCATAACACTACACCCATTCATCTACGCGAGCAACTTGCGTTTAGCGATGATCAAGTGCGCGCATCCCTAACCCGCTTCAATTGCGGACGTGTCACAGATACGATTGCAGAGATCGTTATCATCTCCACTTGCAATCGAATCGAAATTTACGCCGTATCAAGTAGTAAGTCATTTACCGAGCTGGAAAATCTTATGTTTGATACTCACGGCGTACCAATAAACAAACTAGCTCCACATTTATATCGCTACACTAATACAAAGACAGTTCATCATTTATTCAACGTCGCCGCTGGATTGGATTCGCTCGTCATCGGTGAACCACAAATTTTAGGACAGGTCGTTCATGCCCTGGAATTAGCGCGCGGCATTGGCACATCAGGCTCATTACTTTCGCGACTGTTTCAATCTGTTATCCGCGCAGGGAAACGCGCGCGTACAGAAACAGCCATCAGCCGCAATCCAACTTCGGTTTCCTCGCTTGCCGCTGGGATATGTGAACGTTCCGTAAGAGACTTACAGAATGCTCAGGTTACGATTCTCGGTGCTGGCGTGATGGCAGAACTAGCTGTTGAAGCTTTGCGAAAACGCGACGTGAATCATTTGACCGTCATTAATCGAACATTGGAACGTGCTCACGTTCTGGCCGATCACTGGAACGCAAAAGTGGATACATTTGAAAATCTGGAACGAGTTCTAGCTCGTAGTGACATTCTCATTACATCCACTGGCGCGCCGCATAAGATCGTTCATCCTAAGATGGTCGCAACAGCAATGCAACTGCGTCCAAACCGTCCGCTGATATTGATTGATATTGCTGTCCCTCGCGATATAGATCCTGAGGTGGAAAATATTTCAAATGTTCACCTGTATGATATTGACAATCTAAACGCATATTTGGAGCAATCACTCGCAGAACGAACTGCGGAGATACCGCATGTTGAAACGATCCTTGCTGAAGAGCAAGCCAAATTTATGAACTTCCTGCATTCGCTGGATATGCTGCCTTTGATCACAGATATGCAACGGCAGGCGGAGACGATCCGCCAGACTGAACTTCAAAAAACATTACGTCGCCTGCCAGATCTAACAGACGCACAGCGCACACGCATTGAAGCATTGACTGTGGTTTTGGTGAAGAAAATACTTGATCATCCCACAAACCGTTTACGCGCCGAAGCGACTTTGCCAGGCGCTCCTGAATATGCCGCTCTGGTACGTTCACTCTTTGGGTTGGAAAATCACGGTTTGAATCATTATTCAGAACCATCCTCTATTTCCTCAACCGCGACTGATTAACTATGAAACTTATTTTTGCTACCCGTCCCTCCGCCCTTGCTCGCTGGCAAACCCAATGGGTCATCGCCGCTTTGCAAAAGATTCACCCTGAGCTTACTTGTGAAGAAAAAGTTATCACCACGCAAGGCGACATAATTCTCGATAAGCCCCTGCCCGAGATCGGCGGCAAGGGTTTGTTCACGCAGGAACTCGAAAGCGAATTACTTTCTGGCACTGTGCATTGCGCCGTACATTCGCTCAAAGATCTGCCCGTTGAAAATCCAACAGGATTAACTATTGGATGTATCCGCGCGCGCGCAGAAGTGCGCGATGCATTAATCTCTGCACGCGGCTACACACTTTCGACTTTACCCGCCAACGCTTCAGTCGGAACCTCAAGCCTGCGCCGCGCCGCCCAAATCCTTTCCCTCCGCCCAGACCTTCGCACTGAGTCCTTGCGCGGTAATGTGGATACGCGTTTGCGAAAAGGGCTGGATGGTCAATACGATGCCATCATCCTCGCGGGCGCAGGATTGACTCGACTTGGTTTGGATCAATATGTGACAGAGTGGCTTCCACTGGACGTTATGCTCCCAGCGCCTGGACAAGGCGCGCTCGCCATCCAATGTCGCACCAACGATCAGACTACTCTCAACCTGCTTGCCGCGCTCGAGCATGATTCCACGCGAAAAGCAATCACTGCCGAACGCGCCTTCCTAAGTGGACTCGGCGGAGGATGTTCTGTTCCAGTTGCGGCTTATGCGACAGTGAATCATGAGATCAACTTGACAGGATTGGTTGCTTCACTAGATGGCAAACAAATCATCAAGGTCAGTGGTCGAGGTGACGATCCACTTCAACTTGGAGGTGAACTTGCTCAACAAGCCATCGCGCAAGGCGCGGATGAAATTCTAGCATTGGGCCCAATCAAATGAAACGCATTCTTATCACCCGTGCGCGCGCACAAGCAGACTCGTTTGTTGACGGTTTAGAAGCGGCCGGATTCGAGCCAATTTATTTTCCCGTTATCGAAATACGTTCAATGGAAAATAATGCTGAACTCGATCAAGCACTGGAAAACCTAGCAAGATATGACTGGATCGTGTTTACATCGGTGAATGGGGTCCAAGTTGTTTTCGACAGAATAAAAAATTATTCGGTGACGCCGCGTGTTGCCGCCATTGGTCCGAAAACCGCCGAAGCCTTGAAAGCGCGCGGCGTTACTCCTGATTTTGTCCCTGAAGAATATGTAGCCGAAGCTATCCTGCCTGGGCTTGGTAACTTGAAGAATAAATGGATCTTGCTTCCGCGCGCAGAAATTGCGCGCAAGGCATTGCCCGAAGCGATCGTTAAAGCAGGCGGCACCGCACATGAAATTGTTGTTTATGAAACCCTTCCCACTCAACCAGATCCTGAAGGTCTCGCCGCGCTCAAATTCGGCGTGGATGTAATTACTTTTACAAGTGCATCCACAGTGCAAAATTTTATTGCCATTGCCTGTGAAAACGGACTCGACCCCTCGCGCCTGCCGAACAATCCGATGTTTGCTTGCATTGGTCCTATTACAGAACAAGCTGCGCGAGAGGAAGGATTGACTAATCTTGTTGTGGCAAAAGAATATACAAGCGAAGGGCTAATTCAAATCATCAGTAATTTGGAGACATTATGACTCTACTTGAACTTGAAAAACAAAAACTGATAACTGGTCATCGATCGCTGACCGCTCGTCCGCGACGTTTGCGTGCTACAGCTGCTCTGCGTGCAATGGTACGTGAGACTGAACTCAACGCACACGATTTTATTTATCCGCTGTTCGTGCGGCATGGCGAAGGTCGAAGTGAAATTCGTTCGATGCCAGGCGTGTATCAACTATCAGTGGTGGAAAGTGTCCGTGAAGCGGAAGCCGCCGCACAGGCGGGCGTGAATGCTGTCATCCTGTTTGGAATCCCCAAAGAGAAGGATCCGATCGGGATTGAAAACTTTTCAGAAGATGGAATTGTCCAACGGGCAATTCGCGCAATCAAAAAAGAAATCCCTGAAATAGTTGTGGCGACCGATGTGTGCTTGTGTGAATATACCGATCATGGTCATTGCGGAATTTTGAATACGGGCGAGCATTTTCACGTGGGTTTACCTGAAGGCTATGTGTTGAACGACCCAACACTGGATGTGCTGGCGAAGGTCGCGATTTCGCACGCTGAATGCGGCGTGGATATTGTTGCGCCAAGCGGCATGATGGATGGAATGGTTTCGGCTATTCGTGATGCGTTGGATACATCGGGTTATGAAAATCTTCCGATCTTATCTTATGCGGTGAAATACGCGTCATCGTTTTATGGTCCGTTCCGCGAAGCCGCGGAGGGCGCACCAAAGTTTAGCGATAGAAAATCACATCAAATGGATCCTGCCAATGTGCGTGAGGCTTTGCGTGAAGCCGCGATTGATGTGGACGAAGGCGCGGATATGCTGATGGTCAAGCCTGCGCTGGCGTATCTGGATGTGATTCGCGTGGTGAAGGATGCGTTCCCAGAAATACCGATGGCGGCGTATAACGTCAGCGGCGAATATTCGATGATCAAAGCCGCTGCCGCAAATGGTTGGGCGGATGAGGAGAAGGTCACACTTGAAACGTTGACTTCGATCAAGCGCGCGGGCGCCGATGTAATTATTACGTATCACGCCATGGATGCCGCGAAGTGGTTGAAATAATGGAATGTCATTGCGAGCGTACTTCCCTGGCACCGCCCGCCACCGTTCGTGCCGCGAGCACGACGGTGCGAGACGGCAGGGCAGGTGTGCGAAGCAATCCCCCACACTGTGGCAGAGATTGCTTCGTCGGGAAGAACACCCTCCTCGCAATGACATAATAAATTTTAGGAAACTCCAATGACATCATCCAACCTTGTATTTGAAAGGCAGTTTAACTAAATGGACAACACTAGCATCGAAGAAGTTTTACATCGCACGCTCAATCACTATGCCATGATTTCATTCAGGGATGCTTACTGGTCTCTGCCATCCAAAGAACGCGATGAGTTCCATAAAAAATGGCTAAGCGGACTACGCGCCGCCTCACAAAAAGTGGACATCTTTCAAGCCACCGAGAGCGGAATTGATTTGATCGTCTGGTCTGCGCTTATGGCGGATGATAAGCAGGACGTGGCTGTGTTCTTCAAGAAGTTTGCCGTCGCGAACAATCTGTATCGTCTCCTGATTGATATTAAAGATTCGCTGTGGGGATTCACACGCCCGTCGCAATATTCCAAGGCGCGCTCGAAGCAGGAGATCGATCCATTCTCCGAAGAGCGTAAGTCTTATCTGATCATTTATCCATTTTCCAAAACAACAGAATGGTATTTGATGAGCCGTGAAGCGCGTCAGGGCATGATGAACGAGCATATTCGTATCGGCAAGCAGTATGACGACATCAGCCAGTTGCTCCTGTATTCATTCGGTTTGCAAAATCAGGAATTCGTGGTTGTGTATGAAACGGATGAACTGACTCGTTTCTCCGATCTGGTAAACGAACTGCGTGACACTGAAGGTCGTCGTTATACATTGCGCGACACTCCATTGCACACTGCCAGCTATCACCCTGCGGAAGAGACTCTGGCTTTATGGAAATAAACCAACGCTTTCTGCAAGCATGTCGCCGCGAGCCAGTCGATGGTACGCCCGTCTGGTTCATCCGTCAGGCGGGACGCTACATGGCGGAGTATCGCGCCATCCGAGAAAAATATACGCTGATCGAAATCTGTCAGCACCCAGAAATTGCAGCGGAGGTCACAATGCAACCTGTCCGCGCGTTAGGTGTGGACGCGGCCATTCTTTTTGCGGATATCCTCCTGCCTGTGATTCCGCTTGGTTTGGGTTTGGAATTTTCCAAAGGTGAGGGACCCGTGATTGGCTCGCCAGTTCGAACGCTGGAGGATGTCCGCGCGATGAAACCTTTCGACGCCGAATCAGACCTCGGCTACGTGATGGACGCGATCCGCATCCTGGGCGGGACTTTGAGCGGCATCCCTTTAATCGGCTTTTGCGGCGCACCGTTCACCGTCGCGTCTTATATCATCGAAGGCGGTTCATCGCGCGAGTTTCTAAAAACCAAGACGATGATATATTCTGCTCCTGAAGTATTCCATGCTTTGATGGAAAAACTCTCCATTGTCCTCAGCGATTATCTTGTGGCGCAAATCCGCGCGGGTGCGCAGGCTGTGCAAGTCTTTGACTCATGGGTCGGCGCGCTGAGCCCGCAGGATTATAAGACTTTGATATTGCCTTATTCGCAAAAAGTTTTGCAAGCCGCTCAAGCGATGAATGTGCCTGTCATCCATTTTGGTACGAACACCACAACACTGTTAGCGCTGATGAAGCAAGCAGGCGGTGACGTAATTGGACTCGACTGGCGCATCCCGCTCGACGATGGCTGGAAGATTATCGGTCATGACCGCGCCGTGCAAGGCAATCTCGACCCTGCTCTGTTGTTTGCACCGCTTCCCGAGATCAAAGCGCGCGTCCACGATATTCTTCGCCGCGCCGAAGGCCGCCCTGGCCATATCTTCAATCTCGGTCATGGCATTTTGCAAAACACGCCCGTGGATAATGTGAAGGCTGTTGTTGATATGGTGCATGAGTATAGTTCGTCGAAAGTGGGTATCTTATGATCGGTTTATTGGTAATGGCTTATGGCGGACCCAATGCGCTTGATGAAGTTGAACCCTATCTTCTGGATGTGCGCGGCTACCGTCCCACCGCGCCAGAGATCATCCATGAAGTGCGCGAACGCTACCGCGAAATTGGCGGACGCTCGCCCATTTTGGAACAGACACAAGCACAAGCCGCGGCGCTCGAATCCGCATTGAATACAAATGGGCAGGAATTCAAAGCCTTCGTCGGAATGCGCCACTGGCATCCATATATCAAAGATACGCTCGCAGAAATGCAGACACAAGGCATCCAACGCGCTGTTGGATTAGTCATGGCGCCGCATTATTCACGCATGAGCATCGAAGCCTATTTCAAGAAAATCGAGCAAGCCGAGTCACCCATCGAAATAGCAGCTATCAATAGTTGGCATTTACTTCCTGGTTACCTCGACGCACTCGTCAGCCGCGTGTGCGCGGCATTGGAACGCTTCCCCGCCAATATTCGTTCGCAAGTCCCTGTGATTTTCAGCGCGCATAGTTTGCCTGAACGAATTCTGGAATGGAACGATCCCTATCCCGACCAACTGCGTGCCACGGTTGACGCACTCATGCAACATCTGGGCAACCAGCCGCACGATTTCGCTTTCCAGTCCGCGGCGATTTCAAATGAACCCTGGCTTGGGCCCGATGTCTCAGTGTTGATTAAACGTTTTGCCGAGCAAGGGCAGAAAAATATCATCAGTTGCCCGATCGGTTTTGTCTGCGAGCATGTCGAAGTGTTATATGACATCGACATTGTTTATCAAAAGCTAGCCAAATCGCTGGATGTTCGGCTTGGGCGCATCGAAATGGTTCACACCGCGCCACAGATGATTACTGGGCTGGCGGAACTTATCCGCAAGACTGCCAAAGATGCAAACCGGTTATGAATCGTATGGTCATCATCGGCGGTGGCATCGCGGGACTCTCTGCCGCGTACTATGCTAAAAAGAAAACCCCAGACACGCATATTACCCTGATCGAATCTGATTCGCGTTGGGGCGGTAAGCTCATCACTGATCGCGCCGCCTTCGAGGGTGGACAATTTATCATTGAAGGCGGTCCCGATTCTTTCCTTGCGACGAAACTTTTCGCCACTGCGCTATGCAAAGAACTCGGACTCGGCGAACGCTTGCAAGGCGCGAATCCCAATCAGAAAAATACCTACGTTCTCCATCGAAACAAACTCGAACCTCTGCCCGATGGCCTCGCCATGATGATCCCCACCAACGTGCAGGCAATTCTCAAATCCCGTCTCGTTTCGTGGTTTGGCAAAGCGCGCATGGGACTTGATTTCATTCTCCCGCCACACGCCCGCAACGGCGACGAAAGCCTCGGCGCATTTGTCAGCCGTCGGCTGGGGCGTGAGGCGTATGAGAATCTCATCGAGCCGCTCATGTCTGGCATCTACGCGGGCGATGGCGACGCGCTCAGTCTCGCATCCACTTTTCCATATCTGCGCGATCTTGAAATCAAATATGGTTCGCTTGCACGCGGCGCACTTGCAATGCGAAAGCAATCAAACGGCAAATCCATTCAAGGTTCGCGCTCCGCATTTCTTACGCCTACAGCAGGCCTCGCTGAAATCATTGAAGCGCTTGTTTCTTATCTCAAAGAACACGATGCGGATTTACAACTCAACACGCAGGTTGCCACTATTGCACGTCGCACACCTGACACCCTTCGAGAACCTCACCGTTCGTGCCGCGATCAGCGGCGGCACGCCGGTGCGAGACGGCAGGGCAACGCCTGGAACGTGACACTTGACACAGGCGAAGCCCTCGAAGCAGACTCCGTCATCTTAGCTACCCCTGCGTTTGTCAGCGGGACTCTGCTCGTTTCACTCGACCCGCCGCTTGCCTCTGATCTAAAAAGCATTCCCTACGCCTCAAGCGCTACCGTCTCCCTCGCCTACCGACAAAGTGACCTGCCGCGTCCGCTTGATGGATATGGCTACGTCATCCCGCGCCGCGAAGGACGCAAGGCCCTCGCCTGCACATGGACATCCACGAAATTTCCGCATCGTGCGCCAGATGGTTATGCACTTATTCGCGTCTTCGTTGGAAGAGCAGGACAAGACATTCCCTGGAATGAAAATGATTTGTTTGCATTGGCAAAAGAAGAATTAAATCTCACACTCGGTATCACCGCTGAACCAATCCTCTCCCGCATCTTCATGTGGGACAAAGCCATGCCGCAATACAATCTCGGTCATCCCGAATTACTCAAACATATTGACGATGCACTGGAGAATCATCCAGGGCTTGCATTGGCAGGCAACGGTTATCGTGGAATCGGTATCCCTGATTGCATTCATTCAGGTGAACTTGCTGTAAACAAGATATTAGAGAATAGACCAGTAGAGAACAGTTCTGTTCCTTCGCAAACTACGCTCTAATCTCGATTCTCTGTGCTCGAGGTTTTTTATGAACATTCAAAAATCAATCACTCTCTTTCAAGAAGCACAGACATTATTCCCTGGCGGTGTGAACTCACCCGTGCGCGCATTCCGCGCCGTGGGCGGACAACCGCTCTTCATCGAGCGTGGCGAAGGACCCTATCTTTATGATGTGGATGGCAATCGCTACATTGATTACGTTCTTTCGTGGGGACCACTTATCACAGGTCATGCTCATCCAAAAGTAATCGAAGCGATTCAACAAGCGGCACTGAAAGGGACATCCTATGGCGCGCCGAGCCCGCTGGAAATTGATCTCGCCAAAAGCGTGATGGAATTCATGCCAAACATCGAAATGATTCGTTTCGTCAACTCAGGGACAGAAGCGACCATGTCTGCGCTGCGACTGGCGCGCGCCTATACCAAGCGTGACAAGATCATCAAGTTTGATGGTTGTTATCACGGTCATGCGGATATGTTACTTGTTCAAGCGGGCTCAGGCGTTGCAACACTTGGTTTGCCTGATTCGCCTGGTGTGCCAGCCGCTGTCGCCGCGGATACACTGGTTGCAAATTTCAATGACCTTGATTCTGTGGAAGCGTTATTCAAAAAATATCCTGAGCAGATTGCGGCCATCATCGTGGAACCTGTGGCAGGGAACATGGGCGTGGTACCTCCCGTGAAAGGATTTCTCGAAGGCCTGCGTGCTATTACTGCTCGCGAGGGAAGCGTGCTCATCTTTGATGAAGTGATGACAGGTTTTCGCGTTCATCGCGGCGGCGCGCAAACTCTCTACAATATCAAACCTGATCTGACAACACTTGGCAAAGTCATTGGCGGTGGACTCCCAGTCGGCGCGTATGGTGGAAAAAAAGAAATCATGCAAATGGTTGCGCCTGTTGGTCCAATGTATCAGGCGGGGACCTTGGCGGGCAATCCGCTTGCAATGAGCGCGGGCATCGCCACGCTGAATCTACTCAAAGCGGAAGGAATCTGGCAGAACCTGGAGCAAGCCGCGGGGCGGTTGGAGGCGGGGATTTCATCTGCCGCAAAAAAAGCAGGCATCCCAATCCGCCAGACGCGGGTCGGCACAATGTTCACAACTTTCTTTAGCGAAACTGAACCGCGCGATTGGTCAACGGTCAAAGTTGCGGATAAAGAACATTTTAGGAAATTCTTTCAAAAAATGCTGGGGAACGGAGTGTATCTTGCGCCGTCACAGTTTGAAGCAGGATTTATTTCGATCATGCACAACGAGACAATTATCGAAGAAACAATTGCGGCGGTAATGGATGCATTTTACACATGGTAACCGAGCCATCAATTTACAACATGGCATTGACGTGTTATCGTCTGGGAACTTTTCTGAATTGGCTGGGTATTTCTTGACTTAATAGTTTGATCGGGTATTAGCATTAAGATAAGCCTTCAAAATAAACCTTCCATCCCTTACAATACAAATAAAATATGGTCGATTGTGTGTAACCCTGCCCGTGCGGATGGTACGGCGATTCTCGAAAACCATGCACCCCGTTCGGGCCGCGAGCCCGACGGGGCGAGACGGCCTGCGTCCACGCCATGGTGACCAAATATCAAAAACGCATCTCCGGCCCGTTGCTTGACCGCATCGACACGGCACGCCGCATCGAAGTGCCGCGCGTGGATTATGAAAAATTAAGTGGAGACCGCATCAGTGAATCATCCGAGTCGATCCGTACGAGAGTGCAAGCCGCCAGAAACATTCAACAAACCCGATTCACGAATCCCAATTCCCCAATAGCCGATATCATTTGCAATGCGGATATGCGCGTCGGTGAGGTCCGGCAGTTTTGTCAGTTGCAGGCTTGCCCTGAGCAGGGTCGAAGGGATGAAGGCGCTGCACTGCCGTCTCGCACCGGCGTGCCGCCGCTGATCGCGGCACGAACGGTGAGCGTGTCGAAGTGTAAGAGTCTGATGCGCTCGGCGATGACGCAGCTAAATCTATCCGCGCGCGCCTATCATCGCATCCTAAAATTAGCTCGCACAATTGCAGATTTGGCGGGCAGCGAAGAGATCCAATCCGTGCACTTGGCAGAGGCGTTACACCTGCGGTCGGCCGAAGATTATGATGGGATAGATGAATTCTTTTATTTGACCTTTTATTGGGTTGACCACGAAATCGCTCCTGCTGTCACAGAAGCGATTTCGTTTATTTACCCATTATCCGCCCGGGGGGATCGGCAAAGGCGTGGCGGGCAGTATGGAATGTTTCCATTGCGATGAGTGAGCTACGCCCTGGGTTTATCGAAGGGTCTCTTCTCGCGCGTTTAGAGTGTCTCGCTGATTTGCGTGAACATGGACTCATATTGGAAGATGCCTTGACGCCCCTGCCCATAGTCGAACGGCTTGATCCCGAGGATGCCTGCGACCTGATCGCCGTTATCATGCGCAAGAACTGTGCCCTCGAAATTCTGCCCGTCCTGGCTGCCGACCGAGCTATGCCGAACATCTTATTCCCGGTGAACAACGCCGCTGGGCGGGATGAACTGGTGAAGGCAGTCCGTAAAGAAGGGTCTTGATGGGGTTTCCAGAAGGCGCTGGGATGTTCGTGGAGGGATATATCGTACGCTATCTGAGCGGGATCGAAAAACGTAAAGGCATCCTTCCAATTGGACGATCTGGGGCAAAGCGCTTGTAGTCAAGGAGAAGCGAGGGAAGTACACCTTCGGATAAAATTATCAACCAAGCGGCCTGCCTGAGTCTGCAGTGCTCCGGCCTTGGCCTCAACAGCGCGTTGAAAAGATGATCTGTCAATTGGCAGGTCGCCCGCGCCTTTGATCCACTCCGCCAGCATTGCAGGTGAGACTTCGGGGTGGAATTGCAGACCATACGCCCACTGGCCGAAGCGAAAGGCTTGGTGGGCGCAGCCCATTGTACGGGCCAGCGCGACTGCTCCGGTGGGGATATCAAATGAGTCATCGTGCCATTCGACTGCTTCCACTTGCGACAAACCTTCAAACAAGGGGTCTGCCTCCCCAGCCTCCGTGAGTGTGATCGGTGTGAGACCGATTTCTGTCGCCGCTCCGAGGTGGACCTCGGCACCCAGGGCCTTTGCCAGAAGTTGCCCGCCAAGGCACACGCCCAACACTGCCTTGCCTGCTTCCACTGCCTGGCGAATGGCCTGCGTCTCTTCGACCAGCCACGGATATTTGTCTTCCTGGTAAACGTTCATTATCCCGCCCATCACTAAGAGCATATCGTAAAGCGCTGTATCAGGCACAGCCTCGCCGTCGTCTAGCCGAACGATGGCAAGTCTCGCGCCGCGCCGGAGCAACGCCTCGCCCAGATAACCAGGGCCATCATAGGGATCGTGTTGAAACACGAGAACAGAGAGGTTCACAGTTTTACCTCGTAAAGTTTCTCAGCGTTCGCATGCAGGATTTGGTGGGCGGCGTCAAGTGTTTCATCATGTGTGAACGCCCCAATCGCAATTAGCTCATCGAGCACTTGAGCCAATCCCCACCGACCCCAACGCGCGGCGAGCCAGTAAATATCCGGGAGACTATATGCATCGGTTGAGAACAATACTTTGCTTATCGGCGTCAGGCTGAGGGCTTGCCGCCAGACTGAGGGAATATCCACGGTCGCGAAAGGGATCGCCAGGCCCATATCCATCCAAACATTGGAGTAAAGCGATGCGAGGTAACCAAGCTCGCGCACGTATGGATAACTAGCATGGAGCAGGACGAACGGTACGTGCTTATACTGGCTGCTCTCAAAAAGCGGTCGCATGTGCAGTGGGTTAGCGTACAGCATATCGAGGTCGTTATCACCCAAGCCCGTGTGGAATTGCAGCGGTAATGCCTGCTTCTCTGCCACCTCGAGCGCGCGCAGGACCAGGTAATCGTTGAGGGGTTTGTCAGCCAGGCGAACTGTGTCATCGCGCCGTGCGCGCTCCTTCACCTTCCCAAACGCTTCAACGGCTTCGGCTTTGCTCGTCTCGCGGATGGCCAACCCGGTACGATAGGCAATGATGCTCTTCAGGCCAACATGTCCTGCCGCCCGCGCGCCCTCTACTGTCGTAACAAACGTCTCTACCACTTGGTCAAACGTTTCGTACTTTAAGATCAATTCCTGCGCCATCGTCTCCAACCGCAAGATTGGTTCGATGCGGCACATGGGCAGGCTGGCTTTCATATCGGGGATGGACATGCGATCAGCACCCGCCAGCCCGTAGTCAATGAGCAAGACCGGGATGTTCGCGTCGCGCAACATGCGTGCACCAAGTTCGTTTAGTGGTATCGCGGCCCGCGCGGCCAGCACCGCCTCAGTTGTCGGCGCACACCCGAGGAACTGCGCCACTTCCTTTACGGCCCAGCGGAAGAACACCGAGTTGGGCGTGTGTTCCGCAACGATGCCATCGTCGCCGCCCTCGCTGAAGAAGCGCTGGAACTCGGCAGCACTGTACGGCGTCTCGCGGCGTAGCAGCGAGTGGCAGTGGTGGTCGAGGATGGGAATGGTTGAAAGATTGAGAGACATTGTATTGAATAACGAATGCAAAATGACGAATGACAAATGCACTTATTCGACATTTGTCATTCGTCATTTGCCATTTTAGAACTTCCAAAAATGATGCTTCAACTCAAACGCCACATCTTCTTTGCTGAACGACTCCCACTCCAGCCGCTTGACGGCAAGGAAGGATTTCGCCAGCAGTGGGCCGAGGGCGTCCATGAGCACAGCGTCGCGTTCGAGGTTGTCGAGGGCTTCCTTCATGTTGGTCGGGAAGCGGCGGATGCCGCGCGCGGCGCGCTCCGCGTCCGAGTAGTTGCCGGGGTCAATCAGCGTCGGCTCGCCAGGCGTGAGTTTTTGTTTTACGCCATCCAGTCCGGCGGCGAGCAATCCGCCCAACGCGAGATATGGATTGGAGGAGGAGTCGGAGGCTTTGAGCTCGGCGTTGGTCGAGGCGGCGCGATTGGATTTGAATTGCGACGGGACGCGGATGGCACCCTCGCGGTTGTCCGGCCCCCACGCGGTGTAGGCTGAGCTCCAGAAGTGCGGCTGCAGGCGGCGATACGAGTTGTACGAGGGGCAGGTGAGCGCAAGCAACGCCGGGAGGTGGTCGAGCAATCCGCCGATGAAGTGGTAACCCAATTCGCTCAGGCCATACTGATCTTTCGGGTCGTGCATCAAGTTGCGCTTGCCCGCTTTATCCCACAGGCTGAAGTGGATGTGCGCGCCGTTGCCGGCCTGGTCGGGGAAGGGCTTGGGCGCGAGCGAGGCGTACAGGCTGTGATGGTACGCCACGTTGCGCACCGTCTCGCGGTAGAACACCTGCCGGTCGGCGGCGGCGAGCGCGGGCGCGTGGCGGATGGGCAGTTCCTGCTGGCCGTGGCCGAGTTCGGGGTAATACTGATCCGTCTCAATGCCCTGCGCTTCGAGCGCGGCGATGATGTCGTCCATCACCTGCGCCGCCGGGGTGAAGCCCACCGCCGAGAAGCACAGGCTCTCGTCGAGCGGCGCGTACGCGCCGTCGGCGCTGCGCGTGGCGAGGGTGAACTCGCACTCGAAGGCGGCTTGCGCGGTGAAGCCTTCGGCGGCGCAGGCGGCGATCTGCCGCTTGAGGAACGAGCGCGGGCAGGCTTCCCACGGCGCGCCGTCTTGCTTGAGCATGTCCACCGTCATCGCGGCCGAGTGCGGCGCGTACGGCAGAACGGTGAAGGTATCAGGGTCGGGTGTGAGGCGGATTTCGCCGACCGGCCCCATCCCTTCGACGGCGGCGAGCTGGTCGAGCATGTTCATTGCCTGCATTGCCACCGTCAGGCCGATGCCGTCGGTGATCCGGTTGCGCAGGTGCGCGACGTGAGTGGCTTTGCCGCGCGTGACGCCGCCGTTGTCGGTGTAGAGGAAACGCACGAGGCGCACCCCGGCCTTGCGAGCGGCGGCGGTCACGCTGTCGGCAGGGGTAGATCGTTTCGGTGGCATAGTTTTACCTCGAGGCGCTTTTCACCGCAGAGAGCACAGGGTTCGCCAAGAACTTCAGCAGGAAATCTCTGCGCTCTCCGCGTGCTCAGCGGTGAATGCTTTCAAAGGAACTCGAAATACTCTGCACGCTCCCACTCGTGCACGGTGTCGTTGAAGTCGGGCGAGTCGTAATCGGGGATGGCGGCCTTCGCCTTGCCAAGCTCGTGGCGCTTGACGGCGACGAAGAGCTTGACGAACTCCTCGCCGAGCGCGGCG
>CAZSVR010000060.1:0-10042 GCA_964610295.1 uncultured Anaerolineaceae bacterium
CCCCGTAGCACAGCGGAGCGGGGGTGCGGCGCAAGTGTCGGTCGCGAAGAACGCTCCCTCAGAGTGACACGGTATTTATGAGATAACTTGTGGAGCGGCCCGCATGATAATATATTCGGGTCGCTTTTTGTTTTGGATCTGCGCGATATCATGAAATGCCGAAGGTATCGAAAGACTTTGGTTGTGCGGGTGTAAAATCAGGCAGGGAAAACTGCCATGGCTAAATTAGCGAATAAAGTTGTCCTGATCACAGGCGCGTCCTCAGGGTTTGGTGAAGACGCCGCGCGGCTCTTTGCAGAGCAAGGTTGCAGAGTGGTGCTGGCCGCGCGCCGTATGGATCGCTTGCAGGAACTTGCCACGAAAATACAGGATGCGGGCGGCGAAGCGATGGCCATTCCGGTTGATATCGTTGACCATGCTGAAATCGACAATATGGTGCAGTCCACGCTTGATCTTTACGGACAGATCGACATCCTCTTCAACAACGCCGGCCTCGGCCGCGTGGGTTGGTTCGAAAGCTTCTCGATGGAACGTGATATCGAAACGTTGATCGAGGTGAATCTCACCGGCCTAATACAGGTCACGCGTGCGGTGCTTCCAGGTATGCTGGCGCGACGGGCAGGTCATATTATTAACATGATCTCCATCGCAGGGCTGATCGCCGCGCCTCTGATCACCACCTATTCCGCGAGCAAATCTGGCGCGCGCGGCTTCACCGATTCACTTCGCCGCGAAGTCGCCCCGCTTGGGATCAAGGTCAGTGGAATTTACCCCGGTCCCGCCGCAACAGAGTTCGGCCAACATCTTGGGGGGAATTCCGCGTATAGCGCGGTCAGATCATTCCTCAAACTAAGCTTGACCTCTGAATATGTTGCGCGCCGCGTCATTGGCATTGCGAAATGGCCACGCCGCAGTCTGGTTCTTCCAGGGTGGTTCCGCATCCTCACCACTTTCGAAGCGCTTTTCCCGGTTGTCGTGGATTGGATTGCTTATCTCTTTACAAAGATCAACCATAAATTGGATTAGGAGACTCACGTGACTCAACCTCGCCTTGACAAGCTCACCGCCTCACTGCGGACCTCCGGCCTTTCTGCGGTTGCTCTCAATCCGGGTCCTACGTTGATGTTTTTAACGGGGATAAATTTTCATTTGATGGAACGCCCCGTTGTTTTATTGGTCGCGCCGGATAAAGATCCCGTGCTGATTTTGCCCGAACTCGAACTGCCCAAAGTGGATCTGTTCCCATATAAAGTGCGGGCTTTCGCGTATGGTGAGAATCCCTCAGAGTGGAACGATGCCTTTCGAAAGGCCGCGCAGTCACTCGGCCTGGATGGGAAGCGCATCGGAGTCGAGCCACGTCAAATGCGTTTGCTCGAATTCAGTCACATTAAAGCAGGCGCGCCGGAGGCCGACTATCCCGATGCTTCGGATGTGCTTGCACGGTTGCGTCTCAAAAAAGACAAGGCCGAAGTGGAGGCGATGCGTCGCGCAGTGAAGATCGCACAGGCAGCGCTCGAAGCTACCCTCCCGTTGATAAAAATCGGAATGACTGAAAAAGCGCTGGCTTCCGAGTTGGTGATGAACCTGCTTAAGCATGGCTCTGATCCTGAAATGCCATTTGCCCCCATCGTTTCCGCCGGGCCGAATTCTGCCAACCCGCATGCATCCCCTTCGGAACGGAAATTGCGGGCTGGTGATCTGCTGGTCGTGGATTGGGGGGCAGCCTATAATGGTTATGTCTCTGACCTGACGCGCACATTTGCAGTTGGCGAGGTGGATGACGAGTGTAATAAGATCCACAAGATCGTGCAGGAAGCCAATGCCGCTGGCCGCGCCGCAGGCAAACCTGGCGTCCCTTGCGCGAACGTGGATAAAGCCACGCGCGATGTCATCGAAAAAGCCGGTTATGGAAAATATTTTACACATCGCACCGGTCACGGGATCGGCATGGAAGGTCACGAAGACCCCTATATGCGCAGCGATAATATGCAGTTGCTTGAGCCCGGCATGGCATTCACCGTGGAGCCGGGGATTTATTTGACAAATCGCAACGGCGTGCGCATTGAAGATAATGTGGTTATCACTGAAACCGGCGCGGATGTGTTAAGTGATATGCCGCGCGAGATCAAAGTTGTCGGTTGATGTGTTTTGCCACGAATTACACTGATTGCACTGATCTGTGAGCCGCGTATTTTGCCGGTCATGGAGATCGATCTATGAGTCTTACTTATTGTCAATATTGCAGTTCCCATCCCGAAGATACGTTCAACCAGAATTATCACGATACGCAGTATGGATTTCCTCTCAAGGATGACAATCTTTTGTTTGAAAGGCTTGTTTTGGAGATCAACCAGGCCGGGCTTTCGTGGATCACGATCCTGAAAAAAGCAGATAACTTCCGCAAGGCCTATGATGGATTCAAAATTGAAAAGATCGCGAAATATACCGAAAAAGACCGCGCCCGCCTGCTTGCGGACGCGGGGATCATTCGTAACCGGCTCAAGATCAACGCGGCAATTGTCAACGCGCAGAAGACCCTGGAATTAAAAGAAGAGCACGGTTCATTTAAAGGCTGGCTGGACGCGCATCACCCGCTCACGAGAGAGGAGTGGGTGAAGTTGTTTAAAAAGACGTTCATATTTACAGGCGGAGAGATCGTGAATGAATTCCTCATGTCCACAGGGTATTTGGCGGGCGCGCACGATAAGAAGTGTGCGGTTTATCGGAGGGTGGCAGGCCTGCGTCCCGCGTGGATGCGAAGTAGGGGCGAGTCACATCGTGCCCGCGAAGTACCCGGAGGGTGAAGGGGATGGGTGAAGGGCATGACTCGCCCCTACTCTATTAATGGCTGAATGTTCCCATTAATTCCGCACTTGAAAGAATATGGCCTTCCATCGCTGTGAGCACATCCTGTTTATTCGCACCAGTGGTTAATTCGAGCATTGCATCCAGCGCGTACAACTTGAAGAAGTAATGATGCGTCCCAGATGGCGGGCACGGACCATGATAACCGTTTGTGCCGGCGGAGGTCCTGCCCTGGGAACTTCCATTGGTGAGTTGCGTGTCGGTGGGGGAGCCTTCGTCCAGTCCGCGCGCGGAGGCCGGGATATTAAAGATCACCCAATGTACCCACGTGTTTGGTGCGTCGGGGTCGTCCATGATCAGTGCGAAGCTTTCCGTGCCCGCAGGCGGTAGTGTCCATGCGAGCGCAGGAGAGATATTGCGGCCATCGCATGAATAATCGACAGGGATCGATCCTTCATGAGGGAATGCGGGACTGGTCATTTCAAAAGTCATGGTCGCCTCCGAGGTTTGAGAGGGCACGGCAGGAGGATTATCAGCTGGCAAAATCCTGGCAGGCGCGCAGGCGCTGACGATGAACCCCAATGTAAAAAGCAGAGTGAGTTTTCTCATCGTCTATCCTTTGAGGTCCTCGCGTTCGACACCTGCAAATTGTAATATAAAATCCTCACCATAGGCCTTGCCAGGGGTCTGGAAACCGGATTTATAGTCTGAGGCAAGAATGCGTTTCATGATTTCCACCGAAGTCAGTGCGGTCAGATAATACGCTTCGGGAGTCCGTTGTTTCGCGCGGAATGTCTGTTTGCCATCGGTCACTTCACCGATCATTAAACTGAACCCGGTTTGATTGCGCTCGGCCGAAGGACCGGACGGGATCAATTTGCCTATCATCCATTTGAGAAGATCCTTTGCAGGGCGCGTATAAAGCAAAGGTCTTAGCAGGCGCGTGACGTACATGCCGTTGATCATGGCGCGTGGCAAAGCCATAAATACTTCGATATTTGGGATGTGCGTGCTGTAATAAGCGGTGCTTACATCGCCCCAGCCCATGGAGACCAGGCGCTGCGGTCCGCGCCCAAAATCGACTCGCTTGAGGCGCCACCCATTTGGCACGCTGACGATCTTTCCAGCGCGGCGGATGCGTCCCTGACGATGCATGTTTTCAATACCCGAGCGCGCCGTGCCGCGCGATATGCCGCTTCCAATGCTCATTATGTTCAATTCAAGTTTTGTTGCGTCCGGAAGTTTTTTGCTTAAATACAATGAAAGGCAATCCGAGGGGACAACGTCGAAACCACCGCCGGGCAAGACCATGATGCCTGCTTTGCGCGCTTCTTGGTGCATGCCCGCCAGGGCTTCAAACTCCTCGATCTCGCCGCTGATATCCACATAATGTATTCCATTTGCGAGGCAGGCCGCTATCATGGCCTTGAACGTAAGCGAGAATGGGCCCGCGCAATGTAAGACTGCATCCACTTTTTGAACCGCAGAGTTGAGCGCGGTCAAATTGCCCAGATCAAAGGCGCGATATTCCAAGCCAAATGTCTCTGCCTGTGCGCGTAATTTGGTTTCATCGCGCCCTGCAAGCATGGGATGAAATCCCTCTTTTACGGCACGCTCAACAATGAGTTTCCCGGTGTATCCATATGAACCATAAACGAGAAAATTTTTCATGTGCGTTCCGTCCATGAGGGATGTGCGTATTTTTCTTCGACCAATTCTTCCGCTCTTTCAGATTCGGATCCGGACATTACCCCGCGCTCAAAGGTGATTCCCAACTGCGCCTCAAACCCTCGGACGAAGGCTTGCGCGGCGGTTTCCCAATCCACTCGGCGGCCCAAAACGGATTCAACCGTGGTTGCGTGCGTCAGCAATCTTTGCGCGGCGGTTTCTCGCGCAATTTCATCTTTGAAGACCAATGCCTGACAGATACGTGTGAGGTCTCCCGCGAGAGGCAGCGAGCCATGCTGTAACACGCCCTCTTTTTTACGAGCTTGCGCGGAGCCGATCAATTTTTTCCCCTGCACGGTTATTTCATAAGGGGAGGGGACTTCAAAGCAAACGGGGTTCATATTTTGCCCGCGCAGTACCCGAAGGGTGAAGGGTGCGGGGTCCCGCACATGTTCTTTCATCTCAACCGGCAAACCCATTTCGCGGATCGCAAATAACAAGGCCTGTGCAAGTCGGTTGTAGGATTCCAGCACACCGCCCGCCAGCATGGGTTCCTGCGCGCCCCCAGCTACGGAATATGTTAATTCATCGGTGTGCAAAATGGCACGTCCACCGGTTGCGCGGCGGACGACATCCCAACGATGCCTTTTGAGGCGCGCAAGGTCAACGTCTGCAAATGGCTGTGCGTGGCCCAAAGATAAGCACGGTGGGTCCCATGCATATAAACGCAGGGTTGGCTGTGCTGCGCGGCGCCCGATATGCTCGAGGATGGATTCGTCCACAGCCATGTTCCAGGCACCGCGCGCGGCAGGGGTATAGAGGAGACGCCAGGTTCTAGTCATCAAATTATTTCGAATGGACGGCTGTGAATTCTTGTAACGCCTGTTGCAGGTCTTTAACTGCGATTTCATCCAAGGGTGGTTTCACCGCCCAGCGTGGAAGATCGTGCAGCTCATGCATTAAGGCTTTTAGACTCGGCGGGAAAGGCATATATTTTTCAAGCACGTGTCTTTGCTCAGATACAAGAGCCTGTACTTCGGACGGGTCTTTTCCTGCTTGATACAGATCCCAGATCTCGCGCAGACCTTGTGAGAGCAAATTGGCGGGCGCGGTGATGGCTCCCTGCGCGTGGTTTTGCAGGGCATAATGAAAGTGGGTGTCGGTGCCGCTGAAGACTGCCAGGTCTGCACCGAAGCGCCTGCCTACTTCGGCTGCGAATGCTTCATCGTGTGAAGAATCCTTGATGCCCGCGAACTGCACAGGGAAAGCATCCTTAAGGCGGGCAAGCAGATCTGTCGAGAAGCCAATGCCTGCCACGTCGGGAAAGTGATAACCGAGCAGATACTTATCTTTTGGAACTGCTTTATTGATCAATTCAGTGAACCAGTTGAACAAGCCGTCATCAGTAGCCTTGCGGAAATAATAAGGAGGCAGAACCACGACACCATCATACCCAAGATCAAAGGCAAGTTTGGTCAGTTCAATGGTTTCTGAGAGGCTGGGTGTACCTGTGCCAGCCAGTAAACGAAAGCCCGGTAGTTGATTACGAAATGCGCGCGCCGAACGGAGCATGGCTTCGCGTTCCTTGGGTGAGAAGGATGGCCCTTCGCCAGTTGTGCCAAAGAGCAACGCGCCGTGGCATCCGCGCGAGGCGAGGAAGCGTAGAAGCGCGGGAATGGATTCAAAGTCAATGGTTGAATCTGATTTGAGCGGAGTAACCGCTGCGGCATATACTCCGGCGAGTGGATGTAAGTCAGACATATATTTTTTACTCACCTTTTTCTTCCAAAAATTGCCGCGCAGCTTGATCGGGTGGTTGAAGCGGCTGACCTTCTTCTTGGGCTAGGTAACGTTGATGATCGAGTGTCCACAGGTAGAGATCGCCTGCGGTCTTGCCGGGGAAATCTTTCAGGATGTTGCTCTGACGGATCACTTCGACGATGGGTAAATAGACCGTCTCATACCAGTGTTTGACAGCCTGCTCCTCTGTTATGTCGCGTTTTAGATCAAGTCCCATGAAGTAACGATGCACGGCAATGTGTTCAAGCATGCGTTCAAACCCATCGGGAATGCTGAGTTTGATGTTTGCCTCGGGGATAAGTTCATTCAGCTGTGTGCGTTCGAGGAAGTTCACTTTGTCGCCGAGGATCTCTAGATCTTCGGGTTTGATATCGGGCGTGATGTTGACGCGCGTGGAACATTCGCGGATTTCGGCTTCGATGAATTCCTGCCCCTGTTCGCGGGCGACGGAAACCCGGTGATGACCGTCCACGACAAAATAAACCTGGCCGACCTTGTAGAGCACGACGGGGGGCAGGTCGATATCTTTATAGAAGGCCTGGTCCACGCTTTGCCAGCGGTGGGCGAGCTGGTCCTCTTTGGGAAGGAAGGTGCGGTCGAATTCCTGGTAGCGGTTCAGGCTTCCCACAATTTGGTCCACGCGCAGGGTCTTGATGCCGCGATAAATGGGGCCGCCGATATGCAGCTTTTCCTTGATCTCGTCGTAGGAAAGCAAAGTGGTGGCACGCTGGCCGGAGAGGATGGAGAGGATCTGTTTGAAAAAAGCTTTTCGACGTGCTTTGCTAAAATCTGCGCGCGCCTGGGAGGAGAAAAAATCGGACATGGTTTACTTTCCATTCAATGTCCCAGAGCAGATCGAAAAATTCAAATCCCTGGAACAATTCAAAAATTTAGTGACTTACCTCAATTGTCTTATATGGGTAGACGTTCATTATCTTTGTAAGACCAACCGTGAATTCTGAATTCTCAATGTTTTTTTTGAAAAAGTGTGTATGACCATGAAAAAGGTAGCGGGGCCGGGCAAAACGGATCAGCCAATTCAAGGCCTTTAGTCCATGATGCGCCGGGTCTTTATCGTCGTGAATGCCGAGAGGCGGGGAGTGACTGATGAGAATATCCAGCGCGCGGCCATATTGCAGGCGGTTTAGCAACAGCCCCGGAATGAGGCGATATACCCGCCGGTAGGCTTCACGTTGTGTATATTGATTTGTGCCATCAGGCCGGTAGCGAATGGAGCCGCCAAAGCCGCCGATCAAAAATCGTTTGTGCCGAACCAGTCTCAGATCCAGGTTTGATCCGCCCTCGGCGCGTGACTCCCGATTACGCAGATCTTCTTCAGGATCATGGTTGCCGGGCACATAGAACATGGGCACCTTCAAAACAGTGACCAGATATTCGAGATATGCATAAGGCAGGTCACCACAACCGAGAATAAGCTCCATATCCTTAAACTGTCCGTTGGATGCAAGCGTATAAACCCGATCGACAGGCTGGTCGCTAATTGCCAGAATTTTCACAACCCCCTCATTTTGCCGTAGAAACCGTTTCCCTGCAAGTCGGAGATACCAACAAAATTGCAACTATAATGGATTTGCAAAACCCCTGACTGCACACTATAATTCAAGAACCTTGCCGCGGGCAAGCAGGAGACCCTACTGGAAACAAGAAATATTGCCTCGCTAAATGGACCAGAGTCCGGGGATGATAATACCCCGCAGAATCAGCTTCAATCCGGCTCCACACTCGTAAATCGGTACCACATTCAAGATGTGATTGGTGTTGGTGGAATGGGGTCTGTCTATCGCGCCCGTGACTTGCATTTTCCGAATGTGGTCAAGCTGGTGGCGGTCAAAGAGATGATCAACATGGCCCCGGACCCGCTGATACGCCAAACCATCGTCCAGAATTTTGAGCGGGAAGCGAATCTGCTTGCAACCCTCAATCACCCCGCCATTCCACGGATCTATGATTATTTGAGCCAGGACCATCGTTCGTATTTGATCCTGGAATTTGTGCATGGCAAGGACCTCGAGACCGTCATCGCTGATTCGAATGGATTCCTGCCTGAAGACCAGGTCATCAGTTGGGCGATCCAGTTGTGCGATGTGCTGTCCTATCTGCACGCGCATCAACCAGACCCGATCATCTTTCGCGATATGAAGCCCTCCAATGTGATGATCAATCATAATGGGGATGTGATCCTGGTGGATTTTGGGATCGCCAAAACATTCCAAACCGGCCAAAGAGGTACCATGATCGGAACGGAAGGATATTCCCCTCCGGAGCAGTACCGCGGCGAAGCCACGCAATTTGCAGATCTGTATTCTCTGGGCGCGACCCTGCATCATGCGCTCACACGGCGTGACCCGCGTTTGGAACCGCCTTTCTCGTTCGCTGAACGGCCAATACGCCTCATCAATACCAACATTTCAACCGAATTGGAAGCAGTCATAAATACTGCGTTGCAATATAACCCATCCGAAAGATTCCCGAATGTGGCTGCCATGCGGGATGCGATAATGGGTGTGGCGCGCAAAACCGGAGCGCTTTCAAAGATCACCTCCGCTCTGCCAGTAAAAAGCGGTGGTGTTAAACCACTGTGGTCTTTCAAGTGTGAAGATGAAATTCGCAGTACCCCCGTGCTGCATCAAGGGTCGCTTTTTATCGGTTGTTATGATAATAATCTGTATGCGTTGAACGCGGCCGATGGCCAGTTTCAGTGGAAATATGCCGCGGACGGAGGCATCGTCTCGCGGCCGGCCTTATTTGATAACAATATCTATTTTGGTTCTGAAGATAAACGCCTGCATGTTGTGAGCACCCGTACCGGTAAAGTGGTATGGACTTATTACACTGAAGGAAAGATCCGTTCCTCGCCGCGCATCGCTGAAGGCCATATCTTCTTTGGATCAGATGATAATGATCTGCATGCGGTCAACGTCAATTCCGGCCGGGCGGTGTGGAAATTTACCACAGATGCCCCGGTTCACTCAACACCTCTGGTTGTCAATGAACTGGTTTATGTGGGATGTGAGAACGGTTCGTTTTACGGCATTGATTTCCGTGGTACTCTGAAATGGCGATTCCAGGCCAAGCGCGGGATCACTTCTTCGCCTGCATCCAGGGGGCAGGACATATTCTTTGCCTCCCTCGATGGTACCTTGTATTCGTTAGACATGAAGAATGGCTGGGCCATCTGGAAATTCCGTCTTGGGAAAGCCTCCATCTCCTCCCCGGCTGTGACCGATGAGTATGTTTTCGTGGGTGCGGCAGACGGTTTCATTTACTGTGTTGATGCTCATAATGCCAAGGAGATCTGGCGCTTCAAGACGGATAATCAAGTGAGCAGCTCGCCGACGATCTACAAGGATTCCTTGTATTGCGGTTCTAACGACAACAATATATATTGTCTTGAATATAAGACGGGACGATTACGCTGGAAGTTCAAGACACAGGGCCACATCACCGGCTCGCCTCTCGTGTTCGATGATATTGTTTATATTGGCTCGGCAGACCATAATGTCTATGCTCTGTTTGCCTAAAAGGAGTCTCTGTGGCTGATTTTTTTCGTAAGTTATTTGGGAAAGAGCAAAAACAAGAAAAGCTGAAACAGATCGAGTCGGTAACAACCGCCCCGCTTTCAGATCAGCAGATCAGCGCCATTATTTCCGGGCAAAACCTGCGCTATGAAATGAAGCAACTGATCGCAAGTGCAGGTCAATCTGTGGGAAAGCAGCGCGAACATAATGAAGATAGTTTGCTGGCTCTT
>CAZSVR010000060.1:10063-16522 GCA_964610295.1 uncultured Anaerolineaceae bacterium
CAGACGGAATGGGTGGCCATCAGTTTGGCGAAGTTGCAAGCAACGCCGCCGTGCGCATTATGGCCGGCGATATCCTAAAGAAATTTCACTCATACCTATATAACCTGCCTACACAACCGTTGCAGGAATCGCTTCAAGAGGTGATGGAAAATTCAATCAAGGATGCGCATCGGTACGTACAGCGTGAAGCGCCAGGCAGTGGTACTACGGTTACGGCCGCATTGGTTCTCGGTCAACAAGTGACCATTGCCCATGTGGGCGACAGTCGCGCCTATGCGATTTATACCGATGGAAGAATGGACACGATCACGCGTGACCATTCACTGGTCAAGCGACTTGAAGAGCTCGGCCACTTGAGCAAAGACGAGGCGGTAAACTTCCCGCATCGGAATGTGCTGATCCGTGCGCTGGGCCAGGGCGAAGCATTGGAGGCGGATATCTTTACCGTTCCTTTCCCCTCTGCCGGTTATTTGATGATCTGTAGTGATGGGTTGTGGGGAGTAATAAACGAGCAGGATGTTTATCGCGCCATTACCGAAGCACCCAATTTACACCGCGCCTGCCAGAGCCTGGTGGCAGCGGCAAACGCCGCAGGTGGCCCCGATAATATTTCCGTTGTCCTTGTACAAATGATTGGATAGAAATGCCATCGAATAAGCCGGATTACTATGCAATCCTGGGTGTCCTCCGCGATGCCACGCAGGAGCAGATTAAACGCGCTTACTTTGAGGCTGCACAGCGATTGCATCCGGACAAGAATGTTGCCCCCGGCGAAACCGAAATTTTTCTGGCAATCCAACAGGTCTATGAAGTTCTTTCCAACCGCAAACGCCGAAGCTTGTACGATGCAACCCTGCCACCCGAGATCGAGACGAATTCGGCGGTAAAACATGAATTTGTCTTTAGTCGACCCAGCCTGGTAAAGCTTGCAGAACCACAACTGATTTACGGCCTGCTTGAGATCGGCCCACGCGAGGGGACTGACAAGATCCCGGCACCGCCCTTAAATGTTTGTCTTGTGTTGGATCGGTCCACCTCCATGCAGGGCGATAAAATGGATATGGTCAAGTCCGCTGCAGTACAGTTGATCCGCAGCCTGCGGCCTCAGGATGTATTTAGTGTGGTGGCTTTTAGCGACAAGGCAGAAGTCATCATTCCTGCAGCCATTAACTGGGAAAAAAATCAACAGGAAGCGCGTATTCAATCCATGCAAACCAGTGGTGCGACCGAAATTTTCCAGGGATTGGAAGCAGGCTTGCAGGAAGTCCGCCGCTCCATCAATCCGTCCCGAGTGAATCACATTATTCTTTTGACGGATGGCCATACTTATGGGGATGAGCGGGCCTGCTTGAAACTTGCAGAAGAGGCTGCCAGCCAAAATATTGGCATTACCGGTCTGGGGGTTGGAGATGAATGGAATGATATTTTTCTGGATGCCTTGGCCAATCGTACCGGAGGCAGTTCCGCTTACATTTCACAACCAAAAGATATACAACGCATCCTCGTGGAAAAGTTCAATGCGCTGGTGAGTACGTTTGCCGACGATGTTATTCTTGCGTATAAGGAACAGGAACACGTTAGAATGAACTATGCGTTCCGTCTTCAACCGGAAGGTGGAACAGTTGAACTGGAAAATCCCATGCATCTGGGACCGATCTCACGGGAAGTTCCTTTGCACGTCCTATTTGAATTTGTAATAGACTCTGTAGCCCTTGAGCAGGCAGAGGTTATTCTTTTGGATGCGGTCTTGAAAATTTCAGTTGCGGCTTTGCCCGCGCCCGTTCCCCCTGTTCGCTTGCTGGTTGTCAAAGAGGTTCATTCGGACCCCGCTCCCGAAGCGCCCCCCACGCGGATATTGAGCGCTCTTTCGCGCCTGACTCTGTATAGGATGCAGGACCGCGCGCGCATCGCAGCCGATGGAGGTGAATACTCCTCCGCGGTTCGTCATCTTCAAAATCTGGCCACACATTTGCTCTCACAGGGTCAAAATTCCCTTGCAAAGACCGCTTTAATGGAAGCAGACAATCTGGAGCGTATGCATGCTTTTAGTGCCAGCGGCAATAAAAATATTAAATACAGTACGCGCGCGCTTCTTTTAAGTGGACCAAAGGAGAAGGTAAGGTGGTAATTTGTCCTAATTGTAAACATGACAATATGGATGGGGCCATGTTTTGCGCGGAGTGTGGCGCACAATTGCTTGGTCAGGATGCCTTGACCACTCAAAATATTTCCACTGGTCAATTTAAAACGGCACTACCGAAGGTCACTGAAGACTCATATTTGCCGTTCGATGGCAGCGATGCATGGGGAAGTTTACATTTGTTGGATACTGGTCAAGTCCTGCCGCTCTCAGCGCGTAATGAGTTCACTCTTGGCCGTGTCAGTGAGGGACAACCGATCATGCCCGATATTGATCTCTCACCATATCAAGCCTATGCGGGTGGCGTTTCCCGTTTACATGCAGTCATCAAACAGGACGGCAGTCGTATCATTTTGATGGACCTCGGTTCCGCGAACGGAACTTATATTAATGGCAAACGCCTTCAGCCCAACCTGGAGCAGGTGATCAACCATGGTGATATTGTCGCTCTTGGAAAATTGAAGATCCAAATTCTTGTAAAGAATATGTGAGAAGAAGAGAGAAGGAAAACATGGCTTATACGGTCATTTTGCACATATCTGGTGAACCCTCGGTTACAGGGGAATTAGAGGATCTGCCCAAGCCTAACGATAGCATCATTGTGATCACGAATCCGCGCCAAAAGGATGGCAAGGACCTGCACTATCTCGAAAATAATGTTACCAAGGTAATCTACCCATTGGTCAAAGTGAACTTTATTGAGGTCCTGGAAAGCTCGGAAGAGGAAAAGATCATCGGCTTTGTGAGGGAATAAATGTCTGATTCGTTGGAGCGACGCCGTATTCTAGTCGTGGATGACGAAGAGCGCATGGTGCGCTTTATCCGTATGAATCTGGAGCACGATGGTTTTCAGGTCAGCGAAGCATTCAACGGTAAGCAGGCTATTCAAAAAATACGGGATGTCACGCCAGACTTGATCCTGCTTGACGTGATGATGCCCGATCTGGATGGCTTCGAAGTACTTGAGACCGTCCGTGAGTTCAGTAACGTGCCCGTCATCATGCTAACCGCCAAGGGCGAAGAGGATGATCGCGTGCGCGGCCTCGAACGCGGTGCGGATGATTACGTCACCAAGCCGTTCAGTCCGCGCGAGCTGGTTAGTCGGGTTAAAGCTGTTCTGCGTCGTACTGAAGGGGCCAGCGGCTCCATGCACGGCCTGCTCGAAATTGATAAACGCCTCAAAATCGACTTTGACCGCCGCGAGATCTGGCTCGAAGGCAAACTCGTTAAACTGCGTCCCACGGAATATCGTTTGCTCTTTCATCTCGTACAAAACGCGGGCTGGGTCGTTTCACATGACCAGCTTCTTCAGAAAGTCTGGGGCTACGAGTATCGTGATGAGCCGCATTACGTGCGCCTCTATATCAACTATCTGCGGCAGAAATTAGAGAAGGATCCTTCAGATCCCAAGTACATTCTTACCGAGCGCGGTGTCGGATACCGATTTGTGGATTACAAAAGACAAAAAGAATAAGCATCGATAGAGTGATTTAGAAAATGGAGCCGGGTTCGCCCGGCTCCATTTTCTTGTTTTATGATTGCGGAGGGGGATTGTGCGAACGGTGCGAACGTCTTATTGCAAACTGCGCTAAGATTGGGCATCTAGCAGATCACGTATAACAACGGATTGTCTCCTCTTGTTTCGTTCCAATGTTTTAGGATATGCTAGTAGGCAGGCTACCATGAAAAACTTTGATCCGAAATATAACGATATTCCCAAAGCCGAAATTCATTGTCACCTCGAAGGCGCGATTCGCTTGAACGGCTTTTTATATCCCGATAAACTGAAATCATTTTGAAAACGACGGTTCATTATTGACCTCTTGACACGTTTCCATGTACTCTGTAAAATCAAGAGTATATGGAAACGTCAAGTTTTGCCGTACTGGTAAAGCAAATCTACCAATCGAAGCTGGAACTCTTCACCACAAAGACACTGCGCGACCTGCTGGGATCGAAGTCGCCGCAGGCGACCTTTTTTTCCATGGTTACCCACTTAACGCGCCGGAATATTTTGCAAAAACTGGAACGGGATAAATATATGCTGGTCGGCGGGGGCGTCCATGATTTCAGTATTGCCAATTTTCTGTATGAGCCGTCCTATGTTTCATTGGAAGCGGCGCTTAATTTTCATGGCGTTTTGTCGCAATTTCCGTATGAAGTCGCCAGCATGACGACCAAAAAACCGGTCACAAAAACGATTGATGAAAAAACATACCGATATGCGCGGATAAAGAGATCGCTTTTTTGGGGTTATGAACCCATTCAAGGATTCCTCATCGCGCAGCCAGAAAAAGCGCTGCTAGACCTGCTTTATTTAATGTCCAAAGGCCTTGCGATTGTCCATACGAATGAACTGGATACCTCAAAGCTGGATAAGGCGCGCTTCACGTTGTATGCGAAGAAGTTCCCGTCAATGAAAGGAACGGACATTTTATGATTACCCAGGAACAAGTCAGCGCCCTGGCAAAGCAATATAAGATCAACGCAACTGTTATATTCCGCGAGTATTTACAGCTTGTTTTTTTGCAAAAATTCTATCAAAAATCGCCAAGCCAGAATATCCTTTTCAAAGGCGGCACAGCAATACATCTGATCTATCAAGCGCCACGTTTTTCCGAGGGCCTTGATTTTTCGGTTATATTATCCGTGTCAGAGTTTAGTGCGTACATCACGAGCGTATTAAAACGAATGGAAGATGAAGAAGGCATCACCTGGAAGGAAAGAAAAAGCGCTGCAGGGAAACAATTCCTTTTAACGGCAGAGAACATCCTTCCTTACAAGACCTATATTGCGCTGGATTTTTCTTTTCGTGAAAAAGTTTTTTCAAATGACCGTTCCATGATTCGAACCGCATATCCCGTGCTGTTCACCTCCTATGTTTATCATTTGTCACAGCAGGAAATACTTGCAGAGAAGATCCGCGCAGTGATGACGCGAAGAAAAGGACGTGACCTGTACGATTTGTGGTATTTGTTATCCAAAGGAACAGAAGTACGGCAGGATATGCTCCGTAAAAAACTTGCGTATTACGAGAGAAAAGAAGTCACAAACTCAGACATCGTTGAAAGAGTTACCTCATTTCCAAAAAAGGATTTTGTGCTGGACCTGCGTCCCTTTGTCCCGCTAAATGAACGGGATCGCCTGTCTGAATTTTTTGAGATTTTACAGGCTCAGATCAAGCAGATGCTTAAGGCTTAGCATGAAAAATGTTAACCCCAAATACAACGATATTCCAAAGACTGAAATTCACTGCCATCTTGAAGGTGCTATTCGCACGCAGACTATCCTTGACATTGCAAAAGAATATGGCTTGAAATTACCCTCATATGATATTGTTGAATTGGACAAGCATGTCAAAGTATACGATCAGCTTCGTGACCTGCAAGCAGTGTTGGAGGCTTTCGATATTTTTCAAAACAGCCTAACATCGCCAGCCGTCGTGGCGCGCATTTCATGGGAATTATTCGAAGATTGTGCAAAACAAAATATTAAGCTCTTTGAGGTGCGTTTCTCACCAGATTGGGCATTCCATGGTCATAACCTGGATTGGGACGCGTGCTTGGAAGGACTCTTGCAGGCTAAAGAACGCGCCGAGCGCGAGTTTGACATGGCCATTGGCATCATCGCGATTACCTCGCGCGGCAGGGGTGCAGAATCATGCGTCAAAACTGTGGATTGGGCTATACGCCATAGGCAGCATATTCAAGCCGTGGATCTTGCGGATGGCGAAACCCTTTTTCCGATACGTGATTTCGCCAAGCCGATCCTGAAAGCAAAAGATGCGGGGCTCAAGGTAACGATCCATACCGGCGAAGATACGCCTGCATCCGCAGTTGTGGAAACGATCAAAACGGTCGAACCGGACCGAATTGGACATGGCATTCATATTATTGAGGATATGAAAGCTGTGGAATTGGTGAAAGAACGCGGCCTTACGCTGGAGGTCAACCCGTGGAGCAATTACCTGACGAATTCCGTGCCGACGCTTGAGGCGCATCCACTCAAGAAATTATTTGACCTGGGTGTGCACGTCACGATCAATTCTGATGACCCCGAGGTGTTGGAAACGAACGTCAATAACGAATACCGGATCGCTCACGAGGTCCTGGGCATGAGCATGGATGATATTGCCAAATGTAATCGTTTTGCCTATGAATCTTCTTTTATTCCTGAAGTAGAAAAAAAGAAAGTGGAAAAATATTTTGTGTAATGTTATGTCATTGTGAGTGAGCCGCGAGCGAAGCAATCTCCTTATTAAGTCGGGGATTGCTCACCTGCACCCCTGGTACTTGCATCCACCGTTCGTGCCGCGAGCA
>CAZSVR010000061.1:0-16495 GCA_964610295.1 uncultured Anaerolineaceae bacterium
AATGGCGGCGTTGAGGAGCGATCCTCAACTGATAACCGACTCATAACGGGGAACCCCTCTTTGGAGGGCAATCCCGTGGGAAGGTCAAGATGCAAGACACCACGTTAGCATACATCTGATTGATGAAACAACAGGTCAATCAGAACCATCTCCGCAGGAATTTCTGGAGTGGTGTGCGAAAGTGGAGATCTTTCAAACCCTAAACTACACCAAGAATCGCAAGCATACTTATGAAAGTGTGCGGGCGGTTCTGGAGAGCAAGGGCTATCTTGTACCCCCGTAACGACTGAGTGTACGAACAGAACTCTCGATGGCGTTTCCTTCTTTGTGATCAGAGAAAATTTATGAACGCCATAATACGTCGGTGCCTCGAAAGAGGTAGTGGTATAGTCTGTCTTCAAGGTAACTTGGAGATGCGTGAGACAGGTCGGTCTCTATCCGCTGTGGGCGCAAGGGATTTGAAGGGAGCTGCTCCTAGTACGTAAGTGCTACTTATAGGAGAAATCCTATTTGACAATTCGGCTAATAACGGTGAAGCCTAACCTGATTTATGCTTTATCCTCGAGCAGTCACAGTTAATCTGTGCGGTCAGTATGGTAATACCGTGGGAAGGTGGTTGATCTTATGATTGCCTCTGCGTTTGCCTATATCGCTGGTTTTCTCGACGGTGACGGAAGCATTATGCTTCAAATCAAACCGCGTGAAGACGTGCGATTCGGCTTTCGCATCACTTCCACAATTTGCTTCTACCAAGACTCGTTGCATGAAAAAGAGTTGCATTGGATCCGTGACCAATTACAAACGGGTTACCTTTCCCAGCGCAATGATGGAATGAGCGAGTTGCGAGTGGATGGTCATCAGCGCGTGGCAAGTGTGTTGCGCCAACTGAAGCCATACATCCGTTTCAAACGCGACCAAGTTGAGTTAATGCTGGAAGCGTTAGAAAAATTGGAAGCCGTGCAAACCCCTCTGGAATTTTTGGAGGTGTGCGCGCTGGCGGACAAGGTTGCGGAAGCAAATTATACAAGTCGTCGAAAACATACGGCGGCAGTGGTGCAAGAAGAGTTTCAATCAAAAGGTTGGCTTACCCCCGTAACGACTGAACCCTAAGTAAGCGTTAGGGTGAGATAGCGGAGTGGTCGCAAGACCAAATTTGAGCCGTTATCATACGCCGACCCCTCCTCTGGCGACAGAGAGGGTGAAGATATAGTCTGAGCCATGCAGAAATGCTGGAATTAATCGACGAGAGGACCGGAGTGGACAGACCTCTAGTGTGCCAGTTGTTCCGCCAGGAGCATCGCTGGGTAGCCATGTCTGGCAGAGATAACCGCTGAAAGCATCTAAGTGGGAAACTCGCCCTAAGATTAGATCCCTGTGTTCCCGTAAGGGAGTAAGACCCCAGGTAGACTACCTGGTATATAGGCAGTATGTGTAAGCGCAGTAATGTGTTAAGCTAAACTGTACTAATGGTCGAGGGCTTACTTGCGTGATGCGGAGAACTTGGTACTTTTCCAAACATACATCAATGATTGCTGTTCAGGACAATTTTGTGAAATTGTCCCTTGGTGATTTGAGCGACGTGGGTACACCCGGTCCCATACCGAACCCGGTAGTTAAGCACGCCAGCGCCGATGGTACTTGGAGGGCGACCTCCCGGGAGAGTAGGTCATTGCCAAGGGGCTTTTCTTTTAATATTCCACGCACGGCATCTTCTCATCCGCGTGTGAATCGTGTATAATGCGAAACGCAGTTTCGGTTTGGACGAATGTAAAATTGTCCGAAGTTTCAAAATCGAGGAGTTGTGAAGCGTATTTTTTGATCGTAGGGTCATTTAGTTCGTTTCTGGTCTTTTGATTAAGTCCTCGGCCGATTCTGTGTGGCCGAGTTTCTCATTTCATGCGGAAAGGAGGTGAATTCAGTTGGCATCTGTAAATTTAAGGAATGGTGAGTCTCAGGACTCTTTGCTCAAGCGCTTTCGCAAGAAAGTCGTCAAGAGCGGTGTTTTAAGCACGGTTCGCCGCAAACGCTGGTTCGTCTCCAAGAGCGAGCAGCGCCGCATGGAAAAGAAGAAGGCAATTCGTCGCATCAAGCGACGTTCTTTCAAGGATGTTGAATAATTCAAGAGGCGCGTATGACAAAAGAAGAAGGCAAAATCAAAGTGGATGGTCTTGTGATCGAAGCCCTGCCCGGGACACAGTTCCGTGTGCGGCTTGATAACGGTCACGAAGTGCTGGCCTATCTCTCAGGGAAAATGCGTAAGCATTATATTCGTATTTTGCTGGGTGATCGGGTTGCGCTTGAAATGTCCCCTTATGATATGGCTCGTGGACGCATTACTTTCCGCCAGCGTAAAAATGCCCCCGCCGCTCCGGCCCAGGAATAATCGTCGCCCTTGGATTAATTTAGTGAACAAAAAGGCTCCCGATATCGGGAGCCTTTTAGATTCTATGCTCATGGTATTTGCGTTATTTGTTTGCGATCTCTCCTACAGAGTGGAAGGGCAATCCACGCGCCTAAAACAGGGATGTGTCCCTGGCGAAAAATGGGCAGGGCCTATGATTCCATCGCTTGGACATTCGCGACGATTTTATCCGGATCCTCGTTAGTGCCTGAGCGATACGCTCCAGTCATGAGGATCATCATGGGCCTTACGCTCACTTTAAGTAGGGTCTTGCCAGTAGTAATGCTGCCAGTGATTTGGCATCCGGCATTTCGCCGCGTTCAGCCATATCCATCGCTTCCTTAACGGGTATTTTTTCAATGGAAAGAAACTCATCTGCGTCCGCTTCGAGAGGGTTGTGCCTCAGATCAGTGGCGAGAAAGACACCCATGAATTCCGTGGAATATCCCGGAGCCAGATAAAACTCGCCAACTTTTTTCAAGGTACCGGCTTCCATGCCGGTCTCTTCGCGGATCTCACGCGCGGCGCAGTCTTCAAAAGGTTCATCGCCATCGCGCGTTCCTGCGGGTAATTCGAGTAGGTCCCTGCCCGCCGCGTGGCGATATTGACGTACGAAAAGCAAATTGCCTTCCCCATCCACGGGGATGATGATCACCGAACCGCCGTGCTCAACGATATCGAACTTTGTTTCGCGGCCGTCCGGAGTTTTCATGTGGTCGCGGCGGATCTTGAATGCCCGTCCCTGAAAAAGTGGTTCTGATCTAATTAATTCAAAAGGCATGGGCTTTTCCTTTCAAAATCAATGTCATAAGATTAAAAAACAGCCCAAGCAAATGCCTGGGCTGTTTTGAGAATAAAAGATTACGGTATCTTCAACTGTTGCCCGATACTCAAATCCGCGGAGAGCGAGATGCCATTTGTGGAAGCGAGCACCGCAGGATCCACGTCGCCATATCTGCAGGCGACACCAAATATGGTTTCATCAGAAGAAGAAACGGTGAAGGTAGTGGGGTGTGACGCCAGTGCACGATCACCAGGAAATACTCCGCTTTGAGGGATCTTTAATGTGATGCCCGGCAGATACAGGTTGCCGCTGCTCAAACCATTAATGCCGAGCAGATCATCCGGGTCAACATTGAAGCGGCGGGCAATACAATAAGGAAATTCACCGGCTTGTAAAGTGTAGGAAGCAGGCCGGACTCCGGGCGGAATAGATGTGGGCGTTACGGTGATGGGAGCACAGGCCATGCCGCATCCTGCCGCGCAATTGCCGCTGCTGCAGGTCAGGGTTTGACCTGCGGGACAGGCAGGGGGAGGCGTACACGCGACCACGACATTAGTTGGTGTGGATTGCGTACCTGTTGGTGTGGGCGTACTACCGCTCTGCGCAGTCAGCACCGTATCTGGCGGTGTGCCCGGTGTTCCGCCTGAAGCGACGGCAGTTTGGGCGGCAGCAGTCTGCTTGGCGAATTCTTGGATCATTGCCATTGGATTCTCAACAGAGGGGAAGGGTGAAACGAATAATCCTGTGGGGATCAAAGTTGGTGTTGCGGCAGATGCTTGCGATAACGATTGCGTGCAGGCTGTGATCAAGGCTGATATGACGATCAATGTAAATACTGCCAGCAGGCCGCGTTTTTTATTACTCATATTTTCTCCTCTTTCACGAATTCAAGAAGATGGTAGCACATCACCTTTAAAGCGTCAAGCCGCGCAATTGAGATACAGGTTAAAAGTGAAAAGATCATCACAAAGCCATGTGGAGAGATTGTAAGAAATTAAATCAGAATCGCTATTGCGTAACCGAAAATATGTTGACCGCTTGTTGTTTTCCCTTGAACAGTGCCGGGCCGAGGTCCTCGAGTTGATAAGAATCAGGCAGGCCTTCGCGCGTGTGTATATCAATCAGGAGCGGACGAAGAGCAACCTTCGTATGGCTTTCAATGCGCGAAGCGAGGTTGACCGGATCACCAACGCAGGTATAAACGGCACGCGTTTGTGTGCCGGTATACCCCGCGATCACTCTGCCTGAGGCAATCCCAATGCCAATATGTAGTTGAGTCTTTTGGCTTGCTAATTGTTGGGTATTGAAGATTTTCAAAAGATCAAGCATTTCAAGTCCGGCGCGCACGGCGCGTTCGCGATGATCTTCAAAGAATATGGGGGCGCCAAAGACAGCCATTAATCCGTCCCCCACCATTTGATTAACCATACCACGGTTACTGGTAATGGCTTCGAACATTAAACTAAAATAACCATTCAATAGGTCAATGATTTCGGCGGGATCCTGGCTTTCGGTGATCGT
This sequence comes from uncultured Anaerolineaceae bacterium, assembly GCA_964610295.1. Lineage (GTDB taxonomy): Bacteria > Chloroflexota > Anaerolineae > Anaerolineales > Villigracilaceae > Villigracilis. Next base: position 4,707 of record CAZSVR010000061.1, read on the forward strand.
TGTGAAGGAACGAATGTCTGCGAACATGACACTCGCGTTAACATATTTACCGCCGAGCGAAAACCCTGTGCGTAGCAACTCCTCCGCAACTTCCTTCGTTGCAAACGTTCTGAATAATTTGCGTTGCTCATCGCGCAGGTGTTTTTTCTCAAGGCTGGCGTTCACACGCGCCTGCAACAAAATCGGGTTGACCGGTTTGTTGAGATAATCCTCGGCGCCCAGTTCAATGCACTTGACAACGCTATCAAGTTCATCGTGAGAGGATGTCATGATGATCGGAATATCTCGAAGATCGGGGTCCTGCAAACAGGTCTCGAGCACCTGATAACCATTCATCTCAGGCATTTCAATATCCAGCAGGACAAGATCAAACGTGTCCGTGCGCAGTTTATCCAATGCCTGCCTGCCATTTTCCGAAGTCACAATGGTGTGTCCGTGTTGTTCAAGCCCGCGCGCGAGCAGGATCCGATTGACTTTGTTGTCGTCTACAACCAACAAATGGCCAGGTCCCCTTACAGCCTTCATGCGCGCATTCCCTTCAACTCCTGGGCGACCTTGCCAAACGCCTCTTGCAGGATCTCAAGCCTGTTCCCGATAGCCAGATTGTTTTCTTTGCCCATGGCTTCCAGCTCTTTGGCGAGAGTGGCAAGCTCGGTCGCGCCGAAAGTGTTTGCATTCGATTTCATGGAGTGGGCATTGCGTCTAAAAGATTCGACATCATTTGCTGTGAGCGCAGTTTGCATTTGAGCGATCATTTTCGGCGCCTCATCCAGGAACGCATCAATCAGCTCATTGATGAAGTCTTCGCCGGATATTTGTTTGAGTTCTTCAAAAGTTTTATTGTTTATCAGGGGCATGCTACGACTCCATTTGTTAAATATGGGGACATTTTTAGACGCTTATATATTAATTTTTTCTGTTTGCTTTCATCAGGGCTTCGATCAATTCGTTGACCCTGATCGGCTTGCTGACGTAATCGTTCATTCCAGCGGCGATGCACATTTCGCGGTCGCCTTCCATGGCGTTGGCGGTCATGGCGATGATATGTGGCTGTGTCACATCCTTCAACTTGCGGATGTTTCTGGTTGCATCGAGTCCATCCATTTCGGGCATTTGGACATCCATCAGGATGGCGTCGTACGTTTGCCGTTCGATGGATTCTACTGCCTCAATGCCGTTCGATGCAATGTCTGCGCGGTAACCCATTTGCTCAAGGATGCGGAGCGCAAGTTTTTGATTCACGGCGTTATCTTCCGCGAGCAAAATGCGCAGCGGATGATGTTTTGCCATCTCGGCGTCCATAGCGGCTTTAACGGGTTCAGGTTTGGGGGTCACAAGGCTTCTCGCGAAGATGCCAGCCAGAGCGTCGTAAAGAGCCGAAGGTTTAAGGGGTTTGGTCAGGTACGCAGCAAAGTTCAATTCATCCGCGCCGAGTTCGCGTCTGCCCAGCGAAGTCAAAAGGATGATTGGCAGTGCTTTTTCATCCTGCAGTTTGCGGATCTCGCGCGTAAACATGAGACCATCGAGTTCGGGCATGTGCATGTCGGTGATGATGAGGTCAAACCGTTCGCCGTCTTTAAGCCATTGGATGGCCTGGCTGGGATGTTCAGTTTCGCGTGGATTCATGCCCCACTTTTCAGTTTGAAGCATAAGGATGCGACGGTTGGTGGCGTTGTCGTCCACGATCAGGACGCGCTTATCCTGAATCGCAGGTTGAATGCCCTTGAAATCGCGAGTGGTCTTGCGTTCGGTAACGATGGCGGACTCAGCCTGGATAGTGAAGATAAAAATTGATCCATTGCCGACACCTTTACTTTCGGCGTGCATCTCTCCGCCCATCATTTCGGCGAGGCGTTTGCTGATGGCAAGGCCCAGCCCTGTGCCGCCGAACTTGCGTGTGGTGGATGAGTCGGCTTGCGAGAAGGAGTGAAACAGGCGCGCCATGTGACTCTCTGAAATGCCGATGCCAGTATCACGAACGCTGAATAATAATTCGTCTTTGGCTTTGCCTTTCTTGACGGTCAGGACAACTTCACCTTTCTGGGTGAACTTGATGGCGTTACTGAGCAGGTTGATCAAAATTTGTCGAAGACGAGTGACATCACTTTTGATGCCTGCGGGCACATCGTCGTCAATCAGGTAGGCGATGTCGAGTCCTTTTTCAATTGCGCGCCCAGCCGTCAGGTCCAGCGCGGACTCGGCGCATTCCCGCAGGTCGAATGGCTGGTATTCCACGTCCATCTTGCCCGCTTCGATCTTGCTGAAGTCGAGGATATCATTGATGATGCCGAGTAATGCATCTCCGGAGTTGCGGATGGTCTCGGCGTAATCACGTTGCTCCTTGTTCAGATCTGTATCCATCAATAAACCGCTCATGCCGATAACCGCGTTCATCGGGGTGCGGATTTCGTGGCTCATGGTCGCAAGGAAGGAACTCTTGGCTTCGTTCGCCTGCTCGGCCGCGGCACGCGCTTCGCGCGCTTCATCGAACAGGCGAGCGTTTTGAACAGCTGTGCCCATGTTTGCCGCGATGGTCTCGATCAATCGAACGAAAGATTCGGGATAAGCGTTCTCGATGTTAAAGTCCTGTATCGTGATGCCTCCCACTAATTCCTTGCCGGCCAGCATAGGCGCCATGATAAATGACCTGGGAATTTGATCTCCAACGGTGAGATTGGAACCGACCTTTTTCCAATGTGATGCCACGTTCTGGTTTAGCACAAGCGATCGCCCAATTTTCGCGGCGCGCAAATTGAATGAATTCAACGGGGCTGGACCGACGCTTATTCGTTTACCGTGTTGATACACATACGGTGCAAGTAAAACATTGTTCTGCTCTTCGTATAATCCAATGCCGATGTTTTGCACCTGCAAGGACTCCCTTAATTTATCGCCGACGCGATCGATCATGGAATCCAGGTCAATTTCCTCCGCCAGGGTTTGACCGACGCTGTTGATGATCGCCAGCTCAGCAACGCGTTTTTTGGTTTCATCGAATAATTGCGCATTCTGCACTGCAATCACAGCCTGACGTGAAAGATTGTTTAGAAATTCCAGTTCGGCTTCGATGAACTCCAGCCCCTTGCCCGTGCGCCATACAGCCATGAGACCAATCAATTCATCGTTGGCAAGCAAGGGCACAGCCAGCAAATGTTCATCGGGTATTTCTACCGAGCCAGCGATGAGAATCGCGCGCGGATCGGAATTGGTATCGTTTACTATTTCGCCAACTTTCCTGCGTGCGATATCGCCCAGGAGGCCATCGCCCAATTTGACCGTGTCGTTGCGAAGGTCTTCTGCCTCCTCGCCAACCGCGGCAATTGCACGGAAGGTATTTCCGTCGCCTTCGGGAAGGAAGACTGCACTCAAGCTTCCGTTAAGCAGGTCTCTAGCATGTGTGGCAATGCCCTCCATTACGGTCTGTGCATCGAGACTGGATGAAATCTCGCGACCGACATCCACCAGCGCGGACATTTCTCTCGCACGGCGTTGCGTTTCGAGATACAGACGCGCGCTTTCGATCGCGATGGCGGTCTGACGCGCCACACTGATCAGAAAATCCAGATCAGGTTGTGTGAAAAGGCCATCCACATGAGGTCGCCAGACCGATAGAACACCGATGACCTGGCCCCTGGACGATAGAGGTGCAACCATCATGGCTTCATGGGCATCATCCTCTTCCGGTGTTCCCACTACGTGAACGACGCGCGGATCCTTATTTGGGTGGTTGATGAATTCAGGCCTGCCAGTCTGAGCGATATTGCCTGTGATTCCCAGTCCAATTCTTATTACCTGTGCTTTCAATTCCTCAGTATATGTACCGAGTGCTACTGGTGCATGCAGCTGCTCACCATCTCGAAGATAGACTGCGATATCGCGCACTCGCAGGATTTCCTTTGCATGAGCCGCGATCCGCTCCAGAACCGGTTCCAGTTCACGCGTCGCGGCAATATCATTTCCGATCTCAGCGAGGGTAGCCATCTCACGCGCGCGGCGTTGAGTCTCAGCGTGCAGTTGCGCGGTATTGATGGCTGCCCCTGCGTTGGCGGCGATAGTTGTCAGCAGGCGTAAAGAATCATCATTGAACACACCTTCCTGTTGCGTGCTTTGCACGCTGATCACGCCGATGGTGTCTTTGCCCGCCTTAATTGGCACCCCAAGATAGGAAAGCGCTTCCCTGCCCACGCGCGTCGCCCCGATCTCTTTACTGCGTTCAACAACATCCTGGTTGATGAGCAATGGCTCGCCTGTTTGGATAATCCTGCTCGTAAGCCCTTCGCCGAGTTTGAGCGGAGGGAGTTCCTGTCCGACTTGATATGGAAAGCGGATGGTCCCCGACTGGGAGTCGAGCAACGCCAGATAGGCAATATCCGCATTGAAGATCGCCCGCGTCTGACTCCCGATGAGTTGGATCATGTTATCCAAATCAGTTTCTGCCACTAACGCCTGACTCACCGTGCTGATGGCGGAAAGTTCGGCGGCACGTTGCTCGGTCTCTTTGAGCAGGCGGTTCGTTTCATCGAAGAGGCGGGCGTTTTCAAGCGCAACACCCATATTGCTGGCAAGCGTCGAAAGCAGGCGCACGCCATTCTGATCGTAGGCGTGTTTTGTATAGGTATGGGCAGAAACCACGCCGATGACTTTTTCTCCAAGGATAATGGGCACACCCAGATAGGATTGTGTTACCGTGGGATTCACCTCGGCGGCTTCTGGTGGATAATATGCCCCTAATGCGGCGGCTTCCTCCGCGCTGCCAAGCACCAGAGGCTGGCGCGATTGAATGACACGCGAAGTAAGCCCAGTCCCCAGCGGGAACGGTTCCACGTTATCCAAATACTTGCCTTCATCCCATTCGAAGATGGGTTTGATCAAATTGGTCTTTGTATCCAGTAGCAGGATGGAAGTGGCGTCGGCTTTGAAGATTTCGGTGACCTTGTCACCAACGGTACGAGTAATCGTCTGCATGTCTAATTGCATGGACATGGCTTCCCCCACGCTGTTGATAATCGAAAGTTCAGCAGCGCGGTCTTCAGTCTCTTTGAGCAGGCGCTGGGTCTCATCGAAGAGACGCGCATTCTCGAGCGCCACGCTCGTGCTGTTAGCCAGCGTTTGCAGTAAGCGTACATCTGAGCCGCTGAAGGCCTGCTCGCGTTCATAGTTTTCCAGGTGAATAACTCCGGTTACCTTGCCGCCTACAATCAGAGGAACGCCGAGCCAGGACTTGGCTGACTCTTCATCCTCGCTGGTTGCAAAAACAGCTCCCAGTTCCCGATAATGTTCGGATGCATTCTCGTTGATTACTAATGGCTGGCCCGACCGAATCACGTGAGAGGTCAATCCCTGGCCAAATTCGAAACCTTTTTCCTGGATGCGCTCACCACGGAATAGATAATAGGGAAAACCGAGAAAGTTTGTGGCGCGATCATAAAACGTGATCACCACGCCTTGCGCGTCGAACACGTCACGGATTTCGTCTCCGACCAGGTCATAGATAGCTTGCATATCCAGCTGCGCGGCAAGCCCCTGCTGAACACTGGTGATGATGGCCAGCTCGGCGTTGCGCTGTTCGGTCTCTTTGAGCAGGCGCTGGGTCTCGTCAAAGAGCCGCGCGTTCTCCAACGCGACGCTCATCGAGTTGGCGAGGGTTTGCAGCAGGCGCACATCAGAGTCGCTGAAGGCGTTTTCGATATCAACATTTTGCAGGCTGATCATGCCAAAGACACGGTTCCCGGCCATTAATGGAACGAAAACCGCTGAACGTACCGGTTCTGTGCCAGGCACAGTCGCAGCACCCAATTTGACCAATTCTTCATCGGCATTTTCGTTGAATACCAGAGTCTTGCGCTGCGTGATTATGTTATTGTGCAGATCATTCATTGGTAGTTCTTCATGGTAGAAGCGCTCACCCTTTTCGATGATATAGCGGGTTTTCCTCAATCCGCGTATCTCGTCGTAACTATTGATGATTACAGCCTGCGCGTCGAAGATTTCGCGAATCTTCTCGCCCACGATTTCATAGATAGCCTGAATATCGAGATTTTCAGCGAGCGCAGCTTGCACACTGTTGATGATGGCCAGTTCGGCGGCGCGTTGCTGCTCCGCGTTGAAGAGCCGCGCATTTTCAAGCGCCACACTCATGCTGGCGGCGATGGTCGACAGGAGACGCACGTCTGACTCGCTGAAAGCATTCTCGCGATCCAAATTTTGGAGGCTGATGATGCCCGTTACTTCATCCCCGACAATCATGGGCACGAAGAGCAGGGACCTGGGTTCTTCGCCTTCGAGAACCGTCTCTTCTCCCATCTCCTTGGCTGTTTGCCTGTAGTCCTGATTGATCAGCCAGGGCTCGCGCGTCTCGACGACCCTTTGCCGGAACCCGTCAATCGGAATCGGTTTGCCAATATGCAATCGCTGGCCGCGCTCGATCAAGTAACGATGATCAATTTCATTTGTCTGACGGTTGTAGAGGGAAATCATGGTAGCCTGGGCGTCAAAAATCTCTCTGATCTTTTCTCCAACCAGGTCAATAATGGCCTGGAATTCCAGCTTGGAGGCGAGGCCCTCCTGCACGCTATTGATGATGGCCAATTCGGCGGCACGCTGATCGGTCTCTTTGAGCAGGCGCTGGGTCTCATCGAAGAGCCGCGCGTTTTCAAGGGCGACGCTCATGCTGCTGGCGAGGGTTTGCAGCAGGCGCATATGGGTTTCATCATAAGCTTGTGGTTTATACCGTTGTACGCTAATCACGCCTCGTACGTCGCTGCCGATCAGGATTGGGACACCGAGGTAAGTCTGGTTGAGATCTTCTGAAGCATCTTGATACGCATCAGACACGCCTCCGTGCTTTGCTTGCTCTTCCCCTGTGCCTAAGAGGAGCGGCTGATGTGTGTTGAAGATCGCTGACGTTAGCCCTCGTCCCAATGGAAGAGTGCCGCCTTCTAATCGGCGGCCTTTATCAACGTAGTATGGGAAATGGAATAGTTGTGACTGGGAATCATACTCAGCAATATAAGTCGTCTCGGCCGTGAAAATCTCGCCAACTTTCTCACCAACTAAATTAATAATCGATTGATAGTCCAATTTCGAAGCCAGTCCATCCTGCACACTGTTGATGATCGCCAATTCGGCGGCGCGCTGTTCAGTCTCCTTGAGCAGGCGTTGCGTCTCATCGAAAAGGCGCGCGTTATCGAGAGCCACGCCCATGCTGGATGCGAGCGTGCTTAGGAGGCGGACATCCGAGTCGTTGAACGCATGCTGCTTGTAACTTTGGACACTGACCACGCCGGCAACAAAGTCGCCAAGTGTGATGGGTACTCCAAGATAGGATTGGGACTCCTCTCCATCAGCATAAATTCCGCCGAGTGCAAGTTGGTCCTGCATGGTGCTGGCCATCAGAGGTTGATTGGTAACGATCACTTTCGAAGTGATGCCTTCGCCAAGCCTGACTGGCGATACGTTAAGCCGATTGTCCCGATCCAAATAATAGGGGAAGTCAATCAATTCTATTTGCCCCGGATTACGAACGGCAATATAAACCACTTCGGTTTTGAAGATGTCGCGAACCTTATCCCCAACCAGATCATAGATAGCCTGCATTTCAAGCTTGGAGGCCAATCCTTTTTGTACGCTGTTGATGATCGAAAGCTCGGCGGCACGATCCTCGGTCTCTTTGAGCAGACGCTGGGTTTCATCGAAGAGACGCGCGTTCTCGAGCGCGACGCTCATGCTGTTGGCAAGGGTTTGGAGCAGGCGCACGTCGGATTCGGCAAAGGCATTCTCGCGCTCGTAGTTCTCCAAATGAATCGCGCCTGTCACATTGCCACCTGAAATCAGAGGCACACCTAGCCAGGATTTTGTTGTATCCTCCTCTTCTCCTGGTACGAACACTGTCCCTAGCTCCCGATAGCGTTCGACTGCATTCTCATTGATGAGAATTGGTTGGCCGGACTTAATGATGTGAGATGTCATCCCCTGACCATATTCAAGATCAAAACCATATATCCGTTCGCCGCGAAATAGATAGTAGGGGGACTTAACATAGTTGGTTGCGCGATCGTAATAATTGATCGCTACACCTTGTGCATCGAAGACGTCGCGAATCTTGTCGCCTACGAGATCATAGATGGCTTGCATATCCAGTTTGGAAGCGAGTCCTTCCTGCACGCTGTTGATGATGGCCAGTTCGGCAGCGCGATCTTCGGTCTCTTTGAGCAGGCGCTGGGTCTCATCGAAGAGACGCGCGTTTTCAAGCGCAACGCTCATAGCGTTAGCGAGGGTTTGCAGGAGGCGCACATCCGAGTCACTGAAGGCGTGTTCACGTTCAATATCTTTCAATTCAATGATGCCGCGTCCCTGCTCGCCCACCACCAGCGGTACAAAGACTTCTGATTTCGGTGCAATCGTGCCAGGCAGGGCGTAACTGCCATACTCTTCGGACACTTGCGCAAAATTCTCGTTGATGACAAGTGTCTTGCGGGTGCGCAGGATTTGAGCTGTAAAACCTTTATCGGGAAGGGGAAAAGACTCAATCGCGATTCGTTGTCCATTGTCATAAGCATACGGAAAGTGGACCAAATTCGTCTTTGGGTTGTAGATGCGGATTTGCATATCCGTGTTGTGGAAGATCTCGCGAATCTTGTCGCCGACTGCGTCGTAAATGCCTTGAATGTTGAGTTCGGCGGCGAGCGCGGCTTGCACACTGTTGATGATGGCCAGTTCAGCGGCGCGGTCTTCGGTGATCTTGAGCAGGCGCTGGGTCTCATCGAAGAGACGCGCGTTTTCGAGAGCCACACTCAAACTGTTAGCGAGAGTGTTTAGGAGTCTTTGATCGTTTTCGTTATAAGCATATTGCTTGTAACTTTGCACACTCACCGCGCCGTATGCTTTGCCATTTCTAAAGATCGGCACACCCAGGAAAGACTCGTTGAGATCCTTGTTTGCGCCGGGAGAGGTAATCTGGATAGCGCCGTATTTCTGCATCTCTTCATCCGTGTCCAACAAGAGCGGCTTGCCGGATTCGATGATTACTTCCGCCAGGCCGGTCCCATACGGTCGGCTCAATGATTGTCGCAGGTTCTTATCGACATAATAGGGGTCGACTAGCAGATTTCTTTCTTTATCGTGGAAGGCGATAAAGGTGGTATCAGCCGCGAAGATCTCCCTGATTTTGTCGCCGACCAGCTCGTAGATGGCTTGCATGTCGAGCTTGGATGCCAGTCCCTCCTGCACGCTGTTGATGATGGCCAGTTCGCCGGCGCGGTCTTCGGTGATCTTGAGCAGGCGCTGGGTCTCATCGAAGAGACGCGCGTTTTCGAGCGCCACGCCCATGCTGGATGCAATCGTATTCAACAAATTTACGTTTGATTGAGAGAAAGCATGTTCATGGTGCGCGTCTTGCAGACTGAGAACACCGATCGCCCGTTCAGCCACCATAATAGGCACGCCGACCCAGGATTTGCGCACGGTCCCGCTGCCTGAAGGCTTCGCGCCCAGCTCTTCACTGCGAGCCATCATATTTTCATTGATGACCAGCGGTTGTTTGGTGGTGAGCACGTGTCCCGTCAACCCCTCCCCAAGCGGGAAAGGTTCTTCGGTGAAGCGCTTGCCATCCTCAAGGTAATACGGCATATGCACCAGGTTGGTCTGTGCGTCAAGCATGGCAATGTAAATCACCTCGGATTTGAAGATGCTCTCGATCTTTTCTCCAACAACCTCCACAATGCCCTGAAAATCGAGTTGCGAGGCGAGCGCGTTTTGAATGCTGTTGATAATGGCAAGTTCGGCAGCGCGGTCTTCGGTGATCTTGAGCAGGCGCTGGGTCTCATCGAAGAGACGCGCATTTTCCAGGGCCACACTCATCGAGTTGGCGAGGGTTTGCAGCAAGCGCAGGTCAGAATCGTCAAAAGCATTTTCGCGCTTATTCTGTAAAGATATAACCCCTCTCGTCTCATTTCCTATTACAAGTGGCACACCCATCCACGAGCGCGAGAAATTTTCTCCTTCATCTTCATTTCCCATGAGATTTGAATCATATTCAGCCATCAGTTGTAAATCAGCATGCTTTAGCAATAGAGGTTGACGGGTACGATAAACGTGCCCTCCAAAGCCTCGAGGCGAGGGTACTGCTGGCTCATCGTACCGCCGCTCACCCAGTGATACAAAGTACGGGAAAGTAACAATGCTTGTGTTGGGATCGACAGTTGCCATGTAAATCGTTTCTGCAGCGAAAATCTCGCGGATTTTGTCACCCACCAAATCGTAGATGGCTTGCATATCCAGTTTGGAAGCGAGTCCTTCCTGCACGCTGTTGATGATGGCGAGTTCGGCGGCGCGCTGTTCGGTCTCCTTAAGCAGGCGGCTGGTTTCGTTGAACAGGCGTACATTCTCGATTGCGATGGCAGCCTGATCGGCAAACGTCTTCAGCAGGGAAATTTGCTTATCCGTGAATGGATTGACTTCCTGGCGTCGGATGAAGATGGCGCCGATCGCATTGCCTTCACGCATCAGCGGCGTGGCGAGCATTGTCCTCTGCTTGCTGATCTGGCTGAACTCCTTGCTAAGCGGATATTCCAATTCGGGTTCAGCCAGTATGTCGTGCACGTGAATCGATTTCTTGTCGAGGATCGCCCGTCCCGTGACCGTGTCGCGGCTTATCGGAATGCCTTCCAATATATTTTCCCTGGGTAAAGGCACGGCTCCCCACTGTGCCGCGACCTTAAAGACGCCTCCCTGCACCAGTGCAATGGCCGAATCGTACGACTCACACAGGCGCGCCGCGCTTTCCGCCACGGCGTCAAGGACCGGCTGGATTTCGGTGGGTGAACCCGCAATCACGCGCAGGATCTCACTCGTGGCTGTTTGTTGTTCGAGCGCTTCGGAAATTTGAGCGTTGCTCTTCTGCACCTCGTCGAAGAGCCGCGCGTTTTCGAGCGCCACACTCATGCTGTTGGCGAGAGTCTCAAGCAGGCGTACATCCGAGTCGATGAAGGCATTCTCGCGATCAAGATTTGCCAGACTAATCACGCCAGTGACTACTTCTCCGATGAGTAACGGCACATACACCGCGGAGCGTGGTATGTCAAAGTCGGCCGGAAAATAGGAGCCAATTTCCTGCACTCGCTGCGCCATCTTCTCGTTGATCACCATCGTCCGCCGGCTATCGATCATATACCTGCTCATACCGGCAAAAGGCGCCGGCTCAAAATGCACACGCCGCCCTTTCTGAACCAGGTAGGGAAAGTGAACCCAATTGGCCGCGTGGTCGTATCTGCCGATGGCCACGCCCTGCGCATCGAAGATGTCGCGGATTTTATCGCCTACAAGATCGTAGATGGCTTGCATATCCAGCTTGGATGCCAGGCCCTCCTGCACGCTGTTGATGATGGCGAGTTCGGCGGCGCGGTCTTCGGTCTCTTTGAGCAGGCGCTGGGTCTCGTCAAAGAGACGCGCATTTTCGAGAGCAACGCTCATGCTGTTGGCAAGGGTTTCGAGAAGACGGACGTCGGCTTCGCCAAAGGCATTCTCTCGATCCAGATTTTGGATCGTAATTACTCCAGTGACCGTTTCTCCCACCAGCAACGGGACGGCTACCAGCGAGCGCGGTATATCCACGTCAGCAAACCATACGGCGCCAATTTCCTCGGACCGCTGTGCCACGTTTTCGTTCATCACCAGCGTCCGCCTGGCATTGATCATATACTTGGACATGCCGGCGAATGGCGAGGGTTCAGAATCCACACGGCGGCCTTTCTGGATCAGGTAGGGAAAGTCAACCAGACCAGCCGCATGAT
>CAZSVR010000062.1:0-463 GCA_964610295.1 uncultured Anaerolineaceae bacterium
TGAGCCAATGTGTTGACCCCACCCCGCCCCTCCCCAAACCCGACATTCAGACTTTTGATTCGCAACCGAAATCTTCATCATCGTATTTGGGGAGGGTGCCCGCAGGGCGGGAGGGGTAAGGATACGAAGAGATCGGATAAACCGGTTTGTTTAGGAAAGATGCTAAATTACGACTCGGGGGTATAATCTCTATAGGCATATTGGCCTAAAGGCCGGGTAAATATTTATTTCAAAACTAAATCAATCCAATGTCAAAAAAAGAGATTCCCGATAGTGCAATTGAAGCTGTTGCAAGGCATATAAACGAAAGAAGCAACAAACCGTACCAAATCCCAATTGTTGGGATGCCAGAAAATATTGAAACCCCACAATACTTTGAGATTCACCCATTTGACCAAATAGACAATTCAGAAAGACGCTTCTATGCTATTGACGGAAGCTATAACAGCCAAGAGTTCTACAA
>CAZSVR010000062.1:473-1719 GCA_964610295.1 uncultured Anaerolineaceae bacterium
TTGCTATCATCAAGGCAAGCAAATCAGGATGAATTCTGATGACGATCCCATAATTCTCGGAAAAACATACTACCCTGAAAACATATTGGTGACAAATAAAGAACTCTTAGAGGTAATGTATGATGAATTGTTATCTCTTCCACCTGTAAAAAAGTTACTGGTGTTCTGGAACGAGAATCCTGAAAAAATCTTCGCTTGGAAGAAAGAGCTAGTTTGTAAAAACCTCTCTACTCTACTTAGTTTTTGTCAAGAAATCCTTGAGGTAGCATTAATTCTAGAAATTGCTGAATTACCAGACGCAAGACCTGGGGATTTTATTTTGCGGGATGGGAATTTGCGCCCTTTGCAAATCGAGCAACCCTTTCTAATTAAGCTTGGAAAATATTTACACAACAAAGGAATTATTATTGTTGGTATCACCAAACAGTCAAAGATTAAGATGGAATTATCTTACACGTTCAAACAGATAGATATTTACCTTCAAGACGAGCTAAAACCTAAATATCCTTTTATCCAAACCGACCCTAAAAGGAAAAAACTTTGTTGTTGGTTTGAGGTATCAACCCCCGTTTTAATAGCAGCCTACCCAGGAGGTGGACAATTTTACAAGAAAGATATCAGCGGTGGACGCGGTTTTGGTCTATTTATGGCTGCACGCCTTGATTATGTAGAGAAGTTACAAAATTACGATTGGGTTATTGCAGATGTCAATATTTTTGATGCTGTCCCTGAAATAGAAAACGGTGAAATTAAGCGAGGCAGAGATGTCTTAGATTTGATTTTCAAAGAACTTACTCGCCTAACTCAAGAACACTATATTCTTGGATACCCGTATCCATTGGCTGAAGCGCATAATTTCATATCTCTAAAGAAAAATTTCAAGGAAGAAATAGTTAACCGTCTCAGGTATTCATTATACAAAGATCAGCAAATGGATAACGTAGATATCGAAAACCTTTTCCTTGACACGCATGATAGATTCTAGGAGGACTGCAATATGACTACAAAAGCTGATTTTGGGGTACTCTACGGCCAGAAAACTACAGAAGATGCCCTATTAATTTATTCCTCTTATGAAGACGCCAAGGCCAGCCCGCAAACGGGTGATTTCATTGTTCTAACTCCAAAAGACGAAGGAGATACAAAATTCCTTGCGCGCGTCGAAGCGGAGATTTATGATGAAGATCCAATTTTCAAATCCCAAGATAAAACTCTAATTGCAGTACATTATGCGCGTATAGCTGAA
>CAZSVR010000062.1:1729-6476 GCA_964610295.1 uncultured Anaerolineaceae bacterium
GGAGCTTTCGGAACGCGATAAGCAGAAAATGTTTAGCTATACTTATAAAGTTCGGATATTAGGTACCTTTACCGACAATGGTAGAAGTCTTGAATTTACAACTGCTGTTAGAAAACTTCCGACGGTCTCGTACATCGCTCGCCATCTCAATAAACGCGAAACCGAAAATATCCTGAATAAAGCGAATGAAAATGGCGCGCCGATTGGTTATCTATGTGTTGGGGAATCCATTTTTGAAGACAAAGGGCAAATCTTATTTCAAATTGATAAGCTGCGGGAAAAAAGAACGATGATATTTGCTCAATCTGGTTTTGGGAAAACCAACTTAGTGAAAGTGTTACTGCACTACATGATTGGAGATACCAGTTACGGGAAGTTAATCTTTGACTTAAATGGCGAATATTTCTTGCGTGGTACCAAAACATATGGCCTCGGTGATATTGACGATCCCCTAGTAAAAGGAAATTTGGTTGTTTATTCTGATAAGACATTGCCAGATGAGTACAAGGGCAACAAAAGATTTATATATGATGGAAAAGTGCTTGTGAATATGTACCAGCATCTAAAAGTTGGCGATATTTTGAGCTTTGGCACAGGTTTTTCAGAAGTTATGAAGTCCTTCCTTTATTACTTAGACGAGGGAGGAGTGGGTGATTTCATAAAGAATATTAATCAATACGTGGCTGACCCCAGCAAGTTATATCAAGATTTCAGCGATTTCTTTGGGGAACAAAAGATTGACAAGAAAACCAACGAACCCAAAGATGATGCAAGCGCGAGAAAGACAATAATGGCGATACGAAAGAGAATCAGCCATCTCATCGACGAAGGAAAAGGCGTTCATTCAGGCACATCAACGCTGGTACAAAAAGTGTTTGAGCATTTACGAAAAGGAAAAACCGTAATCATCGACTTGTCTTTGAAAGACAACATGGATGCAAGCATAATTTCAACAATAATTGTTCGTGAAATTTTCGAAAACAATAAGGCTAACTTTACTTCAGATAACAGGAAAGACATCATCAACTCAGTTATCTTTGTTGAAGAAGCTCAAAATGTATTGTCCGAAGAATTTGTAAAGTCAAATGCTAATCCCTTTGTCAGAGTAGCTAAGGAAGGCCGAAAATTCGGGCTAGGATTAATTGCTGTAACACAAAGGCCATCAGCTATTTCTGATGAGATTCGTACACAGGCAGAAAACTTCTTCTCATTTCATATGGGAAACGCAGATGATATAAGAGCTCTAACAAAATCGAACATCAATTTCGATGGAGTGATTGCAAATTTCATTCAACGAGAAACCATCCCTGGAAATCTCTACATGGTGTCATCTGACCAAGCATTTGCACTACCAATTCGAGTGAACTTGTTTGAAAAATTAGTTGAGAATAAAGTTTACAAAGATTCAAAGCTTCAAAAGTAAAGCTCTCTAAAATGGCAATTCAAAAAAAACGCATCCGAGAGAAGATTCTCGCGAACTTAGCGAATTATGGCGTTCAGTGGAATGAAGCTGAGGGTAAAATTAGCGTTTCAAATTTCAGGGAAACTCAGGCAAAATTAGCTAAACAGACAAATCCCAAACAAGAGATTTATGCTGAAAAAGTAAACAAATATGTTGCCAAGCCAGAAGATATAGATATTCTAAGAGTCAAGCCGCATTTGATGCCCGTTGACCAAAGCGCAGAACACAAACGTATATGGTCTTATGCAACTTCTTTCTGGTCAATTCCAGTTACAACCGGATATGGGCGAAGATTTAGATATTTTGTTTTCGATGAGCAAAACGAAAAACTAATAGGAATTGTAGGGTTAGCAGACCCTGTTATTGGTCTGGAGACAAGAGATGTCAAATCGATAGGCTGGTCTAAAGATCAAAAAATGGAACGTCTTTACAACTGCATGACAGCTAATATCTTGGGCGCTATTCCACCTTACAATCGCATTTTGGGTGGGAAATTAGTTGCGTCAACTGTAATGTATCCAGAAGTGCGAAAATGGATCTACGACAAATATAAAAACTCTAGATCTATTATTAGCGATGTTCAAAAGAAGCCTTACTTAGTTTATGTTGACACAATGGGGGCTTTTGGAAAATCATCCATTTACAACCGTCTTCTTAATTGGGAATTCATTGGTTATACCAAGGGTCAAAGTCATATCCATATTACGGCGAACGGAAGCTGGGAATTAATTAAACGAGTAGTTCCTCCGAAAGAGTTTAATACTTATAAATTTGGGCAAGGTCCAAACTGGAAAATGAGAATCCTTGGAAAGGGTTTGCGTGAACTTGGTTTGTCGGAAGAAATGATGAGCATCGGTTGGCAAAGAGGATACTACCGATGTACTTTGGCGGAGAATTGGCAAGAATATCTAACGGGACAAGCAAACAGAGTCAAGTGGAAAAATTTCGACAAAGATGAATTAGTGAATTATTGGAAAACTAGGTGGGTGATTCCAAGATTAAGTGAGCTGCAAACAAAACTTTCGGATTTTGTGGATAATAAATAATGCCTGAAAGATAAACATCAGGCGCTTTTTATTTAGTTGAGATCGTGTACTTATTTCTTGTTAAACTCTCTATAAAGTGAGCCAGCGCTAATTACTAGGAGTACAAAAGACATTAGTAGAATAATCCAATTCCAATGGGCAAAACTAAAACTGGTTAAGTCTTTGGATGCAACAGTTAAACCAAGCAGGGAAATAACGACAAGCCTTTGAATTCGGTAGACCATGATAAATTCTCCTTTTATACACGCGCCCTAAAGCTCGGTTGGGGAAGTCGGTCCCGCCGGGTGGACATTAGAGGTCAGGCGAATAATTTACGCTGCCTCGCTATTCTCAAATTTCATCTTACTGTACCATGCCGCAGAGCAAGAATCCACGGCGATTACCCGCCCCTCGCGCCCGTTGGGCACCCTCCCCACCGTCCGTGCCGCGAACAGCGCCACAGCGGTGCGAGACGGCAAATATCGACAACATAAAAAGGATATCTATTTAAAGTCTAAATGTGGTATTAGGGGAGGGCTGGGTGGGGCTGGGGAGGTGTCGCTCTGTCCCACGATTGTAGATGTGATAATAATTCCCTATTTGCCATGCGAGTGTGTCGCTGCGCGCGTAGGGCAGGGGTTTCTCCAGAAAGTGATGGCCACTTTGCCCGCTCGCTATGCTCGGGGTGCTCCGCGAAAGGTGGCTGTCACCTTCGTTCAGGCGCGCCGACGACGCCAAATCCAATAGCCGAAAAGACCTAGCAGGGGCAGGCCGCAGAAAACCGCCAGGACGCCGAGTCCGCCAAATATTCCCAGAATCCACTTCCAGTCGTCGGACGAGGCGGCTGAGTCCTGATCACCGTATATGTCATGAAGTGCTGCCTCCGTAGCAAGCCAGGGCGTCACCTGCTCGCCACTGTCCCTCACCATCGGCTGTTCGAGAGGCAGAAATGGAGCAAAGTTGATCGAGGACTGTTCCTGTGAGCCGATCGGCTGAGCGCCGTAAGTCACCAGTTGATCCCCAGCTCCCGCCACCAAAACATGCATATCGCCGTTGTCAGTGCCTGTGATCTGCATTGAGTAGTCTGCGTCCGGCAGCCCAAAATACCATTGCTTCTCGTCCTCGGAGTCAGAGGGGGGATAAAAGTCCGCGCCGGGAATCTCATTGACAATCGTCCCGTCCGGCAGGATGCCGATACGGGCTCCGTCCGAACGCGTGACCAGAACATCCACCGGCGAATTCACGAGGACACGACGAAAATGCAGCCGCGCATCCTGCGTGAGCGTATCGGGATAATGCGATGGGCCGCCGTTCAAGTGTGGATAATCCTGGTCTCTCTGGCCGGGTTCAATTCCATAGGAAGCGCCGAACGTGGAGCCGATGCCAAATTTTGCTTTCCATTGTTCCATCGTGAAGTTCTGAGGGATCTGTTCCGGCCATGGATCCAGAACAATTCCGGTCTCCTGCCAGTTTGTGCCCTTGGGATACAGCACCACGGCCTGATGGCCTCCGTAGTAGGCCTGGATGGGACCGTAATCCAGGCCCGCCAGGAGGGCGCGCTCATCCGCATTTGAACTGAGGCGGATCCCATCGAGCCAGTCGACGACCTTGCCCTGCCACCAACCACAGGCGTAGAGCGTGCCGTTGGTCATATTATTGGCTTTCCCAGGTGAGAATAAAGCCGTCAGATAATTTTGCATCAGACTCGGATTGGAAACGATTTGTCCGTTGCCAAGTTCCACCGTGAAGCGATCCACCAGCGTACCAACATCACGCTCCAGCGTCTCGGGGCTGACGGGTTCATTATCAGGATGCTGGATGCTCACAGCTCTCAGATTTACTGGATCGGCCCCGCTATCGGCCTCCCAATTCATGATTAATTTCTGAGTGTCAGTCCAGGGTCCGTTTGTGGTTTCAAGAGAGCCAGGCAAATCGATATCCAGGACAAAAGTGATCGGCCCGGTCTCATCGAGGATCTGCTGAATTTCTTGCGGCGTAAATTCGATCGTGCAGTCTTCATCCGCGCCAACCAGCGGCAGGCCCGTGCAGCTGGTCTTGATCCCCTCCTCGGATGCCTCCTCGAGCGCGAGCCAGTTGTTGACGTGCTCGGTCATGACCAATTTCGTTTGGAAGGTATACTGGTAAATTTCCAGCACTTCATCCTTTTCAACGATCAACTGCATGGTTGAAGCGCTGTTCTCAAAACCCGGTACACTGCGAATCAAATCGTCGAGCGGTTGATCTGCGGAGAAGTTCCGAT
>CAZSVR010000062.1:6486-15738 GCA_964610295.1 uncultured Anaerolineaceae bacterium
GCACTGCTGAGAGCCCTCCCGTTTCCGAGCACAGAAGGAGGCTGTGTTGTCCAGCCCTTTTGAGCCAAGCTGGCATTGATGTCATCGTAATTAACTTCTTGATCGTCCCCGACGTAATACTCAAAGTAAAGCCAGGCTACGCCCTGGCCCGTCTCATCAAGATCTAGATTTAGTGTAATCGTATAACAGGAGAGCAGGATCGGAAATAACAGAAGCAGGAACGAAACAATCTGCCTCCGAGTCCGTTTGACCGCGTACCTGGTCAGCCCGTCAGAATCACTCACCACTATATCGGTTGGCGCCTGAAGCGATTGCATGGTAATTCCTCCTTCTCTGAACTTCCAACTGTATAAGAGCAAACGTCGTAGACAGTCCGGTCTCAGTCGCGGCTTCAACTCGAATCATACTACGCCTGAGAGGATTCCCCAATAGCCCTACTGACCCGAATGGCCGCGCTCCCGCCGGGGCCGCAACGTGGCCGATACACACAGGCGAATGCTCTTGCGAATGCGACCTTGAAGGATTGCCACGAGAAAGCAGTAGAATAGTGGTCTAACGAGCGAAGGAGCCAACATGCCCCGTCTCATCTCCGCCGCAGAACGCATTGTCCGGGCGCGAAAGCTGGTCGAAGCGGCGCGCAATCTGCCGGTCCCGGCTGGAGGCGGCCGCTGGGACGGTGGGGGTTGAGCGGGGGCATATCACATCTTATCTCAACTACCAATTCATTAGGAAGTGATATAGTTATCAAGCTTCAAACCCATGCTTGTGTTCCCACATGTAACCCAAATTTTTCTATGAGGAGAGTCTGATGGAAAATATTATTACCGCCCTGATAAGTGCTGCTGCAACGGTCCTTGTAGTTCTGATCAATCGCAAACCCGTTCAAGCGCGCGGCTCGTCATCCAAGACTCTAAAAGTTGACCCAAAGCACAATCAAGCCTGGGCTGTGCTGGCGGTGATTGGCTTACTTTGGATTGTCATCTCGTCAGCCTTGTTGACGAATTCGTTCGAACACATTTCCCAGACCAACAGCGGGCTCATCATTCCAGTCCTCACGATCGGAGCAGCATTTTTTTGGATTATTGACGGTTGGATCGCGTTCGCGATCGTTGTGATCCTGCATATCTTCAATGTAGTTGGATATATGGCCGTACATTACGGGCAGGTGACTTACTTTTTCGAGGGGATATCCGGGATCATCATGTTCGCGCTGATCGTTTCCATCAACGCGATCGTCACGTCATTGATCTTGCGTCTGCGCCGGGCTCGATGACGATCATTTACATGTGGATCACTTAGGAGCATAATTAGCAAAAACCAGCCGCCAACCCCCACCGGCCTATCGGGTACCTCCCCCAAATCCGACATTTTGACGCTTTATTAGGAACCTAAATTTGACTGTCGTATTTGGGGGAGGTGCGCCGCCGCAGGCAGGGGCGGTGGGGGTCCGCCCCTCTATGGTGTTGCTGTTGGAGTGGGGGTTTCCGTCCCCGTCGGAGCCGGTGTGGATGTATTGCCTGCTGCTGGCGTACTCGTTTTTGTAGTTGTGCCGGCTGTCCCGCTGATCAGGATCAGCACGTAGACTTCATCGCCGAAGAATCCCCCCGCCGCTGTGGACATGCGCCAGTTACTACGCAGGGAGCCGGCTTTGTTCGTCGGTGCGGTCATGTCGATGGAAATATTGAGCTCTGTATTCGCGGGCACGCTTTGCGGCAGCGTGTAGGTGGCGCCGTTCATATTATCCCCGCCAGTGAACGCAAACTTGAAACCCGCCTCCCACGAACAAGTGCCGCTGTTCCGGACCTTCCATGTCTTGGTAAAAGTTTCGCCGGGTGTCATCGGTGCATTATCGGGGATGTTCACATCGGCAACATACGACAAACTGTAACAGGCTGCGGTTGGGTTCGCGCCTATGCCTGAACCAAAGGGTGTGATGTTCGCGAGCGTTGCCGCTGAGAATGTCGGCGCAAGTGTACTTGTTTGGGTGGCGGTATTGGTGGGCGCGGCCACTGCAGTTTGCGTGAGGCCGCCTGAAAAGGTGGCCACGGCTGCGGTTTGAATTGCAGGCACACCCAACGTGGGAGTCCCCTCGGGCTCGCCGGCACCACAGGCGCTAACGAGCAGGCCAAAAACGATCAGGATTTTCATTATGATGTTTCTTTGAGTCTTCAATCAACTTCCTTTCCATCCATTCTTGTTCATTTCATCTTTTGTCAGCCAAATATCTCAAGCGCCGGCCCGGCGCAAGGTTGTCATTCTACCAGTCATACAAGGGGTATTAACCTACGAACTGTGTACGGAAACCCTACTTCATACCGATGGCCCATTTCCAGGATCAGGCAGGAGTCTCCAAACAATTTCCTTTCCATCCATTAGTACACCTTTCATTTTTGTTAAGTAGATATCTCAAATACTGCCCAGGCATAGGCGGGAAATAACTTAAGGAGGGGTAAAATTGAGGGCAGGTAAACCGGTTCGATATGTCGATGTCTGATCGTTGGGTAATCACAGAGGATGAGAATAAGCAGGAGGAACTCCTGTTTGGTTTACCGTCTAACGAATCCACTCACACAGATAAAAAGGTTGAACAGAAGACAAGCAGGCTTCAAGGTTTTGTAGTCAGGGAGGATGTCCTACTGGAGCCCGTATCGCCAAATCCGTATGATCTGGCTTATGCGTGCCTGTTAATTCCAAGGTTTGATACACATCGATTGAGGGGAGATCTGGCGGGTCGACTGCCTGCCTGGCTTCAACAGATCTGCATTTCCCACGCGTGGCGGTTGGAATATGTGAAGGTCCGACTGGAATATCTGCAATGGATCTTGCGCGTACCCCCGTCCGTTCCGGCCGCCTTCATCATTCGCGCAGTTCGCAAACATACCTCAACACAAATATTCGAGGATTTTCCCCGGTTCAAAAGGGAAAATCTTTCAAACGATTTTTGGGCCTTGAATTATCTGGTCACCTCCGGCACCAACCCTCATCCCCTCGAATTGATCGATAGGTTCATTAAATTGACGCGCCACGCGCAGGGGTTGTAACGGGAACGTCACTTGGTTTCTTCCGGCGGGGGAACGGATTTGAAGCTCCGATATAGAAGCAGGTCATAAATGATCTTCAATGCGCCGGTCAGGAAGAACGGCGCACTGAATAACACTGGAACGCTGAAGAACAACCCCGTCAACGCGGGGGAGAGCGCTGCGCCCACAGAACGCGCGATGGCGGTCACACCCGAGGCGGCGGAGCGCTCGTCCGGCGCAACCACAGCCATGGTGTACGATTGACGCGTGGGCACGTCCATTTGCGAAATGCTGAATCGCACCAGCAGAAGCCCGATGGCGAGCGGCAGGCTCGGCATCAACGGCACGAGCATTAATAATATATTCGATGGGATGTGCGTAAAGACCATCGTGTTGATCAGCCCAAACCGCGCGGCGAGTCGCACAGCCAGCAACGCGGAGAGGCCCGCCAGGATGTTCGCGCCGAAAAAGATGCTTCCCAGCACTCCCGATTCCACACCGAACTTGATATGAAACCAGTAGGCGATCATACTTTGCACGATCAGGCCGCCTGCGAAAGCATCCAACGCGAACAGAGCGCTCAGTTTGAGTACGATGCGGCGCGAACGATGCAGGCCGAGGGTGTGCTTGACCTCGCTTGTTTGAGTTACTTCGATAGCGGGCGTTAGGCCGGCAAATAAGATCACGAGCACAAGTCCCCCGAGCCCATAACCCATCAGCACCAGGCGATAGGATTCCAATTCCGTCCAGCCATTGCCTTGCAGAATTTGCGCCAGCCATCCGCCGGCGAGCGCGCCCGTTGCAGTGGCGAATGAGCCCACCAGGTTGTACCATGCAAAAGTTTGCGTGCGCTTTTCGTTTGCGATCAGTTGGGTCAACCCGGCCTGTTCCACAGAAAGGAAAGGACCGATCTCTTTCCCGCTCGGGCTGATGACCCCGATGATGGCCGCCGCCATTAAGATAATGATATTGTGTGTGAGGACGAACACAGCTCCCGCGCCGACCATCAGCAGGGCCCCGATCAAAAGAGTTTTCTTCCGCCCAAACCGGTCCGCGCGTGTCGTAAGCCATAGCGAGATGCCGGCGTCGCCAGCGAGTGTGAGCGTAAAGAGCAGGCCGATCTTTTTTTCGTCAAGGCCTGTTTCCGTGAGATATAACGCCAGCACGACCGAAAGGAATCCGTAACAGAATAAACGGATGATGCGCGTAGAAAAGAGCACGACGATGTCGCGCTGTTGAGGTTGATTCATGCTACGCCTATGTCGTTCCCCTTCGCCCACTCACTCCGCTCGGGAGGCTGCGCGAGGGACGATCTGCGAGGAGGGTTGAGTAGGCCGAGGGCCATATCGAAACCCGACGACACGTGCGCCGCGCTCCCACTCCGCTGCGGGGACTTCGTGTGTTTGTTGCACACTTGTCCTGCCGTCTCGCACCGTCGTGCTCGTGGCACGAACGGTGGGTGCAAGTACCAGGGGTGCAGGTGAGCAATCTCCGTATTACTGAAAGGGATTGCTTCGCGAAAACCGCTCGCACATGGTCCCCGCGAAGTACCCGGAGGGTGAAGGGGAACGACATGAAATATTTATTTCTTCGCCACATCCAAACGGCACCATGCATATAACGCGTCGTACACCTCAAACTGGTTTTCAATATTTTCGAGATCGTCGGGGAAGCGCAGGCTATATCCACTTGCGATCGCTTCCAGTCCGCGCGCGATGGGGTCTGTATCGATATCTTCCGCCACATCCGCAGCATGCACGATCTTTGCCAGTCGCAAGAGACCTGGCTCCTTCAGCCCATACTTGAAGATGATCGACTCGAACGAACAGCGTCCATCCACGTGACCCAGTTCAACACCCGGCGCGTCATACGGGATCGCATCAGTCTCTTTGGCGGCTTTTTCGATCTGATTGGCCGGCACGAATAAAAATTCTGCTTCGCTGTCGATGAAGCGGGTGATCAACCAGGGGCAGGCGACTCTGTCTACATGCACGTGTGAACGAGTGATCCATTTCATGGGGTATTCTCCTTCTTGTCGTGATCTGTCCATTATAACCATCCTAGCAGTCATCTCAAAATGTCATCCTGAGCGAAGCGAAGGATCTTTCCTCCCGAACACACGAGACTCTCACCTGCACTGCAACGAACGCACGAAGTCCCCGTAGCACAGCGGAGCGGGGGTGCGGCGCAAGTGTCGGTCGCGAAGAACGCTTCCTCAGAGTGACACGGTATTTTGAGATAACTCGTAATAATATTAATAGGCATGGTTTTTCCACCCAGATTCGTTTGGATAATAAGGGAAAATATGGCGGGGGTGAGATAACCCGCAGGTTACCAGTGGGTGATAGCCAAGGTCCTTCATTTTTTGTAAAATTGGAACAAAATATTCATTCTCTGCACAAAAGGAAAAATCATGAAAAGATTTGCCTTGGTATTCGGTGGAATTGGTGCGATCTCATTGCTTTTCGCCGGGACTTCATACTTCCGCGAGCAAAGTTTCCTTGAGCGGGCTGAAGTGGTCACCGGCACGGTCACAGACTACACCCTCTCCAGCAGCAACAACAGCGGCACCACCTACTGTCCTGTGGTGGATTTCACCACAAAAAATGGTGAACCCGTGAAATATTATGCCAATGTGTGTTCCTGGCCGTCTTCCTACGACATCGGTGAGCGGGTCGAGGTGCTCTACGACCCTCAAGATATCACGGACGTGCAGATGAACGGTTTCTGGTCAAAATACACAGGTGTGGTTGTGGATGGTTGTATCGGCCTGCTGTTTTTCCTGCTCGGGGCGTGGGGATTGTTCGCGGGTCGAACCAGGCCGGCAACGAAGAAAGACAAGTAATCAGAACGGGCGAGGAGACTCGCCCGTTCTGATATCTGAAAAAAATTTATTTGCGCTTTGGTTTTTTTGCCTTCCGCGAACGCACTTCGCTTGTCAATTCCCAGGCGCCCGTGTCAACCCTCCTGTTTCGCAACTCAAGGCGGGCGCGCTCGGCTATGCTTTGATAGTCTTTGCGAATACGATCCAGATCATCTTCTTCCAATTCTTCGAGATCCAGGAGAGCATTGTGGGCGCCCTCGATCGCGCGGATCAACTCGTCCAGTTTTATCTGGATCGCTTCAGAATCGCGGTTCTGTGTGTTCTGGATGAGGAAAACCATCAGGAAGGTTACGATGGTTGTGCTGGTGTTGATCACCAGCTGCCATGTATCGCTGTAGTTAAAAAGCGGGCCTGTCGTAGCCCAGACCACAATGACAGCAAAAGCAATAATGAATGCCCGCGGACGACCGGTGGCGCGTGCGGTCCATTTTGCAAAGTGAGTAAAGCGGGATGCGGATTTTATCGGTCTCATGTGTTTCTCCAGTTAATACGATTAAATGATCAAATTCATATCGCCGAATTCATGCCAGAGATATTGCTTTTGGATGGCTTCGAGATAAACAGAATTCAAGCGCTCGATTGTGACGAAGGCGCTCAAAAGGTCGAGGTGGCTGGATTCCGGTTCGTGCAGACCTGTTAGCAGCGCGTCCACGACCCGCAGTTGATGACCCGCGGAGATGTGCAATCGTGTCCAGCCGTGCGCTGGAACCAGTCCATCATGTTGTGCCGCGACCGTTTCGAGAGTCCGCACAACGGTCGTGCCCACCGCGATCACACGTCCGTGCCGCTGATGACAGGCATGGATGGCCTGTACGGTTACTTCGGGAAGGTCGTATTCTTCTTCGTAGTTGGGATAGGTGGCATCGATCGCCTCATCGCGCGAAGACGATAAACCGATGTGCAAAGAAATGGCCGCGAGGTTGATCCCATTGCGTTCCAAATTCAAAAGTAATTCCCAACTGAAAGGCCGCCCTGCCGAGGCCATTTCCACAGAGCCGGGCTCTGCCGCGTATACGGTTTGAAACAAGTCGAGGGGCAGAGCCTGCGCGATATAGCTGTAGCGGATCGGAACGCCAATACGATAAATTAGATTAAGTAACTCTGCACAACACAGGTCGAATTGCACCTGCCAGAGAAAAGGTAGATCGGCATTGGAAGCCACGACCTGCGCCGTGAGATTTTGACCGAAATCCAGGTGCATCCCACTTCGGCCGACATGGGTTCGGCCATTGAGAATGAGAGCGTCCCAACGATCGTCGGAACGGCGTTGAGCCAGCCGTATCTCCACCTGGGCGCCGGTCTCATCGCGGGCCTGTAAAAGCGCAGGTAATGTACGGCTGTTATTGACGACCAGCAGGTCACCCGGGTTAAAATAATTTCCGATCTCGGCGAATTGAGTGTGAATAGGGGGTTGGTCTGCGCGGCGTGGCAGTACCAGCAATCGGACGTGGTCACGTCGCAGGCCGTGCAGCTCTGGCGGTTCATGCGCTTCCAATTCAGGGGGAACTTCAAAATCAATGGAAGGATTTTTCATAATGTTTTTTCGTGACTGCGAGCCGTATTACGGAGGTGAAACCATCCCGCTCTTTTATGGATGTTTATGGCCTGACCTCGAATTCCTGCGCTAGGAATCGCTGGCCGCTGATCTCCGCTGATTCATCGGATGCCAGATAGACAAAAACCGCTGTCACGCTTTGCGGATCTGCCCACTCCGATTCATCGCCCGCAGGGTCTGAGGCACGCTTCATGCTGGTGTTTATATCACCGGGGTCCACACTGTTGACGCGCACGCCGGTCCCATTTAATTCGGTTGCCCAGGTACGAGTCAAATGATCCAGTGCCGCCTTCGAGACGCCATACGCGCCCCAGCTGGCATACCCGACCACGCCTGCATCAGAACTAATATTGATGATCGAGCCGCTTTTCCGAGCGATCATTTGACCCACCAATGCCCTCGTCAGCATGAAAGGCCCAGACATGTTGGTACGAATGACCTGCTCAAAATCATCGATGGGATAATCGATCAGGTAGGGCATCGGGGTGGGTCCGAGAGCCGAGGCATTGTTAATCAGCACATCCACATGACCGAAGCGGGCCAATGCCTCACCGGCCAAGCGTTCCACGTCTGCTCGCATCGAAACGTCTGCAGCTACACTTAATACTTGAACGCCCAGGTCTTTTAACTTGCGTTCCGTTTCTGACAATTCTTTTGCACTGGACGAACGTGAATTGATCACCAGTTTTGCGCCGCGCCGCCCGAACTCCAATGCCAGGGCGCGGCCCAATCCGCGCGAGGCGCCTGTGATGAGACAAATCTTGTCATTCACATCATTCATGCTACACCGTTTCCTGATCCCAAGTTCATAAAAATGATTTTCAGTATAGCATAGAGAAAGCGATCCGAAAAAGGGACCACAGAGTGCCGCATAAATAACTACTGTGTGCTGCGCAAAGTTGTGAACCAAATTACTATAATCACCTGTATTTTGATCATTCAAGGTTCACGTATTTATGCAAGAAGCGGTAAACTGGAAGTTTGAATTTCAGCCTGCAAATTAATCCAAAAGTTCAGTAATTAACTGACCTTACGCACCTAACCGTGATTCCCTCCCGAAGGACACACCTGCACTGCAACAAACGCAGTGCGGCGCAAGTGTCGGGACGATGTGAACGAAGCGAAGGGTCTCCACCCCTCAAAGCAGAGATTCTTCGCGGAGTTTACCCTGAGTTTATCGAAGGGCTCAGCATGACACTGCGTAAGGTGAGTTAAGAATCATTCGGGTAGAATTATGAGAGTTGATTAATCAAAGGAGTCCTCATGGCAAAGCTGATCCCCGCTGCTGAGCGCATCCTTCGTGCGCGGGCATTGATCCAAAAAGCGCGCCAGTATCCTGTGCCCGCCGAAATGGGCAACAGGGATTTTTCGTATATTGCGCAGGTAAAAGATCTCCTGCGACAGGCGCGTGATCTGGTGAAATTCATTTCCATGTCCCCGAGTACGACGGCTGAAATGAAGGAGGAAGTTAAGCAAATATTTGAGGAAGCCGATCAGGCTGATCGGGAAATATTGCGCTGAAAGTTCAAACCTGGAAAGAGCGCGATGATCGTGAATTCGTTGTACAATGAAAATAGAACAGGGTCGCGGGCGGGGGATCTCAAATCGCCTTTTGATCGTACGCTGAGATTGTTCTAGATCATCGAGGTGTGCTGTGAATAAATTTGCCTATTTCCTGAGCTGGACGGCGATCCTATCGCTGTCCTGTAACTTGGTGACCGGTCTGTTGACAGAACCTGCCCTGGTCGAAGTGACCGGCCCCATCCTGGGTATGACGGTGGCGGCCTCGCTTG
>CAZSVR010000063.1:0-15033 GCA_964610295.1 uncultured Anaerolineaceae bacterium
ACTCAGCGTAGACAACGTTCGTGCCGTGTACCAGCCAAACATCATGAATGGAAGCGGGGTCGCGTCTCATGATCTGAAACGCACGGATGCGATTTTCCGCCACACGCGCCGGGTCATCTCCAACCGAGCCCCCGACATTAAGCGAATCCCAGGGCGCGGCACTCACGCCCCCGCGCCGTGTGAAGACCGCCTGTACGATGGCATCGGAGAAACCATCGAAACTGAAAAAACGAATTCCGTTTTGTTCGTGAAACGTCATTATTTTGAGGCCTGATTGACCGCGAATTTTTTGATGTAATATTGGCGGGTTTCGTTCATGGATTCTTCGATATTAGGGTAGGCGAACCATGCGCTGCACAGGCCGAACAAAGCCCCGGTGAGTTCGCGCAGCAAGGGCGTGCTTTCGCGATATGGAAGGACGGAGGCAAGCCACGCCCAATTGAACTGGCTGAAGAGTTGCGAAAAACCATCGAGGCCGATCGGCGCGATCCCGATCAGCAGCCACAACACCCAGTGCAGCGATTTGATCCGGCGACCCGTCAGAGCGAATGTGATTCCGAACAATAGAATGGCCAGGTAAATGGAAATGTCGCGTTCACACAGCGCGAGCTTGTAGCCCACGGTCTCATTACCGGTATAATTACGCGCCTCAAATCGCGTGAAGCTGTAAGGGTCAGCGAGATTGGAGATTCCACTGACTTCCTCAAAGGTCTTCACGCCGCTCAAACCCGCCTCGGCCAGCGGATAGTACGCCTGCTCGCCGAACAAAAAGAAGGAGCGGAACGCGAACTGGTGACATAAAGGTTTATAAATTCTGTAGATCGCCTGTGCGGGAAGTTCCGCTCCAAGCTTGATCAGAGTCGGCGCCAGGAAAGGCAGACCGACATAAAGGAAGATGAACAAATTCAACAGAAGCAAATATCTTCTCGAGATCCAGAAAGAGATGCGGTCAGCCATGTTGAGGGATACTCCTTTCGCGACGCGCGCCTGATATTTTTGATCGCCAACCTGTTCGAGCTGGTTTCTACGGTCAAATGCCGCGCCAAGGGTCATTTGCAAAGACTGTGACGTGATGGGTGCTTTGAGCACATAAGGCCCCACTTCCACAACCGGGACCTGCGTTCCATATTTTGCCAGGAGCACCGAGTCTGATTCAACATCCACCTCTGCCAGGCGATGGGGGAATTTCTCCTGTAAGATCTGTAATTCCGTTTTTACTTCGTCACATGGCGGGCAATTTTTTCGGGTGAAAAGGGTTACATTGAGCATGACCTATCCTGTCTATATTAATGAGACGGCAGGGTTTTCCTGCCGTCCACTTGTTCCATGATTTTTACATTTGAATTATAGCCCGAAATCAACCCAGAAGAATTGCGTCCGTTGGGCAATGATTTCAAATGTCCCCGCGAATAACAGAATACCCACCAACACGAGAAGAAACCCCATGGCGATCTCTACAGAACGCATGACCTTGCTGTATTTTTGCAAAATGGTCGTGACCCAGCCAATGCCGAGGGCCGCCACAAGGAAGGGGATGGCGAGGCCGGTTGAATAGGCGGTCAGAAGCTTGGTGCCCAGGGAAACGGAACCGCCATTAATGGCCAGGGTCAGAATTGCGCCGAGCACGGGTCCGACACAAGGCGACCAGCCAGCTGAGAAGAACACACCCATCAATGCGGATGAGAAATATCCCCATTTTCGATCTGGCGCCGCGTTTACACGCGTGTCATATGCGAGGAAAGGAATGTGGAGAACACCGATCATCTGCAGACCGAATATGATCACCACAAGACCCCCGACCTTGGTCAGCACTGTGCGGAAGTCGTGAAGCAATCCACCGGCAAACGCCAAGGCGATTCCCAGCAGGATGAATACCGTACTGAATCCCAACACGAACGCCAGGCCGTGACTGAATGTGATCCAGCGATTGGATTCATTTGCCTCACCCGCGGCGCGACCGCCTAAATATCCCACATAGGCGGGCACCAGCGAGAACACACACGGTGAAAGAAATGAAGCCAGGCCTGCAAGAAATGCAAGACCGACAGTTACTTGCGTTATATTCATCAACGACCTCTTTGAGTTGAAATCAAATACTTATATGGTTTTTTTTGCCACGGTTACAACAGTGCCATGCTCAGGCCAGGTCAGCCGTTGTTCACCTTGCGCCAGAGAGATATATGGCGTCGTCCATCGGAAGATCCACTTGGCATCCTCCGGTTTGACATTGATACAGCCATGCGAACGTCGTTCGCCAAAATCATTATGCCAGAACGCACCATGAATGGCGATCCCTTCACCGGAAATAAGCGTATCCCATGGAACGGCCGGAGTTGAGTAACCGGCCGCTGAGCCACCGCCGCTCATATTTAGTGAGATGATCTTCCAGTGTGTGTTCAGTTCACCAGTAGGAGTCTCATATTTTTCTGTCGGCGCACCATACGCATCAAATATCGCGCCGCTGGAAATTCGACAGAAATATACTTCAGTATTTCCTTCCAAGCAGGATAAGGTCTGATAGGTCAAATCGGTGACGATCCGTTTTTCATTGGGATCAACATTCGGGCTGATCGGAGAAGTCTCTTCTTCGGTTAAGATTTTCAAACCCGCGCCGTCCGCCCAGAAGATGTCGCCAAAGCCATAGCCATGGCCCGGGTTTTCGTTCCAACGATATTCGACAAACCCGTTATTCTGGCGTGCCTGATCGATCCACACTACCTGGCCATAATACAAGCGCGGCGGAAAGTTGTATTGGATCAGGCTTTGTATCCATGGAGAAACGGGCGCGCCCTCCAACGAAAGATCAACGTAAGGAACAGTCACCTCCACCCAAACTCCCGGCTGACCGGCGGGCATTTCTGTTACTGGAGTATTCGGCAAATTACGTGTGGGCTGCACGCGCGAGGCCCAAACATATCCTTGTGGGATTTCAAGAAATTTCTGGTTGGTTAAACCAACTGCACTGCCTATTACCTCACGTCCCCACTCGATAAGATTATCATCATACAGTGCTCCAACAGATGTGGCCTGCAGAGGGTCGTTGGATGGGCGATTTCTTACTTCGGTCATGCCAAGCATACGACCGATAATTTCACTATTTGGGAATTGCGGCAATCGTTTTGGGATATAAAAAGACTCAAGGTTAAATGGTTTGAACGCCAGTGCGCCCAACCCAACCCCGGCAACTTTCATAAAATCACGACGAGAAACCGTTTTATTCATGGATCACCTTCGAGTAAATAATTTTGCCGCTCCTGCATAAATTTGTGCGGCATCGCGTAAGAAGCATACCCGCAAATAAAATCACCGTCAACAGCCCGGTGAGAGGGCATTAATCTTCAGCCCCACCCTGCCCTTCGCGAGATCGTGCCCGCGAAGTACCCGAAGGGTGAAGGGTAAGCACACCTTTACCGCTAGTCTCATTGATTACTAAACTTTTGGATTAATTTGCAGACTAAAATTCAAACTTCCAGTTTAGATACGCATGTAAGACATGCGTGCGGCACTCTGTAGGTGCTACCTTAGGGAGAGGAAAGATAAGTTTCCAATGCGCGCAGACAATTGGCGCTCAATTTGTGACCTACTTCATCTTCGCAATATGTCACTTGCGCGCCTGCTTTTTCCAACAATTTGACTGAAACACGTGCACGCTCCATTGGAACCATCTGGTCTTGCGTGCCATGTGCGACAAAAATATTTTTTCCTGCGAGTGGTTTTTGTTCAATAATGTCTTCCAGGCCGGAAGGCACAAACCCGGCCAGCACACCCATCTTGCGGACTCTGCGGGGATGGAGCATTCCCAGTACATTGACCATGGCCGCGCCCTGACTAAACCCGATCAGGTCGAATTGTTTCGCTTCCAACTTAACCGAAGCTGAATACTCGTCAATGAAATGAATCAAGCCCTCTGCCGCGGGTTTAAGCATCTCGAAGCTGGGCCGGCCAAAAGAGCTGTCCTGACTGGCGAAGCCGTGTCGAAGCGCCTCGGGTTGAACCGGGCGCCAGGAGAATCCGCCTGGTTCAGTGGCATGTGGTGCGCGCGGCGCGATCATCCAATAATCAGCCGGGAGTCCGCGCGTGAACACCCACATTGAATTTTCATCGCCAGTCCAGCCGTGCATGAGCACAAGCAAGCGCGGCGCAGCGGACTGGGAGGCACGCACGCGCACACTCCAATCTTTGAATGTGATCAATTCAGTGTTAATCTCGGCCAGCACGTTTCAAGATCCAATCCGATAAATTTAATAAGAGCAGGATCAAGCCAATGGGAACGAGCGCACCAAGCATGCACATAAAACCGAAAACAGCCGCGCCAAAACCATAGACCCACCAGATCAAACCCAGGCCAACCACAAAAAGCAAAATCAGCCCGCCACTGATCAGACGCACATTTGTATCCTGCGTATATTTGCGAAGGTCGCGGGTCACCGTTTCACTCCAAATATTTTTTTGCCGATACGGTTCATCCACGAGGTCGCGCGCGCCAGATCGGGCAGGACCTTTTCCAGCGCATCTTCGCCAAGCTGCGCAACTTCATGTACATCCACTTTATCAAGTAGTTCAATATGGTGGACTTTCGGACGGACGATCACTTCGGGCGCATCCACCTGAAGACGATAGTGAGCAACAGAACGGCTGCTGAGATCCACAGCCCGCATGAAAATATCAAAGGTCTGGGCGAAGTTCATGCGGGAGATACGCTCGACAATCGACCTTGGCAAAATTGACGGAACCGGGATCGTGTATGTGGGAACGGGTTTATCGAGCGGATCATTCAAGACAACCGCAACCACAGGCAGGCCAGGCGCGAGCATTCGCGCGACCGAAACCGGCACGGGGTTCAACACGCCGCCATCCACCAACTCCCAGCCATTCAAATGATATGGCGGAAAGATACCCGGAATTGCGATGGTGGCGAGAATGGCATCTTTCAACCGCCCCTCTGTTAGAACAACTTCGCGGCCGGTCTTCACATCCACAGACGTCACAGCGCAGGGTATTTTCAGATCGTCGAATGTCTTTTCGCCGAGCACCTCGACCAGCCATTTACGAACACCTGAAAGCCCAAGCAAAGAGGGACCGTCCTCTGCGTCGCGACCATACAAGCGTTTCTGGTCCACAGCTGTGAATATCTTTTCGATCTCGTCCGGTGAATAGCCACATGAATAGATCAGAGCAACCAGACCACCGAAGCTCGTTCCCGCGACCGCGCGGATCTTATATCCCTCTTTTTCAAGCCTGCGGAGCACGCCGATGTGAGAGTTTCCTTTTGCGCCTCCGCCACCCAATGCAAGTGCAATTTCCATGAGAGTTCAGCCCTTCTTTCATACCGCACGTTAGACGGCACAAACGGAAGGTATCATACCTTTCAGCACATTCAGCTTTGCGGGTCTCGTATTAACCAAACCGCCATGCCAGCACCAATAAATGCTGCAATGATCAATACCACTACCAATAATCTTGACGAAGGTGGGTTCGAACCAAATCCATTTGTTTCGTTCTGCGTTCCTTCAAGAGTTGCAGTTTGAGGGAATGCAATGGTCGGCATGGCAAAAGTCGGTGAGCTTGTGGGAAGGCTCGTCGCGACAGGAGTAAGTTCACCGGTCGGAACATACGTAGGCGACGCGGGCGGCTGTGTTGCTCCTTTTTGTACCAGGAGTTCCTGCCCCTGATAAATGATGAGATCATCCCCCAATTGATTTAATGCCTGAATGGTCTTGATCGTGGTCTTATATTCAATGGCGATGCTCCAAAGCGTCTGACCGTATTGCACCTTATGAAAGACATCTCCATCAGAACGCGCAGTACTTTTTACAACCGGAACCATATACTGGCTGATTGAATCTCCACCGGCGACCCCCGTGCCCGGTACGGTTGTCAGAATTGCGGATGAATCACCTTGCATCTGGCCTGAGCCGGTCACCGCGGCACAATCCACTGCGTAATAATATCCCTCGTTACCCTGCGACACTCCGGCCCCAATATATGTGAAGTTCTGGGAGAGCATGGTGTTCATGTGATCTGGATCCTGCCAGGCGGACGGGACTCCGGTCCAGATTATTGGGTCTGATTGCATCAGGATATTTTCAGCGCGAAAGCCACCCAGCGAGAGATCGCCCGCCAGCGGAAAGCCCAACAGGAGCAACTGTTGTGTGTAAGTGATCCCACCAGGCCGGGTATGTGTGATCTGCCCGGTAGCGGCCATGTAGTCGGCCTGTCCCTGCGCGGTCTCCATCAAAATGGCATGAACGGCCAGAGCAGGCAAGCCATAGGCAAGGCGCAGGCCATTGACCGCGTCGATCAATTGAGTTGCGGAGGTGATCCCTCCTTGTGGCTGTGGCTGTGCCGATACTTTTTTAGGCGATCCAAGGAGGGAAAGTACCAGGATCACCAGACACGGTAAAAGCCAGTAACTATTTTTCGTAGACATAAGGGATCTAATCTTTATTTCACAACTTCAATTACAACAGCAAGTGTTGCGCCAAACGGAACACCATTTGCATCTGCGAGACGCCAATAACTTGTGTACGTTCCTTCCTTGTGTGGGGCAGTAATATTTACAGAAAGCTCAGACCAGGAACCCACTTCAACCGTCTTTTGGATCTTGGTATTCCCTGCGTCCATATCCGTACCACTGAGCAAGACCAGGCTGTATTGCGGCAACCATTTACACAAGCCGCTGTTTTCAACTTTCCATGTCTTTACAAAATCTTCAGCGGGCTTAAAGACGGTTCCATCCGGTACGTTCACATCACGGACGAAAGCTAAATTATTACAGCCCGCGCCCTGCACCAATGGATTGATCGTCGCTGTGATGAATGTGCCATCTCCAACAGGAGCGAGAGGCGAGACTGTTCCCGGCGTTGGCGAGAAATAAACAATATAGGCCTGCGTGGAGGTGGGCAGCGAGGTCGGCGTGGGAAACAGCGTGGGGGTTGGATATGGGGTTTGGGTTATTGTGGATGTGGGCGAAGGCGGCGTATACAATGCCGTCTGTGTACCAAAGAAGGAAGCTACCATGGTCCCGACACTTTCTGTCAGGATCACATTAACAGCCTGTGTTGGCTCAGCAGAACTGCCGCAGGTTGTAAGGAGTAAAGCCAGAAAGATCAAGATCGTGAACTGTTTTGTATTAAGCGGCATTCAAGCCTCCGCTATAAATCTAACACAAAATTGAACAAAGCAAATTAACGAATGGGCTACGCTTTAGCGGTCAAGCAATGCAGACAGGGCATCCAACAAAACATCCACGTCCTCATTCGTGTTGTATCCTTGTATCGAGACGCGGATGAGTTTCCTGTCTTTCCAGGCTGTCAATGGGATCTCAACGCGATATTCGTCGTACAAACGCGCTTTGAGCGCATCGATGTCGGAATCCGCTGGCAGCGGCGCGGCCGCCATTTGATGGAACCAGTGATCAGATCGCGAATGAAGTGGAGCAAGCCCGGTCAGTTCGCAAATTCGAGCTTGCGCCTCCCGCGCCAGCTCATGGCAGGCGATCCTGACCTTATTCCAATTATTTGTTGCCTGAAATTCAATCGCCGCGGGAACCGATAAAAACGAGGCGACATCGCGCGTTCCCCACCATTCCTGCTGGTCGATGAACGTGGATCCGCTGGGGGTTATCGATTCGTACCCCCACGAAACCACCAAAGGTTTGAGCAGAGTTTGGATTTCGGGACGCGCGTACAAAAAGCCCGCGCCTTTGGGCGCGCACAACCATTTATGTAGATTTCCGCCGTAAAAATCCGCACCCAGTGAATCGAGGTCGAGCGGCAATTGACCGGCCACATGTGCGCCGTCGATGATCGTGAGGATGCCCGCTGCTCTTGCGCGGCGGACGATCTCTGGCACCGGAAAGATGAGCGCGGTTGGTGAAGTGATGTGACTCAGGAAGATCACGCGGGTGTGCGGCGAAACTGCCTGCCAGAAGGACGCAATGAAATCTTCATTTGAAGTCAATTTGACAGGTTGGTTGATATAGGTGAACCCGCGTTCGCGCGATAAAAACTTCCAGATCCTGTCCATTGCGCCCTATTCATGATCGCTTGCCAAGACCTCGTCGCCCGCGCCCAATTCAAGCGACCGCGCAATG
This sequence comes from uncultured Anaerolineaceae bacterium, assembly GCA_964610295.1. GTDB lineage: Bacteria > Chloroflexota > Anaerolineae > Anaerolineales > Villigracilaceae > Villigracilis. Next base: position 8,096 of record CAZSVR010000063.1, read on the forward strand.
ATATTCAACGAGATCGTAACGTTTTGTGTATAAACCAGGTTATCGGCATGTGTGCCCAGATATTTACCGAGCGCGGTGCGCGACTCGGCCAGCAGGTTGGTCATGCGCCTGCCCAAAAACTCAACAGGTTGGTTTTCAAGCTGGCGTTGCCAGCGTTGATATTCGGAAAAGACAGGTTTGGGCGTTGCACCAAGCGAGCCGTGATTGAGAAAATGGATATTAAGATCTAACAGGAAGTGTTCTTTTAGATTGGGCATTGGGCAATCATAAAATAACAAATCTCGCTGGCAGAAGTGATCCGTCTATTCGCGAGCGCGCTGGCGCCAACGGAATCGGTCAGCGAGAATTTCTTTGAGTCCACTCCGATGGAGAAGGAGAAAAAGATGGACTCTGCGGTTGCGATGGCCGAATCGCAGTGCCCCACCAACAGTATGATGAGGACTTCGGAAATTGGGCTAAATATCCTGTCTCCATCTGCTCAATCTGAAAGCCGCTTTGCACGATTAGAGATGGAATATCCCGTGTCAGGTACAGGCCGTGGAATAACCAGTGATGCACTGGCTCCAATTGCTTTTGCCAGCGTTGTACCGCAGGGTCGGGCGAGAGCCCAAGCTCAAAGAAGATGAGTTTGCCGTTTGGTTTCAAGACGCGTGCAAGCCCTCGAATAGCATCCACGATGCCAGGAATCGTGCACAACGTAAAAGTGCTAACAACCGTATCAACGCTGCCATCTTCCAAAGGGATGCGCTCCCCTGGCAGGTCAAGAAATTCGATGTTCAGCTTTGTTTTGCGCCGTCGTCTTTCTGCAAGCCGGATCATTCCTGGGTTGGGTTCAAGTGCATAAAGCTTGCTCACTCTTGTGGAATCGTAATGAACAAAATTTGTTCCGGAACCTACACCGACCTCAAGAACTTTCCCCTGAGCCTGAGGGATGATCTGTTGGCGAATTTTTTGGATAGGCGGCGGATCACCTAGAATATCCACCAGATAGGGATAGATATAGTCTTTATAGAAGGGCATTCACTGCCTTCTGATGGTTCTGCTTCGCTGAAATCACCAACCATACTTCCATTTCCCCTTTGCCTTTCACATTCACAGTGCCGCGCGGCTCACACAGAAATTCATCCTTGATTAATTCATAGGTAGCCCGCGTAATTTGAACAGCGCCGCCCAGACCATGCGACTCCATTCGGCTGGCAACGTTGACCGCATCGCCCCAGACGTCGTATACAAATTTGCGACGACCGATCACGCCCGCGATCATCGAACCTGAGTTGATGCCGATTCGAAAACTCAGGCGCTGGCCATTGCGAAACGTATTCGTGGAAATGGTATCGCGCAGCTCCAGCGCCATCCGCGCCAGAGTTTGAGCATGATCGGGACGGCCGCGCGGCACCCCGGAGGCAACCATGTAGCTATCGCCAATGGTTCGAATCTTTTCCAGATCGTATTTATCCAACAGTGAGCCGAAAAAAGAGAAGACCTCGTTGAGTAGTTCGACCATTTCCACAGGAGGCAGCTCTGCAGAAAGCTGAGTAAAGCCCACCATGTCTGCAAATAAGACACTGGCCTCGTTGTAATGATCGGCAATTGTGCGGCTTTCGTTTTTTAGAATCGCAGCAATCTCTTTAGGCAGGATATTCAATCACAACGCCTCAGATTTCTCTTGAAACGCATTCTTCTGGCCGACGAAATAAGAAACCATCAAGAAAACGAGAGAGCCAACCCCAATGAGGTTCATGGCAAAGAAGAAAATTACCAACACGGACGACAGATTGTTGGCAAAGCGCACATAGGGTTGTAAATAACCGCTGAGAGCAACGAGACTGATAAAAGCCAGAAACCAGCGAGGAGCATGACGGGGTTCATCGAAGAGCATCGCGCCCAGGGGACAGATCAGCGACCACAAAACGACCGCGCTGCCGTTGACGAATCCGCCCAGCGCCACCATCAGCAATAAGGGAAGCAGCAAAATCAGCGTCAGCTGGCTGAAGCGGAAAAAGTGATACTGGCGCGTCCACCCAAAGTGGATAGTGCTGAGCAGTGAGACGATGCTATACGAGAATGGAATCGCCCCTGCCAACGGTTCGTTGAAGAGGATATACATCAGACTCCACATAACTCCCGCGAATATGAAGGGAATCGCGCACACCACCAGCAACGATTTTTGTAGCCGGATATCATCATCGTCACTTGGGTCCGAACCAATTCGGGCTATTGATGAAACCGCCTGCTCGATCAGTTTTCGAATCATATTACCATCTCTGCTCTTACCTTAAATGCGTTATACGATTATTTTACTTAATGCTTGCGACAATAACAGTAAATGAACTTTTGCTCTGTCCCAAAAGGCGTTTGATGTTCTTCGCGGGCGCTCGCCAATAATTCGAAGTCTGCGCCGAATTCGTTGTGCAAACTTTCCGGGTCGTAGCGCGCCACTTCCAACCCACTGCAATGCTCAGGCCCGTCGTTGGCAAAAGTGGCTACAATGACATGTCCACCGGGTTTAACCGCTTCCCTTACGGCGTTGACGTACCGTTGGCGGTCTTGCGGTTCCGTCAAAAAGTGGAATACCGCCCGATCATGCCAGACGTCATACTCATGATGAGGCTAGGTTGTCTGTGTAATGTCCGGCGCGCTGGCCGAGTCTGTATTGTGCTACTACAAGTGCTGCGGCTGAAATATCCAGAACCGTGACCCGTTGAAAACCATCATCAAGCAGATGATCTACCAGCGTGGATGCGCCGCCGCCCACATCAATAATATGTCCAATCTTGCTGATGCCCGTGTTTTGGATGTGTTGCAATGACAGAGACGGGTGGAGTTGATACCAACTAACCTGGGTTGGGGCCTTTGATTCGTAGATATGCTCCCAATGTGTTTTGATTTCCATGATATTTCCTTCCTGGCAGGAGATGAGGCTAACGTGCGTATATTTCAACCTGCCATACCAAAGTCTGTTGATAGAAACGGCGTTTGAAACCACCGCTGTTTACAAGGGCCTCTACGGATTCCGTGGGATGCAAGTAAGTGCGAAAGGGACTACGTTGCAATTGAAAGAAAAGATTCTGAATAGCCAGCCCGATTTTCATCCACCAGACATCGCGGGGATATACCAAAGCATAAAGCTTACGCGCCAGGGCCACCGACAGACCCACCAATTTCTCCATATCGTGATAACAACAGATGACGCGGTCAAGCGTGACGATATCGGCGGACGGGATTTGCTCCGCCAGATCAACAAAGTTGCCATGCTGATAGCTCACGCGCTCGGCATATCCGCGGTGCTCAGTCTCTTCCCTGGCTGCGGTCAGATAGGCGGCGGATGCTTCAACAGCTGTGGCACTCCGTGCACCTGCGCTCAACATTTCATGTTGAATGGCTCCGACGCCTCCGCCAATATCAAGGAGAGTTGATCCCTGAATATTCTCTGCCTTGAGTGCGTTTATCAAGATCCGGGTTGTTTTGTTCGGCCCATGGGCACGATATCGTGCCAGCTCTTTAGCCACGTAGTTCTCGCTGAATAATTGCTCTATTCCCTGGCACTGACAACAATTCATGAGCCGCCTCCATTACACAAGATGATATCAGCCTGTATCCTTATATTCTTCATCGTTTCAATTATCTTCCAGAGCGGCGGCTTTCTCAAAGGACTCGCGCCCTTCGCTAATCGAGAAGTAGATCAAACCAATTGCGCCGAGGCTGTCTACAAGGCCGAAACCAGTGAATTGATAGCTGGATGGGTTGTGGAAGTGCGGTCAAATCAATCTCTTTAATTAAACAGCCAATCTTCGCGTTTCATCATTGTCGCAGCCTAAGGGCCCGTCTTCATTAGTGGATCTGACAAGCATACAAGAAAACTCTAGAATAGGCTAGGTTTTTCACGAGTTGTTATAATGGTGTTTATGTTTGCAAGATTTTTTAGCCAGTCAGACATTCCACAAAAATATCGCCCCAACTTCCGCCACCTCTACCTTGATATCGCATGGTTCGGCGTGCTCAGCGGCTCTGCCATTAACTTCCTGAGCGTTTATGCCGCACGACTGGGAGCAAGCGGCGTGCAGATTGGTCTGCTGGGCGCGATGACCGGCGTGGTCAGTCTGCTGCTTGCCATCCCCGCCGGGCGTTGGATCGAAAAACGTCATATCGGGCGCGCTGTATTCTGGTCATCGATATTTTTCCGCCTTGGTTACGTCTTATGGGTTCCGCTTCCCTGGTTATTCAACGAGCAGGGACAGATCTGGGCTCTGATCATCCTCACCTTCCTGATGGCCATTCCACTCACACCGCTCGGTGTGGGTTTCAACGCACTGTTTGCTGAAGCCGTTCCCAGCGAATATCGCGCCCATGTGGCGGGTTTTCGCAATGTCACCTTTGCCATTTCATTCATGTTAACTTCACTCGTCAGCGGTTACATCCTCAAGAACGTCACCTTTCCACTGGGCTATCAGATCATTTTTCTGATCGGAGCGGTCGGCGCGGGGATGAGCAGTTATCACATCTTTCACATACGGACTCTGCGGACAGACCCACCAGCGACTCAGCCGCCGCCTGAACCTGTTCCGGTCAAAGAGGCGGAGTCGCCCCGAAGCATTGCTACCCACCTGCGCCTCGACATTTGGTCCACACCCTTCAAGAACGTCCTGCTTGTCCTTTTAGGTTACCATCTCACTCAATATCTCGCCGCACCGCTTTTCTCCATCTATTATGTACGCGAGATCCACTTGTCAGATGAGCAGATCGGCATTGGCCTCGCACTCTTTTACTTCACCGTGCTAATTGGTTCCACTCAACTCAGAAGGATGGCTCATCGTTTCGGGCACAAGACCTCCACAGGGATCGGTGTGGCCGGCATGGCGTTCTATCCACTCGCCATCGCGCTCAGCCATGCGGCATGGCATTTCTATTTCACCTGCTTTATCGGCGGATTCATTTTCTCCATCAGTAGTGGCTCTTATGCGAATTATCTGCTGGAAAGGATCCCAGCCAATGACCGACCAACGCATCTCGCATGGTATAACATTATCCTGAATATTTCGATCCTTTTCGGTTCGCTCGCCGGGCCATATCTTGCGGACCAGATCGGGTTTGCCAGCGCACTCATGGTCTTTGCATTCTTTCGTTTCCTGGCCGGTCTGGCCGTTCTCAAGTGGGGATAACTTCGTTTCAGCTTGTTGTGTCTGCAATTGAACTGCGGACACAACAAGGTAAGAATAATCTATTGTGCTAAAATGAATCCATGACCGAATCTGTTAAAGTCATCGCCACGAATCGCAAAGCAAGCTTTGAATATTTCCTCATGGAAAAATTCGAAGCCGGCATTGTATTGCAGGGGTCCGAGATCAAATCCATCCGCGCCGGCCAGATCAGCATTCAGGAAGCCTACGTGGACATACCCAATGGAGAGGCAGCCTGGCTGATCGAGGCCCATATTGCCCCCTATCAACAGGCCGGTCGCTACTTCAACCATGAACCGAAACGAAAACGGCGGTTGCTTCTGCATAAAAAACAGATCCGCGAACTGTGGAATAACATCCGCATAAAAGGCATGACCGTCGTTCCGACGCGGGTCTATCTAAAAAATGGGCGTGCCAAGATCGAGATCGCGCTTGCGAAGGGCAAGAAGGCCTACGACAAACGCGCCACCATCGCCAAACGCGACGAAGCGCGCAACAACGAACGAGCGACGAGAGTAAGGTAAACCCATGCCTCCATCCACGATCGGCGGGATCAACCTGCTTCCAGAATCAGAAAAGCGTGCCATGTATGCACACTACATTCCCGCGGAATTGTTGAAAAAATTCAACCTGCCGCCTCTCACATCAGCATCCGGACTTAAGCTCCTGCGATTTCGCTTTTCCTCAGGCTCCAGCGACGTGGAAATGAGTCTGTACCACCAACCCGATTTTCCCGACCCCATCTTTTACGCGCATCTTACAGATACAATGAACGGGCAGATCCACATTTTGCTTTATATCCTGAACGATCCCGAGTCCCCGCGTTTCGATGTGGATAAGATGCCGGATGGCACACCTACTAAATTCGGCAGCTTGCAGAGAAATATTGAGGCAGAAGAGAACGCGCTTGAGGCTGGCCTGGCGCCAGGCCAGATCAGACGCGGACTGCGGATGTTAAGTCGGGCGATTGAAACTTTTGAGCAGTTCGCGACCGCACTGGGACATGACACGTATTTCATTGAGCCTTTGTATTATCATAACGCGGTCATCTTCGAACGCTATGGATTTGCCTATCAAATGGGCAAGCGATTAATGGACAGCATCCATGCGGGCTTTCAAGGGGGTGGTGATCTCAACGTACAACTGGATGGCTCAACTGCATTCCGAAAACCTGAAGCTGCGGATGGCATCCGCAGACGCTCATGGGCCATTCATGACGGGATTTTGGGGGAACCCTTTACGAAAGTGACCATGTACAAGCGCGTGGGAAAGCAGGCCGGTCTCAACACAGCCCCGGATTGTGCGTGGTAGAAAAATGACATTCGCAGTTAATTATGAAAAACGAAAAGGACCACAATTTCTTGTGGTCCTTTTATTACGGGCTGTATGCAAATTAATATTGTGTCGCTCTGCCGTCTCGCACCCCGTTCGGGCCGGGAGACCCGGCGTCCGCCGGGGCGAGACGGCCGGCGTGCCGCCGCTGATCGCGGCACGAACGGTGAGCGCAGCGAAGAGTCTCGTTCTTGGGTTGATTTCAGGCAAAATCCGAGATTCTTCGTCGCTTCGCTCCTCACATCGTCCCGATGTCCTTCGGGAGAAAGACACTCAAGAAAGATTTTGCATGCACACCCTAGTAGCGGGGGCAGGACTTGCCGCGCAGCGTGCAGACCTTAAATACAAAGACCATGTTCTCACATGGCCTTTGGTAGTAGCGGGGGCAGGACTTGCCGCGCAGCGTGCAGACCTTAAATACAAAGACCA
>CAZSVR010000064.1:0-732 GCA_964610295.1 uncultured Anaerolineaceae bacterium
CCCGATGGAATTTATATGCTGGCCGATACCATCGTCGCGTTCGATCATGCGCGCCGCAGTATCTTCCTGATCGCAAATGTTTTGGATGGCGATGTCGAATCCGCGAATCGAAAACTGGATCAGATCACGCAGCGTATTCATCAGCCGTTGCCCGCCGCAAGTAAAACAAGTATCAAACCGTCTGAAATTCGTTCGAACATGACACAGGAAAGATTTGAGTCAATGGTCGAGCAAGCCAAGGAACACATTGCCGCAGGCGACATTTTTCAAGTGGTCCTTTCGCAACGCTTCACCCGCGAAACGGATGTTGAGCCGTTCGATGTCTATCGCGCCGTGCGCCGCCTCAACCCTTCGCCGTACATGTTCTTTTTTGATTTCGGACTCGTGGACGATGAACCACTTTATATCGTTGGATCATCGCCTGAGATGTTTGTCCGTTTGGAGGGACGCACCGCCTCACTCCGACCGATCGCGGGGACGCGCCCTCGAGGAATAGATTCTGTCGCTGACGCCGATCTCGCCAAAGACCTGCTCGCCGACCCGAAAGAACGCGCCGAGCATGTCATGTTGGTTGACCTGGGACGCAACGACCTGGGACGCGTGTGTGAATATGGCACGATCAAAGTTTCAGATTTCTTCACGATTGAAAAATACTCGCATGTCATGCACATCGTCTCACACGTTGAAGGGACTCTGCGCGCTGAACTGACCGCTTTCGACCTGGTGCGCGCG
>CAZSVR010000064.1:742-14448 GCA_964610295.1 uncultured Anaerolineaceae bacterium
TCCCCGCCGGGACGGTCAGCGGCGCGCCGAAGATCCGCGCGATGGAAATTATCGCGGATCTGGAATCTGATCCGCGCGGCGCGTACGCAGGCATGATCGGCTACTTTGGCTTCGACGGTGCCATGGACACCTGCCTCGCCATCCGCACGATGGTTGGCCGCGGGGATAGTGTCAGCGTGCAGGCGGGCGCGGGCATCGTCGCGGATTCTGATCCGGCCAATGAGTACAAAGAAACAGTCAACAAAGCCAGTGCCATGCTCCGTGCGATCGATTCTGCGGAAGAAAATTCATAACGACGACAAACGACTGACCACCGACCACGTCTTTCGTCGTCAGTGGTCGATGGTCTGTAGTCATATCCCCAGGCAAAATCTGTGCAATCCGCGAAATCTGCGGATAAGGAACTAAAGGAAACAACCATGACATCTCAACCCAGACCCCGCCTGCTCACAGGTGACCGCCCCACGGGCCGCTTGCATCTTGGCCATTATGTTGGGTCTCTTCGTAATCGTGTGCGCCTTCAAAATCAATACGAATCCTTCTTCATTATTGCCGACCTGCACACGTTGACCACCCGACCCGAGCCGCAGTACATCAAAGAGATCCCGCTTTACATTCGCGAAATCGTTCTGGACTATCTCGCTGTGGGGATCGACCCTCAGGTCAGCACGATCTTCGTGCAATCGGCGATACCGGAAACCTACCAGCTGAATTTGCTGTTTGAAATGCTTGTCAGCGTGCCGCGACTTGAACGTATGCCCACGCTCAAAGACATGGCGCGTGATGCAAACATCGATTCCATGCCGTTTGGTTTATTGGGATATCCCGTCCTGCAAGCCGTGGACATCCTGTTGCCGCGCGCACAGGCCGTTCCCGTGGGCAAGGACAATCAATCACATGTTGAACTTGCGCGCGAAATGGCACGTCGCTTCAACAATCTGTACGGGGAAGTGTTCCCTGAGCCGGAACCGATCCTTGGCGATGTGCCGATGCTGGTTGGGACGGACGGGCAAAATAAAATGAGCAAGGCGCTGGGGAATGCGATCTATTTATCAGACGACGTAAAAACCGTTGAAGAAAAAGTACAGGGGATGTACACCGACCCCAAGCGATTGCGCGCGACCGACCCGGGAACGGTTGAAGGCAACCCGGTATTTATCTATCACGATGTGTTCAATCCCTCCTATGCTGAGGTGGACGACCTCAAGGAACGCTATCGCGCCGGCAAAGTGGGCGATGTGGAAGTCAAGGACAAACTTGCCAAAGCGATCAATGCATTTCTTGAACCATTTCGGGAACGCCGCGCCTATTTTCTGGCGCATCCCACGATTCCACAGGATGTGCTTGCCAGTGGGATCCGCCGCATGCAAACCGAAGCCAAAGCGACCATGGAAATCGTGCGCTCGCACACGGGTTTATCGTATTCGCTCGACCTGTTCGCGGACGAAGTGGATTTGTTTGGAGAATATGATAACTAACATGTCATTGCGAGGGCTGGTGGTTGAGTAGGGCAATACTTTTCTCGCCCATATCGAAACCCAGCCCGACACCTGCGCCGCACTGCCATTCCGCTTCGCTAGGCCCACTCGCTGCGCTCGGGACTGCCGCTTTGCGGCGTGCGCGAGGGACTTCGTGCGTTTGTTGCACTGCAGGTGAGCAATCTCCAGATAAACGGGAGAATCTCAACAAGCGGTATTCTTCACTTAATCGGAGATTGCTTCGTCGCGAAGAGCACTCTCCTCGCAACGACATATGAAACGGAGAACTTATGCTCATTCTCATCGATAACTACGACTCTTTCACCTACAACCTTGTCCAGTATCTGGGCGAACTCGGCGCGGATATTCGCGTCTTCCGCAACGACCAGGTTTCACTGGATGAATTGATTGCGCTCAAGCCCGACCATCTCGTGATTTCCCCGGGCCCCGGCGAACCGCTTAAAGATGACGGTATCTCTGCCGACGCGGTCAAACATTTCACCGGAAAGATTCCCGTGCTCGGAGTCTGCCTCGGACATCAATGTCTCTGCGCCATTTATGGCGGCAGAGTGGAACGCGCCGCGCGTCTCATGCACGGAAAAACTTCCCCTGTGAATCACAATGGACAGGGAATCTTTAAAGATATTCCCTCCCCGTTCGAAGGCATGCGTTATCACTCGCTGGTGGTCTATGAACCTGTCCCAGCTGAACTGGAGGTCGTGGCCACGACCGATGAAGGCGAGATCATGGCGCTCAAGCATCGTCAACATCCAACGTATGGAGTGCAATTCCACCCCGAGTCCATTCTGACCGAACACGGCAAGCAGTTGCTCAAAAATTTTCTAGGAATTCAGCTTATTCCAACCGTAGGAGCAGAACTTTCCATGCTAAAACCCTTTATCGCCAAGACCATCAACCGCACCGACCTCAGCTCTGTTGAGGCCGAAGATGCCATGAACATCATCATGACAGGTCAGGCAACACCCGCGCAGATCGGTGCATACCTCGTCGCGCTCCGCATGAAGGGCGAGACCATCGCCGAGATCACAGGCTCAGTGCGAGCGATGCGCGCAAATGCGGTCAAGGTCCAACTGGCGAAAAGCGACCAGCCTGTCTATGACATTGTCGGCACAGGTGGCGACGGCGCACACACGTTTAACATTTCCACTGCCGCGGCCTTCGTCCTTGCGGGCACAGGACGCAAAGTTGCCAAGCATGGCAACCGCGCCGCCTCCTCACAATGTGGCAGTGCGGATGTACTCTCGGCGCTCGGGGTCAATCTCGACCTCACGCCTGAACAGGTTGCACAAGCCATCGAAGAAGTTGGCATCGGTTTCATGTTCGCGCCGAAATTTCATCCTGCCATGAAGCACGCGGTTGGCCCGCGCAAGGAGATCGGCCAACGCACGATCTTCAACATCCTGGGTCCGCTTACCAATCCTGCGGGCGCACACATCCAACTCACGGGTGTGTTTGATCCCGCGCTGACCGAACCGCTTGCGAATGTGCTCAAAGATCTTGGCTCACGTGCCGCTTTGGTCATTTACGGCGCAAACGGTCTGGATGAATTAAATGGCACGGGGGTCAATCGTGTCAGTCATCTCAGAGATGGCGTGGTGCGCACGTACGATCTTGACCCATCCGAACTGGGTCTTGCGCGCGCAACAGTGGAAGAGCTGCGCGGTGGCACACCCGATGAATCCGCAACGATGCTGCGCGATCTGCTCAGCGGTACGCCTTCGGCAGTTAACGGAGCGCGTCGTGATGCAATATTGTTAAATGCGGCCGGTGCACTGGCTGCTGAAACGGGCGACTTCAAATCTGCATTGGATGAAGCCCGCGCCGCGCTGGACAGTGGCAAGGCCCTCGCCAAACTCGACGCACTGGTTCAATTTTCAAAATCCGTTTCTCCCGTGAATCCGTGAAAGAGTCCGTTGATGACTATCCTCGCTGAGATCATTGCCCACAAAAAGACGGAAATCGCGGCGCTCAACGCCGGGTTGTTACGCCGCGCAGCGGAGCAGAGTCCAACGCCGAGAGATTTTCTTGCTGCCATTGCCCCTCGCCCTTTGGGAGAGGGGACAGGGGTGAGGGAGCGCCGCCGCATCGGACGAAGCCCGAGCCTGATCGCCGAACTCAAGCGCGCCTCTCCCTCCAAAGGGATCCTTGCCCCGCACCTCGACCTCTTCCAGGTTGCAGACATCTACGCAGAAAACGGCGCGTCTGCGATCAGTGTATTGACCGATGAAAAATTCTTTATGGGCAAACTCGAAACGCTGAGTGAATTACGCTTCAAACGTAGATCAGGATTACCTTTACTCAGAAAAGATTTCATCATTGACGAAGTTCAACTCTACGAAGCAAGAGCCAACGGTGCAGATGCCATCCTGTTGATCGCCGCCGCGCTGACCGATGATTCGCAGTTCGCCGCGCTCCATGACTGTGCTTTGAGCTTGGGATTGACTGCGCTGGTCGAGGTCCACGATGAAACTGAAACTGAACGCGCCTTGAAGCTGAAAGATGTCCGCTTGATCGGGATCAATAATCGCAATCTTGCCACGTTTGAAGTCTCGCTTGAAACCACCGAGCGCCTGCGCCCGATGATTCCTGGTGATGCAACCGTTGTCGCCGAAAGCGGGATTTTCAATGTACGTGATGTGGAACGATTGGCTAAAGCGAATGTAGATGCGATCCTCGTTGGAGAGGCTTTGGTGACTGCGGATGATATTCCCGCGAAGGTGCGTGAGTTAGCAGGTTTGAACGTTCAAACGTTCAAGCGTTGAAACCCTATGACGAAAATCAAAATCTGTGGAATCAAAACATTGAACGACGCCCTCAGAGCGATTGATGCTGGTGCGGATATGTTGGGGTTTAATTTCTATCCCAAAAGCGTTCGTTATGTTGAGGCTGGCATGTGTCGGGATATGATGTCCGTATTGAGGAAATACGGACAGATCAAATTTGTTGGTGTGTTTGTCAACGCTTCGGTTGCAGAAATCCGCGCGACGATTGAGACTTGCGGCCTCAGCCTTGCACAATTGCACGGAGATGAAACGCCGGAATTGTTGGATGCGCTTGCTGGAAAAGCATTCAAAGCATTTCGTGGAATTCCGGCTAATGTAAATGGCTTTGCAAGAAGCGAGCCTCCTGCTTTATTGGTAGATGCAGCAGTCAAAGGTTCCTATGGTGGTACAGGCATCACTGCGGATTGGTTCGCTGCGGCTGAGCTGGCGAAGCGTTATCCGTTATTGCTGGCGGGTGGCCTCACTCCGGAGAATGTCGCGGATGCCGTGCGGAGAGTCCGACCCTGGGGCGTGGACGTGGCCTCTGGCGTGGAAGCAAGCCCGGGTGAGAAAGATCCGGGCAAGATGAAGGCTTTTGTAAGAGCGATACTGGATAGTCGAGATTCGGAAGCGGCGTAGACAAAGCCATCCATCTCGAATATCGAATAACGAATATCGATTCCCGGAGAAATTATGACAACTTTATTACCTCCAAAATTTGGCCCATATGGCGGACAATTCGTCCCTGAGACGTTGATGCCGGCATTGATCGAGTTGGAAGAAGCTTTTGTTTCAGCAAGGAAGGACCCGCAATTTTTACGCGAATTCGACGGGTTGATGGCGTCGTTTGTGGGGAGGCCGACGCCGTTGACTTATGCGCGGCGACTTTCTGAACAATTGGGTGGCGCGCAGATCTATTTGAAGCGCGAAGACCTGGCGCACACGGGCGCGCATAAGATCAATAACGCCTTGGGGCAGGCGCTGCTGGTGAAACGTATGGGCAAAGAACGGATCGTGGCAGAGACGGGCGCGGGGCAACATGGTGTGGCGTCAGCGACGGTGGCTGCGTTGCTCGGACTCGAATGTGTAGTGTATATGGGCGTGGTGGATATTGCCCGGCAGGAGCCGAATGTGTTTCGCATGAAACTGCTCGGCGCGGAGGTGCGGCCTGTGACGTCGGGCACACAGACGTTGAAGGACGCGATCAATGAGGCCATCCGCGATTGGGTGACAAATGTGCGCGACACGCATTATTTACTGGGTTCTGCTTTGGGGCCGCATCCATATCCGACCATCGTGCGCGAGTTTCAGTCGGTGATCGGGCATGAGGCGCGCGAACAAATGTTGATGGATGTGGGACGCCTGCCTGATACCGTCATCGCCTGTGTGGGGGGCGGCTCGAACGCGATCGGAGTCTTCAGTGGATTTCTGGGCGATGAACATATTGAATTAATTGGTGTGGAAGCCGGTGGAAGCGGGATCGCTTCGGGCAAACACGCGGCACGCTTCGGTGATCCGTCAAAGGGACGTGTGGGAGTCATGCATGGCACGCGTACGTTTGTGCTGCAGGATGAAGATGGACAGATCGCTGATACGCATTCCATCTCAGCAGGATTGGATTATGCAGCCGTTGGCCCAGAGCACGCCATGCTACGTGATATGGAGCGCGCCTTTTACACATCTGCAACGGATGAGGAAGCGTTGGAGGCGTTCTCGCGGTTGTGCAAAACCGAGGGGATCATCCCTGCGCTGGAGTCGTCGCACGCGGTGGCGGAGGTCATCAAGCGCGCACCGAAGATGAGGAAAGACCAGGTGATTCTAGTTAATTTATCTGGGCGTGGTGATAAAGATTTGAATACGGTGATCAACAAGATGAATAGAGAATAGAAAGAAGAGAACAGTTCTTGAGCAGGAAAACTAATCCCTGGTCTCTAATCTCTACTCTCTGCTAACGAGGAATTATGAACCGAATTGATACCGCCTTCAAAAAAAAACCGATCTTCATGCCTTATTTTCCGCTGGGCTATCCTGATCTGGATACGTCCATTAATGTCATCGAAGCGCTGGCGAAAAACGGCGCGGACCTGATCGAGGTCGGGCTGTCGTTTTCAGATCCGCTCGCGGATGGACCGGTTATCCAAAAAGCGACACAGATCGCATTGGAAAAAGGCATCACCGTCAAAAAGTCATTGCAAGCCGTCGCAGAATTACGCAGGCGCGGCGTGGTCATTCCATTGATCTTGATGGGTTATTACAACCCCATGCTGGCATATGGACTGGAGAAATTTGTCCATGACGCGGTCACAGCAGGCGCGGATGGATTCATTGTCCCTGATCTGCCACCCGAAGAATCAGATGATTTTGCAGAAGCGATCGGCGAATCGCACCTGCCTTTGATTCAAATGCTCGCGCCGACATCACCCGACGAACGCATGGAAAGGATTGCGCGAAATGCAAAAGGATTCATCTATCTGGTCAGTGTCACCGGAGTGACGGGCGCGCGTCAATCCGTGGCAGATGGACTCGGCGATTTGATCGCGCGCGTGCGCGTGCATACGTCTGTCCCTGTGTGCGTAGGGTTTGGCATTGGCACGCCGGAACAGGCAAAGGAAGTCGGCGCGCTGGCAGACGGGGTCATTGTCGGCTCGGCGTGTGTCCGCACGATAGGGGAGAGCAAATCTCCAGTGGAGTCTGCATGTGAATTTGCAAAAAGTTTTCAGTCCGCAGTGAGAGAAGGAAAAGGTCAATGATCCTGGAGGTCGCCATCCTTGATCTGATTGCGGGCCAGGAACAAGCGTTTGAAGCCGCGTTTGTTAAGGCATCGAACAAAATTTTCAGTATGACGGGATATTTTTCTCACGAGTTGCAGCATTGCCTTGAAAAACAAAACCGATAGATCCTGCTGGTTCACTGGCAAACCTTGGAGGCGCGTAGCGGGGGTTTTCGCGGCTTCGAGCAATATCAAGATTGGAAGAAACCTCGGCATCATTTTTATGATCCGTTCCGGGTCGTTGAACATTATGAATTGACCTTTAAAAATTCAGCCTGATCCCCCTTGATGAGGGCCGTAATGCATTGCGGAAATTGCCCCTTGACGCATTCGCATCAGAAGCATAGAATAGCGACCAACATGTTATCTTCTATCCGCTTTTACTTTGCGTACTACTTTTACGGCCTCCGCAAATGGGTTGCCGTTGGTGGCGCTTAAGTAGACAGAAAAATTCTGTTCACGTAAAGAGCGAGACCAGACGGTCTCGCTCTTTTTTTTATTACTTCAAGGAGGCACTTATGCAAATTCGTGGAATCCGTGGTGCGACTACTGTTGCCGACGACCAACCCGACCTCATCTTGCAGGCCACGCGCGAACTGCTCGAGGCCATACTGGATGCAAACTCTGGAATGAAGCCTGAAGACGTCGGAAGCGCGCTCTTCACCGTCACCGACGAACTCGCCTCCACCTTCCCCGCGCAGGCCGCGCGTCAAATGGGCTGGGGACTCGTTCCGATGATGTGCGCACGCGAGATTCCCGTCCCCGGAGGTTTGCCACGAGTGATCCGCGTACTTGTCCATTGGAATACAGAAACGCCGCAATCTGAAATTACACATGTTTATTTGCATCAGGCTGTGAAACTAAGACCCGACCTGGTCGCTGCACAATAAAAAGAAATTATTCCATTTTAGGTTTAGGAGAAATCACCATGATGATCATAATGAAAGCCAACGCCACTCCGCAGCAAGTGGAAGCAGTTATACAGAAAGTAAAGTCTGCAGGGTTGAACGTCCAACTCTCACAGGGAGTCGAAGCGACTATCATCGGCGCGATCGGCGAGACGCATGGCATTCCGACCGACCTCTTCGAAGGGTTGGACGGGGTTGAGACAGTCCAGCGCATCACCCAGCCGTACAAACTTGCCTCGCGGCAATTTCATCCTGAGAATTCCGTCCTTCCGTTGAATGGGTTCGCAGTTGGCAGTGACGAGATCGTCGTGATCGCAGGGCCATGTTCGGTGGAAAGCCGCTCACAGATCATTGAAACCGCGATCGCTGTGAAAGAGGCGGGAGCGTCCGCATTGCGCGGTGGAGTATTCAAGCCGCGTACGTCACCTTATTCGTTTCAGGGACTCGGTGAAGAAGGCCTCGAGTATCTCGCCGAAGCCCGCGCGCAAACGGGACTGCCCATCGTGGCTGAGATCATGTCGCAAGTCCAGCTGGACGTGATGGTGAAGTATGTGGATGTGTTGCAGGTCGGCGCTCGTAACATGCAGAACTTCAATCTGCTGCGCGTGATCGGCGAGGCCCGTACCAGCGTTTTGCTCAAACGCGGACTCTCTGCCACCATTGAAGAACTGCTTATGTCTGCAGAATATATTCTCGCCGGGGGAAATCAACAGGTCATATTGTGTGAACGCGGTATTCGGACATTTGAAACTGCCACACGCAATACAACAGATATCAATGCCATTCCTGTTTTGAAAAACTTAACTCACCTGCCCGTCATTCTGGATCCAAGTCACTCCACGGGTCACGCAGACTATGTCGCCGCGGTCGCGCGCGCCGCCATTGCCGCAGGCGCGGATGGTCTCATCGTCGAAGTCCATCCAGATCCTGCGCATGCAGTCTCGGACGGCAAACAATCGCTCAAGCCGGAAAAATTTGCCGCCATGGTCAAACAGATCGGTCAGATTGCACAGATCATGGGCAGAAGGCTGGCGACGGTTCAAGGCGAATATACGTCGCCCAAGCAAGGTTGGGCATAAATAATCAATTCGTAGGGGCGACCTTAAATGCCCCGAAGGGGTATGAAGGGGTATATGGTCGCCCTTGGGCACGGACAAGCCCTGCCCCCACAAAAAATAAAATTGGAGAAAAGAACATCATGATGATCATCATGCGCCCAGGTGCACACAAAGAGCAGATAAATAATGTGGTCGCCGCGATCGCGGCAGGCGCAGCTGGCCTGATCGCTGAAGTTCATAATGATCCGGCCAGCGCGGTTTCCGATGGCAGGCAGTCACTGACACCCGAATCATTCGCGTCCATGCTGAAGCAGATTCAAGCGGTGGCAGAAGCGGTTGGACGTCGCCTCGCGCCGGTCACACATGAACAAGCCTGACTTTAATCTCACGCAGTCCAAAGTCGCGGTCGTCGGATTGGGATTGATGGGCGGCTCGCTCGCTTTGGGATTGAAGAGCAAGTGCGCCGCGCTGTATGGGATCGACCCGCACCCCCCGACGCTTGAGCTTGCTCTCTCGCAAAAAATTGTTGACTACGCTGGGAGCGACCCAGGCAAATTTCTACCCGATGCGGACCTCGTGATCCTGGCTGCGCCTGTCCCCGCGATATTCACTTTGCTTGAACAACTGCCATCCTTCACGCCTAACCCATGTATCGTGATGGACCTCGGTTCAACAAAGCGATTGATCGTCGAAGCCATGTCGCGCCTGCCCGAACGATTTGATCCGATTGGCGGGCATCCGATCTGCGGAAAAGAAAAGCTCTCGCTCGCCAACGCCGAACGGACTCTCTACTACGCAGCGCCATTTTTGCTGACCCCAATTGAACGTACCACCTCACGTGCGCGTTCCGCCGCTGAACAGATCATCGAAGCCATCGGCGCCAGGTCAACTTACCTCGACGCAAGTGAACATGACCGCATCCTTGCATCTACGAGTCAATTGCCATTTTTACTATCCTCCGCGCTTGTACTTTCCACTTCACAAGACGTTGAATCGTTCATCGGCCCTGGTTTCAAATCCACCAGCAGGCTGGCGGGGACTTCCTCTTCCATGATGCTGGGTGTATTGCGATCGAATCAGGAAAATGTTTTAAATGTGTTACATGGTTTGCAAGAGAAGCTGGTTGAGATAGAGTCCGCATTAGCTTCAAATGATTTCTCAAAACTCGATTTACTCCTGAATGAAGCACAAGGCAAATATCAAGAATTCACCCAATGAATATTAATATTCCTTCTCTTGAAATTAGACCGATCGATCATCCGTTGAACGCAACTGTGCGCGTGCCTGGCTCAAAGTCATTGACCAATCGCGCTTTGCTCATCGCCGCCTTGGCGAAAGGCACCACGCGAATTACGAATGCACTCTTGGCTGACGACTCGCGCTATTTTGCCAAAGCGCTGCAAACACTGGGTTTTGACATTCAACTTGATGAAGCCAACTTTGAAATGGCCATCACTGGTTTGGGCGGAGTTATCCCTGCTCGAAAGGCCGAATTGTTCATTGGCAATGCAGGCACAGCCGCGCGTTTCTTAAGTGCTTTTCTAACACTTGGAACTGGGGAATATATTCTCGATGGCGATCCGCGCATGCGCGCACGTCCAATTGGCGACTTGGTAGATGCACTCACTCAATTAGGATGCGAAATTACGCCTGTCTCACGGACTGACGATAGACCGTTGACGACAGACCATCGTCCATCCTCCATGGTCGATGGTCAAATCTGTCCGCCGATCAAAATCATGGAATCTGGCCTTCCAGGCGGCCATGCCAGTGTGGCCGGTGATATTTCCAGCCAGTTCCTCTCTGCACTCTTAATAGTGGCGCCGTACGCGCAAAATTCTGTAGAGCTTGCACTTTCCACTGAGCTTAACTCAAAACCATATATGGATATGACCCTTGCCGTGATGCGCGAATTCGGCGTCGAGATCGAGCGCTATGGATATGAAAGATTTGTTGTAAATAAAGGTCGATATCGGTCGAAGAAATCATATGCCATTGAATCGGATGCATCGGCTGCCTCCTACTTCTTCGCCGCCCCTGCAATTTGCGGCGGGACAGTCCGGGTGGAAAATATCTCCCGCCCATCAAAACAAGGCGATATGGCTTTTCTGGATGTGTTGAAACAAATGGGTTGTGAAATAAAAGAGCAGGAGGGCTATATCGAGGTAAAAGGGTTCGGGTCAGGACGTGCGCCCGTTAGGGTAGACCCGAACCAAACCTTAAGAGGTGTCGATGTGGATATGCGTGACATTCCCGATACCGCCCAAACCCTTGCGGCGATCGCCCCGTTTGCCTCCTCGCCGACTCGAATTCGTGGCATCGCCTCCGCCCGCGTCAAAGAGACAGACCGGGTCCACGCGACCTGCACAGAATTGGCCCGCCTTGGCGTGCAGGTGGAGGAACACGAAGACGGTCTGACCATTTATCCATGCGAGAATTTTGTTCCTGCGACTGTTCAAACTTACAATGACCATCGCATGGCCATGGCGTTTTCGTTAATTGGGCTGCGTGTTCCCGGGGTGGCGATTGAAAATCCATCTTGTGTTTCAAAGACCTTTCCTGATTTCTTTGAGGTGTTGGAATCTTTGCGATGATTCATCTTGGCCTGATCGGTTATCCGCTGGGATACAGTCTCTCGCCCAAACTCCACACCGCCGCGTTAAAAGCATGTGGAGTACAAGGTGGCTATTCCCTGTTTCCCATTCACCCCGATGATATGCAAGGCTTGAAGGATTTACTTGCGCGTGTCCGTGCAAAAGAAATCCGTGGCTTGAATGTCACCATTCCACACAAACAAAATGTTATTCGCCTTCTTGATGAACTGAGCTCTACGGCACAGTCCATTGGTGCAGTCAATACAATTTACCTCCGTAATAATCGACTCATCGGCGATAATACTGATGCTTCAGGGTTTTTGTCTGATTTGAATCGGTTCATTGGGAATCGGGAATTGGGAATCGGAAATCTGAAATCGGCATTGGTCTTAGGGGCAGGCGGTTCTGCGAGGGCAGTGGTATATGCATTGCTCAATGATGGATGGGATGTCACCCTCGCTGCGCGTCGCCCTGAACAGGCAGGTGAATTGGCCAAATCCTTTGAAAAAATTAAAGTTATCGAATACAACATTCAAACTTTCCAACTTGCCAGCGTGCAACTGATGGTCAACACCACTCCCGTCGGCATGTTCCCAAGTAAAGATCAATCCCCGTGGCCTGAAGACCTGGCCTTTCCGCCTCATGCCGCAATTTACGATTTGATCTACAATCCACGCGAGACGAAATTTGTGAAAGACGCGCGCTCTTATGGACTGCCTGCGACTACGGGTTTGGGCATGCTCATTGAGCAAGCCGCACTTGCATTTACACTTTGGACGGGGCAGAATGCTCCTCGTGAAATTATGTTTTCCGCTGTGGAGGAATTATGACATTACGCTTTTTAACCGCAGGAGAGTCGCATGGTCCCTCATTGACGGCCATCCTCGACGGGTTGCCCGCTGGACTTCCGGTCACCGCCTCCATCATTGACCTTGAACTTGCGCGCCGCCAAAAGGGATATGGCTCGGGCGGACGCATGAAGATCGAGAAAGATATTGTGCAAATTCTCGGCGGGGTCATGGCGGGCGAAACCACCGGCGCGCCCATCGCCCTGCTTGTACAAAACGATGACCATGTCAGATGGAAGGGCAAAGCCATTGAGCCCATGAGCGCGCCGCGTCCGGGCCACGCGGACCTAACGGGTGCGATCAAATACGGGTATCGTGACCTGCGTCCCGCACTGGAGCGGGCCTCCGCCCGCGAGACAACCATGCGCGTTGCGGCGGGCGCAGTCTGCAAACACTTCCTTGCTCAATTTGGAATCATTGTTGGTGGATATGTCTCATCGATCGGTAAGACTGACACAGACTTCAGTGACATGACCTACGAAGAACGTTTCGTCCGTGCGGAAGAATCCGATGTGCGCTGTCCGGTCGAATCTTCTGCCGCGAGAATGAGAGATGAAATTGAGAAAACAATTCATGACAAGAATACACTGGGTGGCGTATTGGAAATTGTTGCCTTGAATATGCCCGTTGGGCTGGGCAGTTTTATGCAATGGGATAAACGCCTTGAGGCCAAACTCGGCATGGCAGTGATGAGCGTCCAAGCCATAAAAGGAGTTGAAGTGGGGGATGCGTTTGCAAATGCACGCTTGCCAGGAACACAAGCCCATGACCCAATCACGTTGGAACATTCAGACATTCAACGCTCAACGAATCGGGCAGGTGGCACCGAAGGCGGGGTCTCCAACGGCCAGCCTATCGTGATTCGCGCGGCGATGAAGCCGATCGCCACGACTCTCACGCCGCAACAAACTGTTGACCTCGCCAGCGGCCAGGAAGCCCCGACAAAATACGAACGCTCGGATTTCTGTCCCGTGCCGCGCGCCGTGCCGATCCTGGAAGCGATGGTTGCCTTCGTGCTGGCCGATGCACTCATCGAAAAACTCGGCGGTGACTCTATGAACGAAATGAGACCGCGTTTTGAGACCTTGCGCAAGTCAACGCTGGAAGATTTGCAAATGGACAATACGCCGCATGTATTTTGGGAATAAACATTACACGTCGTTGCGAGGGCGATGTTCTTCCGCCCGAAGCAATCTCCTTGAATGGGTCGGGGATTGCTCACCTGCACCCCTGGTACTTGCACCCACCGTTCGTGCCGCGAGCACGA